>JAKAQR010000085.1 GCA_021819725.1 Actinomycetes bacterium
CGAACAGCCTCACCAACGGCCAGACGATAGCAGTGTCGTGGGGGAACTGGTTCGTCCAGCTCTCACCCCATTCCCGAGGACTGTCCGATCTCCAGTTGGGCCCAAAGCTACGGCGTGACAGACGTTGTAGGTCAGCCCACTGCTTGACCGTATCACGCAAGAGAGATGATCGTCTGCGCCATTGCCACACGGCGATCGCGCCACTGACGAGAAGGAGCACCCCGATGCCGGCTAACTCCTCGCTCACAACGTTGCTGGAGCCATGCTGAGTGGTCCTGCGAGAGACCGTTGGGGCGGACACCTTGCGCAGGTGAGCTTGGGCGTTCAACGATGGAGCAGGTGCAGGCGCGACGACCGGGCTGGTTGGCGTGGGACTCGGGCGAGACGGTGATACGTTGGTGGTGGCCGCCACGGTCGAGTAGTGCGGGAAGTGAAAGCCAGGTGTCGGATCCACGGGGACCCAGCCATCCCCTTGGATCCAGATCTGCGCCCACGAGTGAGCATCCACTTGTCGGATCAGGTATCCACCAAGGCTCTTGACATAGGTGCCTGGATCGTAGCCGACAACCCAGCGAGATGGGATCCCGAGCGAGCGCATCATCATGATGAACGCCGTCGAGAACTGATCGCAGTAGCCTTGGTGGCCCACAAAGAGGAATTCGTTGACGATGTCACTCGTCGATGTGTGAACCTGATAGGAGTAGCGGTAATGCGTATCCAGGTAGTGCTTGATCATCATCGCGACGTTGAACGCTCCACTGGTTCCCGCTCCAACAACACGTCTCGCCAGTTCCCCCACCCGAGGGGATAGACCTGCGGGCAGCTCCAGATCGGCGCGCAGGCCCTGTGGGGCGACTCCAACACCACGAGTGTCGAGGCTCCCAGGAGAGTAGAGGGGTTCCAAAGCGCTGACGGTATAGCTCCTCGCTCCTGGCGCGAGGATACGGCCCGACCTGGTGTGAACTATCGAGGTGAGAGAGAACTTCAGCGGTGCTCCCGTGTAGAAAAGGCTCGTGAACGGACGTCTGGCGAGATCGGTGATCGTAGCGTTGACACGCACGGTGTGGCTGCCCTCGAAGTACGGACCGAGTATTGGGACGTCGCTCCCGCCGGCGAGCTGCTCAAAGGTAGACGACGGCCCCCTGTTTGACCAGCTCAATCCGTTGAACGTCGTGTAGGTAGCCGCCTGCCAATAATACGGGGCATTCGCATGTGCTACGAAGACAGGAGCCTGGTTCGGCACCAAGGAATGATCGATCTCGGTAACACCGGCTCCGTACCCCGTCGTCGCAGTATTGGTGCCAAAGGCGGTGAGATAGCCCGACAGCAGTCCCCCAAGGTTCACCGGGGGATGCGACGGTGCCTCGAAGCCGACGATCACAGGGATCAGCACCACGAGCACGCTCAGCGTATTGAGGACTCCTCGTTGATTAACGTCGGCACCAGCTCGCGTGAACTCGCGGCGGTGAACCCAAACAAGGAGCGCGAGACCGATGGTCAGGTAGCTTGCGAGCGCGAACTCGGCTGGCAAATTCCATAGCGCATGACCGACGCAGATCATGACGACACCTATCACCAAGAGGGCTACGACGCGGCGGTAGTTGTCACAGACACGAAATATCCCCCAACCCACCAGACAACCTAGCAACACGAACGGAGTAGCGACGTGGGCGCTGATCTGGGTCCACTGGCTTGGAGAGAGCGTGAGCAGTTGATGGACGACGCCGTGAAACGCAGCATCGATAGCCCCAAGTGGGACCCAGCGCCCCCACGCGAGGCATAGCTCGAGATAGAGCACCACCGACCAGTGCAGATACCGAAGCGACCAGTGGAGCCACTGGTCTCCCGCCTGAAGTAGCACGGGAGTGAGACTGAGGAAGAAGGCATCCGGATACCCTCCGGAGTGAACAAATGGCCACAAGAGGGCGCATGCCCATAGACCCAGCAAGGGAGACCTCTTCAACGGCGTACTCGCTCACTCGAGTGCATCGAACCCAGAGCTGTTCGCCAGTCAGAGAGGCTGGTAACACCCCCGGCACCCACCGTGACGAAGGTCATGGCCACTCCCTGCCAAGCGTCCCGACGCTCCCTTGTGCTGATAACGAGCATGTTGTGACCCCAGCGAAGCGCCTCATCATGCTCTCCACCATGCGGTAAGCCACTGAGGAAGTCCATCATCTTGAAGAGAGCGCCCCCACCAGCGGAGGATGGCGCACGACCCAAAGGCGCATCGAGCGCTGCGACGCGTAGCGGTAGCTGCGAACGACACGCTGCATGGGCCAACGATGCTGCGATCGAAACCGCAAGCTCCCAATCGAGTGCTGAGAAGTAGCGTGATGCATCAAGGACAACGATGAACTCCTCCGGGTCCTCTGGTTCGAAGTGCTTGACCTTGAAATCGCCGGTGTGAGCCGATGTCCTCCAATGCACGTGGGAGAGACGGTCACCTGGCACATATTCTCGGATGCCTTGGAGCTGGGTGATCTCCCTCTGGGAATGACGCAAACGCAGAGGTCGACCTTCCCAGCAAAGAGAGCTCTTTACCTCGTCACGGCGCAACGGCACGATCTTGGGCCAAATCTGAAGGCACAGAACTTCGGCATTGACGTGAAGTGTTCGTTCGAACACGCCAAAAATGTCGCCGGTAGACAACGTGATATCGGTGAACTCGAGTGAACCACGCGAGAGGTCCGGAACGCGATAGTTGATGCTCTGCACACGGTTCCCGATGGTGGTGAGCACGAAACGAAATTCAGCTTCTCCTTGGGCACTTTGAAGACGATCCGTGACTACTAGATGCAGCCACGGCCAGCGTGTAGCGACCACTGTCAAAGAGACATCGAGCCGTCCGTCAGCGTAGTACGGGCCAGGCGCTACCGTTCGAGTAACGCGAACGCCCGAAAGTGGACCCAGCTGGCTGTAACCGAGTAATACGCACAGCACAGCGAGAAACCCACACAGGTGCCAGGCCAAGGAGCCACCGAAAACCGCCGCGAACCCAAGTGATACAAGAGTACCGCCAATTAGTACAACCCCTCGGTGCCGGATGACCATTATCACCTACACTAGCAAATCTGCACGCCAGCGAACCGGAGAATCGCCAGCGACGCTCAGCTGAGAGGTCCCAAGCACTGGTTCGTCCCTTGGTCTGTGGGGGCTTAGTTCGCCAAGTGTGTGCCAGATCGGCAGACTTGGTCGACCTTGGCAAGACAGAACAAGGACACTACTTGACTACTTGGACGGACAGGCCTTGGGATCCCACCAACTCACCGGCTCAGATGAACTCCACAGGTTGGTGTTGGCGAGCTGTGTGACGCTTTGAGCGCTGCTCGCCGAACCTGAGCTTGAGCTCGATGAGCTTGAGCTCGATGCACTCGACGGTGGTGTCGCAACCGTAAAGGTTGATCCAGTCGTGAGGACCACATCGGCGGATTGTGAGCTCGGCCCTTGGGCCATAATAGCCTGGCCCGTCAGCGAGGAGAGGACCCTCTCACCCATGGCGAGGTCCCCTGGACGGTACGATACGACCGCTTCAGAGTCGCTACCGGCATAGGTGGCATTCGAAACGCTCTGGATCTTGTATCCAAGCGCGTGCAGCGCCGTGGCCGTCTGCTGGGCCTCACCATTCACGCCAGAGCCATTGCGCACCGACACCGTCACCGAGCTTGGCTTGACCGCCTGGTAGTTCGTCGCACTGGACCCGAGGAACTTCGAGATCTGCGTGAGATCATTGGGCTGATAGGGGAGCACGATGGATCCGGGAGCCTGATAATTGCTCGGATTAGCGAGATCGTGGAAGGTACCATTCGGGATGATTACCGGCAGCGTCGTCGTTGGGATGGCACCAGGATTGACGTGGGAATAGGTGAGAGCGAGCGAAACGAGGTCGCTCAGCGTAAAGCCTTGATCCAGCTTGAGGGCCGGCAGGATAGAACCCAAAAGTGCGTTGGCATTCAGGGGATTCGAGAGTGCCGAGGCCTTGATCTCCGAAGCGAGCACACGAAGAAAAATGTGGGTGCGCTGGATTCTTCCAAGGTCCCCCGTGCCGTCATACTTCCACGTACCGGTGCTGGGGTCATAATAGTACAGATGGCGGGCTCGAACCAGGGCAAGGGCCTGCGTCCCGTTAAGGTGCTGACAGCCGGGATGTGTGATGTTGAGTCCCGAGTAGTAGTCCTTCAGCTTCGTAGGGAAGTCGATGGTGATCCCACCGAGGGTATTGACCACACGCTCAAAGGTGTAGAAGTTCAGCTCAACATAGTGGCTGATAGGGATACCAAGATCCTGCTGAATCGCCTTGACGAGCATGGTTGGCCCAAACTTCAAATTGAGGTAGGAGTCCTCGGCGGAGTTCAACGAGTCATCCACGCGCAATTGAAGCCCATGACCTCCGGGCATTGGCATCCAAAGGTCACGGGGAATCGAAAGCAGATAGGCCGTATGCTTGGCAGGATCGAGGTGAAGCACCATGGTGACGTCGCTGCGCCCACCGCCGACCTGTGAACACGTACCGAAATGGCTATGTTGCTTCTGGTAAAAGCTGGAGTATTTCTTGAGGGCGCAGCGACTGTTGTCCCCGACTAACAGAATGTTCTCCGGCTTTCCGCCAGCGGCCTGCGTCGTCAACCCATTGACATTGACCCGACCAATCTGGCCGTAACGATAGTGCACATAGACATAACCCCCGATCCCGAGGATGAGCACCAGAACGATGAACCCGGCAAGTACTGTCACGATCCGGCGGCGACGTCGCAGCTTCGAGGACTTGACGACCTTCTTTTGGTGTTGATGAGTCACAATGCGAATAGGTTAGTGGGCACGCTAGCCTTGGATGCTTCCCAGATCTCAGTTGTTCTTAACGGCGTTGCAAGCGGACCTCAAGGGCGTCACGCATCGCGTCGCCGATGAAGTTGAACGCGAGCACGGTCAAGACGATGAGGATTCCTGGCGGGTAGATCAACCACCAATAGCCATCGTAGATATAATTCACGCCGCCTGAAAGCATCGATCCCCAGTCAGCAGCAGGCGGTGCGAGGCCAAAACCAAGGAAACCAAGGGTTGCGAGGATGAGGATCGCGTTGGCGACCGAGAAGGTGGCCTGCACGACAACGACCCCAATGGTGTTGGGAATGATGTGGCGGACAATAGTGCGGAAGCGCCCACCACCCATGATTCTCACCGCGCGCACATACTCGCGAGTGCGCAAACTCAGCGTCTCACCCCTGACCAGCCTGGCGGCGGTCAGCCAAGAGACCACCGAAATCGTGATGATCAACAACAGCACCGTCGGGTGATAGATAGTCTCGAGATACAGGAGGATGAAAATCGTTGGGATCGCCAACAAGACATCGACGATACGCATCATCACGGTATCGACCGCCCCGCCAAAAAAGCCGGAGATCGCACCCCACAGCGTGCCGATGATCGTAGACACAAGCGCCGACACAATGCCAATGATCAGGCTATCCTGTCCGCCGGTCATGAGGCGACCCAGCACGTCACGTCCACTCGGATCGGTACCCAGTGGATGGCCAGGTCCCGGTGGAAGGTTGATGTTGTAGGTGGCTATCGTCGTGTCAGAGTGATAGAAGATCGGCCCGACGAAGCTGAAAAGCAACAGCAGGACCAGGAGCGATACACCGAGAATACCCAACTTATTATCGAAGAACGAGCGAACGATAAGACGCCAGGCCGAGCCTGAACCCGTTACATCGCCACCCTCCGGGACGCTTGCACCTGGCGTACTCGCAAAAGGCGCAGCAAGCTCGCGCTCAAGCTCTGGGTTGAGATCTTCGGTGATTGACACAGTAAAACGATTCCTTCCTGACTCAATAACGCACGCGCGGGTCAAGGGCCGCATAGGCGATGTCAGCGAGCAGATTACCTAAAACGGTGAAGATCGCCACGATCAAGGTGATCCCGAGTGCCGTGGGGTAGTCCTGACTGGTGAGTGCGGTGATGTAGTCAGAGCCGATCCCCGGGAAGTTGAAGAGAAACTCCGTGATAAGGCCGGCCGTCAGCACTGCGGGCAGCGTCAACCCGATCAGGGTCACGATCGGAATCAGCGAGTTTCTCAGCATGTGCTTGAAGAGAACCACGCGTTCGGATAACCCCTTAGCCCGCGCGGTTCTGATGAAATCCTGGGCAAGGGACTCGATGGCAGAGGAGCGCATGAAGCGAGAATAGCCCGCGAAGTTGACCAGAGCCAGCGTTGCGATCGGGAGGATGAGTCCAGTCGGTTGGGCAAGAATCTGTCCCACCGTGGATCCTTGGGGTGCCTCTGCGGGAAAGACGTGGAAGTACTCGGAGAAGAGCTGGATGAGAAGCTCACCGAGGAAGAAGGTAGGCATCGCGTACAGGATGAATGAGATGGCAGTGATCCCCTGATCGCTCGCCCTGTTGCGGCGCACCGCCTGGAGTATGCCGATCGGAACCGCCACAACGATCGAGATCAAGAGCGCGACACCGACCAGGAGAAACGACTTCGGCGCGTCACGTTCGAGGATGGAGCCTACCGACTCGTTGAGCTTATAGGAGGTCCCGAGCGTGTGTTGCCAGACGATCTCGTAGAGATAGTGCCATAGCTGAATGTAGAAGGGCTTGTTGAGATCGTTTTGCACGATAAAGGCATGAACCACCGCAGGCGAAGCGTGCACGCCGACGATAGCTCGCGCGGGATCGGGCAACAGCGACTGCAGAATGAACATGATAATCAACACGCCAACCAGCACCACAATGGACTGCAAAATTCGGCGGATGGTGTAACCAACCATGGCGTCCCCTCTAACAACAAACAATCAATGATAAGTGATGGCCCCGAACTCCAGCGTAGTTGCTAGCGCTCGGGACCATCAGTCATCGTGAACCTATCGCGTTACTGAAACGTCGAGGTTACTTCGTAAAGTACCAGGTCTCAGGGGTGAGGTCCAGGTACGGGTTCTGGGTCACTCCACCGAGCTTGTTCGAGATCAGCGAAATGGCATAATCAGGCGAGGGCTGGTAGATAACCGGGAGCTGCTGGACCATGAAGTTCTGATAGGCGTTCAGCGCGGCCTGCGGGTTGGACGACGTGTGCGTCGCCGCAATCAGCTTGTTGGCCTCTGGGCTGTTGTAACTACCAAAGTTCGAGCCAGACCCAGTACCGAAGAGCTCACCACCGGATGGGTAGTTGTCCGGGCTGTACTCCCAGCCACCGGCCCAGTTCTCCATCTCCCACTTGCACGAGGCCTGTGTCGGCTTACACGGCGCTGCGTTGGTGATGACCGTGTCGAAGGTCGCCGAACTCAAGGTGATGTTGATACCGGCCTGCTTGGCGGCTGACTGGTATGCGTCCATCTCCTGGGTGACCGAGGTGTTGCCCGAGGCGTACTGGAGATTCAGGTTCAGCGCAAGGCCCTTGGCGACGCCCTTGCCGCACTGGGTGGCACCCGTACCCGGACTCTCACAGGTCATCACGCCGTTGACCATCTTCCACCCATGGGAGGTGAGCAGGTTTTTGGCGGCCGAGACCGAGTAGGGATAGGGGTTGGTCTTGGAGTTCGCGTCGGCGAAGGGATTCGACGGAGCGAGTGGAACCGGCGAGTAGCTCGGAACCGCGTAGCCCTTCAGGAAGGTCTTGATCCAAGCGGGCTGATCGACGAGGTGCTGGAGCGCCTGGCGGAAGTAGAGCTGCTGAAACAGTGGCCCATAGGTCGGGTTGTTGTAGTTCTCGACCCAGTAGTCGAAACCGAGGTCGATCCACGGCTCGACCTTGTAACCGATCGACTCGACGTAGGACTTCTGCGAGAGGTCCGTGACCGGCAGGTAACCATAGGTGATCGCGCCATTGCCAGCGCGAAGCACGTTGAACTCAGCCGAGGCCTGGGTGAAGGGCAACTCGACGAACTGTGAGAGGCTCGGCTTGACCGGTCCGGAGTAGCTGGGGTTCGGCACGAAGACGGCCTTACCAGCGGTGGTGAAGCTCGAGAGCTTCCATGGACCATCGACCACCGACCAGATTGGACTGGTTGCGTACGTCGAGAGATCACTCGCCTGTCCGTTG
>JAKAQR010000086.1 GCA_021819725.1 Actinomycetes bacterium
GCGACTGGAGCGCCGAAGTCGAGCGTCACAGGCGCGTCATCGAGGCCCTTACTCGCCATATCAACCAACTCGAGAATTTGCCCACCTCAGAGACCTCTTCGTAGTACGGCACCTATAACCGGTTAATCGAAAAGACCTATTTGACTCTGGGGTAGTTACCGATGCTCCTTGCCCATCAGAGCCATCACATTATCAAGAGGCAAGCCATGACCGCACGAACCTACTCATGCCCCACCGCTGACCTCGCCCCGCTCCCTACGGGTCCTCGTGGATCGCAAAACTCGCCAGGTGAAAGTGTACCCTCAAAATCCAATCCCGATAGGATTCTCAGTTGGTGAAGATCCTTCCGGTTGGCGAGCGCGCGCTTCTCATCGAGCTTGAAGATTTAGAGTCCGTGCTCGGGCTCTACGCTGAGATCGAACAACGCCGCAAAGGCGGGTGGCATCATGACATCGTCGACGTTGTGCCTGCAGCGCGAACCATACTTCTCGACGGCATCAGTGATCCAGACGCCGCTGCGACGGAGCTGACAGGCTGGAAGCGCTTTCGAGCCTTCCCAACTGAGGGTCCTCTCGTAGAGTTAGAGACAATCTACGACGGCGATGACCTCCACAACGTCGCTAAGATTTGCAACCTATCGCCGTCCGAGCTGATTGCGGCGCATGGTGGGGTCACCTTTATGAGTGCTTTCTGTGGATTCTCACCTGGATTCACGTATCTCTCGGGACTCCCGGACGAGCTCCAAGTCCCAAGGCTAAACAACCCCAGGCCATCGGTGCCAGCCGGCGCAGTGGCTCTAGCCGATGAGTTCTGCGCCGTGTATCCCCGGTCCTCTCCAGGGGGTTGGCAGATCATAGGACACACTGAAACCTCAGTGTGGGATTCGTCGAAGGATCCGCCGACACTGCTCCAGCCCGGCACCCGAGTACGCTTTGTCCGAGCAACGAGTTGACCTTATGAGAGAGATTCTTGTGCTCAGATCAGGACCACTCACGACGATCCAGGATCTCGGACGCAGTGGTCTGGCGCATCTCGGAGTTCCACCGAGTGGTGCCCTGGATCGGCCAGCCCTCTTGCTGGGAAACCGACTGGTGGGAAACCCAAATGACGCCGCGGTCCTTGAGGTCACCTTCTCGTCGTTCAGCTTCCGGGCCCTGACCGACTGTGTAGTAGCCGTCACCGGCGCGAGAGTACAGCTCTCGCTCGATGAAAGACAGGAAGCGTGGGCGATGCCCATCGTGATGCGTCGGGAGCAGGTACTCGAGTTCAGCCCACCAACGGCTGGGGTAAGGACGTACGTCGCATTCAACGGTGGTATCGAGATGAGTTCCGATCTCGGGAGCCGATCCACCGACCTGCTCTCGAGTTTGGGGCCAGAGCCCGTCAGAGATGGCCAGGTGCTGGCTCTCGGAGAGTCCTTCGGCGTGGCACCGCTGGTCGACTTTGCACCATATCCCGAGCCAACTGACCAGATCCGGTTAAACTTGCGCCTCGGGCCGAGGGAGAACTACTTCACCGAGTCGGCTCTTGTGGATCTCGCCACCAAGTCATGGCAGGTGTCTTCGATGAGTAACCGCATAGCGCTCCGACTTGAGGGGCCACACCTGACCAGGCGAGACCAAAGAGAACTCAAAAGTGAGGGGATAGTAACCGGATCGGTGCAGGTCCCCCACGACGGACTCCCGCTCATCTTCCTCGCCGATCATCCGACCACTGCCGGGTACCCCGTCATCGGAGTCGTTGGTCCTGACGACGTTGCCGCTTGTGCTCAGGCTGCACCGGGCACACGAGTCTCATTCCAGGTGATCCCAGAACGCTGATTATTGTCGCTCTCACGGCAGAACAAGGGTGATTAGAATGTCCCCAACGCTTGGCGCAGGAGCAACTCGGACCGTGGGCACACCAAAAATTGATCTCAACAGCGACCTTGGCGAAGGCTCGACTATGGCACAAATGGCGAGAGATCGAGCGATACTGAGCGTGGTTTCGAGTGCGAACATCGCCTGCGGATTCCATGCAGGCGACACCGAGACCATGAGCGAAACCGTTCGAAACGCTTCCGAGTACGGCGTCACGGTGGGAGCCCACGTCTCCTATTACGACCGTGAGGGATTCGGCCGAAGAGAGCTCAATATCTCCACGGCGAAACTCAAGAGTGATCTTGCGTACCAGATCGGCGCGCTCAAGGCAATAACGACGTTGAACGGGACAACCGTCTCCTACATCAAGCCTCACGGTGCGCTCTACAACCGCATCGCTTATGACGATACTCAGGCCCGTGCGGTGGTGGAGACCATCGCCACCATCGACTCTCGGCTCGTGCTGCTCACGCTTCCAGGCTCTGTGGCAATGCAGGTCGCGCAAGAACTCGGTATTTGCGCTATCGCTGAAGGCTTCGCAGACCGAGCCTACACCGACGATGGGCGACTGGTACCCCGCACCATTCCTGGGTCCGTGATTACTGACCCGGATGAGGTCGTCCAGAGGGCGCTGCAAATGGCACGAGATGGTACGGTCACCAGCAGCGACGGCAAGGTGCTCAGGCTTGATGCGCGCTCGATCTGCCTGCACAGTGATACCGACGGTGCAGCCGCGCTGTCGCAACAGATCCGACTAGCCCTTGAGTTCGCAGGCATCACAGTTACATCATTTATCCCAACCTGCTAAGCCCCTACAAATTCTGAGGCGCAAGCCACACCGTCCGTGGCCAAGTACGGGCAGAGGTCTCTTCGTGGAACTTGTACCACCAGGCCGAGCTCAGACGGCTTGCGATATGGGCATCGCCACATCTGACATGGGCTGCGCAAGATTGTGCTGTTGAGGGTGGGGTATTGCAGTAATCGAAGGGTGTAGAATCAGCCCATGGCGCAGGCGGGCGACAGAACTTACTACGAGATTCTCGGCGTCGCCCCTGACGCAACACCACAAGAGATCCGATCTGCCTACCGGCGCCTGGCAAAACAAGTGCACCCTGACCAGGGCGGTTCGGCAGCAATCTTTCAGTTCATCAGCGATGCATATGCCACCCTCTCTGACCCCTCAGCACGTCAAGCCTATGACGCTACGCTTGGCATCTCGAATCGCCAGCGGCGACAAGAGTACCGATCGGCTCACGCCAATCCGAGAAATACGCGCCGGAAGGACCAGCCAGAGACTGGACGAAATCCGCTCGGGTCACGTCTCCTCGCTGACAGGCCAGCCGAGCTTCTGTTCGGTGTAGGTCTGGTGCTCCTGCTTGCTCCCCTGCCGCCAAGCGTGCTGGGCTACCTCGGCCTCTTCGTAATCGTCCTTGGGGCCATGGCGTTGATCGGTGAACTACGCCTTCGACGGCAGCGTCGAGAGCTTGAGGCTTCTGGCAACTACTCACCCCTAACCGGTGGGTCACTCCTGAGAGCAGAGTTATCCCTTGGGGTACCCGCGGCTGCATTTGCCTTGCTTGCCACGATGAGACTTCTTGCACGGGTTGTGGATGCGCTCTTTATCGCGAAGCCACCTCGAAAACGCTGATGCCCCGGTGCTTGGGTAATCCTCGCCATCGTGGTCCAGGCATCCACCAGATCGACATCGGTACATGTTCGAAACATCCACGCGAACGACCGATGCCGCAGGAGCAATACTAGCCGCATTTTCTACGGGTAATAAGCTCTTTCACCGCAACTGAAAATGCGGCAGCTGCCATCCTCGTGCAGGTCAGTGTCGGTAACCAATCAAGTCGATAGTGTCGGGAACGCCTCTCGCAACTCCTTGGGCCTACACAGCACACCCCGACATCGCACCTGCTTGACAGACTCGGCTGCGACATATCGCAGCAGGTCGCCAAGCCTCCCACACGCTGTTTGATGTGTCATAGGTAGTAGAACGCCTTCAATCTAGACTGACGCTGTGCTATGGCGACGACATTATCGATCGGCCCAATGGTCACTTGTGATACTTAGCTCGCTGTTGCTTGGCGCCTGCGGATCTCGGGTCACCGATGTCCCCGCATCGTCGGACACTTCGAAACCTGCCGACACGTCATCACCGACGCCAGATCGAGTGGCTGGTTCAACATCAACGGTAATCGGACAGGCAACGGCGGGAATCTCACCAACCTTCCATGCTGACCAGGCACTCACCACAACCGATGGTTCAGAGGTGATCGTCGTCGGACACGACCACTGCGGGAGTACTACCTGCAGCGCTATCGCGACCAGTCCGCTGAGCTCATCACTCGCTACCACTCGATGGCAGACCATCACACTACCGAATATCGGTTACCAAAGGGTTCATGGAGCTACCATTCTCTCGAACTTTGCGTTCGCTAATGACCATGATGGCTTTGCCCTGTACACTCGCTACGCACACAGCTCCATCGCTACCCGGCTCTTCGCCACCACTGATGGTGGGATTCGATGGCATCTGATCGCAGACCCACCTCAGCTGTCCTTGGAGGCGACCTTCACATCGCACGCACTCGTCAGTCTCACTGGCAATTGCTCTGACCGTGAAGGAGCCCTAGCCTGCTCCCGTTATGAGCTCATGCGTATTTCTCTCTCGACCGACCAGAGAGAGTTGAATCCGCTACCTGTGCCTACGCAACCCTATCCTTTTCTCGAACAGCCATCGCTCGCTGCCCAAGGATCGACCGTAGCGGTCCTCGCAGACCCAACGGGGCCGAGAACTGCCTATCCGCGTCTTTACCTGAGTAAGCATGGCGACGCGCCGTATGCCGACCTCGTTCGACCCGCACTTGTCGGGGTCACCGCCTGCACGCTCGTAATTCGCAAACCTGCGCTATGGGCAACGTGCCCCACCGGGATGATGATCAGCGACCTCCACGCCGCAACCCTGACCGGCACGTTCACTCAGTTCTGGGAGCGATCGGGAACATTTGGTGACGACTCCCTCGCACCGATCAGTGCTGAGGATGCCTATCGACTTGTCACCAACCAGAGCGAAACGAGCGCAGCGCTTCAGCTCACCACCAACGGCGGACGCCAGTTCCACACCGTTGCTGCGGTCAACCCTCCCCAATTTGCGATCGGAGGATCCTCACTCTGCTTTGTATCGCTCCGCGCTGGTTTTCTTACTGTCCAATCGTTCACAGGACATCGCCTGAGTCCGACGTTGTGGGGGACGACGACGGCCGGTCAAAGCTGGACCAAGATCTTCCCTCCGCCTGGCGGGCAGGCAAGCTGAACCTCGCCTGCTTCTTTGGGGAAGGCGCACCGCTATCGAGAAGATTGCGTCAGGCGAATGCCGCATCACCTGCGACGGCTATCGCTCGCCTCCAGCATGTGGCTTGACCAGAACTTGCGGGGACGCCGAACCCAAACGGGAGATCATTCGACGCTTGAAAAGGTGCTTCGCGGGAAAATTCCAAAGCGATTGCCGAACATATAATCTGGAGAGCCGTCCAATGCGATCTGCTTTGACGTAGTCACCGCGGGCATCAGTGCAGCCCTGATGGTCTTCTCGCCTGCAATTTTGTACTTCGAACTTCTTGGATCGGTCGCCGTCACTAGGAACATCTACTCGCACTCGTTCGTCTGCCCCTGCCGGAGGGTCGAAATGATAGCAAAGCTCCACGCTGTCCTGCCCTCGTTGGACGTACGATCGCCTGCTGTCAGCTTTGCGATAGCTCGAGCTGGCGTGTACTTCTTCGTCAACGTGAGCCTTTCCGCCATGTTCAGTAGATTGCTCGGACTCCTCGAACTTCAGGTGGATCACCACGGTGTGCAACATCCGTAGGGCCAGCCAACACCCCGCAACTCGTCGACTACCGTACTACCCGGCTAGCTCGAAGCATCACGCCGGGCTAGCTCATTACGCAAAGCCCTCCTGCCCAGCAACATCGCCAGGCCCCCGACAACTCCAAACACAGCATTCACCTTCCACGCGACGCCAAAGCCCATATGATCGACGAGAATGCCGAACAACAACGGACCAAGGAGCGACCCGCAGTAAAGGCCAGCCTGGGTGATTCCGGTCGCATGGGCTATTGCGCCGGGGTGAGTCTTGGTTATCGCAAAGTTGAGCACTCCATTCCAACCCCAACCCGCAGCGTAGGCGAGTATGACGCCAATCACGATAAATTCGTGGCCCGGAACAGACAACAAGACATACCCAACAGCGCCAAGCATCAGCATCGCCGCAACAACCCTCAGGTGATTGCCCTTACGCCGATCCGCAAAGTAGCCTGAAAGAATCCGGGTCGAAAAGGAGCTCGCGCTTCCGAGTGCAGCGAGATAGCCGGCGGTCCCTGGCGATAGCCCGCTGTGTACGTTCGAAGTGACAAGAAATGCTCCCATCGCGTTAGCTGCACCCGCGCCAAAGGCCATACCCACTGCGAGAATGACCAAGGGTGCGAGAACTACCCGGGTACGTGTTGGTTCCCCATCCCGAGTTCGTTGTGCGCTCGCCGGTGGTATCGAGATGAGCACAACTATGCCGAAGATGGCAGCACCGAGATAGCCATACTGCCAGCCGATCGTGAGTGCCACCAGTGGAACTGCCAGTCCAGCAAGCAAGGTGGAAAGTGGCACTGCGGCTTGTTTGATGCCGAATGCCAACCCCTGCCCCTGGATCCTGGTGCGGCCCACAAGAAACTGATTCACAGTCGGCTGCATGACACCATTCGCGGCACCAGCTAAAACGAGCGATACCAAAATCGAGAGGAAACTGCGGTCGATAACCGCAATGGTCAACAAGCTGATCACCGACGCCCCTACCGCCGCCCGCATCAGTCGCTCAACCCCGAGAAGTCCAACTCGCGGTCCCGTCAACAGCGAGAGGGGGATCGATGAGAGAAAGAAAGTCGAAACAAGCAGGCCAAGCTCGGTAGTGCTGAGTCCAAGATGATGACGGATCACGACAGCAAGTGCCCCTGTCAGAAAGACCGGAAGTGTCGTCGTTGTCGCCGAAGCGACCGATACCATCAGGGTTGCTGCGCGTGACTCACGGTTCATAGGCCAATCGCAGTCTATGTGCAATGGCGCCTTGCAGATCTCAGCTGAGAACCAGGGGCGGCACCGCCCCAGCCGCCAACGTCAACGATCGTGCCAACCTGAACCTGCGGCGATATCATCGTCGAAGTTTCGAAGATCACCACGGTTTACGTCGAGCTACCAACTATGTCGCCGCCAATTCCTTGGCGCCACCGCGAGCACCACAGATCCTACCATCTGACCCATACATACGATCTCACGGCCACCCAGCAAGTACACGCCGCCCAATCTTGACTAGAATCAGCCAGCAATGATGACCTTTGACACGTTGAGCTTCCTCTTGGGTAGATGGTCACTGCAACGCAGGGTCGAGGACCTTCACACCAACAGCCATGTCGAAATTGTCGGCATCGTGAGCCTCATCGACACGACCGCGAACCGACGATCACCACTCTCGGCGCGCAGTGCAAGCTACGAGGAGCAAGGTGAACTGACCATCAGCGGTCGCCAGTGCCCGATGCATCGACACCTCATATACACACAAGTCCAAAATTCCCGCGTCATCAGCCAATTCGATGACGGTCGAATCTTTACTGACCTTGATCTGCGCTCAGGATCATGGCACACCACCTATCTCTGTGGTGACGACCACTACAAGCTTGCTACCGTGGTTGTTTCACAAAGTGAAGTTCGTGAGTACTGGCGGGTAATCGGACACAACAAGGACTACATCGCAACAACAGTCCTGAAGCGGTGCACGGATCGCAATCCACACACCTCGCCAATGCCATACCCTTTGGCGTGAGCCACGTCTCAGGCTGAGAAGACATCGACACGAGAGTTCACTCTTGCCGCAGAGGCACCTCTCGCTTAGTCATGAGACCAACACTGTAGCCCGGTGGTTCCTTGGAAGCAAGATGACGACCTCGCAACCGCTGCGACCCTACTCCCTCATTCGCCGGAGATAGGCTCCCCCCGCACCGCGCAGATACAAAAGCCCGATACCAAGAGCCACCATTGACGGAATGAGCCTCCAGCTTGCATGGAGAGCAGCCTCGCAGACTGCAGCGACCGCTATCCAAAG
>JAKAQR010000087.1 GCA_021819725.1 Actinomycetes bacterium
ACATCTTGGTTGCGGATTTTGGTTCGGTTCTTACCGCACCGGCAGTCTCACTGGCAGAGGCGCACAAGGTAGTGCTGTTTGATCAGACTGGGACGGGTATTCCTTTCTTCACGCCACAAAACAAGGACATCGTTTTGTGTGATCTTCCTGAATCTGATATCTGGCCAGACGTACTCGCCCAGTTTTTGATTGCCAAGGGAATCAAGAAGGTGGCGATCGTCTACGATACGAACGACTTCGATGAGTCGCAGGCAGTCACGCTCAAGAGTAAGCTGCAGGCAGCTGGCATTACACCGCTGGTGTACGAGGGTGTTCCCACGACTACGTCGAGCTACACGACAATCCTCAACTCGGTGGCTGCAAAGCATCCTGACGCGGTGCTCGAGTTTGGCTACCAGCCGAACGACACTGCATTCTTACAGAATGTGCAGTCGTCTGGCCAGCATTTCAAGATGGTCTTTACCGTCTTCCCTGGCCAGCTTCTGAGTCTCTTCCAAAGCCAGGTTGGTACAGCCGGTCTTAAATATACCTACACGTATGGGACCAATCTGTACATCAATTATCCCAAGGTGACCGAGGGCCTCAACTCTGCCCAGTTCAAGTCTCAGTTCTCTGCCGCCTACCCTGGCCAGCTGAATGCTCTTTCGTTGGCTGGCTACAATACTGGCCTGGTAATTCAAGGTTCGCTCAAGAATGCGAAGTCGTTGAGTCAGGCTGCGATTCGCGCGGGGGCACAACAACTTTCGGGCAACCTCACGACGGTTGACGGTAAGTTCCAACTGAACTCAGAGGGTGCCCAGGTTGGGGAGCTCCTGCCGGTGGCTCAGCTGTTCCCGTCGAGCTCGGGGGTTACGCTCCACGCGGTTTATCCCTCTTCGCAGGCGACAGCCAAGGCTGTGTATCCCGCTCCGTGATCGTAGAGACATCATTGAGGTGCCAGCTTGCCCAGCGCTGCTGGCACCGAGCTACCTTGTGTAATGGCGGTGCTCGTGCTCTTTGAGTTTGCTGTCTTTGGCGGGTTGCTGCTTGGCTTGTATTATGCGATGTTCGCAATGGGTTTGAACGTCGTCTTTGGTGCGCAGAGGATCGTCAATCTCGCGCATGGTGACCTGGTTGTGCTCGGCGGATATGCGGCATGGGAGCTGTATGAGACCTGGCACATCTCTCCTATTGTCGCGGTCGTTATAGTGTTGCCGTTTGCCATTGCTCTTGGCTTCTTGGTGCAGCACTTCTTGACTCCCCGATTGATGCGCTCTGCCGACCCCGAGACGTTATCGCTGATCTTGTTCTTTGGTCTATCTCAGATCATCGAAGCACTGGCCACGATTGTGTTTGGTCCAAATGAGCGCTCGTTGCCAACCAATGCGATCCCAGTGAGCTCGTTACACCTGTTAGGTGAGTCTTATCCGGGAATATGGTGGGTTTCGGCACTCGTGGCGATTCCGGTGCTTGGGGTTTTCTTGTGGTTGCTGTACAGGACACCATTTGGCCTGAGAGTTCGAGCGGTGATGTCGTCCGTGACCGAGGCGGCTACGGCCGGCGTCAATGCGAGCCGGGTATCGGGACTGTTCTTTGGCATTGGCTTTGGACTTGCTGTTGTTGCCGGCACGGTCGGTATCTTCATTTTCGGGGGAGTTTCGCCGACAGCTGGTGTCGCTCTCACCATCACCGCGTTCGCCATTATCGTCTTCGGCTCGCTTGGCAACCCTTGGGGAACGATTGTCGCGGCAATTATCTTTGGTGTCGTCACCCAGTTGGCTCAGGTATACCTACCCAGCTGGTCCAACCTAGTTCCCTATGCATTGGTTATCTTAACGATGCTGTTACGTCCTCAGGGACTGCTTGGACGGAGGCAACGTGTTGCTTAAGTTTCGCGACCAGCGGCAAAATCCTTCTGAGGACCTGAAGGGGCAGAGTCGATGGCGACGGGCGGCCTCTCCTTGGGTGGCGGCAGCGATTCCGGTGTTGATCTTCCTTGTGGCGGTTCATGTCTATTCGAATGAGCTCCTGTTGGTCGACATGGCAATCTATATTGCCTTGGCTCAGGGTATCAATATCATCTATGGGTTTACGGGCTACCTCCCCTTTGGCTACTTCGGCTTTTTCGGGGTAGGGGCCTACGTTGCGGGTTATGGGATTATCCACTGGGGTCTTTCGGGTCCTGTTGCGGTGCTCGTCGGCGGGGTTGGTGGTGCACTTGCTGGTGCGATTCTGTTACCGCTGTTTCGCTTGCGAGGTGCGTACTTCGCATTGACAACGCTGGCAGCTGGCGAGGCGTTCTATGCTATCGTCTCGAACCCCTCGCTCACCAGTATTACGAATGGCCCATATGGGCTGAATCTGGCCACGGCCTATTCATCTGGTTGGTCTTTTGGCATGGCGGTTGGACTTGCTGGGGTGGCGATTCTTGTTGCTGCACTCATCAAGCGGTCCCGCTATGGCATGACCCTGAAGGCCATCAAGGATGATCCGTATTCTGCCGCGATGGCTGGCATTAACGTCGCTCGGGATCGGTTTTATGCGTGGCTGATAGCGGCTGCTATCGCGGGAGTTGGTGGCGCGATCTACGGATGGGCGATCAGCGTGTTTTACCCTCAGGATGTCTTCGACGTAACGGTTTCAGTTTTTGCTATCGTCTTTGCACTGTTTGGAGGCATTGGGAGTATCTGGGGGCCAACCATCGGAGCAGCGCTTCTTTACGCGATCTACAACGTGGTTGGCGTGTCGAATCCACAGTATTTCCAGCTCATCTACGGCCTGATTATTGTGTTGTTGGTACTGTTCGCACCCCGAGGACTTGCGGGATTGATGGCCTCGATAAGAGAGCGTCGTCTGTTTGGAGGTGGTGCTCGGTGATCGACCAGGGCGTAGAGCGCGTCGGGGAGCCGTTGCTAGCCGTTCAAGGGCTGGTCACACGGTTTGGTAAATTTCGGGCCCTCGATGGGGTGTCGCTCACAATCGGCGAAGGCGAGTCGGTCGGTCTGGTAGGTCCCAACGGATCGGGAAAGACGACGTTGGTCAATACGGTGTGTGGTCTCTATCCAGCCAGTGAAGGGAGCATCAGTTTTGCCGGGGTTGAGATCACTGGCAAAAGACCTGACCGGGTGGCGGCTGCAGGGATTAATCGCACGTTTCAGATTCCCAAGCCCTTCTTCAGCCTTTCGGTCCGGGAGAATGTGGAGGTCGCCGCTCACCACGCGCGACAGCCACACAGGGTCGAGGAGGTCCTTGAGCGGACTGCACTGCTCGCTGTCGCGAATCACACAGTGGACACGTTGACGGCGGCACAGCAGAAGCGGTTGGATTTGGCTCGTGCACTGGCAATGTCGCCAAGGCTACTATTTATCGATGAATTGGCTGCGGGTCTTTCTCCCAACGAGCTGCAGGAGGTAGCGGTAATGCTGCGCAGTCTCGTCGACGAAGGCATGGCCCTCGTCGTCGTGGAGCATCTTATGGGGTTCTTGGAACAGGTTGTCCACGAGGTCTTTGTGCTGACCGCAGGCCGGATCGTGTTTCAAGGTGAACTTCGTGATGCACTAGCAGATGACACGGTCCAGGAGGTATTTCTTGGGAGGACCGACAGTGCTCACAGTTGAGCATCTTGAGTCCGGATATGGCCGTATGCAGATCCTCTGGGGTGTGGAGCTCGCCGTAGCGGAGCGTGAAGTTCACGTGCTCTTGGGCGCGAACGGGGCCGGGAAGTCGACGTTTTTCAAGGTCTTGGTCGGGCTGTTGCCCGCCTGGTCTGGTGGCGTTCGGATTCATGATCGCGATATCACTTCGTTGTCGGCACGCGAACGGGTGAAGCTGGGATTGGGCTACACCAGCGAGACGGGCATCTTCCCAGACCTGACTGTCGATGATAACCTGCGTATTAGCGCGTTGGCGTTACCATCCGTTGATCGAAAAGAGGCGATTGAAGCCGCCTATGGCCGTTTCGAAGAGCTCAAGAGTCGGCGTCATGATTTGGCCGGCGGTCTATCCGGAGGACAGAGAAAGCTTGTTGCTATCGCTCGGGCGCTCGTGGTCAAGCCGGCCGTTCTGCTGATGGATGAGCCATCGTCTGGGCTCTCACCACGGTACGTTACAGAGGTAGTGGAACGGTTGAGTGAATTGCGAGGAACGACGACTCTGGTCGTTGCAGAGCAGAATGTGTCGTTTCTCGATATTGCGGATTCAGTCTCGGTGCTCGAGGGGGGTCGGATCAAGTTTTCGGGATCCAAGGGCGCCTTCAGCAACAATGAGGCTCTGCGCAATGCCTTCTTTGGGCTTGAGTGAATATGATTCGAGGGGAGTTCAGCCGCTGTACTGTGGGTACATACGCGGGTTGGCTGACTGTGCTAGCTTTCATCGAGAGGTTCATTGTCGAAGGACGCAGCCGCATCGTCGACGAAACGACAAGCTCATGCTTGATCCCCACGTACCTCGAGATCTGGCATTCGGCCGCCACTCCCGCAGCAACTGAGTTGAGGAGTTTAGGTCGATTGGTATCCGCATCGCTTTGATGCGTCGCGCAAGCCTGATTACCCCAACCTTTGGTTCAGCGTTGCGTTTGACTCGCGAACAGGCGGGTCCTGCACCGTCTCAGGACACAACGGCCAATGATGCTACTGCGGCCGCTCCATGCCACCAAGGACGAGCTGTGGTCTCGTATGGTTGGTTCACATGTCGCGGGCCAACACCAGATGGTAGTCAACGGACCGTATCTTCGATGACCCGCGAGCATGCCTCCCAGATCGTGCTACCATGGGCGGGCCATTGGTTCCGGATCAGGCTAGCTGCTGGGAGCGATGCCACAACGTGAGGTGGGGAGATGCTCTGCTGCCGACAAAGAGTTTCGTGCCGGACTAAGGTCCGTGTTGAGCCAGTCGATAAGTACCGGGTCGTCAGTCTCGAATAGCTCTACGAGTGAGCGGGGTCGAACGGTTGGCGCGAGTCCACGATGTCTACTGGTCGGCTGATTTGGACTACGTAGCGTCGGCACTACTGATGGGATGGCTGATTAAATCTTGTTCTTGTCTCGCATTGCCGCAGCAGGTCGACTCTCTTCCACGAGGTGCACCAGCATCGCTTCGCTTGTGAGAGCGATGGTACCGCGCAGACGGCAGCTCATCCAACATCCCGATTAAGGTCACCACCATGGGGCGCCGCGGTTTGAGCCACCCACGGAGAGGTAATAACCGGGGGTGGCGGTTTGGGTATATTGCAGTGCCGATCGGCTTGGGCTTCGCTTGGTGGGAGGGGTATCACCCGTGGCCAAGCCTGGCTGCCCATGTAAGTATTCTCACCGTGATTGTGATCATGATCAGCCTGGCTGCAATCATGGGCCGCGGACGGCAAGTCTATTCGTCTCACGCCTGGCTATGTAGGGTCGTTGCCGGCCTGCGACATCCCCTTCAACGCTCGTTCGTGTTCTTGGTGGGCTCTCTGATCTGGGTAGCCTTCGTCATGGCGATCGTGGGTTGGGATTTGTTGAGCTTCTTGCGAGAGGTACCGGCACTTCCGACACTGAGCTATCTCATTGGAAGGGTGACTCGTTTTGCCGCAGGGCGTTCGATCCTGGTTGCATTGTGGTTGGCACTTGGAGGGTTTCTCGCGCTTGCCCGTCGTTCCAGCGAGCACGAACGGGCCGGGTTTCGATCTTGGATCCCCGGGGCGAACCGAGACGCTGGTCGAACATCATGAACCTCGGGCAACTGGTTTGGAGTATTCTGGCAGCGGCCTTGGCCATCTGGATCCTGGTGACTCAGTTCTCCGCCAATCGACTGCCCACGCTGCAGTCGATAGGTCTTGGCTTTCTCGGGTCATGGCTCGGGCGTGCAATCTTGCTTGCAGGGTGGGCGGAGATGGGATGGCATCTGTTCTGCCAACATCCTTAGGCCGAAGTTACCCCTGGATCCATCCGTTGAGGCGTTCTACCTGGACTTATTCCAAAAGCCCTGCCTACTGTAGGTATGTAGAAGGGGCGCCCACCTGGGGTGGGATACTTCGAGAGGGGGAACTTCGGCTTAGGGGAGCTATGCCGTTCCGACATACCGGTCGACCGCAGCCAAGCCGAGCATTATATCCCCGTTTGGCCAGGGTGCTAATCCAGCGACGTGGTGAGGTGGCCCCGCGCGTCAATCTTGATCGGCTCAGCCAGGCCGGCGCCGTCCAGCGTCTGGTAACGATCATAGAGGTTGGCTACAGTACAGATATGGTTCGGTATGACTTGAACGAGTGCACCGACAGGCGGTGGGTCGCCGTCGAACTTGACTATTCCGTGATGCTCCGACACCTTCGTTACGACCGCCCCTCCAAGGGAAGGTATCACGCCGAATCCAGGCACGAGGCCCGAGGCTTCACCGGTCAATGCTTTGCTGCCGGCATCAATGACAAACTGTCCCGCAACTGTAGTACTGATGACACGTGCTATCACGACAGCCGCGACTTGATCGGGCTCTGCGGCTCCGAGTGCAACCTGTTGGCGATCGTTAAAAAGGTAGGTGCCAGGGCGCGCCTCTGTGACGGGGCCACTCAGATGGAGTGCGGTCGGTGAGGATCCAGCGCTTATGGTCTTAGGTTGGATGCCGTGGTCTATGAAGCTTTCGTATGCTGTTCGGAGAGCCACGATTTCGTCATTGGCTGCTTGGATTACCGCGTTTGCGCCAGCATAGCTGTGGCCGCCGTGGGTGAAAACGCCGGCGACCGAAAGACCCGTCAATTGGCAGTCGGCGGCAAGGACGCCAGCACGATCGGGTTGGACACCACTTCGATGTTGCCCGCTGTCGACCTCGATCATCACCTCGACGTTGGCTAAGCGGGCAGTTGCAAGGCTAAGGGTTTGAGCGCTAACTCGTGAGTCAACGCCGATGCGAAGTTTGGCGAGAGTGGATAGTCGTGCGAGTTGGGACGCTACCTTCGTGGTGCACCAGAGGGGAAGCGCGATAAAGATATCGTCGAATCCCGCCTCGGCGAATACCTCGGCCTCGCCGATCGTCGCAACGGTAACTCCATCGGCACCGAGCGCACGTTGCAGGCGCGCCAGTTCGATCGACTTGTGAGTCTTGACGTGTGGTCGTAAGCGTATATTTTTGGCTGCTAGTCCTTGAGCCATTCGTTTGGCGTTGCTCTCGACGATACTGAGGTCGATGATGAGGGTCGGTGTCGCTAAGTCGTCAGGGATTGACCAGGCTTGCATATGGTGCCTTTCTTGTTAGGGGCCCTCTCGGCGATTCTACACCGCCCTATCACCACGTGGGAAGCCGAGTCAACGGCGCTGTGACCGAGCGCGGAAGCCTTTGAATCTGCACGTTTGTATCGATTGCTCGGCAGTCCAGACTGGATTGTTTGAACGTTCGTGATATTGCCCAAAGGCGTGGAGTGAAGATCTGCAGAAGCGATGGGTAATCCCATCTAGCTGTGCTATTCACGCCGAAGTTCTGAGGGCACGTCGTGGCTTGCGCCTCGAAGTCACGAATCTCTGCTAGCCGTTGCTCCCGAGTGACTTTTCGTGCGCATGTCACTCGCGTCCCCGTGTGGGGTTCTCCTCTATCGCGCATAGCGCTTTAGCCGCGATAGACTCGTTCTTGCCTCTCCAAGCGGTGCCAGCACAGGCACTGGACTTATCTGCTCTCTCCAGGTGATGAGTCAACCCATCATCTGAACTGTCGCCTGTACCAACAAGTGGCCCGGGAACGAACAGGGCGCTGGACTCAACTGATATCTGACCAGTCACGGATATTGAACGAAGCTTCTCATCTCTGTCTACCTCAACGTGGCAGGTATCACAGGTGAGTCTCGTGGCGAGCTTGGCACCTGTTAGTTTACCCGTGCAGTTGTGGTGGATCTGAGATGAGGGGAAGTACCGATCAACCACCACTACCTTGACCTTGGCGCGTTTGGCCTTGTAGGTGAGTGTTGGTCCAAAGGCCCCGAGTCCGGCATCAGATACCGAACGTCGAAAGGCACGTCTTCTCATACTCTGTTTCATGGCCGTTAACAGGC
>JAKAQR010000030.1 GCA_021819725.1 Actinomycetes bacterium
CCAGCGTCCTCTTCCAACTGAGACCCAACCAGCCGAGACCCGCAAACCTTAATCCACATCCCCAAGGCACACACCAACTCCCCCTCATCTACGAGGGGGAGTTGGTGGCTTTTCTTGCACACTCCCCGACGGCCTAGATGCCAACCCCTACGAAGGAGAGGCCTGCCAGGAGCAGAATGATGAGGCCTGCCAACGTATAGAGCAGACGCTGGGAAAGGTGTTGCGTGAAGCGCGTGAGTGCCACGGCGGCCGTCAGCGAGATGCCCATCCCTAGTGCGGCGGCGAGGCCCACCCAGATTGGTGCACCGGTAGCCAGTGAGAAGCCAGCCGTTGTGGCCTGGGTGACATCGCCGAGTTCGGCAAGGAAGAAGATCACAAAAATCTTTAGCCAGCTGCTTGATCGTTGATCTTCCTCTGATTCTTCCTCCTCGCCGCGAAGAGCCTTCCAAAGAAGCAACAGCCCGATGCCAGTCAGAACGATGCCGGTAACGAGGTGAATGAGGGAGCCCTTGAGGATGAGCCTGATCGAGTTGGCGATGAAGGCGACGATGAAGGCCTCTAAGCCGACGGCGCTGACGGCGGCAGAGATGGTTTTTGTTGCTCCATTGCGTCTGCTCAAAAGCACGGCTGCGACCATGGATTTGTCGGTGAGCTCTGCGGCGAGCGTTATTACGAGGATGAGGAGGAACTCAGTGATGCTCATGGTTGCAGCTCCTCCTCTGCGGCCCCATCGCCTTTTGACAGGAGCCATGGTGGCCAAGCGTCGTAGGGGATCGTACGTGAGCATGGGTGCTTGGAATCATCGGTAGCGGGGCCTCTCTCCCTTGGGCGGCGACCCTCGGTTCCCACGGTGGGTGCTTGGTCAGAGCGCTTGTTGGATGCAGTCGTGTTGGTGATCGGCGTGATGACGATAGGAGTGGCGACGGCGGCCCTGGTTGCGACGTTGTAATGCGGGTGGTGCTGGGGTGGGATGCACGCTGGAGAGGATCACACAGACGATAACAGAGTCTGTCGAGGAACCAAGCTGTAGACGTTGTTGCATCGGTGTCATGGCGGGGTGGCGGCATGCGAGCATCGCTGGTGGTCGAATCATCGGGATCCTCCGTTTTGATCCAGCCCCGTAGCTCGTGTCTGATCCCTGCGGTTTCGACCTTGACACGGTCGCAGACCCTCGTCCAACAGCGCAGGGTCAACGCTTCGCGGGCGAGGCACCACGATGGTGGAGACGCACGATTTGTGCTCCCTAGCTCGGCAAGGACAAGGTTGTGTCGAGGTGCCACCGACGTGAGCTGCGAACATAGGAGTGTCATAGAAACCAGTTCGTCATCGGAGCCGCCCTGTCGTGCGTAGGAGTACCGTGGGCGAGGGGGGACTTGAACCCCCACGAGGTTTCCCTCACAGGAACCTGAATCCTGCGCGTCTACCAATTCCGCCACTCGCCCAGCGCACTCATCATAACCCGTGCAATGGCAATCTGCTATACTCCTTGACTTATCAGGGATAAAAGAAGGCGACTTTCATCGATTCCTGGTTATAGTGCTAATGGAGTGGGTCTCGAATCGTTCGAACGTAAGATCGCGGCCGTGGTGGAGTCAATCTTCGCCAAGGGAAGTCCGCGTGGCATTGAACCAGCTGAGCTGGGTCGTAGACTCGTGCGCGAAATCGAACGGTCGAGTCGGGTCGGGGTCCGGTCGAGTATCGCTCCGAATGTGCTTACCGTCGGACTTTCGGCCGAAGATCTGCAGGAGTTGAGGCCACTGCGTAGCCGTGTGGAGAGCGAACTGCGAGTTTTGGCTGAAGAGACGGTGGAGGGTGGAGATTACGAACTTCTGGGACCGATCGACCTTCAGATTGTGGAAGATCCGGAGCTCAAGTCAGGGACGTTCTACATCGATTGTGGCTTCCGCGAGGAGCAGGGTTTTGCCGACCGGTGTCAACTGGTGCTTCAAGATGGTTCACAGATCAAACTCGGTTCGGGAACGCATGTGATTGGAAGACTCGCCGGCTCGGCGGTCTTTGTTGACGATGCGAGGGTATCTAGGCGGCACGCAGAGATTGTCGTCCAGGATGGTCACGTGACGGTCTTCGACACTGGATCGACCAATGGCACCTTTGTAAACGGCACGAAGATTTCGCGACCGACTGAACTCAATTCGGGAGATGTCATAACGGTAGGGACGACGGATCTCACGGTACACAAGGGTTAATCGATGCCGCTTCTTTTGCTCAGTGCGCTGAAATACGCGCTCATCGCGCTCATCTGGCTGTTCTTTCTGTTCGCGATGCGTGCGGTCTGGCGGGAGACGAGACGACAGGCACGAACGACGGTGGCGACCAATCTCGTAACCGTTCCACTGAACGAACCAGCACCAAGAGTCAGTGCCGTTGGTACACATCCAGCCAAGAGTGCAGGGAAGGTCTTGGCGTTGGAGGGTCCATATACGGGGAAGACCTTCACCTTCGAGACGCCAGCGCTCATTGGTCGTGATGCTGGTTGCTCGATTGTGCTGGCCGAGGATACTTTCGTCTCACAGCGACATGCTGAGATCTATCTTGAACGGCGTCACGTGATCGTGATGGACCTTGGATCGAGAAATGGTACCTTTGTCAATGGCGACCCAGTCCAAGCACCGATGCGGGTCACGAAGGGTGATGTGATTCAACTTGGCAAGACGGCGTTGAAGGTAGTGGCCAAGTGAAGGTGATGTACGCTGCGGCGACAGACCCAGGGCGGGTTCGTGCCCAGAACCAGGACCGACTGTACGCAGATGGTTCGGTCTTCATCGTCGCTGATGGCATGGGAGGCCACGCCGGTGGTAACGTTGCCGCCGAAGTCGCCGTTAGTGAGACGGTGGCATCATTGAAGGCTGGGCATGAGCCCGAAGAGGCGATCCAGACCGCGAATCGTTCCATACTGGAGCGGGCAGCGATCGACGTTGCCCTCGAAGGCATGGGTACGACCCTGACGATGGCCCTCATGGATCTCGAAGATGCGCAGGCCGACCTCTTCAATGTGGGCGATTCACGGGCGTACCTTCTGCGGGAAGGACGCCTCACACAGCTGACCAATGACCACACCTACGTGCAGGAGTTGGTCGATGCGGGTTCCATCACGCACGAACAGGCAAGCACGCATCGGGCCAGACACGTCTTGACGAGGGTCGTCGGTGTGGCCTTGGATGTGGAGCCTGATCATTTTCGCGTTCCTTTGCAGCTTGGTGACGTCCTACTCCTGTGTTCGGATGGTCTCATCAATGAGGTGACCAACGCAGAGATCGCTCAAGTTTTAGGGAGCAAACTACCGCAAGAGGCGGTCGATACCTTGGTTCGGATGGCGAACAATCATGGTGGCAGTGACAACATCACGGTCGTGGTCGTGCGCTTGGGAGACCCCGACCGCGAGCCGGTATTGTTGGCCCAGGAGGGTCAACGCTTGGCTGAGGCACCACAGGTGGTTCCCCAAACCGAGCGGTCCCTGAAGACGAATCGGATCCCTTCACCGTTACCTGCGAACATGACCGAACGCTCGGCCATTTCGCGTCCGTTGATCCGTGCGACTCTCTTCGTCTTCCTGCTGGTCCTCTTTGCTGGAGTCGTGGTGCTCGCGATCGATATCTATGCCCAGCACTCCTATTTTGTTGCGGCCTTCGGCGATCGAGTGGCCATCTACCAGGGGAGACCCGGCGGAGTGTTGTGGTTCAATCCCCATGTTGTTGATCTGACAAATATTCGACTCAGTCAACTCGCTGAAGGGGTGCGTTCCCAGATCCAACATAGGATTACTGAGGGTTCGCTGACACAGGCGAAGCAATTCGTCCGCAATGCGACCCAACAGTTCCACTCGACCACAATCGCATTTGGAGGTATCGGGTGAGACGACGCATTACCTTCGTCGGGGCGCTGTTTTTGATGATTTTTGCGCTGCTCTTCCTCCAGTTGAATGACCTTCAGATCGTCAAGGCGAGTAGTCTCGCCGAGGCACCTGGCAACTATTCGGCGATCATCAAGGCCTTCTCAACACCACGAGGTGCAATCCTGACCGCGAACGGACAGGTGATGGCGATGTCGGTACCGTCGAGTTCGCAGTACAAGTATCAACGCGTCTATCCCCATGGCTCGCTCTACTCCGATGTGACAGGTTATTACTCGTTGATCTACGGGACCTCGGGGCTTGAGGATGAGTACAACCAATACCTCCAAGGGAAGGTGGCGGCACCGAGCTCGTTCTCGCAACTGCTGACGAAGAGCTACTCCACAGACTCGTTGGTGACGACCCTGCAGTCGAAGCTCCAGCAAACGGCGTATCAAGCCTTGGGTTCGCTGAAAGGCGCAGTGGTGGCGCTGAACCCTCAGACCGGAGCCGTGCTTGCTATGGCGTCAAACCCAACCTACAACCCAGCTCCCCTTGCGTCACCTAACGGCACGACTGAGGAGGATGCGTGGAAGAGCTATCTCGCGAATCCCGAACAGCCCCTCTTGAATCGGGCGATTTCTCGGGCCTATCCCCCTGGTTCGACCTTCAAGATCGTCACGACATCCGCGATCTTTGATCACGATCCGAAGCTAGCCCGCGTCAACTTCCCCCCGGTGGCGACGATTGCCTTGCCGCAGACCACCCATCGCCTTCACAACTACGCCTACGAGGTCTGTGGTGGGGAACTCCCTGTTCTTCTCGCGGTCTCGTGTGATACAGGCTTTGCGCAGATCGGTCTGCGACTCGGGGCCACGAACCTCCATGCAGAGGCGGAGAACTTTGGTTTCAATCAGGTGCCTCCGATCGATCTTCCCGGCGCCGCTGCCTCAACCTTTCCCCCAGTATCCTTCTTCTCGCAGAACCTTCCCCAGCTCGCCTTCTCCTCGATTGGACAGGGAGATGATCAGGCAACAGCGCTGCAGATGGCTCTTGTTGGCTCAGCTATCGCCAACAATGGTTCCATTATGGTTCCACACCTGCTCTCCCGTATTATCTCAAGCCAAGATGCAACGGTTGAATCTTATCAACCCAAAGTATGGAAGGTAGCGACCTCTCCCTCCACCGCAGCGAAAGTCACCCAGCTCATGGTGGGGGTCGTGAAGAACGGCACGGCCACCGGGATTGCCTTGCCGGGGATCGAGATTGCGGCAAAGACCGGTACGGCTCAGACGACGTTGACGCGACACTCCAATATTTTGGGTCAATCCGACAACTGGATGGTGGCGTTTGCCCCAGCTCAGGATCCAAAGATTGCGGTCGCGGTGGTGGTGCCAAAGCAGGCTGGGCTGTCGGCGAATCCGACGGGGGCACAGTACGCCGGGCCCATTGTAAAGGCGATGATTGCAGCAGCGCTAGGAGTCAAACTGTGAAAGTTGGGCGAGATGACTGAAGACCAGCAAATCCAGACGTTTGGAACGCGCTATCGGCCCGAGCGTCTGATCGCTCGCGGTGGGATGGCCGACGTATACGAGGCACGAGATCTTCTCCTGGATCGTCTTGTTGCCCTGAAGGTCCTGTTTCCCGAACTCTCAACCAACCCCACCTTCGTCGAACGCTTCCGTCGCGAGGCACAGTCGGCGGCGGCGCTTTCTCACCCCAACATCGTCTCGGTCTACGATTGGGGCCCGGCGAACTCGACCTATTTTATCGCCATGGAGTTGGTCACTGGCTCGACACTCGCTGACGTGATTCGCGAGTCGGGCAGGGTGGCACCCGGTCGTGCCGCAGTGATCGGCGCAGACGTCGCACTGGCTCTCGCCTTTGCCCATCGCCATGGTGTCGTTCACCGTGATATCAAACCATCGAACGTCCTTCTCACCGAAGACGGCATGGTGAAGGTCGCTGACTTTGGGATTGCCCGTGCGGTCACCAATGACGAGGATCTCACTCAGACCGGAGCCGTGCTTGGGACCGCCACCTATATCTCCCCCGAGCAGGCACGGGGTGAGGATCTCGACGGGCGCAGCGATCTCTACTCGCTCGGAATCGTCATGTATGAGATGTTGACCGGCTCTGCCCCATTCTTGGCGGAGACTCCCATCGCCGTCGCCTACAAACATGTCACCGAGCGCCCAGCTGCTCCGCGCTCGATCAACCCGGCGATTCCTCCGGCGCTCGAGACCATTGTCCTCAAGTGTCTCCAGAAGGACCGGACGAATCGCTACGCCGATGCGAGCGAGCTGCGTTCTGACTTGCTCCGCTTTCTTGATGACCGACCGATTCGAGCAGGGACGGTCGAGATGGCGGCGGTTGCCGATGCGACGATGTTGTCCAGCGCCGTGACCGAGACGAGCGCGAGGACCCAGTTCCTCACCCCAATCCAGTCCACCTCATCTATCCCGATCGTCGGCAGTGGTGGACCTCCACAGCAGCAAGCCAAACAGCACCGAGTCTGGCCGTGGATCCTCGCCGTTATCGTGATTCTTCTCTTGGCAGGCGTAGGTTTTGTCTTTCGCAAAAAACTGCTAGCGTCTTCGACGAAGCCAAAACCAACTGTAGCGACTGTCCTGGTGCCGAATGTGACCGGTGCTGGTGAACAGGGTGCGACCTCGGCGCTGAGCCGTGCTGGCCTGCAGTCCGATATCCAGTTCAAGAACTCATCACAGTCATCCGGGACGGTGATCGCTGAGCACCCAAACGGCGGAACCCGCGCTAAGAAGGGTTCCACCGTGACCCTGGTCGTCTCAAGCGGTCCAGCCTCGGTAACGGTGCCAAACGTGAAGGGCCAGTCTTCGACGACTGCGGAGGCGACCCTGCTGGCAAAGAGCTTCAATGTCTCGACCAACTACAAACACGCGTCGGCCTCCCAGGGGACGGTGATCGGCGAGTCGCCATCAGCAGGCCAATCGGTGGCGAAGGGTTCCACTATCGTTCTGACGGTCTCGAGCGGACCATCACAGCTGACGGTGCCAAACGTCGATGGCGAGAGTGTTGCGTCTGCCTCGAACAAGTTAGGCGCCGATGGCCTGCAGGTTGGCACGGTCACCTATCAGGCGAGCTCGACGGTAGCGAGCGGCGATGTGATCCAGACAACACCGGCATCGGGTTCTCAGGTAGCACCGAACAGTTCTGTGAACCTTATCGTCTCGTCCGGGAGTACCACCGCGGTGCCAAACGTCGCCGGCGATAGTGTTTCGCAGGCGACGACAGCGCTCCAGAATGCGGGCTTTACCGTCGCTTCGCAGAATCAGTATCAGGCGAGCTCGACGGTAGCGAGCGGTGATGTGATCCAGACAACACCGGCCGCAGGAACTCAGGAACCCCCGAATACCTCGATAACCTTGACGGTCTCAAGCGGTACATCGTCGACGGGCACGGGTCCGGGCGGAGGAGGAACAGGAACAGGGCCGCCTTCGGCGGCTGGTTAGGCAGACTCCGAGGCCAGGATCGTCCAAGGATGGTCTGGTACACGTAGCTTCCCTCATTGGGCTGGAGCAGCCGGTTGTTCCTCTAGGATCGCGACGTTGGCTCCTACGTTCTCGGTCGCTGGTGGACAGCACAGCATGTAGATCGAGGAGATCATCGATCCAGGAAGTTCGCGATCATCTGGAGTCCTTCGTCAGAGAGAATCGATTCCGGATGGAATTGCACGCCCTCGATAGGCCGTTCCCGGTGTCGAAGTCCCATAACGACGCCGTCTGTCGTGGTGCTGGTGACCTCAAGACTGGCCGGAATCGTCGCTGGATCCACCACGAGTGAGTGATAGCGCGTCACCGTCAGCGCGGTTGGGAGCCCAAGAAACACTCCCTGGCCGTCATGCGTGATGACCGAGGTACGTCCGTGCATCACCCTCTGGGCGCGCACCACACTTGCCCCGAAGAACTCTCCAATCAACTGATGGCCGAGGCAAACTCCGAGAACTGGGGTCTTCGTCTGCTGGTTGAGTACCGCGATACCACCCCTCGAAGAGGACGGTCTTCCTGGTCCTGGCGAGATGATGATCGCATCGGGATCTCCAATCAGATGGGGTTCTTCGGCGATGACGTCCTCGCGGACGACAGTGGGGTTCGCACCGAGTGCTCCCACGTACTGGGCGAGATTGTAGACAAAGGAGTCATAGTTGTCGATGATGAGGACGTCGTTGAGCACCTTTATCATCGTAGCTAGACTGGGGGAGTGAGTAATCCGAAAAAGGTGAAGCGCGTCAAGAGTGGCCGCTATACTCCGCCGAAACCTCGCCCAACGCAGTCACGGAAAAACCAGGTATATCTCTATCTGTTCATCGTCTTGGCGCTCGGTGGGGCGTTGATGATCATCCTGAACTTCTTGTTGGTATTGCCCTACTCACAGACCGGCTGGTACACGATCGGTGGGCTCATTCTCTTAGCGGGATCCTTCTATGCCGCAACCAAATATCGGTAACCGATCATCCAGCCAAAAGCCAACCCCAACGGTGCTGACTCTGACCCCGAGCTACGGGTTGTGTGGGCGAACCGGTTGTTATCCCAACCGTTCGATGACATAGGCATTGGCCATGCCGCCACCCTCGCACATGGTCTGCAAACCATAGCGACCGCCACTTCGTTCGAGCTCATTCACCAGCGTTGCCAGCAGCCGAGTTCCTGATGCACCCAACGGATGTCCGAGAGCGATTGCGCCACCGTTGACATTGACTCGATCGAGGTCGGGGTGCAGCTCTGCCGCCCACGCGAGGACGACGGACGCAAAGGCTTCGTTGATCTCGACCAGATCGATCTGGTCGAGGGTGAGGTGAGCCTTCGCCAGTGCGCGTTGTGTCGCCGGGATCGGTGCGGTCAGCATTAGGACTGGGTCGGAGCCGATCACGGCGAAGGAGACAAAACGGGCACGGGGTGTGAGTCCGAGTTGTTCGGCCCGCTCGCTACTCATGATGAGGGCTGCGGAGGCGCCGTCGGTGATCTGCGAGGAGTTGCCGGCGGTTATCTTGCCGTCTTCCTTGAAGGCTGGACGCAGGCCGCCAAGGGCGTCAAGGGAGGTGTTGGGCCGGATCCCCTCATCGACATCGAGTAGGTCGCCGGTTGGACGCCCCTCGCTGTCGCGTACTTCGATGGGCAAAAGCTCATTCTTGAAGCGACCCTCTGTCGTTGCTTTGGAGGCACGTTCCTGGCTCTGCAAGGCGAAGCGATCGAGTTCTTCGCGGCTCAAACTCCACTGATCGGCGATCATCTCGGCGGAGAGGCCCTGATGGACGAGACCACCGCGATCAGCGTACCGAGCTGCGAGCGCTGGGCCAAAAGGAGCACCGGGTCCCTGTCCCATCGAGGAGCCCATGGGCACGCGGCTCATCGACTCGACTCCGCCCGCGATGATGACATCCGCTGCGCCTGCTATGATCGCTTGAGCGGCAAACGCCGCCGCCTGCTGTGAGGAGCCACACTGTCGATCGATGGTCGTTCCCGGCACCGACTCGGGCAGGTGTGCTGCGAGTGCAGCGTTGCGGGCGATATTCGCCGACTGCTCACCCACTTGGCTCACGCAACCAAAGATGACGTCATCAATTGTGGTTGGATCGATGGAGTGTCGGTCCAAGAGACCTTCGATCGCAAAAGCGGCCAGATCGACGGCGTGCCAACCGGCGAGACTCCCATTGCGCTTTCCTCCCGGTGTACGGACGACATCAACGATGACTGCATCACGCATGTGCTACCCCTTTACCTTCTCGTATCCACTGTAGCCCGGGCCGAGGTGTTGTGCACGGCAGTACCTTCATCCGAACGCCAGACGATAGCGCAACGTACGAGGTGTCGACCTATCCAACGATGAGTGGGGTCACCGCGAAGCGTTCGACATCGATCAGGCCGCGATCGGTCAGCTTCAGAGAGGGGATGACCGACAATCCGAGGAAGGAGAGTGTCATGAACGGTGCCTCGAGCGAGGAGCCGAGCGTTTGGCGGACGATGTTCTGGGCGGAGGCAACCTGTTGTCCCAACGCTGCGACGGGGACATCGGCCATGAGTCCGGCGATTGGTAATGGAACCTCAGCAAGGATCTCACCGTTAAGACAGACGGCTTGACCCCCGCCGATTGAGGCGACATGATTCGCCGCGGTTGCCATGTCCTGGCGCCCCTGTTCGGTGTTTGCCCCGACCACCATCAGATTGTGGGCATCATGGGCGACCGTCGAGGCTATCGCCCCACGGGCAAGGCCAAAACCTAGGAGGTAGCCATGACCCCGTCGACCGGTTGCTCGATGTCGCTCGATGACGCTCAACTGGTTGAGGGTTGGGTCGTCGTTCGTAAAGGTGACGAGCTCTGATCCCGTTCCCAAGGAGTGCTCGACGACACGAATCACGCGAATGGTCTGGCCTGGGAGCACTTGCGTTCGAAAGGCATTTGCGTCCAACGGCTCCTTTAGGTGCACAGTGCCGAGCAGCGCCGTTGATGGCTCGACGTGATGCAGCGTTGCGGTTAGCGCACCCCGGCGTGCAACGACCTGTCCGCGTTGGAAGACGATTTCGGGGACGAGCGTCTCCATGGAGGTGTAGACGTTGAGATCTGCCTGATACCCAGGTGCGACGAGACCAAGATGGCGAAAACCATGGTACTCGGCGGCGTTGACCGTGGCCATGGTGAGTGCGTCTTCAAGGGTGATACCAGCCTCGCGGGCGACCTCTATGCAGTGATTGACGTGCCCACGGGAGACGATGAGATCAGGTTCTCTGTCATCGCTGCACAGGGCGACTCGTGAGGTGCCTGATTCGATTACCGTCTTGGCAAGGTGGGCGAGGTTCTGGCTCGCGGAACCGTGTCGCAGGAATACCCACATTCCCTTACGGCGCTTCTCGACCACCTCGTCGTAGGACAGCATCTCGTGATCAGATTCGACTCCTGCACAAAGGTAGGCGTCAAGGGCTCGTCCGGTGATCCCCGGGGCGTGGCCATCGACCCTGCGCGAGCCAGCCGCCGCTATCTTGGCGAGGAGATCGGGATCGCCCGCGATGACACCAGGAAAGTTCATTACTTCAGCCAGCCCAATCCCGTTGGGTTGGGCCAAGATGGTGCGAATATCCTCAAGGTCAAAGAGGGCACCAGGGCTCTCAAACTGGGAGGCAGGCACGCAGGAGGAGGCGGAGAAACCGAAGGTAAAGGGGAGTCCCTGCGCGGCGTCGATCATCGCCAGCACACCTTGCCGTCCGAGTACGTTTGCCATCTCATGTGGATCGTTTGCTACAGCAGTGGTCCCCCAGGGAAGAACGGCCGCCACAAAGTTTGGGATCCAAAGCTTGGTCGACTCGATGTGCATGTGGGCATCGATGAAGCCCGGTATGACCCAAGCACCGTCGAGGTCGAGCGTGTCGATAGCCTCTCGGGTGCCCCACCCAACGACGGTGCCATCCGCAATGGCAATATCGGTGTGGATCCACTCTTTGGTCGTACCCACAAAGAGGCGAGCATTTTGGAGCAATAGATCACATGGAGCATCACCGCGGGCCTTTGCAAGCAGTGCGGATGAATGTCGGCGATAGTCTTCGAACACTATTTTAGTGTAGTTGCCTGCAGATAACCATAGAGAGCACAAGGAGTTCATCAGTTTGTCACAGCGAGCGCCTGACTCTTCCGGTACGCTGGTGTCGGTGTTGTTGCGCTTTGGTGGGAGAGGGTGGTAATGAAGAAGGCGTTAGAGGTTCCGGTAGCGGAGTCCGGGAGTCTGATCGAGACCCGCGGGATCGATTTTGTCCCAGAGTCAGAACGGTGGGCACGTCCTCGCGATCTCTTCTGGATGTGGGCCGGAGCCCTGTTCAATGTCGAGTACGTCGTCTACGGAGCGTTGGCCATGAGCTTTGGGCTCTCCTTCGCTCAAGCGGTGGGTATTATCCTGATCGGCAATCTCTCGTTCTTTCTTCTAGGGCTCACCAGTCTGCAAGGACCTGATGCGGGGACGACGACCTTCACCATCAACCGAGCGGCTTTTGGTCCGAATGGTTCGAAGCTGCTCTCCTTCTTCAACTGGTTGACCCAGGTTGGCTTCGAGACCGAGGGACTCGCTCTGATCGTCCTCGCGGCCATTGCCCTGTTCCATCAAGGCGGTATCGATGCTGGCACCGGACTCAAGATCGTCTTTATTCTGGTCGCGGCCCTGATCCAACTCGTCCTTCCCCTCTTCGGGCACGGGGCGATTCTTCGGACGATGCGGATCCTCTCGGTACCGTTCTTGATCCTCTTCGCCTTGATGGCTGGGCTCTCACTCGGAAAGTTAAATGTGCACTCTGTGGCCCATGGTGCGAGTTGGCAGGTCATGTTTGCCGTCCTCGCGGTCATCATCTCAGCATCTGGGCTGGGTTGGACTGAGAATGGTAACGACTTCTCTCGCTATCTACCGCGCAGCGCCTCCAAGTCCAAGACGGTCATCTGGGTGTTCCTCGGTACCGCTATCCCCTCCATCCTCTTGATGACGCTGGGTGCTGCTATCTTCACCTTTGTCCCGAGTGCGACGAACCCGATTAGCGGGCTTCCTCAAGCCTTCCCAGCCTGGTTTCTCACGCCCTACTTGCTAGTCGCCATTTTGCAACTCTTTGCGATCAACAGCCTTGATCTCTACTCTTCTGGCGTGACACTGCAGGCGTTGGGCCTCAAACTGACTCGCCTCCAGGCTGTGGTCCTCGATACGGCTATCTGTGCAGCGTTGACGGCCTACGCAACCTTCTCGAACAGCTTCAACACCCTCCTCGGTGATTTCATTCTGTTCATCATCGTCTGGGTCGCGCCATGGACGGCGATCTATCTCGTGGATTGGCTGTTGCGACGCCGACGCTATGATGCTGGCGCGTTGCATGAGGACCGAGGTGGCCTGTACTGGTCGAACAACGGTGTTCACTGGCCAGCGATCGTGGCCCAACTACTCGGCATGCTCGCGTCCCTTTCGGCGATCAACACCACCATCTTCGTTGGCCCACTCTCCAAGGTGAGTGGAGGTGCTGATTTCTCAGTGTTCACCGGCATCATCGTTGCAGCGGGGGTCTATTGGCTGTTCGCACATAAATCGGTGCGCCTTCAAGAGGTTGCCGACGCCTAGCCTCCTTCTCTCTCTGCGGCAAAGATGCCAAGATCAGTCGCTCTCTTGCCTCTGGGGTGGGGAGTTGGTAAGCGGTGTCCTCTGGATTACCAACCGCTTCCTGACTTCGAGCTCGTGCTAGAGCCGGTCGAGGTTGTGGAGGCATAGGTTGATCCTCCACCCGACGAGGTGATCGCTTTGCCGGTTGGGCTGATAACGTACCAATGGCCTCCAAAGGCGTTGATGCCCTCTCCATTGATTTGGTGCGGACCAGTGTCGCTGGCGAACGTATAGAGAGGATGGCCATCATAGGTCACCTGCTTTTGACCATTGGCCCGGGTGATCGTTCCGACTAACTTCGATGACGCCCCGCCGGAGACCGCCGGCGAGCCGACCACCGGGGGCCAGGCCTTCGCGCAGGCGCCGGTGCAGTTGGATTTGCCCTTGGTGTCGCCGGTAAAGAGGTAGTAGGTTTGGCCGGCCTTTGAGGTCAGTATCGTGCCATAACCAGAGGAGCTCGAGGTGGCGACGGTGGCGCCACTCGTGATGGTTGAGGCGTTAGAACTCTTTGCTGTTGTGCTCGATGCGGAAGATTTGTTCGAGCTCGATGATGAGCTGGTGGTCGAGCTACTCGACCCGCAGGCGGCAAGGGTCAGACCGGCAAGGCCCAAACCTATGGCTGCTAATCGGATATTCATATTTATTCCTCCCCTTCGGTTCGATCACCGTCGATTGGACGATAATCGTTGGCAACGTCAACAAAGGGAAGGGGGATGTATTCCTGTTGGATGGCGCCAAGGGGACTGGAATCCTCATATCCGCCTTAGGATTTGGGTAGGAGGTAACTATGCAAGCGCCTCGCCCGATGAGGGGAATGAGAGATATTCTGCCAGGTGAAGCCGGAGTCCGACTCCACACTTTGGGGGTTATTCGCGAAGCGTATCGTCAGCACGGATTTTTCGAGATCGAGACGCCTGTCGTTGAAACCCTGGAGACGCTGACCAGCTCGGGTGCCGGTGAGAATGAAAAATTGATGTTCAAGGTGCTCAAACGTGGTGAACGCCTTGACACAGCGATCGCTGGGTCAGGAGAGGACCTCGCTGATGCTGCACTGCGTTTTGATCTCACCGTTCCCCTAGCGCGTTTTTACTCGATCAACCAGTCAAAGCTACCCAAGCCGTTCTATGCGATGCAGCTCGGACCGGTCTTTCGGGCGGAACGACCCCAACGCGGGCGCTTTCGACAGTTTTTGCAGACTGATATCGACGTACTTGGAGATCCGAGTTTCTTAGCCGAGGTTCAGCTACTGATCGCCGCCACCTCTGCGCTACACAAGATCGGTCTTGAAGGGTTTGAGATCCATCTGAACGATCGAAGGATTCTTGAGTTTATTCTTGGCAAGCTGGAGATACCCAAGGATCTCTACTCGACCGCGATGATCGCTCTTGATAAGTTAGACAAGCAGAGCGTCGCCGAGGTCGTGGCTGAACTCGAATCCAAAGGTATCAGCACGGAGCATTCGACTCGCCTGGTGACGGTGCTTGGTCAATTGAGTGACGCTGCAAGCCTGAAGGCTTTGGCAGACCTTGGGGTGCCCAAAGAGTTGATCGCGAACCTCGCTGCCATTCAGCAGCACGTGACTACCTCCGTCCGTGATGTCCCAGTCATTTTTGATCCCTTGATCGTTCGAGGGATCGGGTATTACACCTCAACGGTCTATGAGATTATCCATCCTCAGTGGTCGGGTTCGATCGGAGGAGGTGGGCGCTACGATCTACTCCTCGCTCGTTTTGGTACGGACACGCCCGCATGTGGTGTCTCGTTGGGTTTTGAACGGGTGGTAGGTCTGGTGGAGGAGCTTGGACTCTTGCGAGAGACAGGGTCGCGTCGACTCACCGTCATCTTTGAGCCAGAAAACCAGACCGCGGAGGCACTGAGCAAGGCGCGTCATTTCCGGCGTGAGGGGTTTCTCGTCACGCTCTTGGCCCATCAGAGTGGTGCGCGTTCACCGATGAAGCGACTCGCCTTGGCAGCGGAGGAGCTCAAGGCGGAGGGTTCGGTCGATAGTTTCTACCACTTCACGGTTGGCTCCGATGAGGCGCCACGACTTCTCATGCAGTAGATCTGGCCTGTAAGGGCGTACTAGCAAGAAAAGTTGCGAGTTTTCACCTTTCTGCTCACTTTTCTCTGACTCTTCTGATAGTGTTGCGACAGCGTCGTGTTGTTGGCGCGCTGGTGATCTCGATCTTGTATCGAGTGACATGTATGGAGGGGGTTCCATTGAAGAAGAGGTTTACGAGGCATGCTGTCACGCTTGGTGCAGCGGGAATGCTCGGAATTGCAACGATGGCGGTGACTTCGCCGGCGAGTTCACTAACGGCCGCCCAAGCTGCACCGAAGGTGACGGTTCCTGGCGGCCTTGCACCGGCTATCGCCGCTAAGTCCACACCGACAGGCACGACCGCTACCTCGACGCAGATGCGCGTATCGTTCATCCTGAAGGGTCGTAATATTGCGGCGCTTCAGAGTCAAGTGGATGCGGGGTGGACCGGGCCGTATTTGACCACGAAGGAGTTTGCCCAGGAGTACGGTCAGACTCGACAATATGTCAACCAACTCATTGACTATCTCAATTCGTTTGGCATCAAAACCCAGTGCATGAACGATATGCTCGATGTGACCTCGCAGGGCACCGCAGCGCAATATCAGAACGCGCTCTCGGTGCTCTTTAACAACTATTCGGTGCCAACGTCTGGGACGGCTTCTGTGGGAGGATCGACAGGGGCTACTGGACAGACGCAGCAGGTATTTGCGAGCTCGACGAACCCACAGTTGCCAGCAAGCCTCGCCGCAAATATCGAGGCGGTGTTGGGGTTGACTAACTACGCACCCTATGCGTCGCTTTCCGTTCCAGCAAAGCCAGAGGCGGTCCCAGGATCGACGATGGCTGCAGGAGGCACCATTCCGACCGGCACAGCTCCGATATCGCAGTTGCCCCAGGCGTTCGAGTCTGATTATCACCTGAGTAAAGTGTTGACTGCAGGCAATCAAGGCCAGGGGCAGACGATGGGGATCGTCACGCTCGCAAGTGTCGACCCAGCGGTCCCTGCCTACTTCTGGCAGAATGTCGCTGGTCTCTCGTCGACAGCGGCGTCCCAGAGTCGGATAACCCTTGTCAATGTCGACGGTGGTTCCGGCGCGGTGAGCCTCAATAATGGCTCTGATGAGACCACGATTGATGTGGAGCAGTCGGGTGCCATTGCGCCCCAGGCCAACATCGTCGTCTATCAGGCTCCAAACACTGACTACGGCTTTGTCGATGCCTTCTACGAGGGTGCAAGCCAGAATGTCGCCGGTTCACTCTCGGCGAGTTGGGGCGAGTCCGAGACGGCGATCCAGTACGCGGTTGCTGCTGCACAGGAGTCCCCAGGGTACGCTGCCGCCTTCAATCAGGCGTTCTTGGAGTCAGCAGCCCAAGGCCAGTCTGACTTTGTCGCCTCCGGAGACCAGGGTGCCTATGACCCAACTGGCGACATCGGCACCTATAACCTCGGTGTCGATAGTCCTGAGGACTCGCCATACGTCACCTCTGTGGGTGGGACCACGCTTCCCGGTAGCCAGGTCTATCCCATCACCAAAACCAGCAAAACTGGTACCGTGACCACGACGGGTTATGAAGAGGTCAATATCCCCAAGCAGCTGACGTGGGGATGGGACTATCTGTGGCCGATGTATCAGGCTCTTGGTGCAAAGAACGAGACCGCTGCCGCTGGTGAGCTGATCGTTGGATCGGGAGGGGGCTATAGTACCTTCTTTGGGAGTCCTTCGTATCAAGATGGAACCGGTGCTGACACGTACTCTGACTACGAGTTCATCAACCCGACATCCTATGAGGCGATTGCTCCGACAAATCTGGTACTTCCAACGAGCTTTACGCTCAACCCGGCACCGACGCTCAGCACCGGAAACATCAATGCTGGATTCCGTGCTACCCCTGACGTGGCCTTCAACGCAGATCCACAGACTGGGTACATCACCTATGATCCTCAGTTCCAGGCGGTTTATGGGTCCGCCTATGAGGACTTCGGTGGGACGAGTTTCATCGGACCTCAGCTCAACGCGGTTACCGCTGATTACGAGAGTGCATTGGGACACCGAATTGGATTCTGGAACCCGAATATCTATCGGTTCGCAGAGTCGACCAATTCGCCCTTCCATCCGTTGGACTCCAACACGGTCTATGGTTCGAGCTACTACTCAGGTATGTATCATGGGAAGACCCTTAATATCAGTGGCGAGTTCACCAACACTAACGACTACTACACGGGCACACCAGGGGCGATCTATAACCCTGGGTCAGGGCTTGGGTATGCGAACTTGTTGAAGCTATTGAGTGATTTTGCAACAGCTACTGGTGGTTCTGGGGCCTAGGCCTAGTTGCCAGCAACAGCATGTGAGATGAGCTGCGCGGGGTTTCCCCGTGCAGCTCTCTCTCGTTTTGAGAGGGTTGTGACCATTTGGTGCAGGGGAGTGGCGGAGGGAGTAGGATTCGAACCCACGAGGCTTTTGGCCCAAAGCATTTCAAGTGCTTCGCATTCGTCCGCTCTGCCATCCCTCCGCGTGCAAAAACATACTAGAGCCTCGGCACGGGAGGCAGGGCATCTGGGTCAGTGAGAGGGTGTCGCTTCGATCTGTCCGAGGAGTTCGCTGATCAGCGGGTCAGGGGTTGGCTGGAGTTCCGCACGAGCATGCCGATCGGCGAAGGTGGGATACGATCCCAAAAACTTGACATGACCCAAGTAGCGATTGAGATCACTGATCACCTCTTGGACGGCCTGATCGGCGATATGGCCCTCAAAGTCGATCGCGAAGCAGTAGATGCCGATCCCAGTTTTGGTCGGACGAGACTCTAGTTTGGTGAGGTTGATGCCCCGTGAGGCAATCTCCGCCAGAATGGAGAGGAGGGAGCCTGGGCGATCCTCAACTTGAAAGCAGACGATACTGGTCTTGTCGTGTCCGGTTGGCTGCGGGATCGTGTCGTTGTTGAGGAGAAGAAAACGCGTGGAGTTGGCAGCATGGTCGTCGATGTCGGCGATGAGCACATCGAGACCGTAGAGCTCAGCGGCACGTCTCGGCCCGATCGCGGCGATCGACTTCGTCTTGGTGTCGGCGACAATGCGCACCGCTTCAGCGGTTGAATCTGTGTGGTGGAGCTCGGTTTTCGGCAGCTGATCCCGGAGGAAACGACCCACCTGTGCGAGGGCATGGGCGTACGAATAGACGGCCCCAATCTCCTCAAGTTTGGCACCTTTGGCGGCGATGAGCTGCTGGCGTACCGGGAGGATGAACTCCGCATAGATGTGGAGTCGAAAGCGAAAAATCAGGGCATCCAGGGTTGGGGTTACGGTCCCTTCGATCGAGTTCTCGATCGGCACAAAGCCGTAGTCGCAGTCTCCAGCGGCGACGTCGGAGAGGACGTCCTCGATGGTCGGGCGCGGGAGCCCATCGTAACTGCGTGTTCCCATGAATTCGATCAATGCCTCCTCGGTGAAGGTCCCTACTGGACCGAGGTAGGCGATACGCACTGGGTGAGGTTCGTCCATAGGAGGAGACTAGCCGGAGTCACCTTGCCCGGTAGGCTCAAAGGGTGCAGGAAAATCCGAACGATGGGCTCCGACGGGGTGACTATGGCTGGTACGATGCCGGGCGCCGGGCAAGGATTGGGATCCCCGAGGCGATCTTTGCCACGGGTAAGAGTGATGCGGCCCTTGTCGAGATGGTTGAATTTGCTCTCGAGGGGGAGGGCCCCGTACTCGTTACTCGATTCGACCCCAGCCGCTTCCCGCTTGTCGCTGATCGTGCTGATTGGCTTGCTTTCCCACCGATTGACGAGGGAAGCCCCTACCTCACCTTGGTCGCTCGTCCATTGCGTTTGGGCCAAGAGGCGAGGGTTGCCATTCTTGCGGCGGGATCCTCTGATCGGGTGATGGCACTTGAGGCACAGGCGGTCCTCACCGCGCTAGGGGTCAAGTCACGATTGATTCTCGATTGTGGGGTGAGTGCGATCGAGCGGACGATGGTGGCCCTTGATGAGGCCTCTGACGCAGAGGTTTTTATTGTGCTTGCCGGATTCGAGGGCGCGCTCGCCACCGTGGTTGCTGCATCGGTTGCCCAGCCAGTGATCGGAGTGCCAACCTCGGTCGGTTATGGAGTCGCGCGCGGAGGAGAGACCGCCATGGCCTCGATGCTCGCGTCTTGTGCGCAGGGTCTCATGGTGATGGGGATCGATAACGGTTTTGGTGCCGCATGTGCGGCCCTTCGCATCTTGGGAACCGGGCCGCGCTAACGTGCGTACGCTCGTGATCAACCCGGCCCACGGCGTGGCAGGTGACATGTTGATGGCTGCATTGGCTAGCGCGACGCAATCTTTCGAAGCGTTGGAGGCACTCTTCGCGCCACTGAATGCAATCAATTGGTGTTCCCTCGACTTCCAGGCCGTCGATCGATCCTCACTGCGTGCAACCCACTGTTTGGTCAACATTCAAGAGGGTGCACCCAAGCTCTCGCTTGCTGAGTTGCAGTCCTGGGTGAAGAGGCTTCTTGATGAGACGACAGGTATCCACATCGCCCGCAAAGCACTCGACCTGTTGGCGGCGGCGGAGGGGGAGGTCCATGGGTCCTCGGTGCACCTCCACGAGTTGGCATCGGTCGACACATTAGTTGATTTGGTGGGAACCGCGTACCTCTGCGCTCGGGCTGGTATTGACATCGTCTCGATTATGCCAATTGGCGTTCATTTTGGGTCGCTTGCAATGGCGCATGGTCAACTACCCCTCCCAGGGCCAGCTGTGCTGTCGCTGCTTGCTGCAGCAAACTTGCGGGTGGTGGCCGCACCAGGCGAGGAGAGCGTGACGCCTACCGGTGCCGCCCTACTGGCTGCGCTGGCTGCGCTCTTTCCTCATGGATCTGGCGACGGCGTGATCACTGGCGTGGGTTATGGGGCAGGTACACGGGATACTCCAGGGCTAGCAAACGTGTGTCAGGTGGTTCTTGTTGACGATCTGATCGATGACGCTGCTCTTGTGGAGACCGTGGGGGTAGTGGAGACCTACCTCGATGATGTGAGCGGTGAACTGTTGGGCAATTGCATCCAGGAGATGTTGGAGGCTGGTGCGCTCGATGCTTACATGACACCAGCAACTGGCAAGAAATCACGTCCCGGGGTGTTGCTTACCGTGCTTGTGAAACCAACTGAGATGGATGTGATGGTCATCCGCGTGCAACGGTTGCTCGGTACTTCAGGGGTTCGATTTCGTCTTCAACAGCGGCGTCGTCTTGTCCCCTCCTTTCAGGAGGTGGAGGTCGAGGGCCACAGGGTGATGGTCAAGGTCACCGCAGCTGGCGCGAAGCCAGAGTTCGAAGACCTGCGCCGGGTGGCGCAGGTGCTCAACATGTCTCTTGGCGAACTGCGCGACAGGGTAATGGGTACCTACCGGTCGATCGGTGTCAGTAATGCGGAACGAGCGTAAGAGCGGGACTGAATATAAGGAGAAGCGAGGAGGAGTGATGAGGTTTCGTCAGTTAGGGATGTCGGGTCTTCGGGTGTCAGAGGTTGGTCTTGGTTGTAACAACTTCGGCGGTCGACTTGAGTTTGAGCCATCAAAGGAGGTGATCGTTGCCGCCTTCGAGGCCGGCATCACCCTCTTTGACACCGCCGATATCTATGGTGGGAACGGTGCTTCAGAGGAGATCATGGGAGAGGTGATCAAACCCTTTCGACATGAGATCGTTCTTGCCACCAAGTTCGGCATGGATATGGGTGATCGAGATGTCGCGCGTGGATCTCGGCGCTATCTGATGAGGGCGCTCGAGGCCTCTCTTCGCCGCCTGCAGACCGACCACATCGATCTCTATCAGCTGCACCAGCCTGATCCGCTGACGCCGATCGAGGAGACGCTTGCAGCGCTCACCGACGCGATCCATCAGGGCAAGATCCGTTATGTTGGATCCTCAAACTTCGCTGGTTGGCAACTTGTTGAAGCCGAGCTGATAGCACGAACGTTAGGAACGCAGCGATTCATCTCTGCACAGAACCACTACTCGATAGTGGAACGAACGATCGAGATGGAGCTGGTGCCGGCGGCCAGGAAGTATGGTGTGGGCATCCTGCCGTTCTATCCATTGGCCTCAGGTTTGTTGACGGGGAAGTTTCAGCGAGGGGTGGCGCCGGTCTCTGGTACACGACTCGCCTCGCGCCCTCAGCAGCTCGAAAATGCTGCCTGGGATCTGATTGAGAAGCTCGATCACTATGCGCGGGACCATGGGATGGAGCTCTTGGATCTTGCCTTTGCATACTTGCTCGGCGAGTCGCAGGTGAGTTCCGTGATTGCCGGGGCCACCTCAAGGGCACAGGTGGAACGCAACGTCGCCACCAAGGCCCATACGCTCACGGCCGATGAGTTGAGCGAAGTACGGTCGCTCTGTGCCGCAGGAGACACATCGTCAGCTTAAGTGGGACCGAGCGCAATGGTCATCATCTGTCTGTAGCCATGGACAGGCAAGGCCGGACGAAGAACCAGTTGCTCAAGCCAAGGGGCCGTTGGTGACCCCTTGGCTCAGGCGCGGAGGAGGTGGGATTCGAACCCACGGTGAGTTGCCCCACACGCGACTTCCAATCGCGCCGATTCGGCCGCTCTCGCACCCCTCCGGGTCTCAGAACCGTTCGGTTCTGAGCGTGCTACACTAGCTTATAGTTTCTTTGGACCGTGTCCATCACGGAGGTCGGGCCCCACGTGGCGGGACCTCGTGAACCGGGTCAGGGTCGGAAGGCAGCAGCCCTCAGCAAGGTATCTCGGGTACCGTGGGTCGCCTGACCTCCGTGATGGACACGGTCCTAGGACCACAGGCGTTTTGGGGGAGCCGCCGACATTAGGATGGCGTCGTGTCCGCGAACTATCAGTCCCTGTATCGGCGGTTTCGACCCCAGCGCTTCTCGGAGGTGCTTGGCCAGGATCACGTCACGAGGGCGCTGCGAGCGGCTGTCGCCTCGGACTCAGTCGGCCACGCCTACCTGTTCTCAGGTCCACGAGGTACGGGAAAGACCTCGACCGCTCGGATCCTTGCCAAGGCGTTAAACTGCGAAAATTTGGTTGACGGTGAGCCATGCCTTACCTGTGCGTCGTGTGTCTCGATTGCCTCGGGAGCCTCTGGGGAGGTTGAAGAGCTTGATGCCGCCTCGAACTCTGGTGTCGATGCGATGCGATGGTTGATTGGAACCGTCGCTACGGCTGGGACAGGTCGGTGGAAGGTCTACATCATCGATGAGGTTCACATGCTCTCCACTGCCGCGTCAAACGCGCTGTTAAAGACGCTCGAGGAGCCGCCACCACACGTTATCTTTATTCTGGCGACGACAAACCCGCAAAAGGTACTCCAAACGGTCGTCTCGCGGACTCAGCATTTCGAGTTTCACCTATTGGATCTGTCAGCGGTGGGCGAAGTTGTCGATGACATTGCGAACCGTACCGGGGTCGAGCTCAATACGGCGACTCGAGAGTGGGTTCTTCGACGGGGAAGAGGATCGGCTCGAGATACCCTCTCCGTCCTTGAACAGGTCCTGGCGCTTGGACAAGTCATTCCGGAGGTTGACGCATCCATCGAGCTGGCAGTAACGAGCTTGCTGGAACTCGATGCCAGTGCGACCGTGCTGGCGGTGGAGGGACTTTTGCAGTCGGGCAACGATCCTCTCTGGGTCGTCGCCGAGCTCTTAGTTCGTCTCAAGGAGCAGTTTCTTGCAGCCCTCCGCGGTGAGGGAGGGGAGTACCCGCTCGCTCGTATAACGAAGGCAATGGAGACCTTAGGCCGTTTGAGTATCGGTGTTCGCGATGCTCTGGATCCGGGGGTGGTTCTTGAGGCAGTCCTTGTACAGTTGGTAGCGGATTCGGCTAGCGGCGCTGATCTCGAACAGCGGGTCCGACGACTTGAGGAGTCGCTCGGTTCAGGTGTCCCCATGCGGCCATCGCGTGAGCCTTCCACCAGCGATACCAGGCCTCAAGGCACGGAGGCGGGGCGACAGCCTCCTCGCGAAGACGTCGGCCCCTCAAGGTCTCAAAGTGGTGACCTTGCACGTCTTCGTGGTGCGATTGGCCGACCTTCGAATCGGCCTGGTCCGCCAGCGTCGGTCGGTTCGGGAGCTGGCCAGCCTCCAACAACAGAGCCTCCAACGAAAGAGCCACAGACCCTTAGCTCGCAGACGCCAGATTCACTGCTCCCTCGCCGCGAAGGGGACACTAGCCACGAGAGACGACTAGCGCCTGAGGCTGGGTCTAAGGAGACTGGGACTCCAGCTGTGGCCCCGGATGACGTCGTCGCCGAAACGAGTGACTCGGTAACCCTTGGTGACTCGTCGGAGGAACATCGAGACGGGACCCACGTAGGGGGAATAGAGGCAGACTCCACGGAAACGACGCGGGCAGCACCATCAATGGCGACGATCCAAGAGGTCACAACCCCACTGACTGATGAGTCGGAGCTCGCAACGCGGAACGACAAGGGGAGTGATGAGGGGCACCTGGAACCGACTGCCTTGCAGGGGCCCGGTGGCGCGCTTGATCTAGCGGCCACAGATCAGTTGCGCACGTTGATCCAGGCTGAGTGGCTTGAGCGTTATCTTCCCGCGCTGCAACAGCGCAATATCCGCACGTGGATCCGTGATACTCGACTGACGGTTTTGGGCGCGGGGGAGATAGGCATCGTCCTCGATCATGAGACTCGACGGAAGAAGCTTGAGCCCTACCTCAACGAGATCATCGCTTCGTTACGCCAACTCTACGGAGAGGTACTGAACTTTCGACTCGTGCTAGAGAGCGAGACAGACGCAGGGACAGTCAATCGCTCTGATGGAGTGACGGGCTCACCTGAGGAGCTGATGTCCGAGGTCGATGAGGAGGAGTTCGCCGCCTCGGTACCGACGCAGCGTTTTAGCGATGATGCGATCGTTGCGAATGTCACCGAGGTCTTTCCAGGAGCACGATTGATTCAAGGGGAGCTCTAAGCGATGTATCCTGCCTCCTTGGCCAAGCTCATGGATGAGCTCTCCCGGTTGCCCGGCATCGGCCCCAAGTCGGCGCAGCGAATCGCGCTCTTCATGGTGAAGCGAGGACCACAAGATGCGCAGCGTCTTGCGGATGCACTGACGGACGCAGTGATGAATACCAAGCGCTGTCGAGAGTGCTTCGCACTCAGTGAAGATGAGCTCTGTGGTGTCTGTGCGAATCCGGGGCGTGATCGGACGGTGATCTGTGTGGTAGAGGAACCCAGAGATGTGCTCGCTTTCGAGCGTGGCCTGTCCTTTCGCGGGTTGTATCATGTGCTTGGCGGCGTGATCAGTCCGATGGATGGCGTGGGACCTGAACAGTTACACCTCAGTGAGCTGCTCAACCGCTTGCGTGATACCTCCGTCAAGGAGGTCATTTTGGCCACCTCCTCGACGATCGAAGGAGAGGCGACGGCAACTTATATTGCCAAGCTTATCAGCCCGGCCGGGGTTGGCGTTTCCAGGCTGGCGACAGGGGTGCCGGTTGGAGGCGATCTCGACTACGTCGATGAGGTGACCCTGTCACGAGCGCTCGATGGACGTTATCGCCTGTAGTTAGTGCTGTTGCTCCTGCACGATCTCAATCAACGTCCCGTTTGCGCTTTGGGGGTGCACGAAGGCGACCAGCGTTCCTCGGGAACCAGGACGGGGAACGTGGTCGATGAGTTCAAAACCCTCCGCCTTGAGTTCTTGGATGGCCGTAGCGCAGTCGGGGACTCGTAGGCCGATATGGTGGAGCCCCTCACCACGTCGTTCGAGGAATCGGGCAACACTTGAGGATTGGTCGTAAGGCGAGACGAGCTGGATATAGGAGTCAGCCACTTGTAGCAGCACCTCGTCGATGCCGTCGGATTCGACGCGTTCGTGGTGCACTACACGGCCGCCGAGGGCAACGTAGTGTTGGATGGCTGTCTCGAGGTCGGTAACGGCGATGGCTACATGGTCGATCTCGGTTGTATTCATGTATTCTCCACTGTCTTGGCGCGAGCAAATCGCTGAAAGAGGGTGATCTTGTCCTCACCGACACGGCCGCGTAGGGCCTGGTCGGTGACGCCGAGTCCATCGGCAGGGCTCAGGCAGCGAATACCTACCTTGCCCTCGTGAAGGTTCGCGCGAACGACATTAACGGCTTCACCTACATGGTCAAGGTCAAAGGTTGCAGAAAGCACTGGCTGGACCCTACCTTTCGCGATGAGCTTATTGGCCTCGTACGCCTCACGATAGTTGGCGAAATGGCTGGCCTTGATGGACTTGAGCTTCATCCAGAGGTGGCGATTGTCGTATTCGATGCGATAGCCAGTGGTGGCGGCGCAGGTCATGATCAACCCACCGCGCTTGGCGACGTAGACTGAGGCCCCCATCGTCTCACGCCCAGGATGCTCAAAGACGATATCGGGATCCTCTCCGACGAGGGCGCGAATATCGCCGCCAAAACGTCGCCACTCGCTCTCGTCTTGGGTGTTCTCATCCTTCCAGAAGCGATACCCGTTGGCTGAGCGATCGATAATGTATTCACAGCCCATCTCACGCAGTAGGGCTGCCTTTCCGGGGGATGAGACGACTCCCACGGGGATGCCGCCACCGTTGAGCACGTACTGTACGGCATAACTCCCGATTCCACCGGTGGCACCCCAGATGAGCACCACTTGACCCTGGGTCATGTGTGCTCCATTTTTGGAGACGATCATACGATAGGAAGTGGAGTTACACAACGGGTTAACCGCCGCCTCCTCCCAGCTCAAATGGGCAGGTTTTGGCATGAGCTGATTGGCTTTGACGATGGCAAAATCGGCAAGTCCACCAAAGTTCGTCTCAAAGCCCCAGATGCGCTGCTCTGCAGCCATCATCGAGTCATCGTGAGACGATGGATCTTGGTCATCGACGTAGTTGCAGTGGATCGTCACTCGATCGCCTATGTTCCAATTGCGCACTGCGGAGCCGACTCGAACGATGATGCCTGAGGCGTCGGAGCCAATCACGTGATAGTCAAGGTCATGGCGACGGTTCCAGAGGTTGTGCGAACGCCCCATTCGTTTCAGGAAGTCAAAGGTTGGCACCGGTTCAAAGAGTGAGGACCAGACGGTGTTGTAGTTGATTGATGAGGCCATCACGGCGATTACCGCCTCATCGGGCGCGAGTTCAGGCATCGGGACCTCGTCGACGTGCAAGGAGCGTGAGGGATCTTTGTCTGCCGAAGCAACCCCTTCAAACATCGAGATCTCATCCTTGCGGAGAAAGGCGGCTCGATAGTGGTCAGGGAGGGACAGCTGAGCCAGCTCCTCTCCACTCGCGTCGGCGAGGATGGCATCGATGAGTTCCGTTGTCATCCTCGTATGCTACCAGCAAAGGGGAGGATTCTTGATGCATGATGAGTCTCTCATATACTGGAAGTACGAAGAAAGGACGCACGATGGCAAATTCTGTAATCGTCTCAGGAGCACGAACCCCTATCGGGAAGCTCTCAGGCGCACTTGGATCGTTGACAGCAATGCAGCTCGGATCGATCGCGATCAAGGGTGCACTCACTCGAGCTGGCCTGGCACCGGAGATGGTTGAGTATGTCTTTATGGGGCATGTGCTCCAGGCTGGGCAGGGTCAAATCACTGCACGACAGGCTGCGGTTGGTGCTGGTATACCGATGACGGTGCCCGCTACGACCGTGAACAAAGTGTGTCTCTCTGGTCTCAATAGCCTACACCTAGCGGATCTCATGATTAGGGCTGGGGAGGCTGACATTGTGGTGGCCGGTGGCATGGAGTCCATGACCCAGTCCCCCTACTTCCTCCCCGGGGCGCGGGGCGGTTTTCGCATGGGTGATGTTCAGCTCATCGACTCGATGCTCTACGACGGGCTCTTTTGTGCGTTCGACAAGATGGCCATGGGCCTCGCAACCGAGCATTATCTGCAGGTCACCCCGATTCCTCGAGAGCGACAGGATCGCTTCTCGATGCTGTCCCATGAACGCGCGGCCAAGGCGATCAAGGACGGAAGAATGGCCAAGGAGATCGTTCCTGTGGCAGTTCCCCAACGCAAGGGTGATGATCTGATCGTTGAGACCGATGAGGGCGTCCGCCCAGAGACGACGATGGAGTCACTTGGCAAACTGCGGCCTGCCTTTAGCAAAGACGGAGCCATCACAGCGGGCAATGCCTCTCAGATCAGCGACGGTGCCGCAGCGCTGATCGTGATGTCACCGGCGAAGGCGAAGGAGTTGGGTTTGACGCCACTCGCTGAAATCGTTGGTTATGGTCAGGTCGCTGGTCCCGATACGTCGCTGTTGCACCAGCCATCTAATGCGATTAACGATGCGCTGCGACGTGCCAGGATGAGTGTCGGAGATATCGATCTTTTTGAGATCAACGAAGCTTTTGCTGCGGTAGCGGTCGCCTCCATGGATCATCTGGGGATTAGTGAAGATGTCGTCAACGTCAACGGAGGCGCGATTGCAATGGGACATCCGATCGGGGCATCTGGCGCCCGTCTTGCCCTGACGCTGATCACAGAGCTCGCCGAACGGGGTGGAGGCGTCGGGGCTGCTGCTCTCTGTGGGGGCGGAGGGCAAGGGGATGCACTGCTGGTTAGGACAGTACTGTCAAGTTAGCATATTCCGTGCGTCGTTGCTTAAGTGATTCTTACTTTGACAGAGGGGTGTGTCGCGATCTGGTGCCGAAGTTGGACTAGGGTACTGACGGTGAGAAGCCTATTGCGTGGAGTGCGGGTTTGAGCAACCGTCCGTAGTCCGTTTGTGCCATTTCTTCTGCACTCGCTAGGCCGTTCGCTACCTTGTCGAGGTAACCTCCATCGAGAATGGCGGACTCCATGATGGATGCGAGAGTAGGAATATCAACTTCAAACCAAAGGCTATTGCGAAAGAGTTCTACATCGGTAAGATGCACATCTACCAATTCACCAGGGCATAAATAAGAGTTCTCTGGATTCAAGAAGTCGAGTTGGCCACCCCAAGAAGGCGCTATAACTATCATTCCAAACGAGAGTGCTTCTAGAAATGGTAAGCCAAAACCTTCACCATGGCTAGGTAAGACAAAGATGTCGTGTTCGAGGTATAATTTGTTCATTGCTTGTCTACTAAGAGTATTCGTAATTATGGTTAGCGATGACAGGCAGTTCAGATCCAGATCAGGTAGTGTTGCCGCCCATCTAAAGAATTGGTTACTTGTGATGTTACCACTCAGTTTGATCGTTAACGTTGCATCTCTGTGACGGCTCCATAGTTGTGAATATGCCATCAAGAGGGCTACAGGATTCTTGCGTTGTTCGAAATTGAAGACAGATAAAAACCGCTTGCGTCGCATGTTTGTGGTCCGAAATTCTGTGATCCTCTCAGGGGAGACACTTGCTGGTGCACTACATGGAATGATATAAAGCTTTTCTTCAGGGATACCCTCTGATAGGAACTGTTGGTGGTCAAATTTTGACATACACCATATTTGATCGAATGTGCCGGCATAGCCTATAAATTTTGCATTTGGTTTGACTACCTCGACTGTCGTCCTCAGAACACGAGCACCTCTGATGTTGTATGTGGAGAACGGTAGATGATTCAATGGCATGAAGAAGACTGATACGTCGCTGTCTCTTGGCATGGGAGCTATCGGAATACTGCTGGCGCTAAGTTTCCCGTGTAACGACAACTCATGGGATAACGTTCGGAGATCTTGGTCGAAGCCAGTTGTTGGAGAATTGTTAGAGGCAACGTGTATCAGAGGATTATCGTTTTGTTTGGCGGGTGTGATCCGATTGAACGTTAACATATATATATAAAGCGGATTGAGTGTAGGAGTAGATGTGGTGATTGCGGCAAGTCGTATTCCTGAAATGGGGTTTGTCTTGAGCGAATTAATAAATGCGCCGGCATAATCCTGGTGTGTTTGGTTCTCAGTGATTATAATGATGTTGCAGGGGAGTTCTGCATTTGCGATCAACATCCTGATTACTTCCTGATTTAGTAGGGGGCGCTGATCTCCCAATTCTACTATAACGCATTGATAGTTATCCAGATCGCTTACCGCAACCGTATGAATTTGGTTCACTTCATGGCATTTCAGTCCCGCACTACGGAGTGCTTTCAGAGTAGATTGTGAGCCATGATATTGTATGTGCTGACTCTCTAAAGCCGCGCTTGTTAATAATTCACGGATCGACGATGGATCTAATTGTGGGCGCAAGTAGTTTTCAACGTCTGAGGTAGTGTAACCAAGCTGCTCTTCGAGGTATTGGCGATGCAGGGAGTTAGTCCAGATGTCCGGCATCTCCTTTGCTAAAGATGACATCTGACACAGAAGGTTGCTTTGCTCCGCTGAATTCGAGGAAGTCGCAATTACTAATTCAGCACTATGTACGTCCTTCAGGGTGATCAAGCTACTTAGGAGCGAATAGGTGTTACTTGAGTTGCTTGGCGGTATCCCGGCCAATTCTAATGCCAGGGTAAAGATATCCTGCGATCCAGCTGTGATGTTCGAGAGGGCCTTCATGCCAGCCAGTGCAACGCTATCCCAAGTCATCTGTTTAGCTGTACGGATAGCTTGATTACTTAATTCCTGTAGCTTCTGTCTCTCTTCTATAAGCTCGGATAGGTGGTGGGCGATGCTTTCAATGTCAGGTCGTAAATGGTATTGTGGTCCACCGCTAAAGCCAGTTGAATTCAGGGGAGCACTAGTTAATTCAAGTGTTGAGTCTATAGGGATGCTATTGCTAATGTCGCAGAAGTCATCTGTTGATCCGCCAGCGGTTACAATCGGTACGGTTCCACGCGACATCGCCTCAAGTACGGGCATGCCAAAACCTTCCGCGAAGTATGGGTGAAGTAGGACGTCAGCACTGTCATAGAGTGATGTCATCTCTGCCTCGTTGAGATAAGTTGTGATTACGGTGGAACGGGCTGCTACACGGGGGTAGTGTTTTAACAGGTCGGTCGTTCGGTCTTGACCACGATAGTATGTATCATGGCCGATTGATTTGATTGTAAGTGTGCACTGCTGTAATTGGGTATCAGGTAGAAGATTTAAGGCCGAAAATGCCAGGTCTATTCCTTTACGAGCGATTGGTCCACCCACAAACAGGATGTGGAGTTGGCTTGAACTGTCGAATGTGCGCTCGGTTGTATTGACCTGTGAACTGGGTATACCGTTGGGAATGATGAAGATTTTGGAAGGATGTGCACCTGCGGTTACCCACGATTGTTTTGACCATCGTGATGGAACCCATATGGCGTCGACCGTTTCTAGCGCGACTTTATACTCATAGGGAACGGAGCCGATTTCCCAGGGTTGTACTACAATCAGTGGCGTGCTTTTGGAGCGATTGGTGAAGTTGGGTGGAAAGGTTTGGCGAATGATGATGGATGGTTCTGACATGGAGGTTGCAAATGGTTCCAGAGACAGGGTTGGGAGTGTGGCATCTAACTGGTTCTGGTCTTGGTCGAAAGATCTGACTTGAACTTCAACCCCTTTGCGCCGGAGAGCATCTGCTAGGTAAAGGTTAACTCTGCCATAGCTTCCCCTCGGGTCGGTTTGGCCTTCAATTATGATGGAATTGTGCATTGAATATGTCCTTGGAATTGGGGATGGTCTGTTTGTGGGTTGTTGTTAGAGGGTGTTGGGGATATTGTGTTGGTGGCTTCATAATGGTGGGGTCTGCTATGACCAGGTTCTGGTGGCTATTGTCATTGGTTGTGGGCCGGCCGTAACTGGTCGTGATGTTGTGGATTATCGTCAGCCTGGCACCATTACTTGTTGCGATATTAATATTTGACGTCGATGCATGGCACATTCGTTTCTTGACACGAGTATTTTGTGGGCCAAGGTTGTGAAGGTGGAGTCCCACTGGGTCGGAAGGTGAGTTCACGTGCCGATTGATTCCAAGCAGTTTAAGAGTTGTAATCCGACAGTTGTGAATGAAAAGTGTCGAGTTGCCTCAAGGGCGGCGGCTCTCTTCTCTTGGTGTGAGGAATCAACTAAAGCGGAAGTCATGGTTTCTGCAAGGGCCGTTGCGGTCGTTTCTTCCCATTGTTGACCAGCATATATCGGTGCAGCATCCAGTAGTCGTCCATCAACTGGAACTAAGCGTCCAGTGGTTGGGATTGGATAACCGTTCCATGTGTGGAGGAAAGTTGTTCCACCACCGTAGTCTATTGCACTTACCAGTTTACCGCAAGCCATCGCTTCCATGGTTGGCATTCCCCATCCAGTGGCGCGGTCAGTCGATACATAGAGGTCGAGGCTCCAGTAGAAGTCACGTAGTTGGTCGTTCGTTGTCGGTCCGATCTCGATGCTAATGCGAGGTAGATGGTTCAGCTGTGTTTTCCCGAATCTACGTACTAGGAATTCTTTTATGTTACTTAGTAGTGTTATTCCGCCTGACCCTACGTGTGTCGTCGACTTTAGGGTTAGAAGGGTATCGTCGCGATCCGTGAAGGCTATTGTATATGCTTCTAGTAGCAGTTCTACTCCCTTGCGATGGGAGAGGCCGAAGAGATAGCCAATGTTATGATACGATTTCCTGGTTCGGTGGTTCGGATAGAATTGGCTGTGATCTATTGCATAAGGCACTACGTAGGTGTTCTCCTTGGAATATGCTGCGTAAGTAAACGTCTGCTGATTGAATTGGCTAGGAACTATGACAGCGTCAAATTCGTTTAGTGCTGGCAACCAAGTGGGCGGAAGTGAGTGTGTTTCGAAGATTGTTACCTTTACTGTTTTAGTGACTGCACAACCCAGATGTCTAAGGATGTTTAGCATAGGGTTTAGGATTTCCCTGGCTTCGTTTGGAGTGAGATTTATTACAAGTATAACGTGTTGTTCTGCCACCTTCACTGGGGCTGAATACAGCGACAGCCTTTCGCTCTCCAGTTCGCTAATATATTTTTGCTGATCCTCTCCTATATTGACTACATAGATGTTCTGCGCATGGAGTGCCATCGCTCCGATGTAGTTGCGAGTGACAGCGCCATATCCAGTAGTTGACAGGTACGGTCCTACCCAGACTACAGCATGGGATGTCATTTTGTAGTTCCGAAGTATTCGTCGATGCTGTCAGGGATCCATTTCGTGCACGCGGTTATACGGCCTTCGATTAGGTCTGGTCTGATGTTGAAAGAGTTGATGTGAACGTCGACAAAGATTGGACGTAGGCCGTTGTGAAGGACTACGTTTGCTGTTGCTACAAATATCGTTCCTGGAAAAATGATTGCGTCTCCGTCTTCCCAGCCATCGTGTTGCTTCAAGGCGGCGAGGGCGATGTATAGCGCCGAACTTCTGCTATTCATGAATATTCCGAACCGTTTCCCGTGAGCTTGGGCAATTCTCTCTTCAAGGTCTTCCGATAGGGCTCCACATGTTATCTGGCCTGTTGTTAAGGCATTGTCAAGGTAATGTGGTTTTCGTTCGGAAGGTGTGTAGTCGCCGACTGGGACGTAATAGGAATTGGAATGTTGCACACTTGATGTGGCGGTCATGGTGGCGGTTTTCATTTCCTGCTCCTGTCTGGGCTGGGGGTGGTAGCGCAGCTGTCATCGGCATCGGCCCGTTTCGCAAAGTCTTTAACTCGAGTCTCCTATCGCGCTCCTCTAGCAAAGTTTCGCCAAGGGCAAATGTACACGATCTGGTCGGTTATCGATAGGGTCCAGTGTAGAGACGCCAGTTCAGTGGGTGATTACCTGGGTTCTGGTTCGTTAGCTCGGTGGTCTCAGGAACAGAGCATGTTCGGAAGGAGGTGAAGTATTCCTCAAGCCCTTGCGGAGCAGATTGTTCTTATATCTCTGGAGTAACGATTCGCGCAACTCTGGACCAGGAGTTCGCGTAACTCTGGACCACCAAGGGGAAGCTGCCGAAACTCTAGTGTCCCTAGCCGGAAATTCCCTCAATAAGGAATTTTCAACCCTTACGCCTGGTTATCCCAGTTGGTATCTACTCTGGGAGGTAGTCGGTTATGGGAAAGCAAGAAGAGCAATCAACAAACGAGGAGCCAAAGAGAGACGTCGGTGGACGTCCCATCCTCTATCACGTGACGCTCTCAAAGGAGGAACGAGAGCACTTAGAGGCCCTTGTTCGTCAAACCACGGCCCCGCAGGCTCAGGTACGTCGAGCCAAGATCGCTTTGTACGCAGCTGAGGGGATGGGTACCACCGAGATTGCCAGAAAACTCTCGCTATCAGCGCAAACAGTAGATAAGTAGAGAAGACGGTTCTCATTGTTTGGGGTAAAGACACTCTCGGATGCACCAAGATCTGGGACTCCAAGAACCCACGGGGATGACAAGATCGCGGAGATCATCAAACTCACTACCACGACCACTCCACCCGACTCATCAACCCATTGGTCAACCAACACCATGGCAGCCCTAGCTGGTGTGTCTCCTTCCACGGTTGGGAGGATCTGGTGAACCTTTGGACTCAAACTGCACATTTCGCTCATTTCGGACACCGAATCCGGAGTTTTCGGACAGTCTCAGGTGGGGTGTGTTCGGTAGCCATCTGGTGCCGCGCTTAACCCCTACCTCACCTCCTTTCTGGTGATGGTTCTTGGTCGGTGATCGATCGTTCTCATCCTAGGTGTGGGGCCTCCTGTCATCGGTTCGCATTGGGTGACTGGACCACTTTGCGCATCGATTCTCCGTTCAACTCGATTCGGTGAAGATTCGTCGTCAGTCGGTCGAGGAGCGCGTCAGCGATCGTTGGGTCACCAATGCTTGTGTACCAGCTCGCGACTTAGCAGCTGTGAGGTGAGAATCGTGGAGCGCAGTCCATGACGATCCTCGATCACCTCTAGGGTGTCACTGGCGGCATCTGGACTGATGGGTCGAATGAGAAAGTCATCGAGTATCAACA
>JAKAQR010000031.1 GCA_021819725.1 Actinomycetes bacterium
GCCTGGGGAGATTCAGTTCCTAACATGAAAAGAGTCTACTTGAGCTGGGAAAACCCTTCAAGCACCCCGAGATGTCCCCTCTCATTTTCTCCTCATTTTGGGGGTGGGTTGTTCAGCAGAGTCCTAGTGAACTCTCCTCCGACTCCGCATGTCTCTTTGTTCGGGGCGAAGAGCTAGCTAGAGGGAGCGCTGGTTCATGAGCATCTTGGCTCGATAATTCCAACGCAAGCGCCAAGAGCCGTAGGCGTCAATCATTGTGCAATTCCCTCAAGTCCTTGGACCGTGCCGTGTCTACGGCGAACGAGTGCAGTATGAGGAAAGAGCCATCAGGTTCTTGGTGACGCCTCAAGCGCATTTACCTTACACCTGGTGGGCTCCCCTTTTGGGTTGCGATTTGGGCATATTCCCGCTTTCCCGCTCGCACAGCATCGTCAAAGAAGCAACGTTGTCCACCTGGAAGGTCCCTCAGAGATGAGCTCCACTCTCCGGCTCATCGAGTTGCAGAAGCCCCTATGACAACAACTGCGGGCCATCGTTGTAACGCCGGACCCAAGCCTCGGGAAGAGGATCCACAGGGACATCGCTATCAAGATCAGGTTCGTAACGGGTGGTAACGACTCTGGGCGGAGCGACCGTTCGGTTGACCGTGTCGGTCCTCCTTGCTTCATGGATTGGAGGAGGAGGGCTCAATTGATCGAGGTGCTTGACATGGTAATGCTCGCTCGGGGAACTCGGTAGGAGCGCCCTGCGCACCCAATCCCATTGGGCTGCCTCGTGAACTGCAAGGAGCTCAGCCTTTTCATCCGAAGTGAGTTCGTCACGGAGCAACATCGCCTCCCATTTGGCGATGAGTTCTGGGAAAAATCCCCGTTCCTCGCGCACTTCCCAGGCCTCACCAGTGGAGAGCGATTGGACTAAGAATCCCACTCCTAACGTGTCATCGAGCCGATGGGTTCCAAATCGTGCTCTAGCACCGGTGAGGTAGGCGGCAAGGTCTCCAAGGCATGGCGAATTCTTAGAGACGACCAAGAGGTCGCTCCGGTCAAAGGGCTGATCGGGAAACACTACATCAGCGAGGGCACGCATCGCCCAGACCCCACGGAGCAATCCATCGCAAGCATGACCATGGAAAAGAACTAGATCGGTGAGGCTCACCAGCTTGGGAACGGGATCGAGCCTCCCTTGAGCCGAACGAGTGTCAATGACTTCAAAGCTAGGGATCTGAGAACCCTGGAGCCAGGCGGGCAGATGCCAAAACTTTCGCTCGATATCATCATGGGAAATTGGCCCTTCGTCGTGAGTCGTTGATTCCATGGAATCAGAACCCGATGACGGTCGCACCCTCGAGTACAAAACGTACGAAAGCGTCTCTAGCATATTGGAGGTTGATGCCTCGGTCCGACAATGTCTGTTCAGCTCCCGCCGCCTGCGCGGCGTTGAGGCATGCACCGACAGGAACACCCGCTGCAATTAACTCGTCAATCTGGGTGTTGTATGCAGCTTTCACCGGATCGCCGTCTATCGCGATTAGGGCATCTTGGGCTGGTCCAAAGCAATACACCTCTAGCTCGGCACCCTGCTCGCCTGCCACCTGACGGATACGCTCTGCGACGTGGGATCCTGCGCTGAGCGAATCCGGATCACCATGAAATAGGTGAATCACGACCTTTACCATTGGAAACTCCCTGTTATCTTTGTCTATGACATATAATACCCAACCGGGTATAGCAGCTCGATATTCCCGACTCGTTCCCAGCTCCATTCTCTGTGGGCACAAAGCAACCCAAACTCGGGCGGTTTCCCTCACATGTTTGCTGTAACTCATTCCAACCAGAAGGTCCTGCCTTGCTCCCTTGACTTCGCACTTTAATCAATGAGTCCTGTCACCACCATGGTTCGCCTCACATATCAGGTGTGACATCAATGAGGAGTGCGTGGAGAGCAAGAGTCTCTGACAATCCTGCGGATACGAGTTGGACCACAGCGCCAACGTTTGAATCGGTCGTCTCGGTCCAGACGGCGATCGACCCGGAAAGCACTTCAATTCGATGTTGCCTGCTGAGATGACGATGATGCTGCCGACATTGATCTTCCCATGATCAACGATCCAACTGTAAACCCAGTCACGACGAGTCACATCACCACGAGTAGTACAAATAGGCCAAAGCCGATGTCACCCACGACTGGGAGTGACCAAGCCTGCCCGAGTCCGATCGTTGCCACAGTCATCGCCCCGACAGGGAAGGTGAACCCCCACCGTCGCTGTCCGTAGAGGATCCCTCCCTTGAGGAGGTACCTGCCAAGGATGGCGATTGCGACCACCAACCACCAAGCATCGAACCCCCAGAGGATCGTTGCAGCAAGCACTGACAGTGGCTCAATTGGCGCAGCCGAATGACCAAAGGCGAGTGGCGTGGAGTGTGCCAGATCCAAGAGTGCAGCGGCCCCTACTCCAGCCGGTCCAGAACAATCCAGAGAGACGGAGCGGACGCAGACGGCGGGAGCGCCTCGGTGATGAGACGATCATGCAGGAGTGCCAGCACTAGGAGGAACAGGACTAGCAGCCAGCAATTCGAACATCGACACGACAGAAGTGGCACCCCAGAGCGCGCAGAATATTAACTGACCAGTTAGTATACACAAGTGATCTCATCCCAGGAAACCAAGAGTCGTCTCATCGAAGCGGCATCAGAGCTGTTTTATGCCAATGGTTTTAGCACAACCAATATTGACAAAATCCTGCAACGCTCAGGGGTCTCACGGCCGACGTTATACGTTCACTTCCCGTCGAAGGACGCTCTTCTCGTTGCCGCCCTTGAGTATCGTCACTGTCAACGCGTCGCCTCGCTGGATCAGTGGGTTCGTTCAAATGCCGAAGAACCCACCGAGCAGATCTTGGCTGTCTTTGATTGGCTGGCAAACTGGCATTCGACGGAAGGATGGCGCGGCTGTGCCTTTGTCAACGCCGCAGCGGAGGTGGTTCGTACCCCACATCCCGCGAGGGACGTCGTACGTCAGCATAAACACTGGATGCGCGATTACCTCGCTCAACTTGGGACCGATGCGGGTCTTGAGCACCCGAACCGTCTTGCAGCGCAACTCATGCTACTCATTGACGGTGCCAATGCACGAGTGCTCGTCGACGACGATCGCGCCGCCGCACTGGATGCTCGGGAGGTAGCTCGGGTTCTCATCCAGTGCCACACGAATGTCAAGCTCAACACATGAGCGCCTCATCAACTGACGACACCCGATCAGGAAACGAAGGCGCGAGAGACAGAACGGTTACCATCGTGCTCGGCCTAGCCCTTGGCCCAGCGGTCGTGCTTGGCCTGGCTCGCTTTGCCTACGCACTGCTATTGCCGTCGATGCGTGCAGAACTGTCTTGGTCGCTCAGCACAGCTGGGGCCATGAACAGTGCAAACGCCGTCGGCTATCTAGTAGGTGCGATCGCCTCTGCGTCACTTGCCCGTCGTTTCGGAACCCGCCGATCATTTTTGGCTGCACTCGGCATCACGGTGGTATCACTACTGCTCACGGCCGCAAGTGCTGACACTGCGATTTTGCTCATGCTGCGAGCGCTCGCTGGAGTCACTGGAGCCATCGCCTTCATCACTGGCGCTGGGCTCGTTGCCCAGCTTGCCGCCGGTCAAGTCACCCATAAGCCAGCGCTTCTGCTTGGTATCTACTTTGCAGGAGGCGGTGCTGGAATTGTGGTCTCAGGCCTATCCATCCCAGTATTGCTGGCGTATCTTTCACCAACAACCGGTTGGCGTTGGGGTTGGATACTCCTTGGCGTCATCGGACTCGCTGCATTGATTCCCTCCTGGCGGGCGACGAGGATGACACACGAACCACCACCCCAGCCACACCACGATCGCCGTTGGCCAGCGCGCCATTTTGTAGCGATACTCAGTTCGTATGGCTTGTTTGGCGTCGGCTACATCGCCTACATGACCTTTATCGTTGCCTTCCTGCACGATGGTGGGGCTGGGGCAACCGAGATCGTTATCTTCTGGGGTCTCCTCGGTGCCGCCTCGATCATCGGAGCCTTCTTCTGGGTTCGGCCAATCTCGAGGTTACCTCGAGCTCATGGCCTTGCCGTAATCCTGGCGACACTTGCCGCCGGTGCGCTCCTACCGCTCATCTCCCGTTCCATACCTTTCACGATGGCATCGGCTATCCTGTTCGGAGGTTCCTTCCTGGCCGTAGTGACGGCCGTCACATCAGTAACTCGACGCTCGCTTCCACCACACCATTGGACACCGGCAATCGCCACACTCACCGTAGTGTTTGCCATGGGTCAAATCATCGGCCCGGTACTCACAGGAGCTATCTCCGAGGGGTCATCGGGCCTGACCATGGGGCTTGCGGTCTCGGCCGGCCTGTTGATCGTCGCTGGTCTCGTCGCGCTCGCCCAACGATCAGTCGACACTGCCCAATCGCAGCAAATCCCAATCGCCGAGGGTTAAGTACCGGTCCACAGGTTCCGAACACCCCGCACAACTGAAAGCCGGACTCAAACCCGCTCCCCCCAACACATCTGACCCCAACCTCGAATGCACTAGCCCAAAGTGCCTCCAGAAGTACTCCATCTCAGGTCGGCGGCCTAACTACCTACCTACCTACCTACCTACCGTAGGTAGGGATTTGAAAATACGTCTAGGCAGCGCGGTTCAAGGAGTGATTCCGGGAGTAACTGTCGCTGGGAGCGTCGTACAAATCACCTGCATCTCGCACCTCGTCATTGCTCCTAGCGGTTCCACCCGATCTCGCAACCGCATTGCTTCGAGAAAGCAACACGCAATATCCCTAGAGAAAACTCACTGTCCCCATCTACCAAAGCGTATGTTTTACACAAAGCTATGGCTACGATCATCAATCGCGATGAGACAGATACGTGAGGCATCATGAATCCCACTAGGCTTAATTGAGAGCAGTGCTATTGCCCTAATGGTCCGCTGGTGTGCGGTAGGACCATGTCGAGGGAGGCCCCGAAGATGAATAATGCCAAACCAACAGTCGTGATACTCGGTAGTAGTTTTGCAGGCTTGACGGCCGCCCGCTTTCTGCGTCACCATGCGGGCGAATCCATCGATCTCGTCGTCATCGACCGAAATCCCTACTTAACCTTTGTACCCAACATCCAAATGGAGGTATTTGCAGATCGAGATCCACTCGAGAGCATGTTGATGGACACACCAAAGGTCCACTCCAAGGACGGGAACGTCTTCCTTAATGCCGAGGTAACCGCCGTCGATCCCGACGCCAAGCTGGTCCACGTGGTGCCGAACGATCGTCTTGGATCAGCGACCGAGACCGTCGCCTACGACTATCTCGTGATAGCACTTGGAAGTCGCTTGGCCTACGACAAGATCACCGGATTTGGTGAGTTTGGCGATACGGTATCCAGTACCTACTATGGCAATAAGTTGCGCCGTAAGCTCAATAACTATAAAGGTGGACCCATTGCGATTGGCTCAGCCCGTTTCCATCAGGGTCAAGAGAACAGGCCAGACTGGCTACCAACAGCAGACGCGGCTTGCGAAGGTCCACCACTCGAGCTCGCCCTCACCATGGCGAACTGGTTGAGTGAGAAGAAGCTCGGAGATGGCCACAAAATTACCCTGTTTACTCCGGGCGAGATGATCGCAGACGACGCTGGCGCTCCGATCGTTCGTCCCTTCCTCAAGATGGCCGGTGATATGGGCATGGGGTACGTGAACCAAACCCAGGACATTCAAGAGATAACGGCCGATGGCATCGAGTTTACGAACGGGACCAGCGTAGAAGCTGAGCTTAAAATCATTATCCCCGACTGGGTCCCCCACGAATTCCTCCGCGAACTTCCAATCACTGATGAACTCGGCTTTGTCCACACGGACAAGTGGATGCGTAACCCACTACACCCTGAGATCTTTGCGATCGGTGATGCTGCAGCCATTACCGTGCCAAAGCTCGGAAGTATTGGGCACCAGCAAGCTGAGATTGTAGCACGCCAGATTGCTATCGAAGTGGGTGCACCAAAAGCTCCAAAACCCGGCAAGGAGTACCATCCTGAGATTCTTTGCTTCGGTGACACCGGCGACCACAAGGGGTTCTACATCTACTCAAACGTGTGGTTCGGAGGGAAAACCAGTATCTTCAACCTTGGACATGCTTCATACGGGATGAAACTCGCCTTTAAGGAGATGTACTTCCGCACTGGAGGGCGTCCACCGAGCTTTGGCGTTCCGAGCACCCATTTACTGATGGATCATCTGCCCAATCTGTCAGAACCAGTCCCTTCATAACAAAGCTAGCACCCACCCATGAACGTGGTTCGTGGCCGTGGCGATCTCTGCATTTCTAGCGAAGTCAGTGCAGTGGAATACTTCTCTTCACCGAAGCCCGCATTGTAAGACAAACTAGTACAACAGCCAGCTGACACCACTCCAAACGGTTGAGGAGTTTGCCACAAACGCTACAAATTCTGCGAGGTATGTACTGCTAGACTCGACTCGATGAAGAACCCGACCCCAATCCGCATCATTCAGGCATTTTCCGCCTCTCCACTTGAGTCACAAGCGATCTATCATGCGATCGCGGAGGCCTTTACACAGGACACTCCCGATACGATCTGTCTTGTTCGACCGACTAAGCCCTACATCTGCATTGGCTATCATCAAGATGCACAACGCGAGCTTGATCTTGGAACAGTAGACGATCTTGGGCTTGAGGTAATTCGGCGCCAAGTCGGGGGCGGAGCCGTCTACTTAGATGCGAACCAAGTCTTTGTGCAATGGATATTCGCACCAAACTCGCTTCCCCACTCAATCGAGGCACGCTACCGACTCTTTATTGAACCAATTGTTGAGACATACCAAGAGTTGGGTATCGCTGCAGAGATGCGTCCCATTAATGACATCCACGTCAACGGTCATAAAATCGGCGGATGCGGTGCTGCACGTATCGGCAACGCTGAGGTACTTGTCTCGAGTTTCATGTTTGACATCGATCTCAAGACGATGGCCTCCGTTCTCCACGTTGATACCGAAAAGATGCGCGACAAGCTCTACCAAAATCTGCAGGAGTACGTGACGTGTATCGCTCGCGAGCTCGAACACCCTCCCGAACCTGATCGAGTACTTGCAACCTACCTCACCAAGGTGGCTCGTCTCCTCAAACGCCCGATCATGCCGTCGGAATCACCGACGGCGACTGAGCGTACTCAGCTGATCACCACCGAACAGGTGCTAGCGAATGCACAGTGGACCAATGATGGCGGAGGTCGGCGAATCGCAGGCCTCACTATTCAAGATAATGTCACCATGCATCACGCGGTCTACAAGGCTGCGGGAGGACTCATCAGATGGGTACTTTTCCTCAACGGCCAAGAGATTCTCGATGCTTCACTTGAGGGTGACTTTACGGTCTATCCTCTCGATGCTCCACTCAAGATGGCAACAGCACTCATCGGGGAACAGCTGGATCTACTCATTGGTGACAGATGGAACCACCTCTATGCCCAAATCGTCGAGGATGCACCTGGCCTCTCGTCGGAGGATCTCATGCGACCGCTTGCACAAATTGCAGCCGAAGTGCGGCGCTGACATCGCGCGATGGAGTAGTACCGACACAAGCGATAGTCTTCCCACAAACAAACCATCAGGGCTTGGCCCGCTGGTGTGAGATTAACGCGACAATGATGTCGTCAACAACCCAACCGTGGGACCTATTTGCTACCAATGGCTGACGTATGACCCCGGGCCACTTTGCAAGGCATCGTGCGCCCCTCTCGACAACTAGCCTAGAGTCAATGACCAACAGCGAGGAACTAAAGGACGAGTACGAGCTCCTTGTTTCAATCATGTGCAAAGCGCTGAATGATCCTAAGCGGCTTCTGATCCTCACCCTTCTTGGGGAGCGACCACGCACCGTCTCCAACCTCGTGGAGGAGATAGGTTCACCGCAGACCAACATCTCCCAACATCTCACCGTCCTCAGGGACCGCGGACTCGTCAATGCGACCCGAGAAGGGACCTCGGTGACCTACTCCCTCTCCCATCCCCAGATCCTCACCGCGATCACGACGCTCCGCGAAGTGATGCATGACGAGATTGACCGAAAACAACGACTCATCGCCACCGACGAAGAGCCACTCCCGACTGCAAAGGTCTCTCGACTCCGCCAGGCCTAATCTGCTATGATTCTCGATGGCGTGCAAGGCTAGACGCCAGGTAACGCTGCCACGACCCAGTACTTGCCGGCTTCTTCTACCACGCGTAGCTGCTGAAGCCCCTCATCCGCGGGTCCTCTCATTCGCTCCCCGGTGTCAATGGCGAACTGGCTACCGTGTTGGGGGCAGGTCATGACGCCATCCTCGATCACCGCACCCCCCAAGGGGCTGCCAGCATGAGGGCAGGGACCCACCAAGCAGACCGGCTTGCCCTGGCCTTTGATCAAAATCAACTCACCGAGTTCGTGTTCAACACAGGCCAGGATGCCCAGACGACCCGCTACGTCAGCGACCGAACACAGCGGGACCAACCGCGGACGTTGCGACCCCGACTCGAACTCCTTCACAAGACGCCGGAGCAAGACTCCCAGCCCACCAGAGTTCTCGATTCTGTCCGCGCCAGCTCGCTCGGCAGCAACCCAGAGATCCTGGTCCTGAACCATCGTATGGGCGATGAGGGTAGCACGGGGATTCTGCGCGCGCACCTGGGTGATCCTCGCTAGATCGGCCTCCTCCACCAATGGAAGAAGCAGCACCTCCGCAGCAACCGGATCGGATGTGAGCTCACTATTGCTCTGTCGCCTTGCACGCTCGACACTCATGCGAGCGACGCTGTCGTCCGAATCGACATAGATCAACACGAAAGGGTCAATTTCTGCCTCATATGAACATACTGATGTCAGCCTCAGCCGCCATGTTAATAAAACTCGCTGCACCGATCGGGGGTTGGATTCCGTCGATGAAATCATCCTTGCTCAGTCCGTAGAGATCCATGGTCATCTGACAGGGGTGCAGTCGAACCTCCAGATCGAGTGCCATCTCAAGCAGCTCCGTTGGAGAAGCGACCTTGTGATCGGTTGCGAGAGTCTTGATCATCTTCGTGCCGACCCCAGCAAAGTTGATCTTGCCCAACCGCAGCCGATCGGTCCCACCCGCATCGACGAGCGACTCCGCCTTCTGCATCCAGTTGCTACCCGTCACTCTGATACTGTTCTTCTGTAGCACCCGGAGGCCCCAGAAGGTGAAAAACACATCCACCTCTAGTCCCGAAGCTGCAGCAGTCGTCGCCAATATCAACACCGGCCATACCCGATCCAAGTCATTGCTCCAGCAGATCATCGCCATCTTCTTGGTCTCATCATTAGTCACGCCGAATCCCCCTTTTCCTTTCTACTCAGTACATCGAAAGCACTGAATTCCCTCGCGCTCGATCATCTCGCGATAGTGCTCGAACGCTTCTGGACCATCGACCAACCCCTCCAACTCCTCATTGGTGGAGTATTCAATCAGGTAGAGCCAGCCAACCTCATAGGGGTCTCTGTTGGCCACGGCAACATCGGCATCAAAGGCGACCCGATTATTCTCCCGGATCACCCCGGTCAACGGTGAGATCAAGGGACCCACCCACTTGGCGCTCTCTAACACCGTCAACGGCCGTCCACGCGCCACGTTCCGTCCTACCGGCTTCCAACTCAACTGCACCAACCGGCCCATCCGCGTTTGGGCAACGTCGGTCATCCCCACCCGGGCAAGCCCTCCCTCGACCTTCACCCAGACATCGGCATCGAGGTCATAGTAGCGATCGGTAGGGATAGCGCACCCGGCCCACGTCTCCATCGCTAACCGTCGCTACACGCAATTCCTTGATCATCGAGGAACGCCTTGTAGCGTTGTACCCCCTCGATGCCAGTCGCAAGTTCAGCGAGGTCACCCTCCCAATTACTCGGGGCAACTCTCGCAACCCAACCCTCACCATACGGATCCGAGTTCAAAAGTCCTGGAGTCCCCACCAGGCGTTCATTAACCACGAGCACCTCACCCTCAACAGGACAGGGCACAGGACCGACCCACTTGCCACTCTCGACGGTGGCGAGACTGCGGCCCTTCTTGATTGGCTTACCCGCGGCCTTCAAGGATACCGAGATAATCGTCTTCGCGAGATTCTGCGCCACATCGGTGAGTCCAATCACTACCTCATCACCATCGGGGCGTGCCCAAACATGCTTCTCGATCAGATAGTACAGATCCTCTGGGAGCTCGCATCCGTTTTCCTTACTCATCTCTCTCCTCTTCTCGATGATAACCAACTTCACTGGGATGTTCACCAATCAGATGTTGAACAAGGATATCCATCCCCACCAGCCTGATATCTGCTTCGTACTCCTCAATGAAACCATCCTCGGGGTGTCCACGTTTGATCGCCTGCACATAGGCCTCCTCACAGAGCGGGCAGCTGACCCGGTACGAGGGTCGACTCCCTTTTGCCGCGATGGCGACGAGTTCTGGATGACGGGCAATCAGGTGTCGATGAAGACTCTCATATCCGAGATTTTCCTCCTCACAGGTCGGACACTCCATTAGACATCCACCAGTTCGGTCGCCTCGGTCGCCTCTGCGAAGAGTTCAACGATGTCGATCACCTTCAGCGAGTCCTCAATCCCTACCGTCTTGACCGCATCAGAGAACATCGCGTAATCCTTGGGACAGGCAACGACGAAGTAGTCAACCCCAAGCCCCTGAGCCTCCTTGATTCGGTTGACCGACGGCCGTTCCTCCAGGTACGAATCATCCATCCAGATTCTTCCACCCCCGGCCCCACAACAGAAGGAGTTCGCTCCATGACGTGGCATCTCGACAAGCTCACAACCAAGTCCAGCGATCACCGCCCTCGGTGTATCAAAGATACGATTGTACCGACCCAGATAGCAGGGATCGTGATAGGTCACCCTGCGTCCTAAGCTGCGCGGAGCAACCTCCTCGGTGAACATGAGGATAGCGAGTAGCTCAGAGTAGTGGAGTACGGGCTTGTCAAGCCCAAAGGACGGATACTCATTGCGAAGCGTGTTGAAGGTATGAGGATCGGTCGTGAAGATCTTATCAAACGAGGCTTTGGAGAAGGCCGCCATATTCTGTTCAACAAGCATCTCGAAGAGCCCCTCCTCGCCTACCCGGCGTACATCGTTGCCGGCGTTACGCTCGTCATCGAAGAGAATCCCGAACGAGACCCCACTCGCATTGAGCACCTTGGCAAGCGTCTGCGAGATACTCATCAGGCGCTCATCAAAGGAGGCAAAATCACCCAAGAACCACAGATACTCAACATGCTCTTTGCGTGCATCGACGATGGGGAAGTCCAACCCCTTGGTCCAGCGTGCACGCATTCGAGCGCTCTTACCAAAGGAGTTGCCCTGGGTCGCAATATTCTGCAACGCCGACTGTAGCGTCGGCTCCATCTCTCCCCGATCAACCAACGAGCGTCTGAGCTGTACGATGGTTGGCACGTGTTCGATACCAACTGGGCAGATCTCAACACAGGCCATACACGTGGTACAGGACCAAAGCGTCTTGTCAACGATCACGTCCCCAGCGAGTTGCCCATCACCCACCAGTGGACCCGACGCCACCGGGCGAGTTTCGGTATCGAGTAGAAGAGGGATATGCCGACTGCGGTCGACCCACTGGCGAAGGTCAAGAATAAAATCACGGGGTGAGAGCGGGGCACCAGCCGTTCGCGCAGGACAGACAGCGTGACAGCGCCCGCACTTGGTGCAAGAATCAAAGCCCAATAACTCCCGTGGCGTAAAATCATCGATGGAGGAGTAGCCGGTCTTACCCTCTGGTGGCGCGGGAATACGCCTCGTCGTTGCGAGATCCCTGACGGCGAGATTGGTCGGGGAAGCCAACATATGCCACGCCTTTGACCAGGGAATATAGGCAACAAATGCAAGAGCCATCCCGACATGGACCCACCACAACCAGGCATGAATCGCCCGAGCACCGGCCGAGCCGACACCGAGCGAGACCAGCCCCTTACCAACCAGATAACCCAGCCAGGTCCAGCGCTCAAAACTCGGAAAACCCTCACCATCGATGCGCAATCCCTGAATGAGGATCCCGGTGAGAAGGATTAGCAGGAGACCCACTACAAAGACCTGATCGCCGATCACGATCTTGGCCCTGGAGTACCCTCCCTCTGGACGTTGTGCCCGCGTGTAGTCGAGCGCAGTCTCGCGCGAGAACCAACGCCGATAGGTGAGCAGAATAGTTCCCACCAGCGCCGCTAAACCAGCCAGGTCAAAGACGGCGTTGTAGCCTAGATAGAACGGACCCTGAAAGAAGCTGTAGGTATGTCCGGTGATGAACCGGGAAGCATTGCCAAGGATATCGTAATCAAGGCTCAGAATCGAGGTTGCAAGAAAGAGCCCGATGAATCCCCAAAACAGCAGGAGATGGCTCACCCCAACCTTTCTCTTCGACTTGGTGACCGTCTTGTTCGCAGCGATGGTGACCAAGGAACTCGCGAACTTTGGACGCTCTGACACCTCCGGGATATCTCTGGCATCGCGTCGCCGCAACCAGGAGAAGGACGCTGAGCGCCTTCCGTGGTTATATTCGATGACCCGCTTGAAGAAGCCGGTAAAGAAGATCGCCAAGACGACGACGGCGAGAAGATAGAACACCATCTTCGCCGTCTCGGTCTCGCCCCCGAAAATCTTCCTCGTCTCGATGACCCCAACCAGCACCCTCAGCCTCCGACTTGATCAGTCAATTCCGGAACGAGGTCGAAGAGATCCAAGGTAGTGCCGTAGTGGGCAACCTCAAAGATCGGTGCTTTTGCGTCGGTGTTGCAGGCGATGATGACATCGGCGCTGCGCATCCCCTCAAGATGTTCGGGTGCCCCCGAGATTCCAAAGGCGAGATAGACCGTCGGCTTGACCTTCTTGCCTGACTTACCGACCTGGTGGGGCTTTGGCAACCAACCCTGGTCGATCACCGGACGTGAGGCAGAGAGTGGTGCCTTCAACGCCTCGGCCAACTCTGCCACCAGTTCAACATTCTCCTTGGAGCCAATGCCCCGCCCAACCGACACGAGAAGCGGTGCAGCGGTGATGTCCACACCACTGCTGTCGGGCTCGCGAAGCTCAATCGCAACACCTTTCGCACTCACTAGTGCCCCACCGACATCGACCACTTCACGTCTTGGCTCACCGGCCACTCGCCCAGCATCCGAGCCAAACGAACCCGGGACCACCGAGAGCACCGCCGGGAAGGCATCGATCTCCACCTCCGACATCAACTTGCCGCCATAGAGCTGCGAGGTAACCACCAGCGAACCCCCCTCCAGCACCGCGTTTGTGACGTACGAGGCGAGCACACCGCCTAATTGGGTTGCCAAGGCACCAGCCAGGTCGATCCCCACCGTACCGGTACTGACCAAAACGACCTTCGGGTTGGCGCTGCGGATGACCTCCCCAAGCGCCACCTCCCACTGCGGCGCACAGTACGCGGCCTCCATGCCACGCATCGAGAAGAGCACATCAGCCACCCCAAAAAGATCTTGGCCAGAGGGCTCACCAGCGAGCGCGAGCGCCAGCTCACCCGAGAAGCCATCGCTGAGCTCGCGGCCCTTTCCTAACAGCTCATAGGTAACATCGGGGACCTCCCCTGCTACCGCCTCAGCTATAACCAACACATCAACCGACATCGGACCTTCCTTTCACACCTCCGGGACTATACAAGACCCTTGGACTTGATAATCTCAATGATCTCCGCTGCCACTTCCTTGGGGGAACCCTTGAGCATGGTCGCTCCGGCTCCCGTCGACTCAGGGGGATAGAGCCGGCGGACCTTCACTTGAGCAGTAGTGTCGCCGACTTCGACCTCGTGTTCAGCGATCTCGCCCGTCTGCATCGCCTGGCGAATTCTTGAGATAGGCGCATACCTTGGTGTCTGCTTGGCGGCTTGGATGCCGAGCACCGCTGGTAAATCGAGTTCGCTCACCCCCAGGAGTCCACCGCCCATCTCTTGGGTTACCCTGACTTTGGTGTCAGACCCCTCGACGCCAACCACCACCGCCGCGTGAGGAACCTCCAGCAGGGAGCCGAGGATACCGGCGAGCTGACCATCTAAGTCATCGGCAGCCTGTACCCCAGTGAGGACCAGATCAAATGGCTCGCCAGCGAGGAAGGAGGCGAGGCGTTGGGCACGTTCGCGTGAACGAACCCAGCCATCCGGATCATTCCCCGTTAACTTGACCACTCGATCAGCCCCCTTGGCCAACGCCGCATAGAGCGTTTGATCAACGTCTGGCTCATCGAGGGCAACGACGGTCACCGACGCCCCTAACGTATCCTTTAACGTCAACGCCTCCTCGAGGGCAGCCTCATCCCACTCATTGGAGACGAACTTGACAAACTCGCGGTCGATATCAGTCCCTGCATCGTTGACCTCCAACTCCTCAACAAGGTCCGCTAACTGCCGCATGGCAACGACGATCTGCATCTCAACTCCTCCAATCCTCTCCTCGCATCGCGATATCTACCATCTCGGCTATATCCATCACTCGTAGCCCTTCGTTACCCGTCGATTTTGCCGCATCCTCAAATCTGGATACCTCGTAGGGACATGCGACCGCGAGAATGTCGGCACCGGTTGCCGCCGCCTCCCTCACCCGTCGTTCGGAGAGTCGCTCCGAGAGCTGATTTGCATTGAATCCATCGAGCCACATGCCACCTCCCCCTCCGCCACAGCAGTATGAGTTCTCCCGGCACCTTCCCATCTCGAGCAGTTTGACACCGGGTATTGCCTCGATGATCTTGCGCGGTGCCTCATACTCCCCATTGTGCCGTCCTAGATAACACGGATCATGGAAGGTAACGGTGGCATCAAGGCTTCCCGCAAAGTCAATCTGATCGAGAAGAGGGGCCAGCAGCTGCGAGTAGTGAAAGGCCTCGAAGGTGTGTCCATACTTTGGATAGATCTTCTTCAAGGCATTGAACCCATGTGGATCTGGGGTGACGATACGGTTGAACTGATACTTCGCGAGCACATCGACCACCTCCTCCATCAAGGACTCAAAGAGACCCTTCTCGCCCGCCAGTCGCTGCGAGTCTCCCAACGTCTTCTCCTCGGCGCCCAAGATAGCAAAATCGACATTCAAGCTGGTCATGATGCGTGCAAAGGCTTGCGCAGCCTGTTGGCCCCTGGGATGGAAGCTCCAGTAGTCCTCCACATAGAACAACACATCGACAGGACTTGGGTCACTTGCCAACACGCGTACCTCTACTCCAGCGCCCTTGGTCCACGCGTGTCTTCGACGCGGATTCTCGCCTAAGGCATTCCCATAGCGAAACGTCTTCTCCATCACCTGTTGGAGTTCGTCAGGGATGGTCCCCTCGACCATCGCAACCTCACGTACGGCTGGCATTACCTCGATCATGTTCACCTCTTTGGGGCAGACGCGAAGACAGTTGCCGCAGGTGGTACACTTCCAAAGCTCATCAGATTTGAAGAGATCAAGGCCTGTCTGGACGGCCCGGTGAATCTTGCGGGGACCATACTCCGACACCAGATCGACCGGACACACCGGAACACACTTGCCACAGCCGAAACAGTATTCGAGGGAGTTGCCACCCTCGAGCGCAGCGATCTTTGCAAAGCCTGCCGCGCTATAGTCGGTCAATACCCGCGAATGGAGCATCCTTGAGGACGAACCTGAGACGTCCCACTCTCTTCCAGAGAGTGACGACGTGACAATAGCTTCGTCTAATTCGGACACTCCGGCGGGTTGCTTAGTACCCCCTATTGGCATCAACCTCTCCCTTCACCCCGAGAATACGCCCCATAAACTCACCCAGATCGGGGAGGAGGCTGTTGAACTCCTTGGTCATCCGCATTTTGATCACCGTGGATGAATAGATGCCATAGACCCCTGCAAGAAAGACATCAAGACCGTACGGACTCTGCTCGGCCGATACCGGCAGGAGGGAGGCCGCACTCAGGGTCTGGCGAAGATACTCTGAGGCAAAACGTACCTGTGCGTAGGTCTTGGCGTCATCGATCCCGTATAAGACAACGGGATCCTCGACGATCAGGGCGAGCGCACCCGTCTCCTGCTCGGGATCGAGGACCCACCGACGCCACAGCGGATGGGTCAACGGATCGACGATATGGAGCACTTCGGAGGTCAAGTCCCGCAGAAGTCCCTGGTCTTCGTAGCCACACCCTCCAATCGTGGTAAAGACCACTAGCGGGTCTTCCCCTTTCTTGGCGAGTTCTATTCCGTCGATGAGCACCGCAAGGTCCGCCTGGGCCATGAGTTCTCTGCGATGACGGCGCACACCAAAGATGAATCCGCACAACTGCGAGAAGATCTCTGGGCCTTCATCCAGTCGATCGATCAGCGCGACCGCTCTCTGCCTACGTTCCGCCAACTTCTCCACCAACGACACCTGGGTGGACTTCGCCACCTGAAGCGCAATCGCTGTCGAAAACTCCTGCGCGGCTTCGAGATCGGCCAGTTGGGTCTGGGTCATCATCTGGTACCACCTAGGCCAAGGCGTGGAGGTCTCGAACCGCCTTCGCGGCCGCCAAACCACCACTGGAGGCGCAATCCTCTAGATCACTCGGCCCAAGGGCGGCCCCCACCGCGTAGATGCCCGCTACCGACGTCGATACCGTGTCGAGGGGAGAGTGAGCGGCCTCAATGAAGCCGTACTTATTTTGCTTGACGCCAAGAAGTGCTGCCATCTGCCGCGTTCCAGGGGAGGCCTCCATGCCGACGGAGAGCACGACGAGATCCATCAGAACCTCCATTGGACGGCCCATCGTGGTGTCCTCGCCTCGCACAAGAAGTTTGCCATCCTTAGGGAGTACCTCGGTGATAATTCCCTTCACATACTGCACGTGATGCTTCTCCTGGGCAGGCCAGTAGATCTGGTTTTCCCAATATCCATACATACGCATGTCGATGTAGAAGATAAAGACCTCAGCCGAAGGAATCAACAACTTGATCTCCGTAGCCTCCTTCGAGGCGACGCCGCAGCAGACCTTTGAACAGTACTCGTTTCCGATCTGTCGATCACGCGAACCCACGCACTGGACGAAACAAATCCGTTGCGGAGTCTCGCCATTGGAGGGTCGCGTCACCGCACCCTCTTTCAACATCGCCTCAAGATCCTGAAGGGCAATGACGTCAGGGAACTCGTAGTAACCGTAGAGCTGTGTCTCACGACCGGGATCAAAATGGGTGAACCCAGTGGCAATGACGACGGAGCCAGCTTGCACCTTGGAGGTCGTAGAACCCGTCAGGACATCGAGCGCGAAGGGAGCATGGTCACCCGACACCCCCACCACCTTGGAGCTCGTGAGGATCTCGACATTCTCAAAGGATGTCAGTTGTGTGATGAGTCTGCCCATCACCTCCTCCGCGCTCTCAAGGTACGGCGTCAGCGACGCATAGTTCTCCTCAATCGGACGACCACCAAGATATGCATTCTTCTCTATCACGGTCACTGGTGCTCCCAGCTCAGCCGCGGCGATCGCCGCCGAGATCCCAGCTGGACCACCACCTATGACGACCAATCGTTCTTGCATCGTTACCTGCCCCGTTCCCTATGCGTCAACATCTGCCCAGGTGAGGAACTCTTGTCCCCCACTCTGAAGCCGCTTGGCATCCGCTTGAAACTCAGCCCAAGCCGCCTCCCAGTCAATACCCATCTTTTCGAGCAGTGGACGATAGTTCGTCGAGTGCCAATGCAGCTGCGCCACTTTGAACGGGTGCGCACCCATCGCTAGCGCGGCGAACTGGGCCTCGCTCATGACCGGGACGCCGACGTTGCGCTCATGCGCCTGCGCCGCAAACTGGCTCTTGTCAAGCGCCGTCACGCAACCGGTATCATGGGTCAAGACCACATCAGGATCGGCCTCTTCCTTCATCACTTCGATCTTCCTCAGCGTTGCAAAGGAGCGGGTGAAGTCACGCTGCACGAGGATATGGCGAAAGCCAAACCCACAGCAATCAAAGAAGGTGGAGTAACTCCGTAAATCAGCCCCCAGCGCTAGTACGAGCCCACTCACTGCGGCCGTCCGCTGACCGTGATAGACATCGGGATCGAAGATCGCATCTCCTTCGACAAGTTTGTAGTAATGACATGCGGGGTGCACCGTCACCGCGATGCCAGAGACGTCGCGCACGGCCCGCGCACTGATCTCATCACGCACCGCATAGAGCCACTCTGAATAATGAATGATCTCCTCTGGCAGTACCAACTGTTTGCCGAGCCGATGGAGCACCTTGGTCACCTGCTGGCGGAGCGCCCCATCGTGGAGCAGCTCTGCCCGAACCTCCTTGTAATGACCGTACGAGGTGCCACAATGGATCAGTGGGAAGTTGCCCGTCTCATAGGCCGCCGCAAAATTCCTCACTGCCACCGCTGCCTGGGCCGCTTGGTTCGAGGTAGCCGACGCATAGTAATTCCAGGCGGTACAGGAGGTTTGATCCTCCGGGTCGATGTAATCATAACCGAGCTTGCGCATCAACCAAAAGATCGAGGTCGAGTAGCCCGGAATGTGACCGCACTGCCCACATGACTTGTGATGCCAAAGGTTCGCCTTTTGAATTTTCTTGATGACCCCGTACTTGGTGGGAACCTCCACAAAGTCGCCGGTAATCCGCTGTACGACAAGCTCACCCTCCGCTTCCAACTCGAAGAGACGCTCATGAAAATCCTCTGAACGACGATCCGGACCCCGTTCAAACTTCTCCTTCTTGCCAAGAATTACCGAGACCGCACCATCACTCATATCTCTATCCCTTCTTCCTCTAACTTCTCTTCCATAATCTCTTCAAGAATCATGTGGATTCCTTGATCTACCTGTGCAATCATGTCCAATGCCCCTGTCTCTAACCAGATAACGTAGAGCTCTACAAGCGTTCTATCAGCTACTTTCCAGCCCGTCGTTGTGGTGTGCATCGTCTCAGGAGGGAGCATTCTGCGCCATAGATCGAGGTTCTCTGAGACATCCTTGACTTCAGGGCCCCAGTCGGGGAATGCATCAGGTTGGAGCATGTCAGGGGAGACCTGAGTTCCTGTCGACATGATCTTGTAAATGATTCGGGAGTACCCAGCGAGGGCATCCTTGGCAGAGTGGAGACCCTCCTTGACCGCAACTTCACGCATAATGGTTATGACCCCCCCTGGGTTATTGCCCCTTGGGCATCGCAGACAGGAAAAACACTGTGAACACTCCCAGATGTCCTCCTGCATCTGCTGGAACATCAGGTCGATATCACGTCGGGCTGCCGCTTGGGCAATCCGGCGTGGTGAGAAGTCGTAGAACCGTGCAGAAGGACAGGCAGCAACGCAGATTCCACACTCGTAACAACCATAGAGGTAGTCACCAAAGCGTGCATCGGTCATGACCTGCCCGATCAGCCGTTCCTTCTCTCCACGATCTACATCGGTATACCCTGCTACATGATCTCTCTTCATGTACGGGTCGAGCGTCGCTGCCGGCATTAGAACGACACCACCGCATCCGCGTTCATGGCGAGATCGTTGAAGGCGGCACCGCCAATCATCTCCACGCCATCGATCAACTCCTCGATCGCAAGATCATTGAGATCGAGCGAGGGTTGGCAGACCCAAAGACGCACGCCAAGATCTGTAGCCTGTTTCACAAAGTAGGAGAGCCGTTGACCTCGGTCGCCTTTTGGACCAATCTTGTCAACTACCGTCTTCTTTAGGAGCTGAGGACCGTACATCGTGAAATAGATCCCCACCTCCACCTCCATCGCAGCGGCGGACGCTGCCAGGAAGAATGGGGTAGCACAACGACCAGGATCGTTCTCACCGTGCGTCTGCACATAGAGCACTTTCCCCTCGAACTCACCGGTCCACATCTTCTCTCCCCCTCACTTATCGTGCGACACAAACACGCAAATTGACCTGAAACCGTCTTTGGAAAAGAACTAGGGTCTATCCACCCCGTTTGAGTAGAACATGAAATACATCGCCCTCTTTGGTGATCCCCAGCAGTTCATTACCGGTCCTAGAGGTCCACGCATTCATGTCCGGCTCGACCCCTGGATCAGTCGCGAGAAGCTCAAGCACCTCACCCGGTTGTAACTTCTTGATGGCCTGCGACGTCTTGATAACGGGTAACGGGCACTGTAGTCCCTTGCAATCCAAAATCTCCGTCGGCTGCTCAACCATACGCCCCCCTTTTGGCACACCTCGCACTGCGCACCCGATCTCCCCTACGATCGCGGCACGCCGTACCGGTACAAACATGCGCATTCACTCATGTTCGTACCTAATCATGTCACCATATCACAGCGCAGTGACGTTTGTGTGAATTTTAAAAACATTTCTGCAGCCTCGTCTTCTCGCCCTCGCGATCTGGCCATACTTAGCTTGGCTTGTCATAGTCGCATAGACTTTCGTCAGGTGTTCGCATCCCGCAGCCCCAAGAGATCATGGATCACGCTGGGTGTATTCTTGGCGATAGCGATCATATTGGGGTGGAGTTTGGCCGCCCTCCTGCATCGCACGCCCGTGCCAAGCGAGCACGATGGCGAGGTGCTCTTTACCCTGACGGACCTTCGCACCGCGTCGGTCGGCTGCGAGATGTTCGCTACTCGGGCGGGCGCGAACCGATAATGTCCATCGGACTTACACTGGAATATTCGGAGAGCACCTGATCAGAAGTGGACAGTCACCATCCGTGTAAGCGATCCGGCATCAGTACTCGTGATGGCCCCACTCCAAGTCACCCAAGGACGTGGCCTCGACACCGACTGGATCGGGCAATCACGCTCGCAAGAGCGCGCTGATCTCTGGCCGAGTCCTGGGCAGGCGACGACTTTCGTGGCTCAAGCATTTTGGGTGATCATTCACTGATAGGGACATATGATCCGAGGATAGCTACCCTCGTGGACGGAGGATCGACCTCAGTTCTCTTTGAGCGAACCAATCGAACGTTTCTACTTCCCGGTGAAGCATTTGGGACTGTCGTGGTGCCCCCGGCCCAACTTCCGATTCCGTGATGACCTATCCATGACGCTGGGCTCGTGCTTGTCAGGCAACGATACGAGCGTCGAGAGCACTATCGCTGCACCCAGACAGTGCGAGTGAACAAAGCGGTCGCACAAGAAGCTGGCGAACTGGCATCGTGTTGAGCGCCACGACAAGACTCACTGGCGCGCCTCAACTACCTCATCGTCGGTTCTCGCTTCTAGGCCCTTGGGTTGCCGAGTGGTACATCTATTTGTCACTCCACACCAAGTATTTGTCTCTCGACATCGAGCAGTCGCCCACCCCTCATATCAATGCGACGTACCAGACGAATCAGGACAACTCGAGCCTCGCGCCTCCGACGAGCGACCCAACCTCGAGGGGATCACCGTCTCGGCGGGCAGAACCTCCGCTACGAGCTGTGCGACACGATCATCTCACTACCGGTGGCGGCGGAGGTAAGCTCCGGCAGCAGCCCGCAAGTAGAGCACCCCAATCCCAACTGCGACCACCACCGGGATCAGGGTCCAACTCGCATGGAGATACAGCCCGCAGACAGCACCTGCCACCATCCACATCAGCGCAAGCCCCACGAGCAACAACGGAGAGGCATTGCGTCTTCCGACCTCATAGGTCGCCCCTGGGGTATACGGCCGAGCATGTGCGGGTGTCATGGGACCAACCTACTCCTTCACCAACGGCAATGTCCGCGCTGTATCAAGAGCTTTACCGAGCTGTTACACTCCAGAAACTTAGCGGCTACCCAGATAGCGTTGTTGTTCCCAATCACTGACATATCCCTGTGACGCCTCCACCTCGGCCATCAGGTCCTCGCTGTACCTGTTGATGAGGCGGTCGTCAAAGCAGTCGATCAGCTGATCATCGGCGACCAGTTCACGAATCGCCTGTTCTAGGCTGCGTGGCAACTGCGTTGGTGCTGTCTCAACCTGGGCAAGACCAACGCCTTCCACGCTCTCCTCCAGTGGAGCCGGCAACTTCGCCTGCCCGATGACACCGGTCTCGGCGGCAGCGAGCAACGCAGCGATCACCAGATAAGGATTTGCCGACGAGTCCGAGCCACGGTACTCAATCGAGACGAACCCTTCACTCTTGCGACTCAGCCGCACCAAGGCCGACCGACTCGCCTGCGCCCACGTCGCGTGACTCGGCGCCTCGGCGCCCCGGTGCAGACGCCGATACGAGTTAATGGTTGGAGCGCCAAAGGCACAGAGTGCACTCGCGTGCTGCAAGACTCCGCCGATGATCTGTTCCACTCGCATCGCATCGGTGGGATCTTCGCCGGGTACCACCTGATGGATATGCATGCCAGACCCCGGCAACTCGTTCAGCGGTCGTGCCATAAAAGTTGCTATGAGTCCCTCGGCGTACGCCAGGTCAGCGATGATCGTTCGTGCGTTCATCAACGTATCGGCGAGTGCGAGCGGGGTCGAGCCGGTGAGATTCACCTCGTATTGCCCTGGTCCTGCCTCGTGGTGGGCTGCGCTCAGGGGAACATTGAGCGAGAGGAGCTGCTCCGCCGTCTTGGCAAGCAGTCGTTCCCCCTCTCCGCGTGCATACGAAAAATAGCCTTCCCCATCGACCGGTGTAAAGTCCGGGCGTAGAAGGTACCATTCGAGTTCTGCTGCGCCCTCCCAGTCACCTGAGGCGATGGAGGTCGTGGCCACCATCTGACGGAGGGCATGGCGGGGATCAAGTGGCCAAGGGCTACCCTCTTCGTCAAAGAGATCACAGATGACACGACCCGAACCCTGACCGCTCGGCAATAAGGTCGTTGGGTCTGGTTTGAGCACAAGATCAGTCTCGATGAGTCGGTTGCGTCCCTCTAGCGCCGAACCATCGACCCGCACTCCCTCACTGATCGCTTGATCGAAGGTTGCACCAGGGATCTGCACTGCACGGGCCGTTCCGCTGAGATCGGTGAAGACCAACTTCACCCAAGCGAAATCGCCACCGCCTCCTAGGTTCTGACTCAACGACGATCCCCTTTCTCTTCTACCTGACGACAAGCGCGATCACGACCACCACAATGATGGCGCTCACAAACCCTACAGCAACCAGCCCAGCCCGACGGAGGTAACTTCGTGTGGTCGTCGGTTGCACCTCGCCCATGGGTGCCTCCACTGAGAAATCAAAGATCGCTGGATCGATCGTTGCGGGTTCGTTGAGATCAAGGAGGAGCGCATCAGCACTCTGATATCGGTGCTCTGGGTAGCGGCGAAAGCTATGCATCACGACCCCCTCGACATTGGGAGGGATGTCTGGATCACGTTCTCGCAGCGGCAGTGGACTTCCTTGCAGATGTCCAGCCATCACCGCTAACCAGCTGTCGCCCTCGAAAGGGACGACGCCGGTGAGCAGTTCATAGAGGATGATTCCCCAGCTGTAGAGATCACTACGGGCATCGCCACGCTGACCCCGTATCTGTTCAGGACTCATATAGTCAGGGGTACCCTGGGCCAGCGAAAAGTGTCGCCAGGTAAGTCGGCGCGCCCCGAGGCTTACCGCACTGCCAAAGTCGCTGATCGCAACGGAGTGATCGGCGGAGATGATCAGATTCTCCGGTTTGAGATCGCGATGCACCACCCCATGTGCATGAAGATAGGCGAGGCCGAGCGCGATCTGGCGACCGATGTCGATCGCCTCCGCAAGAGGTACCCGTCCTTGTTGGGCCATCCACTCGCGAAGGGTTTGACCCGCTCGGTACTCATGCAACAGATACGGTTCACTCGGATGCTGGGGCACCGGCAACGCCCGCTGCACATTTGGATGCTCAAGCGAGAGGGCCAGGGTGCGCTCCCTGGCGAACCGGGCATAGAGCTGGGGGTCGGCCAAGAGCTCAGGATTCGGGAACTTTACCACCACTTCTCGGTCCCCGCGTTGATCGATGGCGAGCCAAACAGTCGCATACGCACCTTCACCAAGTGGCTCCTTCAGCACAAAACCATCAATCGAATCTCCCACCTGGTGTCCCATCAAGGCGTTCTCCTGAACCAGCGGCTCGACGTGCTGGTGAGCTGGGTCGGGCCTTGTTGCTCATGTACCCGAATAATCATGATCGTTACGTTATCGGGTGCTCCACGATAGATGGCCAACTTGTTCAATTCCTCGACCACATTCGCGACCTGGGCCATCGCATCGCCAACCTCGTCATAGAGCGCCTGGACCATCTCCTGCGGTGAGATGAGATCCCACAGCCCGTCTGAGCAGAGGACCAACACGTCACCCGTAGTTAGCTGCCGTTGGGTAACATCAGGTGAGATGGCGAGCTCTCTGCCCAGGCACCGCGTAAGTACCGAACGCGCTGGGTGACTCGCGGCTTCGGCTGGAGAGATCAGCCCTCGTCGCATCATCTCCCCCACCTGAGAATGATCACTCGTGAGTTGTTCGACCTTGCGTCCACGGATGAGGTAGCACCGCGAGTCACCGACATGTGCCACGAGGGCGGTGTCTGACGAGATGGCCAGTGCTGTCAGGGTGGTGGCCATGCCGTTGTTATGACAACGCAGCGCCTCATCGAGGACTGCTTGATTGGCCAGTCGAAATGCGTTTCGCAGTCGGTTCTTGATCGATTTCTCCGACGACGTGCGCCAAGTGGCTACAGCCGTCTCAACCGCAAGACGACTTGCCACCTCACCGGCATCGTGTCCACCGAGACCATCCGCCACAAGGAACAAAACGCCGCCAACTGTCTCCTGGTCTTCTACTGCAGCGGCATAGTCCTCGTTCGCCTCCCGCACCAGACCGCGATCCGATCGCAGGCTCCAGGTCAAACCTGCACCAGCACCCGACGCACGCAACAGACCATTGCCCCGCAGACGCGGTTCCCCAGACCAATCCGACATCTGAGCCATACGACTCCTCAACTCGTGACCATCGACGAGGCAAACGAAGCGCCACCATCGGCATCATACTCCATCACTCATCATTATCGTCGGTCAAGCCACCCGCCGGGCGGCTTGACCGACTAGCGCCATAGCGGTAGCTACCGCCCAACATTCGCCTTGCTACTCGACGGACGCTATCAGACAGCTGATCGCAGCCGCTCCTCATGGATGCTCTTGGCATGGGTGCGCATCGGGTTCAGCAGCACCCAAAGAAAGCCGGCAGCCACCCATACCCCTACGATAATGATGGCCTTGATCGCGTCGGTCGCTCCGCTTCCACCACCAGCAATCGCAAGGTAGACCACACCGGCTAACTCGACAATATTCATCAACAGCCCGAGACCAGGAACGATCTTGTGCTTCACAAGGTGCGTATCGTGACGAGATGCGAACGCCACCAACGTGATCGCGCAGGTAATCCCATAGACCAAGAAGGTACCAATATTCGAGGCCAGCGTGATCTGGGTGAGGTTATCGACCGTGTGGACGCCATAGATCCCGATCAAGGCGGAGACGCCAGCGAGGATCCAAACACCTGCCGCCGGCGTGGCGAACTTGCCATGGAGGATACCGAGCAAGGATGGGAGTTCCTTGTCTCTTGCCATGGAGTACGAGAGGCGTACGGCCGTATTCATGCAGGCCAAGGTCGTGCCGAGAAGTGCGAGTAGCACCGTGAAGGCCACCACTAGCGCGACCGCCTCCCCTCCACCGCCAAAGAGTCGATCCACAACATTGGTCACCAGTGTGCCAATCGGCGCAGAGTCATTCCCGGCCGCTGCATAAGGTGCTCCGTGGACGCCTGCCATGGTTGCCTTGCCAAGCACGAAATCACTCGAAAAGTATTCAAGCAGGTAACAGAAACCTCCCTGAATCGCCAGGGCGATCAGTACCCCTCGTTGGATATCCCGCTCGGGCTTCATGGCCTCTGCTCCGAGTGAGGTGATGGACTCGAAACCCACCAACAACAGAATCGCGATGGTTGACTGATAGAGGAGGTTGATAAAATCGTGAGGCAGCAGCACCCCTCCAGCATTCGGCTGGACATACCCGGCATGCGGGTAACTGATCCGGTAGACGATGAAAATCGCGCTGATGGCGACCAGCGTCACGATCTGCACCACGTTGATCCCAAGGGCCACCATGGTCGAGCCAGTGATGCCACGATAGGCGACATAGCCTACCAAAGCCGACGATACGATAGCGATCAATGAAAGAACGGGCCAACCTAGTTGGCTCCCATGATCGAGGTCGGACCAGATGTAGCCAACGATGGTGGCGATGAAGGCGATCATGATCCCGGGGTAGATCCAATAGTACAGATGACTGATCCAGCCAAAGGCCAGTTTGGCCGGGCGTGCCAGTCGGCGATGCAGCTCTGATCTCTTGTCGAGAAAAGCAGCCTCTGCAAAATAGTAGGTTGATCCGGTGCCCGCATTCGGGTAGATCTTGGCAAGTTGCGAGTAACTCCAGGCGGTGAACATCGCCAATACGAATGCGAAGAGCAACCCGGTCCACATCGCAGACCCGGTGGCAGCACCATGGTTGGTCTGGGCAGCTTGCTCTTGAAACGTTGTCCACAGAAATGCGCCTGGAGCGATAAGGGCCATTCCATTAACGGTTACTCCCGTCAACGACAGTGACCGTTTGAACTCCGGTGACGAGCCCGGTGGACCTAGATCCGGTGACATTGTTTTTCCCCTTCCCCCCCAACACCGCGTTGAGGTTTGCGCCGATCCTACTCATCCGTTGTTACACCGATGTTTCAGCTCAATGAAGCGTTGTTACACCACCGAAAGCACTGCGATGACGCAGCGGCTGGCTAGCTAGCGAGAACCGAGGTACTTCTGTCACCCGAAGAGGATGGCACTCGAAGCAGGTCCCATCCTCTTGTCCTCAGCAGGAGTACTGCGACATGACTACAAGAGATCCGCATAAGGAGCGAACAACAAGCTCGTTTGCTCGCTAACGGGCCTGATCTTCTCCTATCTCGGGGTTGGGCAGATGCTCGACCAACGTCCCATCGGTCATGGCAAAGGTGCCACACCTATCGCGGGCCCACCAGAGGGAGGGCGAACGAGAACTCGCTCGCGCCAGGCGCCGGAGCCACGTGTGCCGAGATCCACCCAGTGCATCACTGGACATCGATCAGGAATATTCGTTCGTCAAAACCACCGTGCGTTCTACGTTTGGTGACCCGTAGTGCTTCAAGCTGATCCCAGGTCGCATGGTGCGATCCTAGGAGTGCATGAATCACCTCAAGTATGTCACTGAGCTCCTCAAGGCAGGGGTCATCAAGGTACTCGCTTATCTCCTCTTGTAGCTTTTGCCGCAACGCCAACGTCATCTCTGACTCGCGTAGAACCCGAGTAACCGCATGCCTCCCACTTGCATCAATGATCGTGGGCACGTTATCGCGTACCAGTTTGGGAGCATCACGCATCAGCGACCCGCCAATCGGTACCCATTATCGTCGCCACCAGTCTCACCTCACGCCCACCAATCCTGCCAGACCTGACCGCACCTGTATCGACATCGCCAGCGCCGCGCCTCTCCCTACCACCTGATGGTAGCAAATCCTGAACGTCACCGCACCAACACCAGCTAGCTAAGCATCGCCGTACGGGAAGGGCGACGTCGGTTGCGGCACCAGCGAATACCCCTGGCCCGGTCGTGACACCCGATAGGCTAGCGTCCCGCCTGACGCACACGAAATCAACGACTTCGCACTAGCTGTTCTAGCAAGGGCAGCACCACCAGCGCGCGAGGTACCATCTAGTCCGTCAGTGGCGCGTGCCGCCCTGCGGTGGACCACTCCAATGGTGCTGGAGCGATCGGTGGACTCGTGCCGTGTCCACCCCATCGTCGCCTGGAGACTTAGACGAACCCCGGACAGATCCTATTCACCGGCCTACTCGGCACGATAATCCCGGATCTGCTACCTCGCAGAGCTCATGGCGCACGATCGTCTTGGGTGCCACATCGCTCGGACCTTTTTTGGAAGACTTGATGCGAGCGTAGCCCCGGCGACAGAGGAACGAACCCACATCATTCGCGCTCCTGAGCGACGTTGTAGGCGGTTGACTTCAACCGGAGACTGGCCCCGCGCTGTCGCGGCAGTGACCGACTACTGCAACATGGCAGTTGCTAACCGCACCGGCAACGAACCTCGCCTCCGATCCCATCACTACGCAAGCAAAGCCACCGGTCGCCAACACGCAGCGGCGAGATCCAACTTTGATCCTTGATCAATGCAACATGCCAGCCGTCTTCTCCAATCGGCACTCAACACAACGATCAGCGACGCAGGGAACCCTGCCCAAGGACAGCAAGAAGGACCCACCTATCAGCTCAGTGGTAACCGTAAGAGCAGCCGGGCTGAACATACGTCCATTCATTCCATTAATTGGTGAGGTTCCTAGTAGCTTATTATCACAAGAACCGATCACCCATATCATAAAAGCGAATAGCTATCTGTATCACTATTTGCGATCTCATTTATCCATCACTGTGATCGTATTTTTGCTCACCTGTGTCGACACCAACAAGAACCCCCGCTACCAACCCCAACGACAGTTCGAACCAAAACGAAGAGCCAGACGACGTTCCCACGTCGTCTGGCTCTCTCTCGATCTCTAACTGAGCACTCATCGCTCAGCACCGTCAATACCTGTTCAGCAACCCTTTGCGTTACGCTCCGACATCAAGTACGCCGAGAGGACCTCGGAGCGTCGGGCACTCTGACCACTCACGCTCTGACCGATACTCTCAAGCTGCATCGACCCTCGGCGAGTCATACGATGACCTAGATTAAACTCAGTGAACCTCATTGTTCAATCCTCCATTTCCTTAGGACTAATTCCTACTACTTCTTCGTCATTAAGTATAGCAAGATTGAGCGGTATTTATTCCCCACATTTTGGGTGTCTTGCACGCAGCAGTCCCCCACAAACAGCGCTCCCCCAATGAGAACATCAGGTGATCAAGAACGCCTCGATTGGTCATCGGGAACTCACACTCTCTGACCAGCCAGAGGCCAAACGTGTCCGTGCAGTCTACCCGGCGTTGCCAGGGCAGACGAAGCCCTATGGCGACGCCTCGCGACGTCGATGCGCACCACACAACGACTCCCTACACAACAACGATACCCAGGGAGGTAGACTGGCTCCATGGTAAAAATAGCATTTTGGATCACCGCTGGACCAGATCAAGTTGACAAAGCGATGTCCGGACTTCGACTCGCTCAACGACTGCGAGCCAATCGTGGCCAGGACGTTCGCGTCTATCTTTTCGGTCCCGGCGTCGCGCTCGGAGAATCTTCGATCCCCGCTGTGCTCGAGGTTCTGAGTGATCTACAGGAGTCAGAGGTACCAGTACAGGCCTGCCCTGCCAACGTCACCCAGATGGGCCTCGACGAAAAAGTCCTCACTGGCCGAGGGATTGCTCTGGAGCCGGCAGGCAATATTATGATCGAACTGGTTGAGAGCGGCTACCAGATCATTGGCGTCTAGCACTTCACAACGCCAACTCCGGGGACTCTGTCGCGGGTGACACACAGGAGGCCAGAGGATCTACTGGATGCTTACCATCCGTAGATCCCCCTGATCACAAGTCATCATAATCCCGCCAGCTACGTGCCGGTTTCTCGTACTGCCTGGGACAAAGGGTCGAGCTGGTGCTACCACCAGGAAATCCTCGATGGTAGCACCAGACAAACTAGTTGACGAGCTTACCGAGTAGGTTCTCGATAGTAGCAAGCCGCTCCTCGACGGTTCTAACAGCAACCGGCTCGTTTAGCACAACCGACGATGCGGTCTCAGAGGTGGAGGACCCAGATCCCCCACAATTGCATTTGCAGGACATAATTTCACCCCCTTCCCTCTCTTGGGTGTCGAGCTTTAGGTGCCCGACATGCGATTTGCCGACGACATCAAGAGCTGCCATTTTGGCGAGCAACCGAGCGAGCGTCGCCCCGGTGTACGTCAAACTGTTATTCCAACTTCTCAGCCGGTCTCTCCCTATCGCGGTCAGTTCGTAACGCCGACGATCAGGACCTCGCTCGCTTGCTTCATCGGTGACGGACAGGGCCCCGATGCGCGTGAGGTGAGCAAGGGTCTCATACAGTCGACCGCGACTCACCGTCCCAGTGACCAGACCCTCCTCCGCGAGCCAGTTGGCGATACCATAGCCATAACACGATGCCTCCATGCAGGCCACTAGGACCGCCGCCTCAAGCAACCCCTGGATTGGAGCACCCCTCGCCTCTCTACGATTCCCAGAATCAAAGCAACCACAACTCCCGCACATGATCACACTATATCCAGTCTGGAGCTAGCTCAGACCCTCTCGAACATGAATCCAACAAACTTCGTTCTCTCTATATATCGGTATATTTAGATTTCTATATATACTGGTAGCAATGGAGCTCATCGAACAATCAGTTGAACCACAAAGCATCGAACTCGGAACGCCACTTGCAAGAGACCAAACCATCGCCTTGGCGGAGTTATGCCAAGCGATCGGCGACCCTACCCGTCTCCGCATACTATCGTCGCTAGGCACTGCCTGCATGCCGGTAGGAATGATTGCCCAGTCCACTGGACTTCGCCAACCCACCGTCTCACACCACCTACGTATTCTCCGCGACAGGGGCCTGGTGCGTCCCGAGCGACGCGGAACTTCTGTCTACTACTGCGCCGCAAGCGAGGAGTTGCAACCCACGCTACGCGCACTTCGCTCCCTACTGAGGGATACAGTTCGTTCATGAGCATCCACCACGGCGACGCACAAGGAGCAATCAGGCCACTTTGGATCGCTCCGTCAATATCGCGACTGGCTATCGACGCAAGTGGCACGCAGTCACCACCGACCCAGTTCAGGCAAGGAGCATCATATTGATTACGCAAACGACAAAATCGCAACCGATCCTAGTAGGCGGGTGCCCTACAGCAATTGATCAGATCCGAAGGCTTGAGGCATGTCAATCATCCGCTTCTCGGTAATCCAAATAGGCACATCAACTGTCTCCATGCAGAACAACAATCGAACACGTCGCAAAAGACTGCGAGAACCTAATGGCCCAACTATGAACATACTCCCATGGCCACCAGTTTTCGTCATGCCCGCAATGCTCGCCATAGCCATTCTCGTGGTCCTCAAAGGAACCTCATGCACTATGCCATTTTCAGGTAGAATGGGCCAACCTACCAGAGATCGTGATACAACAACAGACCGGATCTCCACCGATACGCTCGACCCATTCATAACCCTACGTGAACGGCTCGCCAATGGATCACGAAGCATCGAAGAATACACAAAGCGTCTGGAAACCCTCATTCGCTCTGCGCCCTATTATCCGATGTGATAATCAACGGCAACACGGCGGCACCGACATAGTAATGAGAGGCGTAAGGTGATCAATATAGGATAATATAGTATTCTTTCACATCCCAATACACTGATATATAAAAGATCAGCGTCGTGCCCAAAGAAGTCCATTCAGTCGTGTCCCCAACCCCATATAGGTCAATGGGAGGAGGTACAGATTACGACATTGATCACTCTCGCAGATATGGATATAAGCAATCAACACTCCAATAACCGCCACACTGGCCAAGATGAGCCATCGCACTACTAAAAAACAACCGCAACACAATTAATATTCGCGTCTCTACACTGAAGAAATGAGTAATCAACAATGACTAATACCAGCTCTACGGCAATCACCGAGCCAAGTGCAATCTCTACACCCAAGGGCGTTGACCTACTGCTCCCGCTTGACACTCCTAGGGATATCCTCGACATCTTTGTAGCGTCCTGCAACATCGGTCAATGCAGCTGCGACACAAACTTTGTCTCTAAAATTACCGGGGTCGAATTGGTTGAGGAACCAGGACTCCTTCGAGTACGGGTTTCGGGGGCTGTCACACCAGAGGAGGTACTCGCGGAGATGGGGAGCTCGGCACCTGAACTTGAGGGAAAGCCCTCCTAACGAGCAGATCTTTTCATACGATCACGCGGGGGCGTAGCCAGCGTCAGCGATGCGTTCATCACGCCCTCGATCAAATCAAAACAACAGGTACGGATAATTGAATGTTCCTCATGCATTGTAGAACCACACAAGGAAACCATTCTCATCCTGCTTAAGGAACCAACTGCCTCCCCAAGCCGATTGTAGACCTTGCTATCTGCTCTTGGGCGATGGCAACGAATCCGTCGATCCCGTCATCCCACGATAGGCATAACCTTGGGATAGGCATCCATCAACAACACTTCACGAGCGGCTGAAAGCAAAATGCCAACGATGACCCTGGACTACTGTTGATCCTTTCCAGGTACCGCCATGCACAACAGCCTCAAATACTTCATTGTGGGGAAAGATCAGTCACATTCATGTATCCTGGAAGGTGCCATGAATAGCATAGGAAACACCAGCAAGAGACATGACCTTACCCCGGATCGCCCCTGAATGATCTTGCCGCAGAACCATGACCACAGGGACGCCTGTTGTTCGGTCATAGAATTCACCGGTCCAGCGACCAATGATAGTGCCCTTTGCTATTCCACAAGAACTAAGGGCGCAAGAACATGCTAGGCAGACGATGATCAACCCGAGCCAAGAACGCCGCTGAATGCGTTGGTGTAGGTCCACAATGGTGGATCCGTGACACCAAAGGCGCTGTCTTATGGTCATCCGCGTCATCGAACGCTCCTATGCTCTTGGCGCGACCCACTCTGGATGCGCTCTCCACGCAGGTTCACGCTTACGTCGTTTTGGGTCGGTCTCCTTGAATAACAGCAACAGGATCAACCCCGAGAACCCTACCAGCACAGTTCCAACCCAAATCGCAGCAGATACTCCCGCGAATACAGCTACCCCACCTAAAACAAGTGGTCCAACTGCGTATCCCCCGTCACGCCAAAGCCGATACACCCCAAGGGCACCTCCGCGCCATCTGGGATCTGCCGTATCTCCCACCGTAGTAATGAGATTTGGATACACCAGCGCCATCCCAGCACCCATCAGTATGACGGCGAGATACCAAAGGGCATGGCCGCTGGCTCCGACAAAGACGGCGAGCCCACCGGAGATCAAAAAGGTGCCTGCAGTGATAGGGAACTTGCGACCGATTCTATCAGCCAAGGCACCGCTTGCGACTTGTCCAAACCCCCATACCCAGGCGTAGATCCCCACAAGCAGTCCCACCTCGGCCAATGAGACACCTCGACGCAACAGAAAAAGTGGGAAAAAGGCTGCTACGAGACTATCAGCAAACTTGTTGATAAAGCCCGCCTGACAGACTGCCAGCATAGAACGATCATGCCAACTCATGTACACACCAAGGCGCGTCAACTTTGGAGCTGGCTGTGCTGGATGAGCTTTTGCATCCGGACCAGAACCCATCGATTCCGAGTGGGCAAAGGGCAGCGTCTCCTTTGCTGGTCCAAGAGTGACCAGAACCCCAATGACCACCACGCCCAAAACAAGTAGATAAGGAGTGGGACGCAACCCATAGCTGGTTACGAGGAGACCAGCCAAGAAACCACCAACCCCCACCCCCACATAGCCGGCCGATTCATCGATACCGACGGCGAGTCCTCGATTCACCGGGCCGACGAGATCAATTTTGGCGGTCACCGACATCGTCCAGGTGAGTGCCTGGTTCACCCCTAGGAAAAGATTTGCGATAATCACCTGCCACCATGCCGTTGCAA
>JAKAQR010000088.1 GCA_021819725.1 Actinomycetes bacterium
CATTGCCGCAGGGCTTGGGGTCACAGAGCGTGGAGGACAATCGCACGCTGCGCCTACCAAGGCAAAGCACAGCGACCCAGTGAAGCGCACCACCAATCCTCAAGCTGCGTGAGCAACTTAGGAAGCCTCGTCCGTAAGGTCGGGAAGGATGTCACGCCACTGGATCTAGTGAAACCTTGGATCGATTTCTTGGTTAGCGGCGTGTGGATTGCGGAGTGGAACTCGCGCCAGGCGGGTTCACCGAGGTAATTCTCGTTCCTTGGTCCGACGAAACGATGACAGTTCGCGGATGAAGCCTTCCGAAGTGAAGGCGACGGCTCAACATTGATGTCGCCGCACGGCTCGGAAGATCTCGCTCGTGTGCACAGCGAGAACGTGATGGGATGAGAATTGCTCGAGATCGAGCAGTGCTGCGGTCTCGCTAGCCATCTCAGGTTCGAAGGTTCGGCCCATCGATTTGAGTCGGGGCGCAGCGATGTCCGCGTACAGCTCGGTCGCCAGCGCTGCTGGCCGCCAAGCTCCATAGAAGGAGATGAGTGCACACAGTACACCCTTGTAGCCCAGACCGAGAGGTAGCCCTGGTCCTGAGCGAGGCCGTAACGACAGCAAAAGGGTGTCGCACACATCGATTGCTATCCCTTTCCCGTCCAGGACGTGCCAGGCGGCTTCGAAACGTCGTCGAACGCCAGGTCCTACTGACGGGCGGGGACGCCATGGTCGGCTCGCATCTGGGGAGTTCCCGGACAGGATCGAGCCCGAGGATACCGAGTTGACCGTGGATTCGGCGGTCCAGATCGACGATTGCGCCCAATAGGTAGGTCCTTTGGTGGGGTGTGAGGTGTTTGGCCAAGCTTGGATCGGCATTGCGGAAGGCAATGCAGAGGCCGCGGCGTTGCAAAGCCAACATAATCGCGGAGTCGGAGGTCTGCGCGGAGCCAAAGGGAACAGTCATTGCCTTGGCCGGCACCACCAGGAGTTGATTGGTTTCCATCGGCTGGACATCAGCCAGCGCCTACAGCTATATCCTCGAGAATTCGGGCGATCCTGTTGAGGATTACCCTGACGAGTGGCTCTGGGTCGGTCACCATATTGGTACGAATTTTGGCGTGACCTTTCAGTTCGACACGGCGAGCATCGATCGTGATGGGTGTGAGGTCGATTTCGAGGCGAAGCGTATCCTGTGCTACGCCGATCAGTTCGATGATGAGGCGGCTGCCGTTCTCCAGTAGGTATGCCATCGAGAGGCTGGCACTCGACAGCGCATCGAGGCTCTGTAGGGTCTCGCGAAACCCATCGATCAGTTGACGGTCGGTGATCCGACCCAACAGCTGCTCGACGGCGGCCAATGGCAATTCTACATAGCTTGAGTCGTTGGCTTCGAGGACGCGAAAGAAGCGATGCCCATCAACGGGTTGTTCGTGACTCGTCTCCAGGCGTAGATCTTCCTCGAGGATAGTGGCGAGGGTGATAGTAGTGAGTTGCTCCCGAACGGCTGCGACGGTAGCTTGCCAGCTGGTATGGAGAGGGCAGACGGTGTCCCAACGACACGGTCCCTCGCCCAGGGCACAATGTTCCGCGCGGAGTGGACCTTCGCCAGCTTCGACAAGCTCTAGCAATGTGATCGAACTGGGATCGCGAGCTAGACGATAGCCGCCATCTCGCCCAGGCTTGGAGGTTGCGATGTCTGTTCGTACAAGGTCGGCAAGAATCTGTGAGGCGAAGCTAGCAGGGATGTCCATCTCGGCAACGATCTCCTTGACCTTGGTTGCATCTGGTCGATTGGCCTGCCTGGCGAGGTAGAGCGCCGCGCGTACGCTATAGTCGCCCCGTCGGGACATTGATAAGTTCATAAGTAAAGGTTACTACAAGACTTGACAAGTAGAAATCACCCAACTACACTAACTATTAGTTCAAAACTAACCAATAGTGATGAACCTAGAGTATGAGTGTGCTGAGGAGGGAAGCGGTGACGAAAGTTGAACCGACGAAGATCAAGCTGTTAACCGATGATACGATCCCGAAGCGTCTTCACATCCCAGTGGTGGCGAGCGAGGATCGATTCAAGGAGACAGATCCGCCCAAGAGGGGCAACCTGGCCAATCATCCGATGATTGCTCGCGTGTTGTCCAAACGAGTAACCCAGTTTCTGCTGATCATTCCAAATCAGATTATTTTTTGGCTCGTCATCTTTCTTGGATTCCTAGGCGTGGTGGATCCGGGCATCAACTTTGCGACGGCCATCACCTGGTATCTCTGGTTCTGTCTTGTCTTTGTTATGATGGCCGTTATTGGGCGGGCGTGGTGTTCGATGTGTCCGTTTGGTGGCTTCGCCGAGTGGATTCAGCGTCGCACCTTCTTCAAGCGCCTACAAAAGCCACTCGGGTTGGGTCGCAAGCTGCCAGAGAGCTGGGCTCAGTGGGGCTTTACTCTTTCAGTTGGCACCTTCGTGTTGCTCACTTTCTTCGAGGAGTACTTCAACATCGCTGGTCCGGGTACCCCTCGTGACACCTCGATTATGGTGCTCGGCATCGTGGTTTCGGCGGTAACGTTCTACCTTGTCTTCGAGCGCAGAACCTTCTGCCGTTACTTCTGCCCGCTTTCCGCACTCATTGGATCGGTTGGATCGATGGGGTCGGTTGCTGGCTTTCGTACCAATGATCGTGCGGTTTGTCTCGCTTGCACCACGAAGGACTGCATGCGAGGTGGGAGTTCCGGTTATGGATGTCCCTGGTACACATGGCCAGGGTCGGCCGAGTCAAACGCCGCTTGTGGGCTGTGCACTGAGTGCTACAAGGCGTGCCCATCGAACAACGTTGGCTTCTATCTTCAGAGTCCATTGACCTCGGTCATCGCACCAAAGCGCCGCCGCGCTGACATTGCGTGGTCGGTAGCTCTCTTGTGGGGTTTGGTTCTGTACCAGCAGGTCAACGCTACCAATGTCTACGCAAGCGTGGATGGTTTCCTCAACAATCTCACCGGATGGAATCACTATCCGAATCCGATTGACTACCTCGCCATCATCATCATTTGTGCGCTGCTTACGGCTGGGATCTTTAAGGGCTATCAGATGTTGTTCCTTGATCCAGGTAAGGGCGTACATGCTGCCGGCAACTTCATGGAGAAGGTCAGTCCATTTCGCCAGGTCTTCTTGCCGCTATCGTACGCACTAATTCCCGTCGTCGGTATGGATTACTTTGCTCGACAGTTGCCCAAGTTCTTCAAGCACGTGCCTCGGTTGATCCCAGCTATCGTCCAGATCTTTGGTGTCAACACTTCGAAGTGGTCGCTCGTGAACTATCACCTGCTCTCGAACCCATCGATCGTTGACGTCCAGGTTGCGGTGATGGCGATCGGGGTCATCGGCAGCGTCTATGCGGTGCTCAAGATCTTTCGACGGGATCTCGCACCTCTGACCCAACATGTGGTCGGTGCGAAGGTGGCTGCGGTCACACTTATGGTGGCTCTTGGAGGAGTCGCTGGTTGGTTGTATATCATTATGCATGCAGCGTCGTAGAGGTGATGAAGATGCAAACAAATGAATTTCCACAGGTTACCGTACTCAAGGATCGGTGCTCAGGTTGCCAAGAGTGCCTGGTGCGCTGCCCAGTGTCAGCGATCACGCTCGATGAGTTCACTTACACGGTCGATGTCGACGAGGCTATCTGCGTTGCGTGCCATCAATGTGAGCGTACCTGTCCCTTCTCTGCTATCCACGTTGAAGGTGAGCCAAGAGTTCAAGGGCGTGTGCCAGCTCATCTCTTTGAGCCCGCGGACGTCCGAGCCGACCTGCACGAGGTTCGGGTTGGCTTTCTGTCGGACGAGGAGCTTGTCGCAGAGGCGAGTCGTTGCTTGAATTGTCCAGATGCTACATGCATACGCGGGTGCCCTACGCATAACGATATCCCTGCGTTCATTGAGCGTGCTCGTAATTTGGACTTTGTAGGTGCGAGAGAAGTGCTTTTAGCAACGTCGTCGATGCCAGAGATCTGCTCTCGGGTCTGCGATACCGGAACTCAGTGCGAAGGAGCCTGCTCGCTCGCCCTTGCTGGCGATATGCCGGTGGCAATCCATGAGATCGAGCGCTATCTCGCGGACCGCAGTGAGCCACGTATTGCCAACGCAGAGCCGGTTGGGCTTTCGGTAGCGATTATCGGGGGAGGTCCTGCAGGAATCGGCGTTGCCGATGTCGTCGCCCGCGGAGGCGGACGCGCGACGATCTTCGAGGCAGAACCGGAGATTGGCGGTTTGCTGCGTTCGGGGATTCCTGAGTTTACTTTGCCAAATGCTGTGGTATCGAGGGTTGCATGGCAGCTTGAAGGCTTAGGGGTCCAGGTAGTCACGAATACCAGGGTTTCGCTCGAGGTCTTGGACGATCTTGCACACTCGTACGACGCGGTAGTGATTGCTCAGGGCGCGAATGCACCGCTGCCGATTACGGCGGCGGGCAAAGAGAGTGTTCATGTCACCGAGGCCAACGACTTCCTGGGTCGGGCGTATCGCGCCATTCGCGAGGGATCGGAGCTTGGGACTAACGCGACCGACGGAGAACTCAGTGTTCTAGTGGTCGGTGCGGGCAATACCGCCATGGATGTCGCGAGAATGACGAGGAGACTCGGAGGAGGCGCGACCTGCGTCGACTGGATGGACAAGCGATTCTCTTTGGTGCGTCCGGATGAGCTTGGCGAGGCTGAACACGAAGGTGTCGAGGTGCTTTTCTCGGTCACGGTTGCCAGCTTGCGCCCCTTGGCGAACGGTCGCATCGCGGCTACTTTGGTCGAGACGGTGCAGGAGGAACGCCAACAACGTCCGAAGGTAACCGATAAGGTGTTCCGGGTCATGGAGGTGGACGAGGTCGTCGCCGCGCTTGGTTATCGTATCGAGCCAGAGCTTCTAGCGAACTTCCCGTCGTTGCCCGTGCGCAAGGAGGTGCCGGTTATCAAGGATCGTCACTGGATGGCTAGTGGGATCTTCAACGGGCTGCCAAACGACGTTTCGCGGCGCATGCCAGTCGGAGAGCTGGCTGTCGGGCGAGAGCGAGCGCGATCGCGTGCACAGTTCGCATTGGGCGATCGAGTATTTGTGGTTGGTGACTCACTGATCGGCCCATCCACAGTGGTCGAGGCGATGGCCCAAGGGCGCAAGCTGGGAGCGAGCCTTCTGGCACGGTCGTCGCGTCTTGCGCCGTCCTTCGTAGGGCGACTGCGGCCTCCACGAGTGCTCATCAGCATCGATTCTCCCGGCGGAACGACGAGAGCGCTTGCACTGAGGTTGGCGGAGCTGCTGAGCGCGGTGGCAGGCGATATTGTCGCCGTACCTGTTGACCAGGTGACACCTGAATTGGTTGGTGACTTTGACCTGCTCATCGTGGCTACATGGGTAGATGGCCTAGTAGTCGGTGGACAGCACGCGAGTCAGGCGACTGCCCGTCTTGTGGATCAGCTCATTAAGGGGACTCCGACGCAAGTCGCGGTGCTGATGACATTCGGATTCGACCCCGGCCATGCGATGGACCACCTCGCTGATGCGATCGTTGCTCGGGGTTTGGATGTGGTAGCTCGCCGCGCCATGAAGAGCGACGCTGAAGGACTGTTCGAGTTCGCACAGGACGTCTGTGTTGGGGCTTGGCCTGATGTAACCGCTGAGGGCTTGCTCAAGGCAGTGGTGGAGAATGGCGACATCTCACCAGACAGTATTGCCGGGGCGATTGGCATCAGGCCAGAACTGGCGGCCACGGTGGCTCGAGGTGTGAACGAATTGCGGGCTTTGCAAGGCAGTAGTGAGACGCTGACGAAGGTTATGGCTAGTGTCAACGAGTTACAGGCGTGGATTGATGCGTGGAACCGGAAGGACCGGGCGCAGTGGCAGCCATCAGCACGCCGGTCTCACGCGAGCATCAAGGCATAATATGAAAAACCTCATCCCCTCGGCACACAACCCTAGGGCAGCTTCGGTTGCCCTAGGGGAGGGGGTTTACCCCATCTCGGACACAACCCTCACAGACCTCATCCCCTCGGCACACAACCCTAGGGCAGCTTCGGTTGCCCTAGGGGAGGGGATTTACCCCATCTCGGACACAACCCTCACAGGCCTCATCCCCTCGGCACACAACCCTGGATGGGATTAGCGCCAGGCTAACCGATGCTCGCTGGTTTGTCAAGTTCGCTGGCCGGTTGGGCAAGTGGCGGTTCGAGAGCTTCTGCCTCCGTAGCGTGTCGGTTCGCGGATTTATGCCGGGATCGGGCTTGCTCGTGCGAGGCGATGGAAGGTGTGGCGAACCTTTGGTTGGGTGCGCATATCGTGAGCTGAGGGCCCGCTATCGATACTTGAGTTAGAGTTTCCGGGGGATGCGTTTCGTCGGCACACTCGCAGGGAGCGGTGACGTGGTGGCAAATAATTTGGTGCTATCAACAGGCGTGTGGGTGTCAAAGTTCTTGGATCCGGACCACTCTACCGGTACAGGGGCATTTGGTGTTCAACCAGGAGCGTGCGTCAGGATTGGCCAGAGCTGCATAAGTATCCATAATTCAGTTGTATAGTCGAGATACGTCCAGCGCAAGTGCATAAAATGCGACTGATGGCAATCAGTTGCAGGAGTTTTGGATTCCGACTCACGCTCGTAGGGACTTGAGGGCATAGGCTGGGCTTCTGAGTTCAAAATCGCAACCAGGGGGCCAGTCAAGTGAAACCGAGGGGCACGTGCTACCACTTGGTATGGAGGGGGTTCATACCTCGTCGCGTCCAATGTCGTTCAGAGTTTGATTTGTCGACCGACTCGGCTGATCTGGCCAAGTCGTATGAGATTGCGACCCGAGCACCCGGATCTGCTCTGGTTCGTTAGGGAGCAGACTTGGAACACCCACCAGCTTGGCAACGCAGCCCAGTGTGACAAGGTACCAAGGGACAGGACCAGCATCACCATCGAGCTTTGGCTCGCCTAGTACGAGGTGAGAACGAGTAGTTGTCGAAGCGCTCGAGCCCGGCGGCCTCGACGAAACGGTCTATCGTCTGAGTCGATGTGATCGGCTCTGCGAATCCCGCACCTACCTCCCGCTGGTCACCGATTGCGACACCGGCAAGATCACCCCCTGGATGGTAGGTATCAAGAGTCCAGCGAATCCCTCGATGACCTGCGAAAAGACACGGCGATCCCATCTCAGCTAAGGCCCGCCACTGTGCAGGCGCCCATTGCCACAAACCTCCCGGTGCGTTGAGGCCGGCAACCAAGTCCTCGAGTGACCCTTACGATGCGCCACCCAATAAGCCTCGCACGCGCCAGGCAATCAAGCGGCCAAGGAGTCCCTGGATCTCGCGACCGACAAGGTCAATGCCATACTCGAAGGCATAAGTGCAGGAACAACCCTCGCCTCCGTCAGCACAGAGGTGGCCAACGGACGCAACATCCTCGATACAGGGTTACCCTGGCCCTAGTATGCAAGCCTCTTGAACCAATCGACTCGAAGCTGCCCCGCCAAAGAGGAAGCTGATCTCGTGTCGGTGAAGCGGACCCCGCAGTCGTGGGATTTTGGGGCTACTGCCGTTACGGCCTCGAAGTGTCTTGGCTGGATTCATGACATGCCTTAGGGTCGCATGGAGTATGGGTGCTCCTCTATTGATGAGGGCATTAATGCCCCTGAGTGATTGTCGTATGTTGTTGATCGTGCTGGGAAAATGTTCAATTAGGTGTGGAAAAAGTGACTGGATATGCTGGTGTGGTTGTCTTGGTTGTGAGGTGAGGCAATATTGTCGGTCGTATAGATAGTATTTCGGTAATCGACTGCGCGCACGATGCGGCCAGCGAGGTACGAGCACTGCTCTCCTCGAGACGAGGTCAGTCCGATGCGCATCCGATCAGATCTATTT
>JAKAQR010000089.1 GCA_021819725.1 Actinomycetes bacterium
GAAGCTGGCACGGATGCCACTCGACCATGCAACCCAACTCCTAGTGTTGGTTCGTGGGTTGGACGTATTCTGATTCCGGTACCGAGGCTTCCAATACCCGTCGTCATTACCTGTCGGTAGCCTCTCTCAGGCTGATTCTTGCGATCGAGAGCACCGACAGACCTCGTCCTACACCGCTGAGAACCACACGGCCAAGGACCAAAGACCGAGCCCGCCAAGTCCACACCGAGAGTCCAACCCAGCCCAGGACTGAATCCAAGACCAACGACCCAAGTGCTACCTGATGATCCGAGAGGATCACAAGGGCATGAACCCCGCCCTCACGCACCCCGGTACCACCCTTGTCAGCCCGTCTGGTCCCAAGAGGTCGAGCCCACACACGGCTTGACCAACTCCAAAGTGACCGTCTGCCACGATCTACCCCGCAGCTACGAGGCTTTGTTGTGCACCATGTCGCTACCTGGACCGTGTAGCCAAGAGCACAACTTGGCGCCTCCACATCGCCGACATCACGTGCCCAGCCCGGTGAGGTTAGACACCCAAGCGAGGCGGTGTGCGTGGGCCAGGAGGCTGCGCCTCCGTGATGGGGTTCATGTCTTGGTAGTGTTAGGGGCGACGGAGACCGCCCTCGGCTGCTCTTCCTCGCCCATGACGGACCCGGGGCGAGGTGTGCCCGCCGCGATCACATCCTTGTTGACCGTGAGGAGCGAATGGCAGTTATGACGGTATCAAGTCGTTCAATCGTTGAGCGTTCAGCTCGACTGGATGTAGAGGGAATCGATTTCAGCGTGTTTCTCACAAAGCCGTTAGCAGTTAATTGTTCCTGAGACTCTCCGGTGTTTGCGTTATATGTGCGATGTCGAGAGCCACACATCTGTTATCTTCGAGAGATCCTTGCAACGAGTGCCCACCGGGATCCTAAGGTTACGGCGTTCTTGGCTTGTTGCAATTACGAGGAGTCTTGACACGGCGAGGTGCTTGGTAGGATCCTTGAAGTGCACCAACAGTCCGGCGCCAAAGAGTCGGCATACCGTCGTCGCCGTGACCGCAGGTGGCTCGACGAGTTGGGACTGTTGACCTTCAACATTGGCTCGCTCGTAGCGGAGGGCTCAGTGGTCATTCAGATGTGCTGGGGCGCGATCAACGAGCTGACGGCACAGGCTGCCTACTCGAGAATGATAGCCAAAGCAGAGCACCCGGTGCTTACCGAACTCGTTCGTCGAATCATGAAACAGGAGGGCCGCTACCTGGACTTCTATGAGCATGAGGCTCGCTCTCGCCTTGAGGGAAATCGGCGAGCGCAGCGACTCGCACGGTTTGCACTGACCAAATTCTGGTCTCCAGTTGGCAGTGGGGTCGTGCCAGATGGCGAGGAAGCCTATATGGCGTCGTATCTGTTCGCGGACCCGGCAGATCGTAAGTTCGCTTGCCTCCCAGGACTCCATGGCCTAACACTCCTGGAGGATGCTGCTCGTCGTGATCGACCTCTGCGCCCTCGTGGCCGGCTACCGCGACTGTTGTCGGACAAGATGGCTGAAACGACCACCGCTCCGCAACTTTAGATTCTTAGGGCACAGAATGCAGCGGGCATCCGCTCGAGCAGCAGCAGGTCCGTTGCCCGGTGCCGGGGAGATTAGGGAGAGTCATCCTCCCAAAGGTAGCCCATTCCGGCCCGCGAGCGCAGATATCGAGCGGCTGGACCGAGTTTGGTGCGGAGGCGATTGACATACACACGGACGTGATGGGCGTCATCGTAGCCCTGACCCCAAATGTTCGTGAGAAGTAGTTGGTGGGTACAGAGGCGATGCCGATTCTCTACCAGAAAGCGTAGGAGATCGAACTCGCGCGGGGTGAGCCGAATCTCACCCTGGAGTTCGTCCACTACGACACGCTTCGCCAAGTCGATCGTCAACCCTGGTGCCGCTTCGAGCAACGAGGAGGTAGGCGCAGCCGGCTCCATTCGTCGCTCAAGGGCCCGAAGCCGAGCCTCAAACTCGCTCAGGCCAAATGGCTTGGTGATGTAGTCGTCGGCGCCACGGTCAAGAGCCTTGACTTTTGTGCGTTCGTCACCAGCTGCAGAGAGAACGACGAGCCCTTTCGTGTGGTAGCGACGCAGTTCGGCAACCAGCAACACGCCGTCAATGTCAGGCAGGCCCAAGTCGACCACCAGGAGATCCGGATGATCTTGGATGGCTCGCGCTAGGCCGTCAAGCCCTCGAAGTGCGGTCGTGACGTCGTAACCAGCGGCAGTGAGGCCAATTCTGAGTACCCGAGAGAGGGCTGGATCGTCGTCGATGATGAGTATCGAGGTCATGGTGATTGCGGTAGCTCAACGGTGAAAGCAGTTCCTTCAGGGCTGGCAGAGACGCTCAACTGTCCATGATGTGCCTCAACGAACGACCGAGCGATAGCGAGTCCGAGCCCACTACGACCACTGTTTCCGATGGCGTGGAACCAGTCGAAAAGTCGAACCTGGTCGGCACCGGTGGCGAGCTGGCCAGAGTCGGACACCTGGATGCTAACGGTTTCGTTCGTGGCTAGAAGGCGCACCTGCACGGTAGCGCCGATGGGTGAGTGGCGCACCGCGTTGTCGAGCAGATTCCAAATGACTTCGCGAAGTAGGCCAACATCGACCTTGACAAGGGGCAGGTCATTTGGCACGCTAAGCTCAAGCTTGGACTCCACCGAGAGAAAGTCGATCCCGGCTGCGACCTGTTCGATGAGCGTCTCGAGCGCTACCTCCTTGTATTGAAGATGGAAGGCACCAGCCTCGATTCGGGTGACGTTGAGCAGGTCGCTCACCAGCTGGATTGAGCGATCAATCTGACCGAGCGCGGTTTGAAAGAGCTGGGTCTGCTCCAACGGCTCGAGCTCATTCCCAAATTCAGATAACGCAGTCACTGCTGTCTTGATGCTAGCAAGCGGTGTGAGAAGGTCGTGAGATACCGTCCGCAGCAGTGAGGCCCGCCAGCCATCTATCTGTTGGAGCGTGTCGAGCTTGAGACGCGTCTCGCGGAGTTGGGTTCGCTCGAGTGCCGCTGAGATTTGGCTCGCCGCAACCTCCAAGGCCTGAATGAGCACGCTCGGAAGGTCGTCATTCCAGACGATGAGAAATCCAAAGTGGTTGGTCAGTGTCGAGAGTGGAAACGATCGGACACGAAAGCCCTCGATGGTACTCTCACCGATACGAGCGACCGCCCCCTTGGAGCCAACGAACGCGGCGGCAATGGTGGCAGCGAGCTGTCCGTCGCCTACGACATTGCTCGGTCGGAGCATCTGATCGTCCGGCTGCAGCACCATAGCCCCCTTGAGGTCGACGAGCCTGACGATCTGCTCGGTCGCCGTGTGCCATACTTGGTCGATGGAGTGTTCACTGATCAGCGTGGCGGGCAGGTCCGCGAGTCGCGCCAGAATGCGTGCATGATACAGGGCGCGTTCACGTTGGAGTCTAAAACGTCGGTCGATGAGGACGGTAACCAGTCCGACGAGGGCGTAGACCCCGAGAGGAATCCAGTTCGAGGCGGTACCAACTGCCAAGGTGTTATAAGGGGGGATAAAGAAAAAGTCATAGGTACCGAACCCGAGGATGGTCGCTATTATGCCGGCCGGAATGCCTCCAACAGCGATGCTTGTTACCAAGGGAACGACGAGGATGAGCGCGATCGACGCGGCTGGGACATCGGATCGCACCGGTATCAGAATGATTGAAAACAGGGCGATCAGAACAACGCTGAGCGCAGAGCCGAGAGCTGCTGATCGACCAAAGTTCTCCCTAATGCGACGCGCGATTACTGCCACCGCCCCCTAGTATAGGGATCCATGGCGGTGATGGTTGGTGCCGGAGAAGAGTGACCCAACGAGGGCGGAGCGCTCTTTGAGCAACGACGTCGAGGCTGCCGGTAGGTTTCGGATCTACCTCGGTGCGATGGCTGGCGTGGGCAAGACGTGTGCCATGCTCGACGAGGGTTGGCGTCGACTCCAGCGTGGTACGGACGTCGTGATTGGACTCGTCGAGACGCACGGACGGGCACATACTCAAGAGCTGATCCGCGATATCCCGGTGATCCCCCAGAAAATCGTGAACTATCAAGGTCGCGAGTTCAAAGAGATGGACACCGCCGCAGTACTGGCGCGACATCCTGAGGTGGTGCTGGTAGATGAGCTTGCCCACACGAATGTTCCTGGTTCTTCACCACACGAAAAGCGATACGAGGATGTCATGGACCTCCTTGAAGCTGGTATCGATGTTATCGCGACGCTCAACGTGCAACACATCGAAAGCATCGCTGATGCGGTCGAGGAGATGCTTGATGTGCGCATCAATGAAAGAGTGCCCGATTGGGTAGTTCGTCAGGCTGATCAGCTGGAACTTATCGACTCCTCCCCGCAGCAACTGCGCAGAAGAATGTTGCATGGGAATATCTACCCCCAGCAGCGGATTCAGGCCGCGTTGGATAATTTCTTCACGACCCAAAACCTGACTGCGCTACGTGAGCTCGCGCTGCGCTACGTGGCCGACGAGGCCGATGAGGATCTCCTTTCGTCGTTTGTAAACCGACGAGGGCGAAAGGTCTTCGAGACCCGGGAGCGATATCTCGTTGGATTGAGTCTTTCGCCAGAGACCCCTCGTGTCCTACGTAGGGCCGCGCGAATGGCAGCTCGCTCCAAGGCAGATCTGCGGTCGCTGTTGATTACACCTGATACCGATATCTCCGAACACGAGGCCAGGGAGATCGAGTCGCTCAAGAAGTTGAGCCATGATCTTGGGGTGATCTTTCTTGAGAAGCATGGCACAAAGATTGCCGACATCATGGTGGAGACGGCCTTCGAACATCAGATCACCCAGATTGTTCTTGGCGCCTCGAAGCGATCCAGACGCGAGGAGCTGTTGAAGGGTTCGGTGGTGAATCAGGTTCTCCGCAAGGTTGGTCGGGCCGGTATTGATGTCCATGTGATCGGGATCCGTGACTACGATCCAGGACTGACTGATATCGACGACAACTGAGGCACGCTTGTGATTCGCCGTGGGCGCAGGGCCAGGTGAGCTTGCCAAGGGGGCCGAATGCCGATCCAGTGAGGCGTTAAGGAGCAAAGTCAGCCAGAGGGCTCAAGGAGCTTCTTCAAGAGCGGGCAGGAGCCCGTGACGATGACGTGAAGCCTGCTACGACGATGGTGGGTATGCATGATAGCGGTGGGAAGGGAACGACTCCGAGGATCGGTGTCACCACCACAGCTGTTAGATGGCGGGTTCGGTGGCCGACATTCATAGTTGGGTTGGATAGCGATGCGTTGTTGGCCACCGTGAGAATGTTGGTGCGGCCGCACGCACTGGCGCTGTTGCCCCCGAGAGGAGTAACCCCCTCGTGTTTCGAGACTACCGTGTCCACCGGCCAGAGTGTGGTCAGCGGAAGGGATTTTCGGGCACCGATGGACAAAGTCACCTGAGCGTGAAAGTGATCGATGCTTGCAGGTATGGTCTTATGGGCTCCGGTGATGACCCTCGGGCGAGCGTGAGCTGTCATGTCGCGGGGTAGAGTCGTTCCAGGGCGCTATGAAGTGATGCGGTATGGCGCACCCACGATGTCGCCGAGGAGTCCATTGAGTCAGTTTGGAATTGAAGACTTCCCTGAAATTCTCCAGCAGGCTCGACAGGGTGACGAGAGCGCCTTTCGAGTCATCTACCGAACCTATCACGGCAATCTACTACGGTTTTTGAGAGCCCGCCTACGCAGCGATGCGGAAGATGTCGCCTCGGAGGTTTGGGCAACGGTTGCAAAGGGTCTGCCCACCTTCGTTGGCGATGAAGCGGCTTTTCGGTCGTGGATCTTTGCGACAGCACGACGCCGTATGATCGATCTTTACAGGCGACAAGCGGTACGACCGCAGGTCACCTCCGAGGTCGACCTGGAAGATCAAGCGGTGACGGTTCCCTCCGCCCAGTTGGAGATTGATGAAGCTGTCTCAGCGTTGGTTGCGAATCTCACTCCAGAACAGGCCGAGATAGTCTTGCTTAGGGTCCTTGGCGGATTGAGCGCCAAGGAGGTTGGGGTACTCGTTGGCAAGTCAGAGGCATCAGTACGGGTCATACAACATCGAGCGTTGGCAAAAATAGCCGAAAATCTCAAAGATGATGCGTAACATATCCGTTAAGACCTGCGTTGTCATTGATGTTATGAGGAGCAAGTAGACAGTGGATCCGGACGAGATTGAGAGCATTTTGGGTGGTGATGGCGATCGCCTCGCTATGGCTCGACTTGCCGAACTCGTTCGAACAGCCCAGCGACCTCCAACGGCGTCTGAACTTGCGAGGGAGGATTTGGATCTCGCACAGTATCGCCGGACGATTCGTCAGCGCGGTGTTCGGCGTCAACGAGTTCTTTCTCGGTTTACGCCAGTGAAGGTGGCTGCAGCAGCGGCAGCCTTTGTGGTTGTTGGTGGTGGTTTCACCGTAGCTCTAACGCATGCATTGACTCGCCCAACGATCCAAGTTGCGCCGAAACAAGCGACCGTGTCACCTCGCCAGGTGAAGTCGACGAATACCCAGGGCGGTTCGTCGACGGGGTTGAGTTCCGTGTCTAAGGCCCCTGGGCGTAGCGACTCCGGCCAGTCGACCAGCTCCGGCGACGCGGGCGGCAAGGGATCGGATAAGGGTCAGCAGACGAAGGCCGTTCACGGCCAAGGCCAGCAGCAAGGGACTACCGTTGCTCCCGGGCAGACCGGGGCGGCGGTATCGGCAAGCTACCGAGGGTTGTGCGTTTCCTATGTCAAGGCGACCAGTCAAACTCCAGTGACCTCCGATGGCGTATCCAAAACACTGCATAAGTTGCAATCCTCAACTAAATTCTTGCGACTGGCTGAGAGTGCACTGAACCAGGGTCTTACGGTTCCGCAGTTCTGCTCTCAGGTTCTCGGATCGACGAAGGAGCATCCGAGCGTTTCCGGATTGGCTCCGACGTCTTCTGCGGTGGCTAACGATGGGTTGACTTCTAAGCAGCCATCGCTGAACTCGAAGGACAAGAAAGAGGGAGGAGGGAAATCCTCCGCGCCGGTACCCGGGACGAACGGTGGCGGTATCGTGTCTGCTGGCACGCCTGCAAAGCTACCCTAGGTCGTCGAGCGAATAGGGTCTGATGTTGAAGCATCGAACCTTGAGTTCCAGGCACGTCGAAGCTTTCCGCCTTGTCCATAGCGGCCTAGCCAGAGTAAGTTGGTTGATGTTCGCCTCCCAGCGAGTTCGTATTCATGTGGTTTGCCTGGAGCTTGGCCGTGAGCGGTGGTATATCTGCTTTCTGTTAGGAGTGAGAACCTCGCGCTTGGGATCTTCGTTGCCGCGGCTAGGTAATGTAGCGGCTGATCGTTCGGCCGTTGACGTGATGTTCACGGCAGCGATGTGATCTACCGCCTCCTGTCGATCGCGATCCCTGTCCTCGTGCCGGGTGTATCGAGAGGCACACCCCCACGCTGAATTGGAACACACTTGGCTGGCGTCGGTCGCGCCGATACCGGACGTGCGGCAGGTGCCGTGATACGTTCTTTGCCTAGCTCAAGCACTGGCTTACCCACCAGTGATACATGCGACTTTGCGTTGTTATGTGACTTGTTGGAACGGAATCGGCGAGACGAAGTCAATGCTCCAATACCTCGCGTTCCACCAGTGCCGTGGTGAACCGACTAGTCCTTATCCGGACAGTCAGCTCGATCGAGAATCACGGGCCTTGGCTTGGGCGGCGGATCTGTGTTTGGTTGCGGCTCTCGGATCAACTCCAAGCGTGTTGAGTTCGTTGAGGGCAAAAGACGCCGTGGGTGAGAGACCC
>JAKAQR010000090.1 GCA_021819725.1 Actinomycetes bacterium
CTCTGAACTGGTGCGCCCCCTGGGATTCGAACCCAGAACCTGCGGATTAAGAGTTACTTACGGAGGTATAGGGGGAGCATCTCTTGACATATAAGAGCAGGTCGGAGCATCAGGAACTTGCCAATCGGCATGCGGGAACATACCTTAGGGCGCAAAAATGTGGGCAGAAATGTGGGCAGGCCTTAGGGGAACCAAAGAGGCTCGAAATGCGCAGTGGGAGAGAGCGCAAACTGGGCGAGTCGAGGAGTCGGGCGTGCCTGAGATGTTGCCGCTGCCGACTCCGAAGAAAGAAGGCATTGCCAACGTAATTGTCACCAAGTGGTTGCCATACTGGCTTGTCGTACGGACAGATACCGTACAATGATATTATGAGAAAGACCGAACGCATCGAGGTGCGCGTTTCCATTGAAGACAAGAACGCTATCGTAGCCGCGGCAGCCATCGGGCACACCACACCTACTGAGTTCGTACGGACCGCTGTGCTCAACCAGATCTACCGCGTCCAAGCACGCTCTGATCGTACCATGATGTCAGCCGAGCAGTTCGACGCGCTTGTCGCCGCGCTCGATGTTCCAGACGATACCCCCAACCTGGCGCGGGCATTCGCACACGAGCGGCGCTTCGTTCAGCGTTGAAGGTCCAATACGACTCGGTTGCCCTGTCAGGCGGCCACGACGTGGCTGGTTTCGATTGCGGCGTCGCATCTCTGAACATGTGGCTCGCCGAGCGGGCACTTCGGGCTCAGCAAGCGGGCACCGCACGTACATTTGTGTGGGTCGACGCCAAGGTGCCAGAGAAGGTCTGGGCGTATTTTTCACTGGCACCGACCGAGGTGTCCCGCGATGTGCTCTCGCGCGGCCAATCCTCTGGATACACCACCGTGCCTAGTTACCTTTTGGCAAGATTGGCGTTGCATACTGAGCTTCACGGGCTCGGCCTTGGCGGGCAGGTGCTCATAGACGCCCTGAGCCGTGCCGCAGCGGCATCCGAAGTTGGAGGGGGTCGGCTGATCGTTGTGGATGCGCTCGATGATGCTGCAGCCAATTTCTACCGCCACTATGACTTCACGCCAGTTAAGGGTGACCCCCGTCGGCTTGTCTTGAAGATTGCCAGCGTCCGCAAACTTCTCGAAGATGCGGATACGAATATCCCACCACCCCGATAGCCGGTTGCGACATGGAGTGGTGCGGCACCACGGTACGTTGTGAATATACAGAACGACGCACAAGCTTCTGACCTGGCCGTGTCTATGTCAGTAGGCCCCAAACTCTAGCGCTGCGTCGACTTTCGTGGGTGAGTAATCTGGAACTTTCAACCTCGGAAGCGTTTGAGTAGTTTGAGATATAGAGCTGTCTAGATCACCACGTATTTCCAAGTAGTCTGACTCGTTACCATGTGTCTACGTCCGCATGTTCAAAATTCGTTTAGCTGAAAGTTTACGGGTAGTAGCGTCAATCTCAAACTCTCGATTAGTTCGTCCATTGACATTGGCTAAGAACTCGCACATCTTACTCATAACTTCAGTAGTAGAGTGAATGACCGTCGATCAGGTGCTCTAAGTTATCCACCTGACCAATGCCAACGGAGCCGCTGGCTACAGAATCAATAAAATGTCAGATGTATATTAAATAACACGTTGTATAACCGACTCTCTGGAAGGTACAGTACTACCTCCGATCTACCTAAACAGTCGATTGACCGCCTTCGTGATATCGAAGGTGGGCATCGCCCAAGAGGGTTGCGATCTCGGTCTTGACAGCCGAAAGCAACTTACGAGACTGTCCGTGACTCAAACCCTCTGGGATGACTATGCGAAAGTCCGCATCCTCAGACATGCGCTCTATCAGTTGGTGGGCTTGGCTGAGTGACGTGACATCGCAAAAGACCAACCGACAACCTTCGTCCTTTCCTACATCTTTGACTGCCAAGACTGCATCTCGGACGAGGATGTCCTTTTCGAGCATGGCAGCAGATAACCGGACAGTCTGGGCTTCATAGATGGCCCTAACCCTGGCATAGTGACGCTGATCTAGACCTCTCATATACGAGCCGCCCTTTCCCGAACTCGATCTGTAGTTTCGGAAGGCCCCTCGTACCCGGTCCACTTCGTTTGTGAGACGACTCCTTTCATTCTAGCCTCTGGTCCCTATGCTGCTTCGACTCGGAAGTAGTTTTCGCACGTTGTAGTTACCGGTACTTGGCTGACCGAGTAAGCACCATCCGCTGGGTCGTCACATCGAGGGCCATGAACTCGTGTGGACTCAAGTATCCAAGGGAGCTATGCGCTCGGGTGTGGTTGTAGGTCTCACGGTATTGGTTGGTCAACAACTGCGCCTCAGCGACCGAGGTGAAGAGCTCTCCGTTCAAGAGTTCGTCGCGAAGTCTTGAGTTAAACGACTCACACTTTCCATTTTGGGAAGGGTGATCCTGGGTCAATAAAGTAAAGCGTGACCCCCATCTCGTTGGCCCAGCGCTCTAGGGCATGCGAGATGAACTCTGGCCCGTTGTCCATTCTGATGTAGACCGGGGTTCCACGCTCGGCTACGATCCCATCGAGCGCTGAGATGACCCCATCGGCATCGATGGAACGATCCACGAGGGTTGCCAGGTACTCCCTCGAGTACTCGTCGATGATGTTGAGGAGTTTCAACACTTTTGTGTCCTGGGTCTGATCGAACTGAAAGTCCATCGCCCAGGTGACATTGGCATCAATTGGGTGATGAGCTCCCATTGGAACCCCGTGACCTGCCCGTTTGTTCTGACGTTTGCGAAAAGGGACCTTGAGTCCCGCCTCCCTGCAGGGGCGATGGACTCTCTTGAGGTTCACTTGGTAACCAGCCTCTAGGACCGCTCGGTAGGCCTTGCGGTATCCCTGACGAGGATTGGCAAGGGCAAACGCTCGTAACACCTCTGTGATCTCGGCGTCGGTATTGTCCTCTCGCTGTTTGGGGATCAATCGTTGGGTCGATCGTGACTGACCAGTGATGGCACAGGCACGTCGCTCGGAGACCCCGAATGCGCTGGCGCTCTCAGCTTGACAGCGTTGCGCCGACGGTCCGGGGTTAGAAGTTTCCCTCAGCCAACTCCTTCAACATGGCCTTGTCGAGTGTCAAGTCTGCCACCATGATCTTGAGTCTTCGGTTTTCTACCTCGAGCTCTTTTAGGCGCTTCATGTCAGGACCCTTCATCCCACCGTAGGTACTCTTCCATCGGTACCACGTGGTCTCGGTGATGCCGAAACTTCGCGCAACCTCTGCGATCGTTTTGCCCTCGTTCAACATCTTGTCGCCCTCAGCGAGTTTGGTGATGACTTGTTCTGGTGTATGTCGTTTGCTCAACATGAGCTTTCCTCCCGTATCTATTATGGTCGGTCCTCTCACATTCAAGGTGGTTTATCTGGGGTGGACCAATCCAAGGGGAATCTTACTCTTATGAAAGATCGTGCCTGAGGTAACTGAGGTCTGGCGATGACAGGACTTACATTCAAAGACAGGTATCCGTAGTTTCGCATCTCGTCGACGTGCTACCCGTATCAACTTAAAGTCATTACTGTCGCACTTAGGGCAGTGAAACTCTTCTTTCCAACGCAACTGGCAGAGATAGTCCTCGCAAGCAGCCTCGCTAGAGAAACGTTCCGTGAACTCAACGAGGTTCATCACCGTCACCTTTCCTCGAACATATGTACTATTCCAGTTTAGCTCCGAATCTGCCCTTTGGGCCGTCGAACTGACGAGACTTTATAAGTATGTAGATCAATAAGCCCGCCCGACGATCGCCACCAGTCCAGACTCATCTACCCCATCAGGGGCCGACCCATCAGGCCTCTGCAGACAACGAACCGTAATGCCCTCTGTAGCGAGTTTGGTCTCCCCCTTCTCTCCCAATTTGGCCCACTTGATCCGTGCGAGCCGCGACTTGGCAACGTCTACCGCATCATCTACTGATTTCACGTCAACTGTGCCGTCCGCCAACCAGTTCGCAGCACGTTCGGTCATGTCGGCTTGCTGCGCCGCGAGTAGGCCAATGATTACGTCATCTGCCTCAATGATAGAGATGCTTATCCTGTCCCCGGAGTCACGCCGGACGACAGAGATCTGCCCGTTTGCCACGTCCCGAGGCCCCAACTCAACGCGCAGCGGGACCCCTTTCAACTCCCAGGCGACAATCTTCCTTCCCAAGCGTGAGCTCGCCCTATCGACTTCAACGCGTACGCTCAAGCGTATGAGCGCCTGCTCCAGATCAGCGACCGCACGCCTCACCTCTTCGTGGTTCTCTTGGATAGGAATGATCACGACCTGTACTGGTGCCAGGCGTGGCGGCAACCTCAGCCCGGCATCGTCGCCATGGCCCATAATCAGACCGCCGATCATCCGGGTCGACGATCCCCACGACGTCGTCCAGGCAAACTGTCGGTCATTCATCGAGTCAAGGAACTCAATTCCGAAAGCGCGCGAGAAGTTTTGTCCAAGCTCATGACTCGTGGCAATCTGGAGCGCCTTTCCGTCCATCATCAACGCTTCGCACGTCAAAGTGTTTACCGCGCCCGCAAACCGCTCGCGAGGACTTTTGACACCTACGTGCACCGGCATTGCTAACTCTGTCGTTAAGAAATCGCGATATACCTCAAGGTGGACACGCTTCGCGAACGCCTGCGCATCAGCCGCGGACTTGTGAGCGGTATGCCCCTCCTGCCAAAGGAACTCGGAGGTCCTTAGGAAGGAGCGAGGTCGCATTTCCCAGCGCACAACGTTGGCCCACTGGTTCAGCAACAAAGGAAGGTCGCGATAACTCTGCACCCACCGAGACATGCAGTCGCCAACGATCGCTTCGCTTGTGGGTCGTACGACCAGTGGTTCCTCAAGTGCGTGGCCGCCAGCGTGAGTCACAACGGCGAGTTCAGGACTGAATCCTTCGACATGCTCAGCCTCCTTGGAGAGAAGACTCTGCGGAATCAACAACGGAAAGCTGGCGTTCTTGACCCCTATTGCCTTGATGCGCGCATCCATCGCGGACTGCATCAGCTCCCAAATGGCATAGCCATAAGGCCGAATGACAATGCTGCCTCTCGCTGGCCCATTCTCCGCAAGCTCCGCCAGGCCAACGATTTCCTGGTACCACTTCGCAAAATTCACTGCTTGCGAGGTCAAGACCTGTTTAGGACGCTGGTCATCCCTATCCTCCATAAATCCTGTCCCCTTCTTACGTCCTTCCTTCACCGTGCGCTCGGCCGAGAGTAGAGGCTATTCCGTGACTGATCTAATTATACAGATGGGGGACGACCGGTCCTTGACCGTCGTTGGTGCTCGGACACATCAATGCCCTTTAAACCTGGATCCACCGCCTCACCCCGGTTTCGGGGTGAGGCGGTGGCCCTGAGGTCGTGATTGTGTGCCGTAGAGGTAACCCGTGGCTCTGGATCGGAGCCGATCCGAGTCGGGACGTGATGGGTTAAAGGTTGGTTTTAGTGTTTCATTTGTGGGAGCGCATGGAGGGTGTTCTTGTGACCGCGCTTAGAGTCGGGGTAGTTCCCTAGATAGGAACTGGTTCAAGTGCCCGAAGGGTGATGAGTGCTCTCATGAAGCTCTTGGCCCATGGCCAACGAGCCGGGGTACGAAGCGTGATCTTTCCCGATCGGTTGACAAGGCGTCCCGCGAGAGCGATGAAGTTTCTCCGAAAGCTACGAGCGACGACCATGGATTCATTCGGAGTAATCTCACCAAGGTAGCTCACCTGACGGATCAGGTTATGGGCAAGGATTGCATGGGAGAGCCAGGCACTATTGGCATCAAACTTACCAGAGGGGATGTGTTCTAGTCCTGCCCCCTCCTTTAGATCTTTGATAGAGAGTTCAACTCGTGCTCGGTTCCGATGGAACTGATCTATCTCAACGGCGCAACCCTTGAGGTCAGTAACGAATCCGAAGTGACGCCAGTTAGGAAAGAGCTCTGCCTGGTCACCAATAAGGCGGGTACGACGGATGATGAGACGTCTGCCCTTATAGGTAGTCTGGGCTACTTGGGCCTCACCATTGTCGGTATAGTCAATCGGTATCCAAGAATCGGAGTCGATGGCCTCTATCAGGGACTTTATCCCCTTGGCGTTGGCATGGACCGCCATGGTGTAAGAGATTCCGAGACGTTCTAGTTCCTTTAACGTCGCCTCTGATTGGTACCCGGAGTCAAAGCGGATGGTGATCTTACCAGTCGCCCCGGCTCTGCGACACCGAGGGATGAGTTCTTGGACAAAGCGCTTGGTCCCCCTCTGGGTGTTGGCTGAACCCTTTCGCATTCGACCATGGAGTACCTCACCGGTATCAGAGCGAACCGCGAGGATGGGGTGATAGCCGAGCTTCTTGGTATAGCCATAGGCAGCTCCTCAGCTTGTGATACCATGGATATTCTTGTACTCCTGAAACCACTTTCTTGTAACTTGTGAAAGCCGCTAAAGGGATATCCATCTGAGCGGACTGTTCCTGGTCAGGGGGCCGATCTCCAGGGGTGTTCTGCGTGAGGCCGGTCGAGGGTCGGCGGATGCCCCCGTCTCCACGGCGGCACGGGTGGCACCTTCTTCGACTTCGAGTTGGCGACGAGCTGCCGGTAGCGCACCGGGTCGTGGTCGACGGCGAGCTCGAGCAGTCGGTAGAAAAGAAGCCCTCGGCTCGTCGAGCGTCGGCGATTGAAGCGGAAGACGAACTCGTTGAGGTAATTCGGGAGATGAGCTTCGTCAAAGCGACCCTGATGAGTACTCGCGAGCCACCGCTTGGCGAGCGAGGCGACCCGGTGCACACCCGGGAGCACGACGTGGGCGGGCTGCCCACTGCGCTTGACGTTGATCGGCTTGTGGACGTAGCGGTCTCGGACGGCTGGCGGATAGCTGGACCAGGCGTCGGTGACGAGCGTCGATCCCTCTTCGACGTTCTCGGTGACGAAGCCCTCGAGCGAGGCCGCAGACGCGTCGGCGAGCACCGCCATGCGGCACCGACCGAATCCTCGGGGCTCTCGGAGCTCGACGGCCACGCCGACCAGGACCTTCTTGCCCTTCTGCCGGCCGCCGCGCAGTCCGGGCTCCTCGCCACCGAAGTAGGTCTCGTCGACTTCGACGGTGCCGGTGAGCCGGTCGCGCCCGGGACGGACGAGCACCGAGCGGAGCCGGTGCAGCATCGCCCAGGCCGTCTGGTAGGAGCCGAACTCGAGCGTGCGCTTCAAGCTGAGGGCCAAGACCCGTCCTTCGCCGTCGCGAACTGCCAGCACACCGTGAACCACACCGTGAGCGGCGTTCGGCGCCGGTCGAACAAAGTGCCAGCCGTCACAGCGGTCCTCTTCGCGCAGCATGCGCACTTGTATCGCCCGTCTGCGACGCGCCAGCCTCCTGGGTTCTGACACCTGGGACAGACGAAACCCTGGGGCCAGCGTAACCAGTCGAGGTAATCGAGGCAGTCCGCGTCGGTCGCGAACCACGACTGGAACTCGCCAGTCGACCGCGGGTAGTGCACTCCCCCTTTGAGATGGGCGACCATGGCTCCAACATAGTCCGCTCAGATGGATATCCCTT
>JAKAQR010000032.1:0-6667 GCA_021819725.1 Actinomycetes bacterium
CTCTTGCGATGAGGGCCACGTTGCCGTCACACAATCCATGCAGTGGGATTTCTGCCGCCGCGTCAGGCTTCGCAGAGAAATGAGGTAAGGATGCCCAGGTGATCGGTGGTAGTGAGGTTTGGGATATTGCAGCAGTCGGATAGTAACGCAAACATTTCTCGTCAGACTATGACCGAACCGACCGTCCGGCCCGGGTTAGGCCCCGACGATTGCACAGCAAGGCGACATCCTTCGGGTTGCCGCTCCTCCGGAGCCCGCTTAGTACGGCCTGCTGTGTTTCAGGGGTCCAGAAGATCCTCAAGCTCTCACGAGCTCGAGTGACGGCTGTGTAGAAGATGCTGTGGGTAATGTCTTCCTCGTTGGCACCTGTAATCACGACCTTGACCGAGTCGTACTCCAGGCCCTGCGCCTTATGGATGGACACTGCATAGGCAATCTGGAAAGGCACGGCTGAACCGGATGAGTCGTCGTCGGCATCACTGGCGTCGTAGTCGTGGACGGAGAACCGAACCGTCGAGCCCTCTACATATTCAAGATCACCAACAACGTCGAACTCGCTCAGCGGGTGATCCAATTCTACGTCAAAGGTAATGCGGCCGACGTCCTCTTCGATGCCAACTATGCGACCCTTCAGATTGTTGTAGATAACGGGCCAGAAACGATCCGTTTCGTTGAAGAGGACCGGATCACCTACCTTGTAGGTCGAGACACGCCAGGTAATGGCTGGGTTCGGGTTGCCACTCTGCAGGAATCGGTTCACATTATTGATGCCGTACAGACCGTCATAGTTCAGACAGAGGATGATCTCATCGTCCGCCTGAGGCTCGAATAGCGAATCGTCGAGAACTGCGGAGTAATCATTCTTAGCAATGCTTTCAGCAATATTGTCAGAAATATTCCGAACTCTGTTCCAGAAATCCACGAGAGATTTATTGTTCGTGCGGTAGGGCCTCGTCAACTCGAAGATGGCGGTACTCGGCAGAAAGTCAGGAATGATACTGAACCAATTCCCAAACTGGATCGATTCGATCTGATACACGTCCCCCACTAGAACGAGCAACTTGAACTCGGTCTTCCCCAGCACCTTCAGCAAGTCCGAATTACTGACCGTACTGCACTCGTCGATTACAAGGAGGTCATACTCTGGATCGAGTGAGGTCCGATAGATTTGTCTAGCTATCGTCCTGAAAGTCGAGTTCTGGGCCGTAACCCTACGCTTGAGATTATCGACCGCTGGGTTTGTATGCGCGAGGAACAGCTTCGACTTGTCGTTAAAGTAGTTGGCGATGTGATCGACCATCGTCGACTTGCCCGTTCCAGCGGCTCCGTAGATCAAGGCGACGTTTGACTGGCAGAAGAGCCGCTTCAGCGCCTCTCGCTTAATCTCGTCGTCGATCCCACGCGGCGCTTCATCGAGCCAGCGCTCGACGGCCTCTGTGTAGCCGTGGATACCTGAAGAAGCATGTTGCTGAAGCTTCTCTACGATAGCCACCGTTTCATCCTCATAGCCACAGAGGAAGACATGCCCCTTGTCTTGAATCAGCTTACGCTCTGTATGTCGGTAGTAGACCTTGCCGTTGTAGGTGGAAATCAGTGCCGGGACGTCGCCGAAGTCGCCGAGTTCGGCCTCAGGCGTGTACAGCATGCCGCGCTGCTCGACGTTGCTCCTCACCCGCCGTGCAAGTAGCTCATGCTCCCGACCGGTGGTGTCGAGGCTCTCGATAAGGTCCCAGTACCGAGGGTTATGCTCCCGCAGAGATGTGCACAGAGGCATCGTGTCGAACGGGATGCACCCCCACTGAAGTTTGAGGTTGGACAGTTTTCGACAGCCACCGGGGTCGTATTGAGTCTTCAGGATTTGGTTGTGCATCCGCTGCATCAGATAGCGAATGACGTTGTGACCTGGCAACGCTGACCGGACGATACGGCGGGCCTCGTCCAGCACAGGGAACAGCAGCGGCTTACCTACCCCCTTCGTACCCCTGCTCCTGACACTCTGGTACTGCTGGTCCGACAGGTCAAGAAGGTCTATCAGACTTTCAGAGTTGCCCGTAAGTCGCCGCATCAGATAGCGATACTCCGGGGAGTTGGTACGGGCCTTGAGCGCGAATCCAAGGAGTCGTCCGAAATTGTCGAACTCGCACGGTCGAATCGACACTTCCCAGTCGCTGATGAGAAGTATCGGCATCGTCCGACCGAGCACGTCGATCGTATTGGAGTGAAGTGTTAGGTTTGCCGAGTATTTCTCGGTTATGTCTATCGCGGTAAACGCTAAGACCCGATCAAACTTGCTGACCTTGTTTATCGCCCGATAGAACGTGACTTCGTAGTAGATCCTACCGGAGACGAAGAATGGACGCGTCTTGTGAATGTAGTAGCGATCCCGGCGACCGTCAACCGGCTTCGTTGACCGCACCGCCTCGACCCGCTCAGCGATCTTTTCGTGGTATTCGTGCAGTGGCGGATCAAGGTCGATCGGGAATGACTCAAGGTTGGTGAGGACATCGATGCCACAGTCGTCATGAAGCAGGGAGCGGATGCGGTACAAGTATTCGTAGTACTTAAGCATCAGGCGTTCCGAGGCGTCCCCGTCTACCGTGTAATGAGACGCACTGCTCTGCAGCAGCTTGTGGAAGCGCTTCAAGAAGTTTAGCTCGGCGCGACCGCCGACGTAGGTGAATGCCGAAGCGACCGATTTGTAATGGAATACGGCATCGCCGCGCCCTGCCTCGAGCCGGACCGCTACCCCTTCAACGAGGTTCCGTAGCTGGCTGAGGATGTTCTGCGCCAGCAGCGGCCGATCATGTCCGAGCGCAGCAATGTTCGATGAGATCGCTCTAGCGGCGCTCTGAATCTGCTCGTCGACGGTGGTCATCGCGTACTATTCCCCTCCGCTGTGGGACGCCAGACCGAAGAACCGCTCAAAGAAGTCGCCGAGCCGCGTGAGGACACGCTGTTTCTTCTCGCGGTGTCCACCACCGGCGGAGAAGCGTGATGTGGGCGGGAGGATTTTGGTGATCGCGGTGCCGGTAGTGGGGATGAAACCGTCGCGAAAGGCCTGATGTATGAAAATTCGAGTTTCCTCAGGCTTAAGGTTCTCCTCGACGATGATCGCGTCGAGTTCAGCAGTGCGCTGGGCATCAACGTAGGCACGCCATTCTTCGTCGATCTCCCCGGACGCGGAAACGCGGTCCACGAAGTCCATAATCAGGTCTTTCTTGTTGCGGAGACTCGGGCTGGAGTCGACCGATCGCTGGATGTCCATGAATGCGGACGTCTCCTTGTCCGAGCCGTTGCCTCGTACCTCGCGCCACTTGGCGACGAGCATGAGGATGTAGTCGACGTTGATCTCGACCTGCTTGATCAGCTCGATCTCGAACACGACGTCGTCGTTGATCGACTCTTTCTCGCTCTGGCCCTCCTTGCGGAACTCGGTGTAGAGGTTGAGGTAGATGCTGCGGTAGTCCTGCATCTGGCGCTCAGACAGGAGCTCGTTGCCGGCGAAGTCGTCGAAGGCGGTCAGGATATTCTGCAAGCGCAGGATGGCACCCAACAGCGCGATGAACTCCTTCTGTGCTGCCTCCCCGATAATCGGTTCCCCGAGAGGGAACTTCTCCAGCAGCTCGGTCGCTCTCTCGGTGTACTCCGAGTAGTACTCGACATACGGCTTGAGCAGCACGATGCCGCGGGCGTCCTGGTTCCCGAATAGTGCGATCGCCTCGTTTGTCTCTTCTTCGAGGTCACGGAAGGAGACGATGTTTCCGTAGGTCTTGACCGAGTTCAAGATTCGGTTGGTGCGCGAATATGCCTGGAGGAGACCATGGTTGACCAGCCGCTTGTCGACGAACAGCGTGTTCATCGTGGTGGCATCGAAGCCTGTCAGGAACATGTTGACGACAATCACCAGATCAAGCTCACGGTTCTTGAGCCGAAGCGATAGATCCTTATAGTAGTTCTGGAACTTGTCTGAACTCGTGTCGTAGCTGGTGCTGAACAGGGCGTTGTAGTCCTCGATCGCCTCATCGAGAAAGTCCCGGGAGGACTGATCGAGGGCGCTGGTCTCGAAACCCTCTTCGTCGAGGTAGTCGTCACCGACGTCCTCGTTGGCGGCGTAGGAGAAGATGGTGGCGACCTTGAGCCGCTGGTCGGGCTTCAGGTCGGCTTGCTGCTTCTTGAACTCCAGGTAGTACCGCTTGGCGGCATCGATCGAGGCGGTGGCGAAGATGGCGTTGAAGCCCCTCACTCGGCTGGCTTGCTTGAGTTCAGTCACCCGGTTCCTGCTAGCGACCACGTCCGCGACGTTCGAGACCACCGAGTAGTCGTAGCCCTGGGTGCGCTTGGTCTTCTGGCCGAAGTGCTCCAAGGTGTAGCCCACCACCTGGCTCAGGCGCTCCGGTGCGAGCAGTGCTCGCTCGGTGTCGATGGCGCTGACCTGCTTGTCAGAGAGGCCCTCCGGGAGCTTGATAGTGTTGACGTAGTCGATCCGGAACGGCAGCACGTTCTTGTCGTTGATCGCATCGACGATCGTGTACGTGTGGATCGCCATCTGGTGATCCTCGGGTGGGCAGTTCACTGGGTCGCCGTGCTGGTAGCAGCCGAACGCTTGTGGCGTGGTGCGCAGGTTCGGGTTACCGCCGGTGCCGGAATTGACCGCGAAGATCGGAGTACCGGTGAAGCCGAAGATGTTGTACCGCTTGAACGACCTGGTGATTGCGGTGTGCATGTCCCCGAACTGCGAGCGGTGGCACTCGTCGAAGATCAGGACTACATGCCCGTCGTAGATGGCGTGGCCTCTGTTGGCGTTGATGAACGTCGAGAGCTTCTGGATCGTTGTGATGATGATCTTCGCCGCCGGGTCTTCCAGCTGCTTCTTCAGGACTGCCGTGGATGTGTTTGAGTTGGCGGCGCCCTTCTCGAACCGGTCGTACTCGCGCATGGTCTGGTAGTCCAGATCCTTGCGGTCAACCACGAATAACACCTTGGCAACATCCGCCAGTCGAGACGCCAGCTGCGCCGTCTTGAACGAGGTCAGGGTCTTGCCTGAGCCAGTGGTGTGCCAGACATAGCCGCCTGCTGCGAGTGAGCCGAGCTGCTTGTAGTTTGTGGAGATCTCGATCTTCTGGATGACCCGCTCGGTGGCGGCGATCTGATATGGCCGCATAACCAGCAGCAGGCGATCGGCCGTCAGGACGCAATAGCGGGTTAGGATGTTGAGTAACGTGTGCTTAGCGAAGAACGTTTTTGTGAAGCCCGTCAAGTCTTGGATCGGCTTATTCCGCGCATCTGCCCACCACGAGGTGAACTCGAACGAGTTGGACGTCTTCTTCGCCTTTTTCGAGCCCGCTTGCTCGCTCAGGTGTTGACGGCGCGTCGTGTTGGAGTAGTACTTCGTCAACGTCCCGTTGCTGATCACGAAGAGCTGGACGTACTCAAATAGCCCCGAGCCTGCCCAGAAACTGTCGCGCTGATAGCGGTCGATCTGGTTGAACGCCTCGCGGATGTCGACGCCCCGGCGCTTGAGCTCGACGTGTACCAGTGGTAGTCCGTTGACCAGCACTGTCACGTCGTAGCGGTTGGAGCGGCGTGCTCCGCCCTCACCGTGCCCAATCTCGTATTGGTTGATCACCTGGAGGCGGTTGTTGTGGATGTTCTTTTTGTCCAGGAGGGAAATGTTCTTGCTGGTGCCGTCGTCACGCTTGAGCACCTGGATGTGGTCGTCTTGAATGCGGACGGTTTTCTCCACGATCCCGTCGTTGGCACCGGCGATCTTCTCCGAGAAGAACTGCTCCCACTCGGCATCGCTGAACGTCACGCTGTTAAGGGCTTGAAGTCGTGAGCGCAGGTTAGCGATAAGCTGCGTCTCCGTGGTGATCGGTAGATAGTCGTACGCCTGGCTCTGCAGCAGCCTGATGAACTCCCGCTCAAGGTCAGCCTCTGACTGATACGCCGACTCGCCAGAAGTGTCCGGGATGAACTCTGTAACGACCGTACTCTCCGAGGAGACAGCGATTGGCTCGTAGCGGACGGCAGGCGACTCGTTCACGCCACCGCCTCTTCGAACGTCAGCAGACGGTCCCGATAGTGCTCGTACTGCTGACGGCGGGCGTTGATCTCGGCAGGAAGGCCGGAGCTGAGGTCAGTAGTCAAATCGTCGAACTTATCGAGGAGCCCAGCGATGCGTTCCTGTTCCTCTAGCGGAGGGACCGGGACCGGATACTTGAGAAACATCGGTCGCCGCAGAGACGTCACGGACGCGTGAACCGAGGTATGCTCCAAGTACTTGGGGAAGTCTGCGACAAGGTAGTGATAGAGATACCGAGCGTCCACCCCTACGTTCGGAACGATGCGATAAGCGCGCTGATGCAATGCGTACTTGCCAGACGCAAAGTGGAACACTTTGCCGACGCCCACTCCGTCACCGGCCGTGATGATCGCCTGCTCGTCAAAGTCGAATGAGTCGAGCCGGAGCTGCTCACGACCACGTGCATAGAAGACATAGTCCCCGCCGAGAATCGCGTCCTGGGTGTCGTGGCTACCCGTGCCGATGGTTGCAAGGTCACCCAATGGAACCCGCCGGACCCCTGCGGCGAAGTTCAGAAGAGACTCTCGGTAATGCGCATACTGGCGGGAGCGTAATTGCAGCTCCGCTTGCAGCTCCGCTTGCAGC
>JAKAQR010000032.1:6767-32141 GCA_021819725.1 Actinomycetes bacterium
TTGCAGCTCCGCTTGCAGCTCCGCTTGCAGCCTACTCATCTTATCGAGGATTGAGACAATCTCGTCTTGAATCGCCGCCGGCGGAACCGGAATCTTGAGTTCGTTTAGAACTGACTGTGTTTGACTTGGGACGCCGCCCGCCTGATTCATCTCACCAAGCCCAACCGTGGTCAGAAAATAGTACAGGAACTTCGGAAGCACCTGCTCCTGATCGATCTCGGTATAGAAGATCGTGTCTACCGTCCAAAAAGGCTCGTCGACGTAGAAAAGGTTCCCGAGCGAACCTTTACGCGGAATAAGGACCGACGGCTTGTCGTACGCATGAGCATCCGCATATCTCATTACGCCTCCCGATCCGTAGACGGGGATGTCGCCGTCACCCAGCTGTTTGTGATCCCTGCCGTTTCGTATGCGAGCAACGTCACCGAGGCGTTTGAACTTCACGCCGCGCGGACAGAACTTGGCGATAAGGTCGTCGATCCTGCTCATGACGCATCACCTGCGATCACGTCGATGTCATCAACGCCCCAACCAAGTTCGTCGATAGCGCTCGCGAAGACGTTGTCACGGTTAACTTCTTCAACCACGCCGAGCACAAGTTGAAGGCAGGGTTTGAACTTCTTCAGCGCCTCTTCTTCCGTTGAGTTCCCGTGGATCACTTCGCTCGACTCACCAAAGAGTTTGTATCCGTTACTCGAAAATTGCTGCGGGATGATCGACCGCTGGTCATTCACTCGTTCAAGAAGATCTCTGAACGGAACACGGCCGCCCTTCTTGCCTACCGTTGGAACATTGGCGATCTCGGCAACCTCACACGTGATTGACTCCAAGATCCAACGTAGGTAGACCATCGACCCTGCGCCGAGCTCCGCCTCATACGCTGCATTTGCACGCTTCACCAAATCTGCAAATGGTCCCGTGATCTCACCGATGCTTACGGCACGATCCCGGAGATTCTCCGTGTAACGCTCAAGTCGAACATGAGGCGCCTGGCCAAATATGTCGTTCTCGCTGCCAACGACGAACCAGACTTCGACCCTGCCCTCACAACCTGGGCATTTCAGCGTTGCGTCGATACTCACCGCTCGGTCCCCAAGCCCGAGGCAAGCCAGGCTGGTGCCGGACTGGAAGCTGCGTTGGTCACCGCACTGTTGGCAATGGAAGTTATGAAAGACCTTACCAACGGCAATATTTCTGTGTCTGCGCCATCGGAGCGGGCGGCCACCCAAAAACCCCTCGATTTGGTATACGGCTCCGTCTGGAGCCTTGTTCAATACGTCAGACAACCTCATTCGACCCCGCCTCAAGGTCTGCGACGATCGCGTCAATCTGCTCGCGGAGTTCCTGCTGGCGGGCGACGATCTGTGCGATTTCCGCGTTAAGGGCCGTGATGTCGACGGCCTGACGGGTGTCCTCTGCCTGAACGTACGACGAGACGGAGATGTTGTAGTCGCTGCTCGCAATCTCGTCGTGTGACGCAATCTTTGAGAAGTGTTCGATTTCGTTACGAGTGGTGAAAGCTTCGAGGATTTTCTGCTGGTTGCCGGCGGTGAGCTTGTTTTTGTTGCCTAGGCGGGCGAACTCGGCACTGGCATCGATGAACAGGACCGTGCTGTCCCTCTTCGACTTCTTGAGCACGAGGATGCAGGTGGCGATCGTCGTGCCGAAGAACAGGTCTGGGGGGAGTTGGATGACAGTGTCGACGTAGTTGTTATCGATCAGGTATTGACGAATTTTCTTCTCTACTCCGCCACGGTAGAGCGCTCCAGGGAACTGGACGATCGCTGCAGTGCCGTTAACGGCAAGCCAGCTCAGCATGTGCATCGTGAAGGCCAGGTCGGCCTTCGACTTCGGTGCTAGGACTCCGGCTGGTGCGTAGCGTGGGTCGTTGATTAGGAGAGGGTTAGCGTCGCCGTCCCAGTGGATCGAGTACGGCGGGTTGGAGACGATCGCCTCGAACGGCTCGTCATCCCAGTGTGCCGGCTCGAGCAGCGTGTCGCCGTGGGCGATGTTGAACTTTTCGTAGTTGATGTCGTGCAGGAACATATTGATCCGCGCCAGGTTGTAGGTGGTCAGGTTGATCTCTTGGCCGAAGAAGCCTTGGCGGACGTTCTCCTTGCCCAGCACCTTGGCGAACTTCAGCAGCAGCGACCCAGATCCGCAAGCGGGGTCATAGACCTTGTTGACCGTCGTCTTGTCAGCCACGGTGATGCGGGCGAGCAACTCGGAGACCTCCTGGGGGGTGAAGAACTCACCACCGGACTTTCCGGCGCTGGAGGCGTACATCGTCATTAGGTACTCGTAGGCGTCACCGAATGCGTCGATAGTGTGATCGGTAAACTCGCTGCCAAGGGTGAGCTCACCAATGGCGTCGAGCAACTTGACCAGTTTCTCGTTGCGCTTCGCGACGGTGTTGCCGAGCTTGGCGCTGTTGACGTCGAGGTCGTCAAAAAGGCCCTTGAGGTCGTCCTCGGAGTCAGCGCCGAGCGCAGACCCCTCGATGTTTTTAAACACCTGAGCCAAGGTTTCGTTGAGGTTCTCATCGGCCGCAGCCCGGGCACGAACGTTGGCGAACAGCTCACTCGGTAGAATGTAGAAGCCTTTCTCGTCGACTGTGTCCTTGCGACCGAACTCGGCATCTTTGTCGCTCAGCTGGGTGTAATCGAAGTCCTCGTCGCCTGCCTCGCGTTCTAGGCGGTTCAGGTAGGCGGTCAGATTCTCGGAGATAAAGCGGTAAAACAAGATGCCCAGGACGTAGGACTTGAAATCCCAGCCGTCGACACTGCCACGCAGGTCATTGGCGATGCGCCAGATGATCTTATGGAGTTCAGCGCGCTGGACCTCCTTGGTCTGGCTCATCCGGCAACTCCCTGCTGGCGCAGGGCAGTCAAAGCCCTCAGCCGCTGTTCAAGGGTCTGTGTTGCCTTTGCTGAAGTCTTCCGAGGACGACCGGCCATTAGATGTTCTCTCCTTGTGATATTCTCATGCTTACAATAGCACTTGATACAACGAATATGGAACCAATGACCGGGTATGTAATGGGGTCGAGCTGACGGGCACTACTCGGAAGATCGGTCGCAATAGTGGACGCCATCTACCATTCCCAAGCGATGCAGCTATGTAGATCGTGAAAATCCGCTTTCACTGCTGGAACATCACGCCGCACTTCCAGGAGTTGTCCTAGAGCGAGATTTCCCCGGTCGTTCGAAGTAGCTGAGTCCTCGGTAGCTCCAGATTTTGCGAGACGTGTTGCCGAGGAACTCCGACCAAAGGGCAATGAACCGCGTCGGTTCGTGGAACGCACGAGATTCTTCGGTCAATCCGCCGGGCGCACCGCATATGGGTTGGGGCAGCCGTCGGCATTGGAGGTCGTAGGTCTGCCCTCGCCTCATCGGCTCCTTGTGCCAGAACTGATGGGTGAAGCTTGCACCAATGCGCACGGTTTTCACGGTGAAGTCGCTTTCGAAGACCGGAGCTCCTGGATGGCAGCTACTGAAAGTGGAGTGATCCAACCCAGAATGTGAGAGGACCGACCACTATAGATCTGGGAGGCAAGCTCATGTTGGGCAAGAAGAACACTCCAGAACAAGTCATCACAGAAATTGCTGAGGGTGACCGGTTGGTGAACGAGGCTAATACACTCGCTGAGGTTGCTCGAAGTTTCGGCATCACTCGTACCACCTGGTACCGGTGCCAAGACTACTTATGGCGTTATGGCGGGATGAAAGCCAACGACGCCAAACGCCTCAAGGAGCTCGAGGCTTAAGAACCGAAGGCCCAAGATCATGGTGGCAGACTTGACACTCGACAGGGCCATGTTCAATGAGTCGGCAGGCACGGCTGATCAGCGATAATGAGGTGTCGCATTGTCAAAATATCGCCAGTCATGGAGCTCTGGCCGGTGGAATCGATTCACTCTTTCCAAAGCAATCTCATAGTGCTCCTGAGTCGCACGGGATGCAGCGACATAAGCCTGGCACGCGTCTTGATCCAACTGACCAATCGTCTGTCGTGTACCCCTTGCCCCGATCAGATCAGACCTGACAACTATGACCACTCTGAAACCCAGGCCCTTCGCTCGGTGAATGGTACGCATTACCACCACGTTGTCATCTTGTTGAGCAGGCTCTCTTTGGTCATAGCTCACCGCAGCCTGATCAAGGACGTTACTCACCTCGTTAGGCACACAATTTTTCTCAATCAGCCGTCTAAAGGCCGTGGGCAGGCTATCGTGAGGGCCAGCTACTGTGGGAGCCTTGCCTCGAACTACAGGTGTATACCTTAGACTAGGAAGAAGTTCGGCAAGGGATTCGAGTCTCTCGCGAGTATCTCCACCACTCTTGAGCCCAGAAAGCAAAGTGCTCAAATTTTCTATTCCTCGCGAGGTGGGGGCCCCGCAGGCAATCTTTTCAAGACACTCCCAAGCTGTCGCGACGCAATCGAGGTCCGTTGCCCGAGGACCACCGAATCGTTCTAGAAAAACCTGTCGGAACTTTACTGAGGTGCTAATACACTCTGCCTTATCCCGGGGATCGCACCACTTCCCAAGTCCATCTGAAACAATCAGGACTTGATTCATCCTCGTTGCCAGATCATGATGACTCCGATCATATTCGCTAAGCCACGCAATCGCCAGATCCGCGATCGCATCGCGATAGGGATTCGCCAGTGCGCGCTCAAACCGAATATTGATGCCCCGCTCCCGAAGCGACGTCTCAATATCCTTACCTAACGGATTGGTCGGCACCAGAACGCAAACATCCCGAGGAGCAATAGTCCCTTGAATTCCACCTCTCCACTTCCGTACCTCCCCCTGCATCGCTCTTTGAAAGTCCGTGAGTTCCTTATGCGGGCTACCGATCTCTCCTTGCAGAAGGTAGAGCAACAACTGAGAGAGAGATTCCTTAAGAAAAGTCTCATTTGGCCCAACAATGACGGCTGGCGCGAAACCCTCTGGAGCTTTCTCTGGAACCACAGCGTCCGGACCGCTCATGCGATTCTGACGTCGAAGAGAGTTCTGCGCTTTCACCAGGGCACCAGTACTACGAAAATTGACAGTACACCTCATCGTCTTAACCATGAGATCCTTCGAACTACAGAACGCAGCGGCATCACCAAGGCCTCCACGAAACCCCATAATCGCCTGATTCTCATCGCCAAGCAGGATCAGCCCACCTCCACGTTTGGCTACTTCGATCGGGAGTAGCAGATCACCCTCTGAGCAGTCTTGATCCTCATCAACTAGGACATCAGTGACACCCCAACCTGGATGCTGTTGTAGGAGATCACTAATAGTGCCGATATGTTGTCTCAGGACATCTCGAATGGCGTCCTCAGGCATGTAACCGTCGTTGATCAGTCCAGAGACAAGTTCAGTCCAGCTCTTGGTAAAGCCTACCTCATCAAGTATCTCAGGCACTGGCTGTCCTGTCGCCACTGCATCTATGCCGTGAGCGAGCAATCTTCTAGGATTGTCGCAACCCTGAATCGCCACCAATCGACGACCAAGACGAAAGTTCAACAGATCGACCTCCCGTCGTCGGTTAACCAAGTTACCGCTATTGAGCAATCCCACGTCCCGCAATGCTTTGCGAAGCAGAGAGTCAAATGTCCCGATGATGATACGTTTCTGTTTCCTAACGCTCATGAGTGGACCCAATCGCAAGTTCAGCTCCCCCACAGCAGCTCTGGTAAAGGTAGGAACAAGTAAGCGAGACGACTCCACCTTTCCAGACTTAGCCGCGCACAGGTACCAGCTGCAGATAAGAGCGATAGCGACAGCAGTTTTACCCGAGCCCGCGAGTGCTTGAACACGCAAAGCACCCCCATGGCCGGCGAGCTGCATCTCTTCAAATTCTTGCACAGCAGCCTGCTGTTCAGTGCTCAGCTTGCCTCGATATCTCTCGAAATTCACCTCAAACTGATCCATTGTCGAGCCCCTTCGCAAAACGCTCAATCGCAGCTCGCGAATCAGCATCCATCAGCGCCCTAATCTCTTCTACTTCGTACACGAAGGCGTTCGCAATACACTGCCGCGATAGCGCGGTCAGACGCCAATAGACGGTTTGGGCGAGTGACGCTTCATATGAGTGACACAGCTCACGAAACACTGCTTCATCACCGTTGACCGCGACTGCGAAACGCTCCTCAGCCAACCTTCTCAGTTCCCGTACTCCACAGCGAACCTCATTGCGCCAAGGTAGTGCAATATGTTGCTCCTCCTCCAGACACTCAAGCTCCTCGATCAACGCGCGGCGTAACCTTCCCGAGAGAATATTGTGGATCGTTGCCGGCTTCTGGGGCCTGAACGATCGTTTCATCCACTCATCAATCAGTTCCCTGTGCTTCTCAGCTATCACAACTGGCTGTCCGAACCCTTGCACGATCAACTGTCCATTCGCAAAAAGGGCAGTGCAGATTTCATACGGTCGCAAATAATAGGTAACCAATAGGACCACTAATGCTTCGTGGCCAATCTTGGCGGCCGCCTTCATCAACAGCGGCTGTGCAATACCCGGAATATCCTTCAACCCGGACCGCCTATCCTTGTCCGATCGTCCAGGCTGCGAACGCCTCCCACTCCTTTGGTAATACTTGGTACCAGTTTCTCCCATTGCACTTTCTTCCTTCGTGAATCTCCTCGCTAAAGCCCATTCCGCACGTTGATCACTTCCCGCTGGATTGGCCTGTCGTAATTGGCACGAGTTCCAGGAGAATCATGATCCAGGTAGGCTGTGCTCACGGCTATATCAGGAAACCTGAGTTGATGGCGCAGCAGTTGTTGCAAACCCCGTCGAGTGATGTAAGCGTGCAAGGGAAGCGTGAGTCCCGTTGAATCGCTAAACCGTGTCAGTAGCCCTCGCAGTGCAGCCTTGTAGATATTCAGTGTGGCGAGAGACGGCTGTTCATCGGCATGGATGGGAAGCCAGTCAGGCCCAATTCCATAGAGGTCACGGAGTGGGGCAGGCAAAAATACCGTGCCACGTCCGCGCTTATGTCTAGCACCTGGACGGATGTGGATGACTACACCCTCTTGTTCCTCAATCCAACCACTGCGCTCCAACGTTAACACGACATAAGGCCGTGACGGGATCACGAGGTCAAGTAGTAGCAACCGCACAATCTTTGGCTCCTCATTCACGAGAAGAGCAGGAGCCGTTGCAAGCAACCTTCGATACACCTCCGGATCCGGTGTGAGATCTGGGCGTACGCTCTCCCACCTGTTAGATGCGCCAGCCCCCGCTAGGCCCCGCGGCAAGTAGTCAATTGGCGCACCATATTCACGCGCCATCTCCAGCAACTCACAAAACAGTCGAAAGCCCCTCGTGAGTTGCCTAATCGACTTTGCACCCTCACCTCGCTCCTCATATTCTCTTCGGAGCTGCGAATCGTAGCTATTGGCCGTTAAGAGGTCTAATCGAAGCCGATGAAGAGCCCCAGACCCTGGTGTCAATGTGGGGAACCCTCCATACTCACCGGTATAGGCGAGGCGATCCAGATGGATGAAGACCGGTCGAATTGACGCCCAATTAGCTGGATTGTTGCCTAAGTACTCCACAAGAATCACCACAAGGGCAGCGACCGGCTCAGGTAAACGCGCTACGAGTAAGATCGGCTCGACCGACGGACCTCGAGTACCCCCACCCTGACCCGCCGCGATCTCGCAGAGCCTTTCTAACCAGTTCGGCAGCAAGTTATTAGTTAAAAGTTCGCGGGCTAAGTCAGTGGACCCTTTGGCAAGCTGCCTAACAAGTACCACATCACCTGGACCTCCCCTGATTGTTCGCTGAGCGGTCTCTTGACAAAGTGCATCCACTAGGACGCGCCGTTCGCCGGCGCCGTTCGATGTATCTACTAGAGCCAAAACCTGAGATACAGCTTGATAATCAGCTGGCCATGGCACCTGAGCCAAGATCTGATCAATCATTGACTCTGTTACGCGATTTCGACCAACGATGCTTTCGATATCAAGAATGAGCGCCTTTGCCGGCTGCATTGACCTCGCTTGATCCACAATCTTTGGTCGAACACTTCCATCGACTGCTCCCGCAGTCATGGCAGCAGAAAGGAGAGTCGCACCCCTCGGACTCTGGCGAGATATCTCGCCCCATTCCTTAGCTCCTGCCTCTTGGAGCGAGTACGCGAGTCCTATCAACTTGTCGCGATTAAGGCCCAGCTCCTTTAGACAAAAACTCTGTAGTATCGACTGACTCGCTCCTAATGCCATGCCCGAACAACCTCAGCCCTGGACACACGCAACAATAATTCCTGTCGTTCGCAACCGACCGACTCCACGAGTACCGGAACGCTCTCAACGCGTTCACCAGTAAGCCGGATCCCGGCATCATGTAGCAGCGGACGAATTGGCGCACCAGTGAGCACAGCCTCGACGGCAGCGGGCCTGTGGGCTGGATGGCGAAGCCTGACCGGCGCAGAATCCATGGCCCCACTGCTGGACAACCAAAGCCAGTCTCCAACAACCCAGGCCCAAAGGTTCCCTAGCTCTGTGCCTCGCAGCTCCGGTGTAAGACACAGGCGGCCCGAGCACGACAGACGAGCGAGACGTGATGGCTGTTTTCGAACAGGTGACTCCGGCTTCGCACCGAGTGGTTTCCGCCTTATGAGCCGTCCGTCGGCATCAAGGCCGGCCCTCGTTGCATTATTTGCGAGATTGCGAGCCGTCTGGACACCCAGTTCGTCGTCAAGACCTAGAGCCTTCAACACCTAGAACCACCTGGCTGAACGCCGGTCGTCCACAAGATGAGCGCGTCGCGGGAAAATCTCCAACGACCGCCGGGCGAACGATTTGCTGGAATCACCCCATCACGAGCGAGTGCTTGGATGTGAGTCACACCACAGCGAAGCATCTCGGCAGCTTCGCGAGAGTTCAGTATCGGCGGGAACCCATCACCTAACGATTGCTGCTCATTTTGACCATACCTGTAAGTCGCATGCTCCGCATCGCGATCCTCTCTCTTCTTCTGGTCTGCCCAGCCTGCCACCGCAGGCCCAACGACATCTTCCGCCCTAACTTGTTTTCGCGAATCTATGTGTACCGCTGCCATGCATTATTCATCGGATGAGATCAATGCAATCTGTAGGAAGTTTTGCCAATTGAGCTCTAAAGGTTCGGAACCTCTCATGATCCGCTCCCTAACCATGGTTGAACGGGGCTCTTCTAGCTGCAATAGCAGGCCCATGAACACACAATTCCAAACAGCTAGATTTAACCACCTTCGTGTCGTCGTAGTGGGCTTCTCCAACCACCCCGCCGTCTGCCCGGTAGTGCAAATGCGTTTCCTCTATCAATCTGTGCAGGGTCTGGAGAACGTTTCTCTGCTTGCTATCACCTGCAAACGATCAGAAGAACCGCTCAGCTTGTCCCTGTGGGTACAGTCGTGCGCCGACTCATTTCCAGCCCCGTGCTCGCGCGATGGCCTTAACGACGAAGGGGCCGTACGAGAAATCTTCCACCTCCACCAAAGCATGAGATCCCGAGCTCCTCATTCCTGGTGCACATTGACAGCAGGAATGCATCCAGCACGCAGGCCCTTAACTTCTTCCACTCCGGATCCCGGGGTGTCTGGAACTGTGGCAGGGCGACGCATGGTTGTGGAACCTACGTATGTGAATCCACCCCAAGTTCTTGCCTCCTCTACGGCAAGAGCCACTCGATCTGAAGCCTCGTAACCACCAGATGCCTTTGGCAGCTTTATCACTGGCGTGTCTGGCCTATCCGCAATCCGACCGACCTTGGGTCACCTTTGCTGGCTTCACTCCACAACAGGAAGCTGATCGAGTTCGCACAGCAACCCCGGGAACGAACGCTACTCTCGACAGCACACGCTTAGGATTTTCCTCTCGATTGCTAGCTAACCGAGTTCATGCCAGCTGAATCGGACGAGATGCGTCCAATCGCCCCTACAGTACACAGTATGGAGGACGCGCGCACCAGACTAGCCAAGGAGATCGATAGGGTAATCCATGCCTCAGGCAAGCCGGTCTCACAGTTGGCGAAATCCCTAAACGTTGACAGCTCGAGCATCGGCCGCTGGCGACGAGATGCCCAACGGTGTCCACCGTCCCGGATCAAGGCTCTTGCTCAGGTTCTTGAACTGGACACTCAACAGGCCCAAAACCTCACAGAACTCGCGATGGAAGCCGAACTAGAAGGGCGAGATGACTTGCGCACGTTTCGGTCTAGCACCATCCGACGCGATCTCGACGACTTGAAGCGCGAGGTTGAACAGTTGTCCGAGGAGGTGAAACGGCTGCAGAGAGCCATGGATTCGCGATAGCATGAGTTGCCAGCAAGACACTCACTAACGAAGTGAACCGGGTACCAGGGGCCTTCCACATGGACTCAATGGTCATCCGAGGAAACTTCGCTTGCTCTCCATGTGCCAAGGTTATTACCGACGAGGCCCCGAGGCCAGCCAACGCTCGCCACCGCGGCTAGCCAACCGTCGGTTGAGACGAAACTTTGTAACTCCAAACCAGAAGCACAACGGCAAGGACACAGAGATCTCGCCCAACGAACGGGCAAGGGTGTACGAGGCGGCCAGGGCACAGAACCCTAAGCGCTGGATCAAGGGAAACACCCGCAACTGGGACCCTGTTGTCTCTACTGCCCTCGTACCGGTGAACAACGACCCCAAAGGAGCCGCGGCCCGCTCTAGCCACTCGACTCTACAACCTACACATTCACCAGGTACTTTGACAGCGACAGAAGCCGCGGTTGATCCTGGCTTACGAAACGATATTGTGAACCACGACCTTGGTGCACGCAATGAGAAGCGACGCCCGGATTGGATAGCATCTGAGACGTACTGTCTGACGCACTCATTCCCCAATGAGCCGCGAAAGGACTACCCGACTCGGACGATCTCCCACCGATCGAAGATGAGATCCACTCACTTCACCATCGGGGAGGTGTCAGCCCAGACATCTGGAAGCAACCGGACACTTCCCCCTAACGCGACGCCGAAGTCCTTCGGCTGCCACCTGCCGCCGCGTCAGGTTTCGATGCAAACTCGTGTGACAAATCCCAGTTGGTGAGGGGTAGTGAGGTTTCGGTTACACGTCCCCGCATCATCATGCGCCAAATCAGAGAAGCACTGAGACTCTCCCTCTCTGAGGGGCCTTCTGCGTTCGTCTCAATCACATTGGCCCCGTAGAGAGCCTCTCGAAGGTCGAGATTGCCATGCAGCGAGCCATCAAAACCATGCCCCGAGAGCTCATGAGATCCATCACCTGGGATCAAGGATCAGAGCTTGCCCACCAGTTCTCCCTCGCAACAGGGATCCCGCCGTACTTCTGTGACCCTCACTCCCCTTGGCAACGAGCACAAACGAGAACACCTTTGGCCTCCTACACCAGTATCTTCCCAGAGGAGCAGACCTGAATCTGTACTCGGCTAGTGAATTGTGATAGATCCAAAGAGTCCTTAACGGAGGACCGAGAAAGACCCTCGGTTATAGGATGCCAAGGGTGAAACTCGCCGAGTTCGTTGCGCTGTCTAGTTGAATCCGCCGAGCGATTTGTTGTCGAGAGACCCGAACCGCCCGCTCTCATCTGGATCAACAAACCGGAGGAGGCAGTCAAGATGGCACAATATTTCCCAGAGAGAAGTGCCTCACAAAGGTTGACAGGTTCCACTCTGCAATCTACGCTAAGAGCATGCGCTTTTTGGACGCCACAGAATACACAGGGGCTCACCCCCAATACCCTCAACTTAAGATTACGATGCAGTAATTCTCGTGTATGATGGATACATGGCGCGAGCAGGACAACGGGTAGTACTAACCGAAGACAGGCTCCAAGATAGGATCAGCGTAGGAGTTCTAGCGAAGGCCTTTCCAAGGGCTCTGGTGGAAGAAGTGATTGCTGAAGCTGGTGCAAAAGAGCAGCGCAACCGGATACTACCAGCGTGGCTAACTCTCTACTACGTACTGGCATTAGCGCTATTTATGGACATGGGCGGTGGTCGGGTGATGCGCAAGCTAGCAGGAACACTTAGCTTCGCATCCCGCGGTATCGTAGTTCATACCCCTTCTGAAGAGGCACTCTCGAACGCTCGTAGCCGACTAGGGCCGCAACCGCTGAAACTGCTCTTTGAGAAAGTAGCTCGCCCACTTGCTGTTGTGGATGACCAAAGAGCCTATTGGCGCGGCTATCACCTGATGAGCTTGGACGGAACAACTCTGGATGTACAAGATACCGCAGCCAACTGGGACTACTTTGGCGGACCAGGCACCAAAGATGAAAGTGGCAAGACGCTACGAGGAGGATTCCCACAGCTACGTATTGTCGCGCTTGCTGAGTGTGGCACGCGTGCACTTGTCAGTGCAGTGCTGGGGTCTTATAACAACGGCGAGAAGACTTTGGCAGTCGAACTGATTCCTCGGCTGAGATCTGGAATGCTCGTGCTTGCCGATCGGAACTTCCCGGGGTATGAACTCTGGCAACAAGCCGCCGCAACTGGAGCAGAACTCGTGTGGCGAATCGGGAAGAGCTTTAGCTTGGATGTGGATGAGGTACTAAAAGATGGAAGCTACCTCTCCCGATTGAAGGTTCCCCGTCAGCTGCAGAGCCAAGGCTGCACCGATATAACAGTAAGAGTCATCAAATACCAGCTCAAAGACCAAGACGGCAACGCCACTGAGACCTTCACCCTGGCTACTACCTTGCTTGACCCCAAAGTGGCTCCCAGTAATGAACTTGCTGAGCTCTATCAGAGTCGTTGGGAGATAGAAAGTGCTTTTGGAGCCTTCAAGTCTCAACTCAAAGGCGATGGAGTGGTGCTTCGCTCCAAGACCCCAGACGGGGCACAACAAGAACTCTGGGCGCTATTGTGCGCCTACCATGCGATTCGGGAGCTGATCTGCGCAGCTGCTGAGATGACAAAACAGGACCCGTTACGAATCTCATTTATCGCAGCTCTTGACACAGTACGCGGCCCGGTTGGAGACCCGGCCGCTTTCCCCCCTCACAAAACAATTGATCAATGCATAGGTGCAGCTCTTACACTCATCGCTGTACACAAAATAGAGAACGTCGCGGAAGGTCAAATCCTCGCCACGCCAAGCGGACTCTTCGTTATTCGAACCGACCCGCAGATCCGGCTAGACGCCCTCTCCCGAGAGGACCCCTAACACTGGTGATGCTACCACTGACTGCAATCACCTAACCTTAAGTTGAAGGTATTGGGCTCACCCCTGGGATGCGCTCGATCTCTTGGGGCTAAAGAACGCGACCGTGCGTCTTCACTGGACCGACGCGCCCTACCGCTGGCACGTCAACGACGGCCCTGAAGCATTCGTTGTCCTTGACGGAGAGGTGGAGATGCACTTCCGCGAAGAGGGCCAGGAAAGTCTCAAACGCCTCACTCCCGGAATGATCTGCCTTGTGGAAGAGGGCGACGAACACGTCGCCCACCCCATGGGTCCGGCGCGGATACTTGTCATCGAAAAGGCCGATAGCGAGTAGCGCGACCGTACAGCACCCTTCTTGAACGCCGGTGGCAAACGCTCGCGGACGTGTCCCGGCGTTGAAACCAGCAGATGGATTGTGCACGTCCGTCGTTGCCCGGTAGAGAGACTGAATGGGAGGTTAATTTCGTGGAAACAAGAGGACTCATTGAGCTCTTTTATTCCGAGCTCTGGAACGAGTGGAATGACGCGCTCGTAGATCGGCTGTTGACTCCGAACTTTGAGTTCCGAGGTTCTCTCGGTCAGGTGACGCACACACGAGATGAGTGGCGAGGCTATCGCGATATCATCCACGCAGGATCATTCGACTTTTACAATGAGGTCGTCACCCTCGTTTGTGATCAGGAGAACGGTGCGGCGCGGATGCTGTACCGCGGGACCCACAGCGGACCTCTCCTCGGCATCGGGGCAACTGGCAAGAAATTCGCGTACGCCGGAGCCGCCTTCTTTCGCGCAGATGCCGATCGTCTGACAAGCGCTTGGGTGCTGGGAGATATTGCGGCCTTGCGAGCACAACTCACCTAGTGTCCGTCATCGTGAGGCAGGAACGAGCTCGGCCAGGCGGGCCGAAGTGTCGTCGTCGACCGGGGTGTAGGTGACGAGCCGGGTTCCGGTCCCGGGCGTGAGGAAGAAACTGGTGTAGGCCAGGCGCAAGAGGCCCACTCGGTCGTTGAGGATCGACCTGATCAGATTGTCGACAGAATGCACCTCATGGTGTTCCCAGTAAGAAACGAAGTCTGGCGACGACGCAGAGAGACGCTCCACGAGAGCGGACCAGGACGGTTCGCAAGCGTGTTCGGCCACGGCACCTCGCAATTGACCGATGCAGCGACTGACACTGTCCTCCCATTCCACCAACGAACGGCGCCATGCGGGGTGGGTGAGCGAGAGCAGGAGTGTGTTATGGTCCTCAACCGGTATGGCGTCGAGGTCGTCGACCAGCCGACCGTAGGACTCATTGTATGCAAGGATGTCGAAGTGGCTGTTGAGCACGCACGCTGGCAGCGGGGACAACTGGTGCATGACGGAGCGAATCGCCGGGGTGATCACCGGGCAGTCGCCTGGCCCGGGTGGCGGGTTCGAGCCAGCCAGAAAGAAGAGGTGTCGCCGCTCGACGGGATCCATGCGCAGGGTGCGCCCGACGGCGTCGAGGACAGAGTTGGAGGCTCGGATGTCACGACCCTGCTCCAGCCACGTGTACCAGGTGACGCCGACACCCGCCAATGTGGCTACCTCCTCGCGGCGCAGTCCCGGGGTGCGGCGACGGCCAACGTTGGGGAGGCCGACGGCCTCCGGGGTGAGTCGCTGGCGACGAGAACGCAAGAAGGTACCGAGCTCACGGCGTCGAGCCACATCATCGAGAGTCGCCGACGATGGCGCGAGCAGCGTTGCGCCAGGAGCAGGGTCAGAGGAAAGGACTACCACTAGTACCAGAATAGTCTTCTCGTCTTGGTGGTACCAGGTGGTCCCGATACCAGGATAACTTCGCACTGCTACCCCTCTCGCGGTGACCTTAAGCTGGGGAACATGACTCAAGATTGCTCCTCTTCGGAGCTCCGCCCCCTCGGACTGGTTATTCTCCTGCTCGGCCTCTTTCTTCCGCTCACCGACTTCTTCATTGTCAACGTGGCGCTTCCGACCATCGATCACGATCTGCACGCATCGCCGGGGATGCTTCAATTAGTTGTGGCTGGCTATGGCACCGCCTATGCCGTACTGCTCGTCGTCGGGGCTCGCGTTGGTGATGCCATCGGGCGGCGACGACTATTTGTACTCGGGATGGGCGCCTTCACTGTCACATCGCTGGTCTGCGGTTTGGCACCGAACGTGTTGGTGTTGGTGCTCGCCCGAGCAGCCGAAGGCGCCGCCGCAGCTATGATGCTTCCCCAGGTCCTCTCCACCATCCACACAGCCGCTGACGGCCCGTCCAGGGCCAGAGCGCTCGGCTACTATGGTGTCGCCGGAGGTCTCGCCACCGTAGCCGGTCAACTACTCGGTGGCCTGCTTGTGTCGGCTAACATCGCCGGCACCGGATGGCGTCCCATCTTCTTGCTCAACGTGCCCGTCGGGATCCTCGGAGTTTTGCTTTCGCGCAACATCCCCGCCACCCGTTCTAACGCTCCCACCCCTGTCGATGGCGCCGGTACGTCCGTACTCGGAGCCACATTGCTTGCCTTCCTCATTCCACTCACGGAGGGTCGCAGCCTCGGATGGCCACTTTGGACGATATTTCTGTTGTGTCTGTCGCCAATCCTTGCCGTACTATTCATCCTGGTCGAGCGCCGAGTCGAGGCAGGTGGGGGAGTCCCCGTAGTACCGCTCTCGGTGATTAGCGTGCGCAGCTTCTGGAGGGGAACGGTCACGGGAACCCTATTCTTTATCAGCTTCGGTGGTTTCATGTTTGTCTACGCTCTATGCCTGCAAGACGGCGCTGGCTGGAGCGCTCTGCGCACCGGGCTGACCATGGTGCCATTAGCCTGCGGTTACCTGGCGGCCTCGCTGGCCATGCCTCGGTTGCTAGCCAGGATCGGGACATGGATGCTCACGATTGGCGCGATGTTCCTCGTATTCGGCTTCGCGCTTCTGGCGGTGGTACTCACTGCTGGCTGGCCGCATCCGGCGGTCGTCCCGTTGTGCGCAGCGTCGCTAGCCATCGGCATCGGGCAGGGTATGATACTAACACCGCTCTTTCGCATCATGCTCTCGGAGGTTCCACTACACCTGGCCGGTGTGGGGAGTGGGGTGCTTAACACAATGCAGCAGACTTCACTAGTCGTAGGCGTAGCCACCGTGGGAAGCTTGTATCTAAGTGACTCGAACGCCAAAGTACTCGGAGTCCTCCATGCCACGGTTTTGGTTCTGGTAGCGTTGGCCTTAGTGGAAATCTTGGTCGGATGGTCCACCCGGGGACTGCCCGACGCCGCACGCGAGAGAGCGCAACGCTCATAGAGGTCATGTCCATTGGAGAGAGTTCCGAAGTAAGGAGAACAAGTGCAAGCGAGGAATCAATGAGAGCAGCAATGGTGGAGCGCTTCGGGTCACTTCCGATACTTGGTGAGGTAGAAGAGCCTGTCGCGGCGTGCGGAGAGGCTCTAGTAGCTGTGCGGCTCGGCAGCTTGAACCCTGTGGACATCAAGATTGCCTCGGGCAGCTTCTTCGGGAACGTTCCCTCGCTTCCCTACGTGCCGGGAAGCGAGGGTATGGGAAGAGTTCTAACATCCGAGCGCCTTACGCCTGGAACCAGGGTGCGCTTCAGCGCCTCGCGCCCAGGTGCTCTTGCCGAACTGGTGGCCGTCTTAGAGGAGAGCCTGGTGGTCGTCCCTGATGGCGTGGAAGACGCGTTCGCGGCTGGCATAGGGGTAGCGGGGCTCGCAGCCTGGGGAAGCCTACGGGCTGCGCGTTTGCAAGCTGGAGAGAGGGTACTCATCCTCGGGGCGACCGGGATGGTGGGACGTCTTTCGATCCAGCTCGCTAAAATTCTCGGGGCAAGCCGGGTGGTCGCCGCTGCCAGGGACAACGCTCGACTTCTAAACCTGACGACCGACCTCGCCCCCTACGGTCCTGATGAATTCGTCACATTGGACGGACGGGAAGACGAGGCAATCGCCACGGCGATCAAAGACGCGGCGGAGGGACAGGTAGACGTCATCGTTGACCCTCTGTGGGGCAGCCCCGCTAGAGCCGCGATCATGGCCGCTGCCTTGCGGGCTCGCCTCGTCAACCTTGGGGACTCTGTTTCTACCAGCATGGAGCTGACCTCAGATCTTCTTCGTTCGAAGAGCTTGACGCTGATCGGCTATACGAACTATGCGCTCTCAGACGAAGAGCAAAGTTCGGGCATCGAGGACCTTCTCGAATACTCCAGAACAGGCAGACTCTCGCTTAACTCAGAGGTCACTGCCCTTGACAACGTGTCCGGTACCTGGGAGCGCCTGGCTGGATCGCCACATCAAAAGCTTCTCGTTACGATGAACCCATCGAGCCTGTGAGGTAGCCCTCGGCTGGCGCGTCGGCCGCTGGAGTTGGGCGGCGCTGGACGATCGCCATTTGAGAAAGCGGTGCACCCAGGTGCTCGGGCGGCTCTGGCAGCCCTTTGAATACGAAATCTGCTCCAGCCGGACGCCAGCGCGACGAACACCAACGCTCGTGCAGGCTCACTTATCAATGCGCCCATCTTGACGATATCCGTGTCCCCCTGCCACGCACCAATCGCGGGGGATCGCCCAGTTCGACAACCACTCAAACTGCGTTGGGGTGATAGTGTGCGGATGGGTGATGTTCGACCCGGTGGGCGCCACCTGCCTAGACATCGAGTTTTCCGCCGATTCAGTCCGCAGGAGCCAGGGAAGCGTCGACAGCTGCCTCGACGTGAAGTCGAGTGGTCGGAAAGACCGGAACTGGGCTGTCCGTCGCGTCGATGAGCAACTCGATCTCGGTGCAGCCAAGCACGACCCCCTCGACACCTGCGTCCACGAGGCGCGTGATGACGTCGCGGTAGATCTGCCGTGACTCCTCGCGCAGCACGCCAAGACACAGCTCCTCGAAGATGATGCGGTGCACCTCAGCCCGATCCGAGGCCGGCGGCACGAGCACCGTCAAGCCGTGGATGGCTAGTCGATCTCTGTAGAAGTCCTGTTCCATGGTGAAAGCAGTGCCCAGCAGGCCCACAGTGACCAAGCCGGCCTGCGTGATGGCTTGCGCAGTGTTGTCTGCCAGGTGCAGCAGGGGGATACCGACCGCAGCCTGCACCTGGTCGGCGACCTTATGCATCGTATTGGTGCAAATCACCAGTAACTCTGCGCCACCTGCTTCCAGGTTCTTGGCGGTCGCGGCGAGCAGTTCGCCGGCCTCGTCCCACCGGCCGTCGGCTTGCAGTTGCTCGATGTCAGCGAAGTCTACCGACGCGAGAAGCACTTTCGCCGAGTGAAGTCCGCCCAGTCGCTCGCGCACGAGCTCGTTGGCGAGCCGGTAGTAATGCGCGCTGGACTCCCAGCTCATCCCGCCCAGCATCCCGATCACTCGGGGACCGCTCTTCGTCATGACGCCACCCTACCAGCAGGAAAAAGTCAGTTGTGCAGTACGAGGCGTTGCCTCCTTGGCTTGCAGGTCGTGCCCAAGGTCTGGCAGACCCGGTGGAAGGTTTCTTCGGTGACCTGGTTACCCGGGCGTTGCTCTGCGCAAGCAGAAGGTTGTCAGGGTAGCCGGGGTTCGCGGCGAGCTCTGCGCCTCGGCGCTGGAGGGGTCTTCACTTTCCTCGGATGCAAGATCTCTCGGTAGATCTCCCTTCACCGTCACGAGAGAGGTGCTTGCCAACGGGGGAAGGGACTGCTACCGGATCTTTCCTGCTCACTTGAGAGCACAGGAAAAGACCAAGCGCAAAAAGGTCTCAAAGCTCGCCAACCCGGCTCTTGCATCTCAGGTGACATCATGGTTGAGAGAGCTCTGGTCACGGCAAGAGATTGCCAATCGACTCCGCATGGAGTTCTAAAGACAACGAGGTGATGAGGGTGAGTCACGAGACCATCTATAAGTACGTGCAGGGACGAGGTGAACTCAGGCGAGAGCTCACGCGTTGTTTGAGGTCACAACGAACCCACAGGAAACCGAGGGGGTCACCGAAGCGAGGCGGCCCGATCGCTGACATGGTGATGATCTCTGAGCGTCCACCAGAGGTACAAGAGGGGGCGGTAGCTCGCCACTGGGAGGGTGATCTCATCATTGGCAAAGGGGGGAAGAGCGCCGTTGGCACCCTCGTTGAGCGTACCAGTCGGTTCCTCTTGCTGCTCTATCTGCCAAACGGCCACAGCGCCAAAGTGGTCGAGATTGCCATGCAGCGAGCCATCAAAACCATGCCCCGAGAGCTCATGCGATCCATCACCTGGGGCGAAGGATCAGAGCTTGCCCGCCAGTTCTCCCTCGCAACAGGGATCCCGGTGTACTTCTGTGACCCTCACTCCCCTTGGCAATGAGGCACAAACGAAAACACCTTGGCCCCCTACGCCAGTATCTTTGCAAAGGAGCCGACCTGAATCTGTACTCGGCCAGTGACTTACGAAAGATCCAAAGGGGCCTTAACGGAGGACCGAGAAAGACCCTCGGCTAACAGATGCCAAGGGAGAAACTTGCCGAGATCGTTGTGCTGTCTAGTTGAATCCGCCCAGTCCTCGCTGCGGGGTCCGTGTCCGGCTTCTACGTAGTCCTGGCCCTCGGCTTCCCCGGTCAGCTCGGCCTCGGCGGCGTACGCTTCGGCGGACTGCTCGGCCTCGGGTGGCTCGGGTGGCCCGACATGATGATCGGAACGATTGTCGCCTGGCTGCTGGCCGCTCTGGTCGTAGCGGTACACCGACCCTCCAGACCCCGGATGCTGCCCTTGGCACCAGCGCTGATAGCCGGTTTCATCCTTGCTTTACCTGCCCTTTGAGTGCGCTTCTAACCCTATACGGGGCCCTTCACTCTGAGTGGTAATACACGGCCGTCACACCCCGCGCCTAGAATGTCACGTCCAGGAGATATGAGGAACGGAGGCGACTGTGGCTCGGGATCTCGGGCGACTACGAGTGAAGACGGTGATTGTTCACGAGGTGCCGTACCACCTGGCCACCGGAGCAAGTGGAGAGCCGGTCCTGAGCGAGGTCGAGAGTCCGCTGACCCAGGACGTGCGCAATTTCTTCAAGGAACGGATTGCCAGCAGTCTCGGTTCCGCCGCCTACGACGTCGAACTCGATGGCTCGACCACCTCGCCGGTACCGCGCCTGATCCTCGACAACCTGACTTCAAGGAAGAACGGGTTCGTGGCGATGTCCCAGGAGATGGCCCGTCATCTGTACCTCTGCCAGAAAGGCAACAGCCCCGAAGGGCTGTTGACGGTATGCGAGGTCACCATCGGCGACCAAGGCGGTCTTGCTGTTTTGAAGCTAGAAAAAGAGGAGGGCGCCCGCGTGGAGCTTGCCGACACTGAGGGCGGTCGCACGCTCAGCGTTCAGCACCTCCATGACCTCATGCTGACCGAGCGGACGAAGGTCTTCAAGGTCGGCCTGTTCGTCCAGACGGGGGACGATCGCGACTCCATCGAAGGCTCGGTCTGCGATACCCAGCGAGGATACGGCGGGACCGTCGCCCATTTTTTCCTTGAACAGTTCCTCGGTTGCCGCCTTCGAGAGCAACCAGAGATCACTACCAAGCGGTTCTTCGATACCACCGAGAGCTTCATCAACGACGAGATCGCAGACCCCGAAACCAAGACACGGTATCAAGTTGCGCTGCTGGCAGAACTTAACGGCACCCGAGACAAAGTATCTATCCGGGCCTTTGCCAATAACAACTTAGACGTCGATGACCGTAAGCCCTTCATGGACCGAATTGAGGAAGCACGACTTCCCTCGACGGAATTCGACAAAGACAATCATCTAGTTCGGAGCCGCCTACGACGTATTCAGATCGCGTTTGAAAGTGGTGTCTCTGTCCTAGCCTCGCCCGAAAACATTGGCGAACAGGTCAAAATAGTAACCGACTCTACTAATGGCCAAACCACGGTCGAGATCACGGACCGACTGAAACGGATGAATGGGCGGAACTGAAATGGTTGTCTCTGAACTTGAGTCGTTGCGCCAGCAGTACCGGGCAGCCCGGCCTGGGTATCAGACCCTAGCTGACTCCGTAGCTCAGCAGCTACGCGATGCGACCCGTAAACGGGGGGTCCCATGTGAGATAGATGGTCGCGCAAAGGATATGGCAAGCTTTCTCAAGAAGGCACTACGAAAAGATTATGAATCACCGTGGAATGATATTCGAGACAAGGCTGGCGTGCGGGTTATCACGATATTCCACTCACAGGTACAGGAAATTGAAACGATCGTCCGAGAACTATTTGTCGTCCATCACTGTGAGGACAAACGACAATCCCTTCCGCCCGACACGTTACGTTACCTCGGTGTCCACTTCGAGGTGTCCCTGCAACAAGACTCCGGAGTTGAAAATGACGCCCTGATCTGCGAAATCCAGATACACACTCAAGCTCAGAATCTCTGGGCCACTGTGTCACATGAACTGCTTTACAAGCCTACCCAAGAGGCGCCGACCGATATAACCCGGGCTATCTACCGCCTTATGGCCCTCTTGGAGCTGTTCGACGGTGAGGTGGAACGGGGCCGCGATGAAATCCTTCAGCTACCCGGCTACGAGGAGGCGCACATGCTGATTACGCTAGAACAACAATTCTATACCTTCGTTGCTCGGCATACGGACACTGATCTGTCAAAGCAGATCATCGCTGTGTTGCTGCCTCTTTTCGAACCCGAGCAGGCCAGTAACTATGGGTCCGTATTGGAACCTTTCATAGAGCATAATCGCGACAAACTAGAACAGATATTCTCCGATTACGCAGAAGATGACCGCAACCCTCTTTTGTCGCAGCCAGAGTGCCTTCTTGTGTTTGAAAGATTGAGTGCCGATCCGTTCAAACTTGCAGTCCTATGGGGGCGCAACCTACCGGCCGGCCTTCTGCGCTCACTATCTGAGATATGGGGTACGCCAGTAGATGTCTGATACGGCCGATGAGGGAACCAATAGCGAGCCCGCCCCGATAGGCGAAGTTATCCCAGTCCAATCGAATGGGGAAGACGACTCCGCGCCTAATCGGCCACCCAACTGGCTGTTTGGACTAGAGCTCTCTTACCTGGGGATTCTCGTATCTCTCGGTCTGATCTACATCCATGTGCCAGGCTTTCATCATTTCTTACCTGATCCGGTGGGAGCAGTTCCTCTTGCTGTTCCATGGTGGGGTGCTCTCGGCGGAGTTACCATCAGCCTTACTGGAATCTTCCGCAATGCCAAGGACTGGGACAAAAGCTACGAACATTGGCACATCGCCCGGCCCTTTCTGGGAGCTGTCGTGGGTAGCGTTGGCTTTCTCGTATTCATCGTCGTCATTCGGGCCACGGGAACCAACGTCGCGAGCAGCAGCCCAACCAGTAGAGCGGCATTCGATCTGATCGCCTTTCTCGTAGGGTATCGCGAACAAGTTTTCCGACAACTGCTCAAACGTGCTGCCGACGCGCTGTTATCACCCGGCCGAAGCAGCAACGAATAAGCCGCTTCGCCCTTGCGACTGGCGCGGCCAGCCCGGGCAACGCGTTGAGGTGCATCTTAGACAGGGCACGGTCGCTGTTATAGGGCCCTGGACCGGGTGGCACCGACGTAGATGTCGCTGCCGAAGGACGCACCGATGGTGTTGGGGAAGGGTTCGGCTCTGACGTCTACGCCGGTGTAGGGGGCATCGACTATGACGGTCTGGCCGTTTTGGGTGCCGACGTAGAAGCCGACGTGGGAAACGTCGGTCGGCTGGTAGGCCCCCCCAAAAATGATCCACCTCTAAAGTGAGAAATCCGACCAGAAGAGAGATGCGAGGAAAATCACATGAAAGGTAGAAGGCACACCCCCGAACAGGTGATCGCAAAACTGGCAGAAGGCGATCGCATGTTGAACGAGGGCAAAACCGTTGGCGAGGTCGCTCGAACCTTCGGGATCGCCGAGACCACCTGGCACCGCTGGAAGAACACTTATGGCCCCATGTTAGGTCCCGACATGAAGCGTCTCAAGGAACTCGAGGCTCAAGAACCGCAAGCTAAAGATCATGGTGGCCGAACTCAGCCTTGACAAAGCCATACTCAAGGATGAAGGCTCGCGGGAAACTTCTCACTGCGGATGCGCAGGCGTGGCGCTGTCAAGGTGTTACGCCAACAGTTCGCAGGTCTTGAGAGAGGAGAGCCTGTCAAGTGACCGGCCAGCCCCGTTCAACCCAGAGATCAAGTCCCAGGGAACGCGGGAGCACCCTCGATGCCGAGATCACCAAGCTCTTGCGTTCCTTTGCACTTGCTAACCCCCGTCAGGGGTACCGCAAGGCCCATCGAGCGGTCCTCGCAGCTGGGTACAGGGTGAACCTCAAAAGGGTCCATCGCCTTTGGAGGGAAGCGGGTCTTAAGGTCCCCATGCGAAAGCGCAAGAACAAAAGAGCAGGCTACGGGGTAAAGATGGGAGCCCATCACCCCATAAGGCCAAACATCACCTGGGCTTTTGCCTTCCAGTTCGACACAACCGTGGACGGTAAGGTCCTGAAGCTCCTCAACGTCATCGATGAGTACTCGAGGGAGTACGTAGCGAGCCTTGTCGACCGCTCCATCGATGCAAAGGGTGTCATCGCAGCCCTCGACGGGATCGTTGCCGAACACGGAGTACCCGCCTACATCAGGATGGACAACGGACCTGAGTTTATCTCTCATGCCTTGGCTTCCTGGGCAAGAGAGATGGGGGTCACCCTGTACTTTATCGACCCCGGAAGCCCTTGGCAGAATGGCAAGTGTGAGTCACTCAACTCAAGGATAAGAGATGAACTCTTGAACGGCGAGCTCTTCACCTCGGTCACCGAGGCTCGGTTCCTCACACAGCACTACCGAGAGACTTACAACGCCACGCGGGCACACAGCTCCCTTGGATACCTGAGTCCCGAGGAGTTCCTCGCGCTCCGCTTGAGCGACCAGAGGACAATTCTCACCCAGTCGTCAAAACACCGGAACTTCTATGCCGCAAACTACTCCGCGCCCGCGGCCGCATGACCACCAAAGGATAGAATGGAAAGTGTCGGCTCACATACGAGGTGGACCGCAAACAGGGGGCCGTCCACGGCCCGCCGCCGAAGAACACGAGGTCCCCGCTTCGAGCGGCGTCCCCGCGGGCAGGTGCGGACCGGCGTCGTATTGGTCTTGGGCGACGCGGGGCAGGGTGATGCCGGCGACTTTGTAGGAGGCTTGGGCGTGGCCGGAGCAGTCGAAGCCGACGCCGGGGGTCTCGTCGCCCCACACGTAGGGGGTGCCGACCTGAGCGAGCGCCCAATCGACGGCGTCGCCTCCGGCGGTGCCGACGGCGACGGTCTGAGCCTGGGCGAGGCCGAGGACTTCGGTAACGTAGCTGCCGGAGTGGTTGTAGTCGAACACTGCGGCTCGGCGGTTGGCGCCGTTCTGGCCGCCGTTGGCGCACAGGTCCCATGCTGCGGCGTATACGGCGTCGGTAGGGTCGTACGGACTGGGCGGGTTGACTCCGCCCAGCGGGACGGGCTGGTCGTATTCGGCGAAGATGGCCGGCTCGAACCGCATTGGTCCTTCGGCGTCGACTTGGTGCGGCGCAGCCACCAGTCGACCCACCAGCAAGGAGCTGATCAGAGACTGTTGTCAGTGAATGGAAATGACCGACCACTGTGGCCGCGGTGCGGTTGAGGTCTTTGGTCCCTCCCTTGCTGGACACCCAAAACACGGGCCCACTCGCGAGGGACAGCCGGTCCTATGAGACCACCGCGCTTTCGGAAGCCTTGGTGGTTGACCGTCAGCCCATTGTGCACCTGTTTCCCTTTGCCCGGTTCTCCCAGACTGCTTCGTCGCAACGACAGCACGGGATGGCCTCAACTGCTAGGGGTCAATACCTAGAGACCACGCTCGTGTGTCTCCTATTTCCTCGGAGGCCTTCATCAACGCTTCGACAGTGCGTGAGACTGCGCCTCGCAGCTCTGCAGCCTCTTTCACGTTGCCCCGAGCCATGCCAAAGATGACTGGTGAGACTGGGATTTGTCAACCCGAACATCTGGAAGCAGCCAGACACTTCCGCCTAACGCGACGCTGAAGTTTCGGATGCCACCTGCCGTCGCGTCAGGTTTCGAAGCAAACTCGCGTGACAAATCCCAGTTGGTGAAGGGTAGTGAGGCTTCGGATACTCAAGGGTTCCTTCGTAGCTACCTCAGGGGTTCAGTGAACAAGGAGGTTCCTCGGTCTCAGGTACCCATAGCTTTTGAGGGCAACCTCGACTCGTGAGGGTACTCACCGTGAGACTCGTAGTGCTT
>JAKAQR010000091.1:0-5817 GCA_021819725.1 Actinomycetes bacterium
CTCCACCGGCGCGATGACGATGAACTCATCGCCGCCAACGCGAGCCACGATGTCGCTCAGCTTGGTGGCCCCGATGAGGCGTTGGGCGACGGTGGTGATCACGCGATCGCCTCCTCGATGACCGAGGAGATCGTTCATGGCCTTGAAGCGGTTGATGTCCATGAAGAGCACGACGAGAGGCTGGTTGAGAAGACGACGGAGGCTCTCGGCGAGGCCGGTGCGGTTCAGGAGGCCGGTGAGTGGGTCGTGGCTGGCGTGCCAGCGCCACTCCTCGAGCTCAAAATGCGTGCGTGTCGCGTCCACGAGGGTGACGAGGTAGCGGTAGTCGACGAACTGGCTGTCGTCGATCCGGCGAACCGAGAGCGAGGCAGGCTGGGGCTTGCCGCTTGGCTTGCGCAGCAAGGTGCTCGTCGTGAGCCATGGGCTCGGCGAGGAGCCGAGCAGGGAGAAGTACTCCTCGAACTGCGTTGAGATCGCGCTGGACATCGACCGAACGAGCTCGCCTGGTGTGTGTCCGAGAAGATCGCCAGCCTGGCGGTTGGCGAATACGACCTCTCCTCCATCGGCGATGCCGAGGATGCCAATGTCGAGATTCGAGAGGATCGCCGTGAGGATCGAGTCCCGATCGGGTTGGCTGCGCAGGTAATCGATCAGGTTGAGACCGGCTCCGTAGATACGCAGGCAGTCCTCGACGATCGCGAGGCTCGTCTCGTCAAAGGAGGATCGCGCAGTCGTCGAAACGGTGATACCCTGGGCGCCGGCGCGGTCGATGGCGACGATCAACGAAAAGATGGGAGAACCCTCATCGAGGATCGTGATCCCCTGCGTTGGGAGATCGTTGAGAACAAGCGGCTGATTGACGCCCAAAGCCCAGCGAACCACCGCGGGAGCGGTCGTCTCCTGGGTCGAAAGGGAGAAGACATCTGCACGCGCACCAAAGAGATCGCCGATGATGCCTTCGGTGATCCGTTGCCAGTCGCAGGTGTCGTGCTCGAGGTCAAGGAGCGCCATGATCATCTCGTTGGTCGCACGGACTTTGAGGCGAGCCTGCTCGCGTTCACGCTCGAGGAGGAGTTGGTGACTCAAGAAGGCATAAGCGTCGACGAGTGCCTTGGCGACACGGGGATCGCGTTCGTCCATGTTGGCCGTGCCCGAGCTTGGCACCAAGAGCCGATAGCCATGCTCCAGATTCGACGCTATTGCCGTGAGGCTTGGGTGTTGATTGGCTTGGGCTTCGGACGCGAGTACGGCACCGCTAAAGTGCTCTTCGACGAGAATCCTGATCCTATCAAGGCGCGCCTCGATCGGGTCATTGTCGGCGATGATACCGGAGATCTCGCGAAAGATATGCCTAGTGTTCGACACGTCTCGCATCGTTGGTGCGTGTGATTTTCCCCTGCACCGGTTCTTGCTCCTTGCGTTATCGACCCTCCCCAGTCTAGCAACTACCGTCGGGTGGCGTCGTGGTTATGAGTGCGGGCGGTAGCAGCGTTCTTTAAACGTTAACCCGAGAATTCTTGACGTCGGCATACGCGCCGTGGTTGTCGTTGCTATGATCGGGTGTGTGATCGGTTTGTGCATGATTGTCTACTCGTGAGCGTGAAGCCAGATTGGCGTGCAGCTCGTGAGGGTGAAGGTGGGTTGGCTCGTTGTGAGACGGGCGTTGGGGGACCGGTGAATCAGAATCCCGGTCAGGTAGTGGCGCGCAGAGGACGCGAGTCTAGCGTGACGCGCTGGCCCGTTTCTTGCGCGAGCGTGACGTCGGGGAGGCATTTTCAGGCTTGCATCGACGACAAAAGCCTTGTATTCGCCGAGTTGATTTCGCTGGTGACACAGACGTGGGTTCGGCGCATAGGTTCTGCGAGTCGCACGCTAAGAGCACCGGAATCGGTGGTTTTATACCGAGAGACTTCGCGTGGATCGGGTGCGGTGGTATCGATCATCGCTCGAGTGCGCGGCCGATCTTTCAGGGCAGCGTTGATGGGTGCCATAGCGTCGAGGAGTGAGGTGCTCCGGACATGAGCGATGCATTGAATCGCTTAGAGGCCGTAGGCACATCACCGCCTGGGAGTGAGCCAGAGGGCGTGGTGCTCTTGCGTCGGGTATCACAGCTCCTTGCGGAGAGGCCCGGCTCGCGCTCGGCGCTCGTCAAGTTGCTGTCGTTGTTGGAGGAGTATTTCGATTCTCCGATGACGGTGTTCGAGGTCGAACCAGCGTTCGCACGCCTGCGCCTCGCCGTTCCTTGGCGAGCGGACGAGTTTGTCGACTACGTCGGGCTCAAGGTCGATGCCCCCCGCGAGGAGGTGTTCGCTCGCGTGCGAGGCACGGAGCTGACCCTCTTCAGATTGAACGAGCATCTCCTGATCGGGGTGCGTGATCTGGATCGACTCAGCCCCCAAGATGACGAGCTGCTCCAACGGGTGGGAGCGGCCGTACGGGTGGCGTGCGAGACCTATCGCCAGACGCGCTTTGGGCGCTGGCTGAACCGACGGGTTCGTGCCAATCAGCGGCTCTTGGATGGACTGGTCAACATCGGCGATACCGCGATTCCTTGGCAGGTGATCGCTCGGGAGGCCAGGGTGTTGACCGGGGCGCACAGTGCGCTCGTGCTCGAGGTCACGACGAACGCAGCGCGGGTGGCAGCAGCAATAGGGGAGACGCTGCGCCAGCCGGGAGACGTGATCGACCGAACCGCAGGGTTGCTCGCATGGGTGACGAGTCACCAAGAGGCGGTGCTCATCGGCTCGTTGGCCGATCGCGCCGGGATGCCCGCAGCGGCGCTCGCTGCCGTTCGTGGTGAGACCGACAACGATTCAGCGGTGGTGGCCCCGATTTTCGATCACACGGCCACGTTGGTGGCACTCGTGGCGGTGTTCAGTCCGACGCCGTATCGATTTACCCTCGACGATCTCGAGACCGTCGGGGAGCTCGCCCGGTTTGCCGGTGCGATTGTTGCTCAGCGTCAGACGCTCAACTTCGTCGCCCCAGGGCACGCACGAGCCGGCCTCGCGGCCGAGGTTTTGGATCTGATGCTCGATGGCGTTGCGGTTGTTGACGACAACCAGGAGATTGCGCTGCACAACCGAGCCTTTGCCCAGCTCCATGGTGGTAGTCACCGCCAGTCGTTGCGTGGTACCAAGGCCTCTGACCTCGAGGGCGAACACCTGCGTGACGTTGGAGAGCATGGGGCCCTCGTCGAGGAGGAGCGGCGCCGACTGGATGGGTCGATCTTCTTGGCTGAGTCCTATCGCCGTCGATTTGTCGATCCGGTATCGGGGACGGCGGGCACCCTGATCGCGATACGCGACATCCACGAGCGTGCGCTCGAGCGCCAGCGGGTCCGACAGCTCGCCCATGTGGATCCGCTCACTGGGTTGAATAACCGCGCTGGGTTCTTCGATCTGGCGGCCGAGCACTTCAAGAGCGTCGAGGATGGACCAGTTGGGCTGCTCTTCATCGACGTCGATGGGCTCAAGGTGGTCAATGATCAGTTTGGCCATGTCGCTGGCGATCGGGTCCTGGTCGAGGTCGCGAGTCGGATCCGCAAAAGCATGCGGCCCTTTGATGTGATTGGCCGCATCGGAGGGGATGAGTTTGCGGTCCTGGTCATCGGTCAGGACTCGCTGCGGGTGATCCGACAGGTTTCCGAGCGGCTCTCGGCGGCCATCGCGTTCAATCCGATCACGATCGGAACGGTCGAACTTCGCATCACCGCGGCGGTCGGGATCGCTACCGGCACCACGTCGACCTTCGATCTCGATCAGCTCATGTCGATCGCTGATTCGGCGATGTACCAGGACAAGTTCTCTCGACGTCGGCCGGATTTGTTGCATCTACACCGGGGCACCCGAGACGCGGTCGAGATCGAGCTCGGCCCCGATCTCGTGCGCGTGCTGCGCGGTGATGAACGTGGAGGGAGCCTGATCCTGCGGTTCCAGCCCATCTTCGGGGCCGAGAGTCGGGCGGTGACCGCCGTTGAGGCGTTGGTCCGGTGGCAGCACCCGACGGAGGGGTTGCTGTTGCCCGGTCGATTTCTCTCGCTCGCGCTGCAGTATCGGCTGATGGATCAACTCGATGCATTCGTGCGAGCCGAAGCGATAGCACGCTTTGCTCGCTGGCGAGCGGCCGGACTTGGTTTGTCGATGCGCCTGTCGATCAACCTGAGTGGGGTGAATGCCGCAGAGGGCCGCACGGTCCGTGACTTTTGCCAGTTGGCGGAGCGACTCGGGGTCCCGCCATCGATGGTCATGATCGAACTGACGGAGACGGAGCTCTCGGATCTCCTGATCGATCGGATTGCCAAGATCATGCGGCGTCTCAAACGCGAGGGGTTCTTGATCGCGCTGGACGACTTCGGCGTTGGCACCTCCTCGTTTCGGCATCTCCAGATCATGCCGGTCGACATCGTCAAGATCGATCGTCAGTTCGTCAAGGACCTCGGCTCGGGTGGCGATCGCGGACTCGTTGCCGGGTTGACGGCGTTGGCAGGTGAGCTCGGGATCTCGGTGGTCGCTGAGGGTGTTGGCGATCAGGCGTGCCTGGACGCGCTCATCGAGCTAGGAGTACCAGAGGTGCAGGGGTTTCATCTTGCACGGCCACTGCGCGAGGCCGCATTGCTCAAGCTGTTAGGGAATGAGGGCACGACCAGGCTCGGCTAGCATGAGCACATGCCCCAGCACGTATCCTTTGACCCAGCTATACCCGACCCAGTCGCCGGACCTACCGCGGACGCAGGGTCACCGCGCACGACGGCTTCGCCAGCTCTATCAGCCGCGTGGGCCGATCTTCTTGGACGGCTCATGAAGGGCGAGTACCTTGCCGAGGAGGAGGCGAGCCGGGTGCTCACCAGCTTCTTTGAGGGCGAGGCTCCGCCTCCGGTCGTCGCGGCCGTTCTCGTATTGATGCGCCAGCGCGAGGAGTCGGTGGCTGAGCTCTTGGGCTTTGCTCGGGCCATGGCCTCGAGGATGTTGACGGTACCCGTCGATGGCGATGTTCTTGATACCTGCGGAACCGGCGGTGATCGACAGGGAACCATCAACGTCTCCACGGCCGCCGGTTTGGTCGCCGGCGCTGCGGGTGCCCGGGTTCTCAAGCATGGCGGGCGCGCTGCGAGCTCCAAGACGGGGTCGGCGGACGTACTCGAGCGTTTGGGCGTCGATATCAGCCTCGATCCGGACGGGGTGGCCCAGATGGTGAACACGAAGCGCTTTGGGTTTGCGCTGGCTACGCGCTTTCACCCGGCGATGGCGGCGGTGGCACCGGTGAGACGGGCGCTCGGGATTCCGACCGCCTTCAACTTCCTCGGTCCTCTGGTCAACCCGGGTCACGCTCGATACCAGTTGGTGGGTGTCTTTGATCGTCGGCTTGCGCCGTCGATGGCGGCGGTGCTCAAGGCGCAGGGATCGGTCCATGCGCTGGTGGTCTGTGGCGATGACGGCATGGACGAGGTCAGCCTCAGCTCGTCGACCACGGTGTGGGAGGTTCGTGCTGAGAGCGAGGTTGAGCGCTATGAGATCGCTCCTGGGCAGTTTGGCCTTGCGACGGCATCGCTGGCGACGCTCCAGGGTGGCGATGCCACCGAGAATGCCGCGGTGTTGAGAGGTATCTTGTCGGGCGATATCACCGATGCCCGCAGAGACCTGGTCGCCTTGAACGCCGGGGCGGCGCTCTATGCCAGTGACCGAGCATCCTCGATCGCGGAGGGGCTGGCATTGGCACTGGAGACGCTCGCGAGTGGGCATGCCGGGGAGTATCTCCAGGAGCTGATCGAGAGCCAGCCTGAGCGATCCACGATGATGAGTTAGCCTTCGGGTAACC
>JAKAQR010000091.1:5917-7378 GCA_021819725.1 Actinomycetes bacterium
CAATGAGCGACGGTCAATGGTCAGGCTGTGCTTGCGACATGCGCTGCGATGGCCTCGCTCAAGCCGATGGTTCGAGGTCGCCGACGGGTCGTTGCTTGAGCGCCGTCAAGGCGGCGCCAACGAGGAGGGCCGCTGAGACGCCGAGGCCGACCTTGAGTCCCGCCGCTCCTTCAGAGAGCAGCCCCGTGAGTTCAGGGCCGATGATTTGGCCCACGGCAAATGCCACCGTGAGCGTCGCAATGGCCGGCGTCCAATGGTGTGGCGGCAACGAGCGGCGAGTGACAGAGGTGACCGAGGTCACGACCGCCAAGAAGGAGCCTCCGAAGAAGATCGCCGATACCAGTGCGATCGGGACTGAGCGGGATATGAGTGGCAAGATCGCCCCAAGGGCTACCGCTGCGAGGACCACGGCGACGCTGTTGGCTCCGCGGAGGTGGGAGATCGGTCGGACCCAGAGAAAGGCACCTGCGACGGAGGAGATACCAAGGACACTCCAGAACGCCGTGATCTCGCCGGCTCCGGCTCCCGCTTGGTGCAAGAAGGCAACGATAAAGGTCATGTACGCGATGTAACCTACCCCAAAGAGCCCATAGGCGCCGAGGACGGGAACGAAGCTCCTCATCGGCCAGCGTCGGTCATGACGGGGCTGCGCTGGTGGCTCCTCGCTCCTTTTGGCGCCCAGCCACGCGGGAATGAATGCGATGGCGCCGATGATCCCGAGGAGTACCCAGCCCCATCGCCAACCCGTCGTGGAGTGGGTGACCGCCAGGAGTGCCGGAACAGTGAGACCAGAGATAACGATTCCTGCTCCGCCTCCAGCGAAGTAGACGCCGAGGAACAGAACGGCTTTGCGGGGTTGGGAGTGTTGGGCAATTTGGGCCACCAGCCCAGCGCCCGTGATGAATGCCACTGCGCCCGAGATACCAGCGGCGGCTCGCAAGACGAGCAGCACGACGACGTCGCCGGTGAGCGCGGTCAGCAGTAACGATGCGACGGTCACGGCGAAGGCGATGAGAAATGACCGGCGGGCGCCGAAGCGGCGGGCACACGCAGCCGATGCGAGGGCTCCAACGAGATAGCCAAGTGCGTTCGCACTGTTCATCGCGCCTGCCGTACTGAGTGACCAGCCAAGATCAGCGCGCATTGGTGGGAGAAGCAGCGCATAGGCAAACCGGGCGAAGCCGAGCACTACTGCGGGTGCGAGCGCCAAGGCGACGACGATCGTCATCGTCGTGGGTCCAGCGGAACTGTTTCGTATCTGCGACCGGCTCATGCCAGGGCTCCCGTCGTGCTGTCGTGGATGAGGACTGTGGTCATGCGGCTCGCACTCAGCCGCTATGACAAAGTAGGCTAGCGTCCGTACTGAGCTGGGCGAACCTCCCCCTTACACCCATGTCGATCGTACACCTTGTGAGTTCTACCCTTTGAGCCTCGAGCGGAGATCGTTCGCTCATGGGTCAG
>JAKAQR010000092.1 GCA_021819725.1 Actinomycetes bacterium
CCATAGGCGCACTATGGCCGGCATGCTCCATGGGTTAGATGGCCGCTTGGCAAAAGTCAGGTAGACGAGGGTTGTTCCGGGCTGGCAGCATCCGAAGGCGGATTAGGGTCGGGCTGCTCGTTAGTCGGTGAATTTCCATTCGCGTCTGATTAGTCCGTAGACCCAAGAGTCTGATACTTCGCCGTTCACAATACAGTCTTCCCGGAGAGTTCCTTCAAGCACAAACCCGAGCTTTCCCAGTACACGGGCGGATACCACATTGCGCGTATCGACCTCGGCCTGCACGCGGTTGAGGTTCAGAGTGTCGAAGGCCCACTGCAACAATCCGCGCGCAGCCTCGGTGGCATAACCGTGACCCCAAGCGGTATCGGTGTAACAGCAGCCGAGCGATGCACTGCGAAAGTCCGGATTCCATCCGTGCAGGCTGCACCAACCGATGATTGCACCGCCAGTGATACGCTCCACGGCCAGCCGCACTCCGGTGGCTTCTTCGGCCTTCTGGTGGGAAGCAATGATGAACTTCTCGGCACGGCTACGATCGTTCCACGCAGGTGCGTCCCAGTAGCGGAGAACATGTGCGTTGCTGTGCAGTGCGAAGAGGTCGTCTGCATCGGTGTCGTCGAAGGGACGGAGTCGTAGGCGAGTAGTCTCCAGCGTGGGGGTGGATAGCGACATGGGTGACGTACTCCTTCTATGACTCTTAGGCATCCAACAACTTTCGGAATTGAGTCTCGCACGGGTTCCTCGCCTGCCGGAAGCAACGACGACCCACTCAAGGGCTAGTAGGTGAGTGACCAACTCCAATGACGCATTCCCGTCCACCGTGTGAGTAGCCGGGCACAGCCACTGCCGAATGACGATGTGGTCAGCCTAGCTCGCCGTGGCCTCGGTGGCAACATCGTTCACCGTTCTCATTCCCCAGCGCTCTCCGTGTCGAGACGAGCATACTGTTCAAATCTCTCGAGCACCGACGTGGACCCCTCTTACCCGCGTAACGGCGGGTCGGGATCGTTGCGTGACGGTGACCCATCTTCTGCCTCTCGAGCGCGTTGAGCAGGTTCTTGTCGTCCGTCACATCCTGATAGCTATTACCTGCCCATTTGACACCGATCTGGGCATGATCACAGGAGTGGAGTGATTGTCACTGGGATGAGAGGATAGGGTCAAGGGACGAAGTGACGGGCCGCTAGTCGGTACACACAACCGCAAGAGAGCACAGCAGGCGCACTGAGTCGCGGTTGAAGTGATCTCAGGACTCGCCGGAAATTTCGAACCCTAAGAAAATCCAGAGCCCCGTAATCACCTGCTCAAATGCCCGGTCTCCGTCGATCACTGAACCCCGATAGTGGCCAAAGAGTTCAAAGCTGATGAAGCCATACAGCTGAGTCCACGCCATCAGAGCCTTGAGATAATAGGTGCTTGGGACCTCAGGCAATACCTCGGCGAAGTTATCGACATCGAGCCATCCATTCAACTGCTCGTCCGGCAATGGCCCAAGATCCGACGCCCGTTCTCGGTGTGCATCACTGAGAATGCGACCGATAACCCGCACTACTCGTGCGGCCGCTGAGATTGTCTCGCCTGGAGCCTTGTAGTCGACCAACGGCGTGCCGTAGAGAAGTGCGTACTCAGCGGGGTGGGTCCGTGACCATGCGCGCAATGACCTGCAGGTCGCTTGCCACCTGGCCCAGTAGTCATGGACGGAGGCGCTACCATCTGCAACTTCGACACTCAAGCCGAGGTCGTTATAGGCATCGATGATCAGCGCAGTCACCAGGGCATCACGTGAATCGTAGTAACGATAGATTGCAGAGGAGACGAGGCCAAGTTCACGAGTGATCTCACGAAGGGATATCCCCGAAGCACCACGTTCGGCGAGCTGTGTTCGAGCGACACGCTTGATCTCCTCAATCTGCCTGGTGCGCAGCTGCGCCCGTGAAGCCCCTGTTCGTGATCTTTGCACCCCTGGCGTCGATCGCTGTGATGCCAGTACTCTCGAGTTTCGTTCCGCTGATCGATTTACACCTTCACCAGACCCATCTGACACCTCAGAATCACCCATTCCAGCAGTCTAGCAAATAGAGAGCGGTGCTCACATTATTTCCGTTATGCTCACTATCGGAGAGCGGTGCTCTCTATTGAAAAGGAGGTAAGGTGCACAAGTATCTCGTTATCGGAGCAGGAACCATCGGCACTCTCGTCGCGAGGAATCTCGCTGGGAAGGGCTATCAGGTAGGCATCGTTTCCCGGCATGGGAGTGATCCAAAGCTTGAAAACGTGAAGGCGGTAGCTCTTGATGCTGGCAATGCTCAATTGGTCTCGGACCTTGCAGTGGGAGCACACGCCATCTTCAACTGTGCCAATCCGCTCTATCATCGATGGATGACGGACTGGCCCCCGATCGCTGACGCGCTTCTTCATGCTGCAAGAAGCTCCGGCGCGGTTCTCGTCACCCTGGGGAACCTCTATGCCTATGGCAAGGTGGACGGACCGATGACAGCAGCGCATCCACTCGATGCTACCTATGCCAAAGCCCAGGTGCGAGCCAAGATGTGGAACGATGCCCTCTACGCCCATCAACAGGGACAGGTGCGAGCCACCGAAGTCAGGGCATCGGACTTTATCGGTCCTGGCGCTAAGAGCTTTGTGGGCACGGACATGATCCAGCGCATACTCCGCGGCAAAAAATGCTGGACCGTCGGGGCACTCGACCTTCCCCACAGCTGGACCTATGTGGCTGATGTTGCTGTTGCTCTTGTCGCCGCTGCACAGTCAGAGCATGCCCTCGGCCATGCTTGGCATGTGCCAACCAACCCTCCGCGGAGCCAACGCCAGGTCCTCTGCGATCTTGCCGAGAGAGCGGGGGTGCCGCGCCCCAACGTCTCATCTCTACCTACTCCGGTCCTCCGGGCCGCGGGAGTCTTTCACCCGATCCTTCGCGAGCTACCCAAGACCCTCTACCAGTTCACGAATCCATTCATCATGGATGATTCAGCGACACGCAAGACCTTCGGATTGGAGCCGACCCCATGGTCGACTGTATTGGACACTACCATCGACGCTTGTCGCTCAGCGTAGGTAGCGGTGAGCCGTACTGTCCAACATCGGCCCGGTCAGCATGGATGGCGCTCTCCTAATCAACGCTTCGCTCCGCGACGAACACATGTCCAGTCGATGAGAACTTGACCTGCGATCCCACTGGTGCCAGCTCAGTAGGAGTGGGTTGTGACCTCTACGATCATTGGCCAAGGTTGCCAACACCAAGTGTCTCTGTCTACCTCATGATCTCTGACTGGTGCTCACTCCAATCGGCGCTGCGGGGTCAAGATCATCTGAACTTCCCGTGCCAAGGGCTTCGTCAGCCGGGTCGTCGTCACGACCCGGCGCCCGCACCGAATTCTTGCCCGGTGCCTCGTCACCGCCGTGCCAGCAATGAGTCCGATGTGGGTGAAGCGGTGTTGTGTCGCGGAGTTGCGATTGTGAGGGTGGATGATCCGGTGTCGGTGTAATAGTAAAGTAGTAGTAAGATATATCGTTAAGTGGAAAGGAACACTGATGCCAGGACATAATTATGGGTTTGGACATGGTGGATGCAACTGTGGAGGACACGGTGGCATGGGCAGAGGAATGGGCATGCGCAGACGCAATCCCCGAGGACGACTCAGGCAAGAGATCCTCAGACTTCTCCTGGATGGACCGAAGCACGGCTACGAGATGATGCAGATCATTTCGGAGAGGTCCGGTGGCGTGTGGCAGCCGAGCCCGGGTTCGATCTACCCGACGCTATCGATGCTTGAGGATGCCGGTCTTGTGACGGTAGCTGAGAGTGGTGGCAAGAAGGTGTATAGTCTCACGGCAGCTGGCGAGCAGTCCGCTCGCTCGCTTGACGCCGAAGGTGAAGAGACGGCTGGATTCGATGAGAGGCCGGGGCTGGGCTCCGAGATCAGCGCAACCTTCCAGGCCCTTCGCCAGGTGCAGATGGTAGGGACAGCTGACCAGTTGAACAAGAGTAGAGAGATGCTAACGGAGCTTCGTCGGGGCCTCTATCGACTCCTTGCCGAAGACAGCGAGGCATAAACGCTGAGCCCCACCCAGTTCGTCGCCTGAGCTGTCATCGTGGCGGCAGCCTCGAGATCGTCTGCTGGTTACCTGCGGGCGAGCCCGAGATGCTCTCGTGCTGCGTCGGCAATGCCAGCGGAGTCGCTGATGAGCGATATGGTGCTGGGAGTTGGATGGGTTGCTCGCGGGCGCATCTGAGGAGTCTGCGCCCGACACCCACTGGAGCGGTTCGTCCCAGCCAAGGGTAGGCGGATGTCGCGCGAGACCTAGGGCGGCCTCTCCACCATCGAGTCGACCATTCTCTGGATTTCGAGTTCGCCGGGCAGCCTTTTGTCGTCCGTCGTATCCTGACAGGTACTAGCCGCCCATTTGACACCATTTGGCGAATCAACGGCTCGGTGTGACAATGGTCAAAGCGCAGCTCGCGAGTTCGGGTCCGGTGGTAGGATCGGGGCGATGGCTTTACGCATATCCTCAGTGGTTATCGACTCAGTCGATCCTCGACCGTTAGCAGCATTCTGGTGCGAAGTGCTCGGATACCAGATTATCGACGAAGACGAAACAGGGGTGAGCATCGGGTCTCGGGCGCATACTGGTCCGGTGATCGACATACTCCTCGTGCCAGAGACCAAGTCGATCAAGAATCGCCTTCATCTGGATCTAAGAGCTACCGAGTCGACGACCGAGGCGGAGCTAACGCGATTGTACGAACTAGGCGCCTGTCGAGTGGACATCGGACAGGCTCCAGATGTGAGTTGGGTCGTCCTCGCTGATCCTGAGGGCAATGAGTTCTGCCTCCTTTCTCAGACAATCGAGGAGGTAGAGGGCAGCAACTCTCTCTGAACGCCAACTAGAACGAGGCAGCGCTGGACTGTCGGTGTAACCTCACGACTACGAAACTTGAGCCGATCGGGTTGGAGGCCCCCCCGCCGCACTGGGAGCGGTGATCCCCAGTGGGCAAACGAGATACTGCTTCGTGGGCTCAGAGCACCGGATCACGTGCGATCTGCGTAGGGCTCGAGGAGATCCACCCGGGTCGATGCAACAGTGATTCGCTGGTATCTACGACCCCCCCTCTTCGTCTATGTCACGGCAGAAGGAGTCAACTGGAGCCAGATCCAGGGGGGTGAGGCGAAACGATAGTCGACGAGTGGGAACGCTTAGCGTACCCTACCTGGTAGGAGTAGTATTCGTCGATTTCCCAGTCGGCCAGCATCCTGATGGAGGTTTGCCTTGGCAGTAAATCCTGATGCGGCCACATGGTGTGGTCGTGCAACGATCTCCATTGAGACCAAAAGCTCCTATATACAGTATGGTCTGGCCATTGAGGAAGTGCGGGGTTGAGGAAGTGCGGGGTTGAGGAAGTGCAGGAGTCGGCCCGAATGATGAGTTACGGCTCGACCTTACAGCGACAGAGTTTTCGGGGGTGATTAGCCCACTGACCGATCGCCGAGGTTGGAGAAGCTACTCAATCAATAAGGGTCTTGGACTGGACTCAAGGGGAAATAAGGACGCCTTTTGATCTGGAGTTCCCAAGGCTCGGTAGGCATGAACTCTCGACTGAGCGAACAGAGGCAGCACCGTGGCGTTGGGCCGGGATCAGGGTGAGCGCCTACCAATAATCCATCATGCGCGGCGATTAATGCTTATGAGGCCAAGAACAATCAGACCCATACCGAGAATGGTCAAAGCGTGCATTGCGTGTCCGAAGATAAGAAAGTCTAGGAGCGCAGTAGTTGGTGGCACCCCATAAAACACGCTGGTCACATTGGTTAGGGCTCCTTTGCGAATCATGAAATAGAGGAGCATTGTGGCTCCTACCGATACGACGAGAACCATCCATGCCAGTGCGATGGCGAAAGATGCGGTCCAATGCACGTTAAAATGGTCCATGGTTGTTGCCAGGATTGTAAGGACAATAGCGCTGCCAGTGTATTGGATGGCCATGTTGGCGGGTTGGCTTGTGGTCGTACGCTTTTGTAGGAATGTTCCAGCGGTTATACTCAACATTGATAGGACAGCACAGGAGATGCCGACGGCGGAAATGTTTACGATTAATAGGCTATTTGCGACAACCAATGTCAATCCAAGCATCCCGAAGAGCAATCCGACCCATTGGACTCCACTGGTCTTGTCTTTCCCGACGACGGCGGTCAGTATTGGTTGCATACCCAATATTATGGTCAAAAGAGCTGGCGATACGTGATGGGACAGGGCTTCGAAAAAGAAGACCTGGTATCCGGCTTGCAGAAATATGCCCGTTATGACAATGTTGCGCCATTCCGAGATTGTTCGCGGGAAGCTCGGACGAAGACCTGAACAGATTAGCCACAGAATTGCCATAGAGAGAATCAGGCGCAGCGCTAAAAAGGTTAATGGTCCAGTAGATTCCAGGCCAAGTTCTGCAAAGATTGCTCCACTGCTCCACATAAGCACAAAGGCCATGGGAACCGCTGAGGCTATGCGTTGTTTCATTGTGATGGTGAGACCTCTGATCTATCTATTGGATTGCGGATCGTGTTGGCGTACTCGTTGTGCATATTAGGGAGTAAGTAATGGGCAGCAAACATGTGGACGGTCGCTTCGATCAGGGGTCCACACTTCATGCACTATTACCACTGGCATTGTAGTCTACGGATTTCGCCGCTGCTCCGTATCGGACCGCAATTGATTCAGGGACGCGGCAGCATCTGAGTTTCGATGGTGGAGAGATCATCATTGTCCGTAGGTTGTCACGGCGGGGAGTCAGGGCTGACGGCACGACTCGAATTGTAGGTGCTGCGATACTTTTCATGTCAATATCATTGCATCGGTAACCCATGGTGACTAATCGTAGACGCTGGGGATTGTCAGTTGGCACCCCTTTGTCCGGTCGGAGCCGAGTTGGTCTTCTGGTAGCCACTTAGCTGCTTGTGTAGTAAGAGTCGCGGTGTCTCTGGGCATGGTTGAGCACGGCGTTTGCCTCGTGTCAGTCGTATGCACAGCGATCCTCTGACCAGGTCTCTGCCCTAGCTAATGTGAGTTGTGGATCAACTCTTACGGCATTGGGCGGTCGATGATTACCGTATATAACGTGGCGGACTGAAACCATTTGGAAATGGGATCTGGTCCGCAGTATTCGCTTATGGCTGATTTTGGCTTATTGTAGTTTGCCCGGTACCTAACTGGTTGAGATGGTCTGTTCGAAGGGAGGGTGTATTGTCGGGCGGATCAAAGGTGATGTTGGGTTAACGAGTGCACCCACGCAGTG
>JAKAQR010000033.1 GCA_021819725.1 Actinomycetes bacterium
TGCTTGTTACCGTCGTACCCGCTGGGTCGGTGGCCGTGGCAGATGCAGTGTCACTCACTTTGCCATTGGTGATGTCAGTGCTTGTCACGGTGTAGGTACCGGTACAGGTGACACTTGCGCCAGCCGCGAGTGACGTGGCTGGGCAAGAGATCGGGCCAGCGAGACTCTCACCAGTGACCGATTGATTATCAGTCACGGAGAGGTTGTTCAACGCGGTGTTGCCCGTGTCAGTGACAACAAAGTCATAGGTAACGCTCTGACCTACCGTGGTGATGGGGTTCGGGGAACCAGGGGCTTCAGTCTTGGTGAGGGAGAGACCAGGGGTGGACAATGGCGCAGTAACTGGACTGGCCACAACCGTCACAATGTCTGATGCGCTTTGTGGAGTCGCGTCAGGGGAGCTTACCGTGGCGGTGTTATCGAATTGCGTGCCTGGTGCACCGACACCAACCACCGGTACGGTTATTGGTGGCAAGGCAGTACCCGGTGTCAACAGACCTGTACCCTCAGTAAGGTAGTAGACACATGTCTCAAGGTAAGGGCCAGTAATCCCACCTGACTGATTGCAGGTCCAGTCGGTGCCCGTAGCAGGGCCGGTAGGCGTAATGCCAGCCGGGAGTGGGTCAGTCACTGTGATCGGGAAACCGGAAGGATTGTTTGTCTGCTCTAGAGTGCCGGCAGTCTCAGAGAAATACGGTTCGTCTGAAGCTGACTCGCTGGATAGCCCGGCGGTAATCGTCCAGTCAAAAGGGGCACCAGAAGTCGTGACATGGTTCACATTGTCGGTCTTCGTGATCGAGAGGATTGGGCCAAGCGAGAAGTACGCGGGACTTGATCCGACGAGCACAAAGTCATCAGCACCGAGACTCAACGATTGCGGGGTTGATTCGTAGTTGAGCGCTACAGAGCCAACCGAAGCGCCAGAACTGGTTCCACTACCCGAGAATGTCGAAGGATTAAACCAACCAAAATCAACTTCGCCGCCGGTACTTGCCTTGCCATTTACGTTACCAGAGGCAACCCACAGATTGCCCGTCGTTGGATCCAGCGTCATGGACTCCGCCTGACTTGCTCCTCCAGGGACGTTATTTATCGTGTAAACCCTGCCAGTTCCAGACGTTGTCGCTGGATTCGGCAAATCCCCAGGAATGGGAACGTAGCCGATCTGAGTATGGAACTCTCGCACGAACCACAGCCGAGTGCCGGACTGCGACAACTGAAAGTCGCCCCAACCTCCTGACGCCGCAAGGGTCCATGAGTAGGTGGGAGTGGCTGCAGCCGTCGATCCGTTCCCACCGAGGTTGTAAAGGTCGATAGCACTGCCCGATGTCCCCACAAACGCATACACCGAGCCTCCGATGGCATTCACCGACAAACCACCACCTGGGGAAAGGCCCGTGACCAAACGCGTTACAGTATCAGTTGTGGTGTTCCAGGCGAACAGCGAGCTCTTCCCAAGCCAATACACCGTCGAGCCAAGCGACGCAATTGGGTACACCTCGTTGCCTGTTATAAAGGCGCCCGAGGATGGCACGGGTGGACAAGTGAGTGCAGCAGAACTGGATGTCAAAGTCCATACCGAATAGGACGGCGTTGTTGTTGAGTCCGTGGCCGTTGGGAGACCCGCGAGGTTCACTGCGATGACCGGACACGCACCGGTACCACCGACAGGATTCGCGCCATTGACGTTGCGATAGTAGAGCGTGTCTCCGATAGCAACTCCATCGCCGAGCGCTACTCCAGCCAGAGAGCTTGGCAGCTGTATAATTCCAACCGCCGCATGAGGGGCTGAACCCGACACATCAATAATTTCGTTAGTACTAGTAACACCGTTCCCACCATCAGTGTCTACGTAGTAGTTGCCGTTGGCGGCTTGAACCGTCTGCTCAAGGTGGACAGTGGAAGACAGTACGCCCCCGTTGATCAAAGAAGCCACGTTGAACGCCACTGGCGTATAGACAGGAGTGTTGTTGCTCGCTAACGACGAGCTTGACGTGCCAACTGCAGCAATGGCGGTCGACCCCAAGGCCAACACCAGACCACCCAACACGCGCGTTCCTAGCCCAAACTTGCGTTGCATCAAACCCTCCAAGTACTCGACGTGGATAATCATAACACTCTCTGAAACGAATTGTTCAAGTAATCCATGAATATTGCCGATAAGCGCATCTCTGAGTCAGAATAACCACACAAGCGGACAATATCAGGGGCCTTCCAGTCTGATCTAGTACAGAACTGAGCGCTCCGCGACAGATCAAAACGCACTCGAATGGCAGTTCTGTTCTTGACCCTAGGTTCGGCCGCCGTCGATGGATTATCGCATCCATCGGAGTAAACAACGAACTTGAGAATTCATTCATAACGGTAACGGGCCCTCAGACTGGCAAAACTTCTCGGGTGCGAGTACCTCAGAGAGCGACGGATTAGCTCTACTACTATCCCACAAGAGACACGATCCTTGCTGAAAGGAGACTGGGTGGCGGGTGGTCCAACGCCCGAGAGAAAAAATGCGCCACTCCGAAACCTCGCGGCTGCGTCAGCTACAGAAGCCTCACTGTCCCAACCAAGTGAGCCAACTCTATCTCTCGTGTACACTCCCTCGACGTAGTTCCTAATCACCACTTGGGGCTCCTCAATGACCACCAAACGTGCAGCTCGCGGAAGGGACAGGATCTATGATGATCTCAAAACCAAAAAAGGATAAAATAATATGCGTCGTTCAATTCGATTTGCAGGAGCCGCCGTCGCGGCTGGGGCTTTGCTTGCAGCCTGCGGTTCCACGAGCTCGAGTTCAAGCACAAGCTCATCGTCAACCCAGCCGATCAAGGGTGGTACCGCCTACTTTGCGGAACAGCCCGGCGCCTCCCCTAACTACATCTTTCCTCTCACCCCAAGCGGGGAGTTCTCCGTCAACAACCTCGCGCAGTTCCAGGTGCTCATGTACCGACCTCTTTATTACTTTGGGAACGGCAACAAGGCAGCCATCAACTACAACCTCTCCATCGGCAACCAGCCCGTTTTCTCGAATGGAGATAAGACGGTTACGGTCACACTCAAGCATTACGAATGGTCTAATGGTACACCAGTCACCTCGCGCGATGTCCTCTTCTTCATGAACCTGGTGAAGGCAGAGAAGGCGAACTGGGGAGCCTACGTGCCTGGGGCCTTTCCTGACAACGTGGTCTCAACCACCGCACCCAACGCCACCACCGTTGTCTTCCAGCTCAACAAGGCCTATAACCCGACCTGGTTCACCTATAACGAGCTCTCCCAGATCACCCCATTCCCGATGGCTTGGGATCGCACATCCTTGACCCAGTCCGCTCCCAACCCCAATGCTGCCAATCTGCCTGATACCACCACGACTGGGGTCAAAGCGGTCTATTCGTTCCTGAACTCCCAAGCCTCCGATCTCTCCACCTATGCCACCAGCCCGGTATGGTCGATCGTTGATGGGCCGTGGAAACTCTCGAGCTTCACCACCGTTGGCAGGGCGGTATTTGTACCTAACACTAAGTACTCCGGCCCGGACAAGCCAAAGCTCTCGGAGTTCGTCGAACTGCCCTTCACCAGTGCATCCTCAGAGTTCAACGTACTTCGTGCCGGGAACAACGCGATCACCTACGGATACGTCCCGACCGAAGACCTGACTCAGAAGGCGAGCGTCGAGGCCCTTGGTTACACCATCAACCCGTGGGTTGACCTAGGTTTTAACTTCTTCCCGATCAACCTCAACAACCCGACCTATGGACCGGTCTTTCAGCAGCTTTACTTCCGACAGGCGCTTGAGCACCTGATCGACCAGCCTGCCTGGATCACCCATTTCCTTGACGGCTATGGGGTGACGACTTCCTCACCGGTGCCGACCGAACCGAGCAACACCTTTGCCGATGCCACCTCGAGGACGATCCAATATCCGTATTCAATCTCTGCCGCAAAGAACCTCCTGACCTCCCACGGCTGGAAGATCACCAACGGTGTGATGACCTGTGAGAGTCCTGGAACCTCGGCGACCGAGTGTGGAGCCAACATCCCACAGGGTCGGAAAATGACCTTCAACATGATCTATGCATCAGGTGTCACCTCGCTCGCCCAGGAGATGACGGCGCTCTCCTCGGCCGCCAAACAGGTCGGGATCGTCCTCAATATCTCGGCACAGCCCTTCAACAGCGTCATCTCCGATCAGCCGCACTGCACCGCCACCCAGTCGGACTGCAGCTGGGAGATGGTCAACTGGGGCGGTGGCTGGGAGTACAGTCCGGATAACTACCCAACCGGTGGGGAACTCTTCGGTTCGGGACCAGGTCATACCGGGTTCAGCAACTACGCTAACAATCAGGCCAACCAACTGATCGACGCGACCCATACGGCCACCAACGCCCAGGGAGCCCTCGACGCCTATCAGAACTTCATGGACAAGACCTTGCCGGTGATCTATCAGCCCTATCCGGACTACGCGATCTCCGCAATCGCAAAGAAGCTCGGCGGGGTGACACAGAACCCGTATCTCGATCTCGCCCCCGAGACGTGGTACTTCACGAAGTAGACCTCCAAGAGGTCTCTTGATTCAATTCAGACTACGAAGGGCGCCGATCACCGGCGCCCTTCGGCTATGGTCGTCACCCAACCAAGAAAGCAACAGAGCGAGTACACCAAACACAACCAGCCCCATCTCATGCATCCGACCATCAATGACTACCGGCCCGTCACACTCCAGTCAGTGCAGAAGCGCAACCACCGGCACCCCAATAGGCGCAGCTTTCTAGACACCTTGCCGGATTGGATCGAGTTGATCGAGACATGCCGCTCTTGACTGCCACAGCCAACGACACGTAAAGGGCACGACTGAACCCGTCGAGCCAACTGACTCTTCATCGACTGTTCACCCGACATCTCCCCTGGCGTTCGATCATGGCAACTTCGCGCACCTACGTTATCGCTGTCGCGATAGATAGGCGCAGCCAGAGAACAACAAAGGAGGTCAGAAGGTATGAGTGAGGTGATGGGTGGAGACTGGGACCCGTTTGCGGTCCAAGATCATTCCAAGTTTCAATGGTTCCACTGGAAGTCAATTTTTACCACCTCGATGGGCGTATTTGCCGACGGATACGACCTCTCCTCGATCGGCATCGTACTGCCGCTCGTCCTCGCCTCCTTCGGCATCAAGTCGCTCGTCGGCATCGAGGCCTCTCTGCTCACGGCCTCAGCGCTGGGTGGTGCGGTGATCGGGGCGCTCATCTTTGGGTTACTCGCCAACAGGGGGCGCAAACGGTTCTACGGTCTCGATGTTGGTCTGATGACGCTCGGTGCACTCCTGCAGATCTTCGTCACTAACGTCCCGGAGCTGATCGCCGTCAGGCTGTTGTTAGGAATCGGAGTCGGCGCCGACTATGTCCTATCCCCCATGATCATGGGAGAACATGCGAACGCCAAGGACCGCGGAAAAACCATGTCCTTTGGCTTCGGACTGATGTGGGGTTTTGGTGCGGTGCTTTCCGCATTCCTGTACTTCGTCCTGCATGGCCTCGGCGTAGCACCAGAGCTGATCTGGCGCATTGTCCTCGGTTTCGGTTCGGTACCAACGCTCGCGGTCATCTATCTACGGCGCAAGATGCCAGAGACGGCACGGTTCCTTGGAAGGATCAAAGGAGACGCAAAAGCCACTGCGTCCGTGGTCACCCAGGCCTCGAGTGTCGCCACGATATCCGATTCCTTCGAGAATCTCAAAGACCCTCACGGCTTTGGCTTCTACTTTCGCCGTGAATGGAGAACCTTCCTTGGCGCATGCCTTTTATGGTTCCTCTTTGACATGGTCGCATACTCGAGCATTCTCTTTGGTCCCTCAGTCATCGCCAAGCACATCGGTCTTGGTCCCGATACCTTCCAGTTCCTCATGGAGGGCGCATTCACCATTCCAGGTGGAATCGTTGCTCTTCTGTTGATCGACAGGGCAGGTAGAAAACCACTACAGTTGCTGGGATTCATCGGCATGGCTGGAGCTCTCATCTCGTATGGCTTGGTTACCGGTGGAGGAGCATTGGCCGCTGCACCAGTGCTTGCCTTTGTTCTCTATGGCTCGCAGAACTTCTTCTCGCAAGCTGGCCCAGGGTCAGTAAGTGCATCTGGAGTCCTAGGGGTCGAGCTCGCGCCGACAAAGGTACGTGGAACGGTTCAAGCCCTCACCGTCGCCTCCGGTCGTCTTGGTGCAACCCTGACCGCCTTCGTCTTCCCCTTCCTCATCCGCGACTACGGTGAATCCTTTGCGGTGTACTTTCTCGCCGGGTTAGCGATCTTGGCGGCGGTCGTTACCCTCTGGGTCATACCCGAGACCAAGCGAAGGAGCCTCGAACAATCATCGGGTGAGGCGCACCTCGTCGAAGAGGAGAGGTTAGCAAAAGTGTCTGACTGATCGCACGGCAAGAGGGTCCGTCCGTCACCGGATTGCCTACTGATCGGTCATAGTGTCACTCCTCGGCTGAGGGAGCCGAGGAGTGATCTCTTTTGGGACACCTTTTTGAATGGTTATCGCGAATCCTTCGTCGCGAGCGATTGATCCTGCCAACCGTCCCAGAAAGTTCTGCCCGGTCGGCAAGCGGTCGAGTCGATCGCAGATCAAAACACCGAGAGCAATCCACATCGAGGGGCATGTCGGTTCATCCAAGGCTGGACAGATGCTCCCTGGTGACAGCATCTTCGAGCTTCAGATCCCATCATCGTCGATCCCCTAACACCACTGGCCAGCCATCAGGTAGCTCGATGATGTAGTACAATAATCACAGCGACCGATGCACCTATCTGGCATAGCTTTAGCGCATAACCGCTCGCCATTTCTAGTGATAGGGCGAGCGAGAAGACAAAGCTATCGATTCACAGGATGACCACGAAGGACGACCATGGCGACACTAATTAGAGTGCTTGGAGTAGTCCAAGGTGTTGGCTTTCGACCCTTCATCTACCAGCGGGCAGTTCAGCTCGGTTTTCGCGGATGGGTTCGCAATGACGGCTTAGGTGTCACCATCTACCTCAGCGAAGACGTCACCCACGACGAGGTGGTCTCCACACTGTTGGCAGATCCGCCACCCAGCGCTCGCATTGATACCGTTGGGGTCACAACGGTGACGCCGACACCGACTGAAGGCTTCCAGGTTCTGCACTCAGAGACGACGGGAACAAAACGAGCTGAGATCCCGACCGACTTGGCCATATGCGCTGACTGTCGAACGGAGCTCTTTGATCCGGCGGATCGGCGCTATCTCTATCCCTACATCAACTGCACAAACTGTGGACCACGATATTCGGTCGTCCAAGCCCTTCCTTATGACCGTCTCAACACGACAATGGCGCCCTGGCAACTCTGTGAGGCATGCCAACATGAGTACACCGATCCCTCTAACCGTCGCTTCCACGCTGAGCCAATCGCCTGTTCCGGCTGTGGTCCTACCTATCGTCTCATCACCAGCGACGCTAACGGGATGGCGCTTGAGGGTCAGCGGGCCATCAAACAGGCGGCCACCGATCTTCGCAACGGACACATCATCGCGGTCAAAGGGATCGGCGGCTATCTCTTGGCGTGTGACGCGACCAATGCTTCGGCCGTCGAGCAACTACGAGTGCGCAAGTTTCGCAAAGACAAGCCATTCGCGCTCATGGCAAAGGACATACAAGCGGTTCGCACGGTCGCGCACCCGACGGCCCAAGAGGAGCGGCTGCTCGTTAGCTCGCGCGCTCCAATCGTGCTACTCGAACCCGTCACCATGATCGCCATGATCGCACCCGAGGCCCCTCGCCTTGGATTTATGCTGGGTTACGCGCCAATCCACCTCCTACTCTTTCACTACGGCGCGCCTGACATTTTGGTCATGACCAGCGGCAACCGCTCGTCAGAACCCATGATCATCGATAACGAAGTAGCGCTAGAACTCCTTGATGGTATCGCTGACGCGATTCTTCTCGGCGAGCGGCCGATTGCTCGACGAGTTGACGACTCCGTCGCCCAACTCGATCACCAGCAGCGTCTCGTGTTGCTTCGTCGAGCGCGGGGTTTCGCCCCCGCCAGGGTGACCGAGCTTGGAGCGCATCCGGGCGTCGTGCTTGGGTGCGGGGCAGATCTCAAGTCAACCGTGACGATAAGTATCGACGGGATTGCTCATACGAGCCCCTATCTAGGCGACCTCTCGTATCGGGATGTACAACAAGCACATCGCCAAAGCGTTGCAGATATGGTGAAGCTCTTCGACCTCCAGACCAGCGACGTTGTCCTTGTAACCGATGCCCATCCCGACTATCACGCCCATCGACTCGCTGATGCCTACGCCGAACAGTTTGGAGTCGATCACCCACTCGAGATCCAGCATCATCGAGCACATATCGCCTCTGTAGCCGCTGAGCACCAACTTTTCGAGCAGCAGATATTAGGCGTCGCCTTCGACGGGACTGGTTACGGGGACGACGGAACGACCTGGGGTGGTGAATTCCTCACCGGGACGCTCAGCAAAGGCTTGCAACGTATCGCCCACATCGAGGTCTCCACACTGCCCGGTGGGGATGCCGCAGCACGCTTTCCGTTGCAGTGCCTCTTTGGATTCGTCGACTCCAACTCCTGGAACCGTTGGATCGCCCCACAGCTCACACCCGAAATCCAACACAATCTCGAGATGGCCGCTAGCTTCGCATCCCATCTCACAACCTCAGTGGGGCGTCTCTTCGATGCCATGGCCGCAATTCTTGGCTACCATCAGCGCATCACCTATGAGGGGCAGGCCGCCATCTGGCTGGAGGCATTAGCCAGCGAGGCTCTTAGCCGTGGCTACCTCCCTCGCCTCGACCCCCTGCTCACCTTCCGAGGTCGCCAAATCCGCTACCGAGAGTACTTTGCCGAATCGCTTGAACGAGCGGTTGATCAGTGCGACAGGAGAGAACTCGCCGCCGACTTCCACTACTCGCTCGCACACGCGACCGTCACGGCGCTCGATCAACTCAAGCGTCAGCATGCCAGCGAGGTTATCTGTCTATCAGGAGGGGTCTTTCAAAACGTTGTCCTCCGGGATGCGATCGATCGCCTCTATGATCGAGGGCTCTACTATAACGAGAGCCTCAGTTGCAACGATGAGAACATCTCGCTTGGCCAGGTAGCTCTTGTCACCAGTCAACGACGTACACCCTGAGACCAACGGTGCTACTGTAATGGGATTTCCTGGCCGGTGACAGAGGAGATGCCGAGTTCATCCTCCAACACACCCATAGAGCGAAAGAGACCCAGTGTCTCTAATGCATTCTGTTTCTCAAGTTTGGTCAACGCGAAACCAACGTGTACCAACACATAGTCACCCACCTCTACGTCAGGCAACGAAGCGAAACACACCTCTCGTGTGATGCCGACAAAGTCAACCTTCCCCATTTTGACGGGGCCAGAGTCATCCAGCTCCTCTATCCTTCCAGGAACACCAAGACACATTTCGATCAATCCTCCAGTAGCCAAATAACAACACGGTTGTTGCCGGTATCAGCGACGGCGAGCACATCGCCAACGAGATCGACGGCGTAGGGCCAGCACAGTGTCGAATCCGACATGACGCGCCACTGATTTTCCCCGTACGACTCAAAATCCATCTGTCCAATGACGCGATCTGCCTTCGCGCCAACGCCAATAGGCAACGCATCAAAGAGCAACACTCGATTATTGGCACTATCGGCGATAGCTAATCTCCCTCCGTCGACGCTGACGCCGTAGGGAAACCGCAGGCGGTCGGGGCCCTGGGGTGCATAGGGCCACTCCGAGTTCTCAATGAATGAGCTCTGTCCAACGACGATGTCCGCGTCCCGGTCCTTATGCGGCGTGTCGAAGCCAAGGATTCGATGGTTGCCGGCATCGGCCAAGTAGATCAGTTCACCCTGCCCATCGATACCGTGCGGCCACCGGAAGCTATCGCCTCCAACCCGACCCCGGTTCTCTTCGCGGAGATCGGCCGCATCCTGGCCGACCACTACATCAGCTGGCTCATCCATCGCAGCACGCCAGTCGCGCCAATGCAAGACCCTCCTGTTGCCAGTGTCAGCGACGTAGAACCCATCGTCGAGAAAGGCAAAGCCAAATGGCCAGTACAACGAGGTAGCGTCACACTCGCTATGCCCACGGTTCGCCTCCACCTCACCAAAGCCCCCTTGGCCAATCACCCCCGAGGGATGGGGGTTAGGTTCACCTTGGTCATTGATTTCATAGATCATGATTCGATGATGCCATGAATCCGCGATGAAGAGCCTCTGATCGACGACTTTTGCATCGGTGGGCATAAAGAGCCCACTTTGGGCGTCTGGATAAGAGGGTCGCTCGGAGTCAAAATTTGGCTGCCCGATCACAAGGTCCGCCTCAATCGATGGATTGGTGAGGAAATCGCGATAGAAGAGGACTCGATGGTTACCCGTATCACAGACGATCAGTGAGTCTTCTGAGATCGTCACGCCTCGCGGCCCATAGAGATTTCTGCGCGATGCCTGCGCCTCTGGAAGCCTGAGGCCCCCGCCGGAGACACCACCATAGACTCTGACCGGCCTCATGACTCAACCATTACCTGGACCGCACCATCTCGAATTCGCAACGTGACCGACTCCAGATCCACACCAGGGATGGTGATACCCTCTCCCGTCAAGGCATCGAACTGGAACCCGTGCCATCTGCATGTCAACGTGCAGTCATCGATCGCCGCCCCATCGATCGGCAAACCTTGGTGCGCACACTCATTCCTAAAACACGCGACCCTATCACCGACCTTGACGAGCACCATACTCTGTTTTCCTGCCTTCACGGCGAGGGGACGCGTGTCGGGCACCTCCGATAGTGTTGCCACCGTCACAAACCGCTTAAATCGCAACTCTTGAGAGCTTGGTACCGGCGCCAACCCGTCCTCCTCGAAGACCACCTCCATGCAGTCAGGAACTCGAGAGCGAATGAGCTCACCCAACTCGCGCTGTAGATCCGCTCCTCCACAGCCTCCAGCAGAACCAGCGGCCCGCAACACAACCCGTGAATCCTCAACTCTAGCTAGTGTCACCTCAGCGCCTTGGAGCTTGAGCTGGGGATGGACTGCCTCTAGCAACGCGACGACCTGTTGGGCTAACGTGGGGCGCATCAGTCCAGCTACCGAGAGGGCAGTCGTGATCATCGGATCGTCGAGAAGAGCTTCTCGCAGTTCGTCCGCGGCACTCGACCCTCGAAGGCCAATGACGACCTGGCGCAGGGCGGACGCATAGAACTTCTCAACAACCTCCTTGAGCTGTACCGCCTTCGCGCGTGCATCCGCATCGAGGGCATCGAGGGCCGCCATCGCCGAGTCGATCCGACCCATCAGGTCTTCCACAACCTCCCAATTCGATACCTCGACCTCGGATCTCATCCGATCACCCCCATCGTCTCAAGCCGAGTCGCTAGTCTCAGCACATCGTCATAAAATACCCGATCAAAAGCGCTTCGTGCGAGCACCTGTACCAGGGTACCGACCGCCCCGGCCTGGATTTCGGCCTGCACCACAACGTCGGAAAGGTATCCACACAACGCAATCGATCCCTCCACACCCGCCAGATCGAACTCCTCCAAGAACACCTGCACGAAACGATCACGAAGCTCACGCTCCTCATCAGTTGCCTCGGCCAACAAGGCAACGGCTGACGCAGGCGAAAAACGCTCGATCATCGTCTCGAGATAACGCGCCGTCGCACCATGGAACGCCTCGTCGATCAGGATCTGTTCAAAGCGCTCCATCAACAGCTCCCCGTGCATGGCTACGTTCGATGCTATCGAGGATTCCACGAACCTCCCTAACCTCGTCGTAGCACTCGAACTCCTCAAAAATTCGACGAGCCTCATGGAGTCGTGATCGTGCCTCGACGAAGTCTCCAACATGAGCCAAAGCGTTTCCCCAGTTGAACATCAGCCGCGCATAACCAAGGGGGTCCACCGTCACGTCGAGCTCCCCAACAAGGGACGAATAGATCGTGATCGCTTCGACCAAATTGGCGGTCGTGTGTGCCGAAGGCGCATAGACAAGCGCATTCGCGAGGTTCAATTGACAGGTATACCATTCTCGCGGATGTGACTCCTTCGTCAGGATCCCCATCGCCTCTCGAAGACTCGAGATCGCCACGGCGAATCGTACCGCATCCGATGACTCAAGCATCGGCATCGCCAGATAGCAGACGGCGATGTCGATCTGGATTGAAGCAAAGGTCACCGGTGAAGCGGTCCTTGAGAAGGTCTTGGTGCTCTCCTGATAGCATTGGACCGCCTCTCGTAGATAACCAGGATTCTCACGGCCCATCTCGTGCAACACGCTGGCCAACTCCAACCATGCACTCCCGATGTCCTCCACGAGATCAGTGCCCTTGAGGGTGCTGATCACCTCCCGGTAGCCCGTCGCAACCTCCTGGGCCGTCAGGCCGAGTTGTCCCCTAAAGGGCAGGATTGTCTGTTTGATCGTCGCCGCTGTGACCCGGTCAACAGTGTCAAGTAGCCCTACTAGCAGCGATAGACACGAATCGATGACATCTGGTCGACCCTGTTCGCTTGCCCATGCCAGCATCACGACACCCGCGTACCGTCGCACCGCGACCGGCAGATCTCCATCAAGCTCCTCAAGGACTCCGTCTAGGGTATCAGCCTGTCCGAGGATGAACGAGGCGAGACGCTGGAGGAGACCTAACACCGGGTCGTGGTACAGCTCCTGGTGAAACTCCCCCGACAGCACACCGAGGTCATAGCGTGCCCACTCATACTCCGAAAAGGCCTGGAGCTCCTCCTCCGCGCGTTCAATATCGCCTTCGAGCAGATAACCAAGAAACGGCAGTTCTCGCGTTACCCCTACAATCCTGCCTTTGGCGAGTTCTCCTGCAGCGTGGGGGCCCAGGCGTTGTGGGAATACCATCATTGAGGTTGGGAGAGGACCCAGCCCGAGATGCGCGAACGCCAGATCGTCAACTACCTCGTCCGCACCCTCAAGCACCGGGTAGCCCTCAGTCTCTCTCGTCACCACGCCGACCAGCACTCCTTCATAGCCCAAGACATCGGGTCCGTATCCCCTTTGGAGTGGAACAGATGCGGGCGTCTCACTACCGGCGTCGACTCAACGACCACACGAGCCATCAAAATCTCCCGTCATGCCCATCACGGGCAACATCGGCCCCGATGCTTGGTCGATGCCGTGCATCGACCTCCTCCACAAAGAAGTGCATCGAAGCCCGTTCCGGGTCAAAGACCCCCACCAGCGACTCCTCCCGCTCACGGGCTCCAAGGAGGTCGTTCAACTCGACCCCTCGGGCTCCAGTGGCATCGACAATCTTGAGCGGTCGTCCGACTGCCGCATTGGAGAGCGCGTACACATCAAGAATCTGATCACCCAGTCGAACCCCCACGGAACTCACATCGGATCCGTTCGACAGCGAATCGAACGGCGCACGGAGCTGACCTCCACGGGTCAACTTGCCTTCGACCTCATGGACCAGTCCGGCCTCCTTTTTCACCAGCAACTTTAAGCGCACCAGTACCGACCGCGCATCAGCACTCAACTCGTCACCAAATCCGAGTGCGCGCACTGGGGTCAAAAAGACGGTGATCGAGGCAGGATACTCATCGCCTGGCAGCAGCCATCGGGCGAAGGCCAACGCATGGTCCCAGCGAAACGCATGACTCTGAAAGCCCTGAAGATCAGGAAGGTGCTCAAGATCCTCACCGGGAACTCGGAAGATGCTCCCAACAGGCGCATCGCTCCTCGAGGCGTCGATCATGATCACCTTCGATGCTCCACGCATCTTAAAGGCGATATCCATGCCCGCGGTACCGCCATCCACGAGGGTTACCCGCTCGCCATACCCCTCGTCGAAGAGCTCACGAATCAGCACCGGGCCGATCGCGTCATCACCTCGTAGGAGGTTCCCACAGCCAACGATGACGATGCCCTCCTGGCGCGACGAACCAGCCTCGAAATCTCGATCATACGCCTCATCCGTTCGCCAAGAGGACACCCCACCAGGCTGAGTCGACGAAGTCTGCATCACGTCACCTCTCTCGCTTCATCACCGACATTGAGAGAGCGCACAGACACAGTGCCCTGGATCGGTGGGTATCCTCTGGCATCCCCACACACTCGCTACACCAAGCCATTGACGGTAAAGCTCGAGAGCTCCTTCCCAGACTTCTCGTCATAGGCGTGTACTGTGCAGACGAGACACGAGTCAAAACTCCTCGCGACATGCCCAAGTTCGACTGGATCCTCGAGGTCCTTAATAGGGGAACCAACCAGTGCTTGTTCGATCGGGCCGAGGGCTCCCTCTCCGTCACGTGGTCCAATATTCCATGCGGTAGGGGTGACAACCTGATAGTTGGCGATCTTCCCGTCCTTGAGCACGATCCAGTCGCAGAGACCGCCTCGGGCTGCTTCAGTGCCACCGAACCCCATCCCGTCCTCTAGCTCGACCGGCTTCTGATAGAAGCTCTCACGCAGATTTAGCCTCGACAACCAGTCCATCGTCCACTGGAAGTACTTCGGTGCCTCATGCATTCTGGCGAGCTGTCGTACCATGACTGAGGGGCCGATCTTCTCAAGGATATCAAGGAACAACGGATCACTGTCCTGATGAGGTCCGGGATCGGGAGCTGCCGCAGCGATCCTGCGCGCTAGCGGGCCAGCCTCTAGTGGGATGTGCCCAGCACCAGGAATATCGTACCTAGGCGACTTGGCCCACGAGTATTTGTCCATCTTTCTCCCCTGCTCAGGGTCGATCGGGATAGTCTCGCCCTCAAAGGGATGCAAGGGGCGTTGCCCTTCATAGAACGAGTGTGTCACATCCTCGGTGACCCGAGCCTGATCGAACTCGGAGTATTGCCCATTTGCATACACTCCGCTTCGCCCGATGAGCGCGGCATTCCTGCCATCAATGGTAGGTTGACCATAGAGCTCGGGGTCAAAGTAGGTCCCAACTGCAAGGTAGTTACCCACACCCTGCCCATACTTGTCAAGTCCAACGTCCATGCAGAAACGAATGAAGAAGCCACAGTCACTGTTGTACTGACTCTCATTTTCATTTACCCATGCAAGTACGTCGTCCCAGCTCTTGTTCTCAAGCCATCGCTCCACTGAACAGCCGAGCCAGACACCTTCGAGCCACTCCCGTCTAAAGTACTCAAGAATCGCTGTCGAACGGGTCACGTCAGCCAAGGTAGGCCCACACATGACCCCTCCGGGCACCATGAAGCTCGAATGCGGCCACTGCCCGCCAAAGATCGCATAGACCTCCACCGGCTTGTTTGAGACCAAGACCCCCTTCTGGTAACTGGTGCCGACATAGGGGGCGAACCTCCTCACCGCCTCCTCATAAAGCGGCGACGATGAGTAGTTCTTGTTGGTCATGTCGATCGCAAACAACGCATAGAAGTACCTCGGAATGCTCTGCAACGTCTCGCAGGCCTGTGCAATATTACGCACCAAGGTCGCGTTCGGGGGAACTTCAGTTTGCCAAGCGGTATCGAGCGCATACGCTGCCTTATAGAGATGGCTACCCCCACAAATACCACAGATTCGAGGGGTGACAATCAACCCTGCCTGTGGGTCCTTACCCCGCAGGATGATCTCAAAGCCGCGAAACATCGCTGCCTCAGTCCATGCGGAACTAACTATTCCATCCTTGATCGTAACTCTTACATCGAGATCACCCTCGACGCGCCCAAGCGGGCTGACCTTCAGATCTACCGTGCCCATCTCTTTCATCCTCTCTTGCTCACACTACAAACATGTCTTCTTTTGACCACTCAGGAGCCGCGACCCTCGCGGCCATGGCGTGGGCCATATACGTCAAGTGGTCATTACCCTCTGGCACCTCCCGCGGAACAATGCCTGAAACTTTCTGTGTTTTAAAGACCGTCCCTGGTGCTAGTTCAAAGAAGGGGAACTCAGGCTCGGTGCAACCAGTACATGGCATGCCCGCACGCGTCTTCGAGGACTGACGGTTCCAGAGGATACGGTTGCATGGAGAGTGCGTCATCGGGCCACGGCAGCCGAACTCGTAGAAGAGACAACCGGTTCTTGTCCCCTCACCAAAGCTCAGCGTTGATTGCTTGTACTCGAAGAACTGGACCCGAGTGCAGCCGGTTTGGGTGAAGCTCTTGAAGAACGTCTGTGGTCGATGGAGCTCATCGAGAGCAATGTCGCCAGCGCGTCCCGATGCCAAGGCGACGATGATCTGGGTGATCCAATCAGGATGCGCTGGGCATCCAGGGATATTGATCACCGGAAGTCCCATCTTGGAACGGAAGTTACCTCCGAGGAATCCTCCTTTGTTCCGCTTCTGAAACTGGAGTCCCGTCGATCCAGTCGGGTTCGGCTCGGTGGCTGGAATACCACCCCAGCATGCGCAGTCGCCAATGGCAACAACGACCCCCGCCTGAGCTGCGAGGTCATTCACCCAATCCTTCATCGGTCGATCCGCGAAGATATCGTAACGTCCGGAACCATTTGGCCCCTCCATCACCGTGCCCTCGTAGACGAAGATATCGAGCGGCCGTTCACCTCGAGCGCAATCCCAGAAGATCTTCTGCGCGTTAGCACCAAGCTCGAGTCCGAGCGAGGGGTGCCACAACAGGTCCATCCCGAAGTCCACAATGAGGTCGACAACACTGGGCTCCTCCGCATTGAGAAACGACATCGTATTCCCTGAGCATGCCCCACCTTGCAACCACAACACCGACGCCATTACCTACTCCCTTCATCCACACAACGCTCGATTACCATTCGATTACCACCGCTACCCAAGCAGCGTCTCATCCCATACCCCCTGGACAAGCAGGCCTACCCGCTGGCCCAGGGGCCTTCCACCTCCTCCAACCGGGGTACCGAGACCGATGATCGCCCCTGGGCCCCAAGATGCTCGAGGGCAGCGACAATCTCGGCGAGGCCGATCCCGGTCTTGGCAGACGCGCTCATTACCGGCGCCCTAGGGTTCACCTGGTGAAGATACCCCATCGCCATATCCATCGAGAACTCCACAGCACGAGCAAGATCAATTTTGGAGATGACTACCAGATCGACGGCACGGAAGAGGCCGGGATACTTGACTGGCTTATCCTCTCCCTCCGTCACGCTGAGTAGCGCCATCCGCACCGACTCACCGAGGTCGAAATCGACGGGGCATACCATGTTGCCTACGTTTTCGATAAAGAGATATCCCGGAGCAAATTGAACAATCTCTTCAAGGAAAGGAAACAACATGCGTGCCTCAAGATGGCAGACGCCATCGGTCACAATCTGGCGTACCCAGTCGACATGAGGCCGCAGACGATTGGCATCATGTTCTGTTGCACAGTCTCCAACCAGCACTGCAACCGAATGTCCTTGGGCACGTAACCTATCCCCGAGAACACCTAGTAACTCCGTCTTACCACTGCCAGGTGCAGACATGATGTTAACGACAGTGATATCTCCGGTGGCAAGGGACTCTCGGACAACCTGCGCATCACGGAGTGCATGATCAAGAATGCGCTTCTCAAGCTCAATATGCTCGGTCATAACAGACACCCCCGCGCTCTACTTGGTCGGGATCGACAAGATCGATGCCGGTAATTTCAAACTCCCTACCCGCCTCGACCTGACAACCTCCACCACACTCAGAACATTCGAAGTAATACTCAGGCGAGAATCGTGAGGCACGACCACAGCTCGTGCATCGCAACCGCGCCGGAATCCGCACTATCTCCAACCGACTTCGCCTCAACTGTGTCTCCTCTACCGCAAACTCATAGGCAAAGCGCAGGGAGGTGGCATCAACCTGTGAAAGTTCCCCTACCGCAAGGTGAACGATGCTAACCCGAGCACCGTCGATATCCCTGGTCGCAAGTTCTTCCGTAACGGAGGTTACGACCGCTCTCGCCAACGAGGCTTCGTGCACCTAGACCCCTGCGTTATTCCGGCCCAAGGCACGCAGCAACTCGACTGCAAAGTCAAGACCTCGCTGAACCTCGGCATCCTTTAGACTCTTCACCAGTGAGCCAAGACCCTTGATCTTGCTCGTTCGCGACCCTTTCGTAGCCCGTCGCGCATCACCTAGCGACTGAGTGAGTACCGTTACTCCACCAAGGAAGTCCTCGTCGAGTAGCTGATTGCGCAGGAGAGAACCAAGCACTTCGCTGCGATCGCCCAGACTCTTAAAGAGTGTGATGAGCTCCTTGAGACTCTCCAAGTTGCCAGCAGCAGCATCCTTTGAGCCACTCTGACGAATCTCTGCCACACTGGAACTCAATGAATCAACGATCACTTCTCCCCGCCGAAGGAACTCATTGAGCGACAACGTCAGAATGTAAAGTGCCTCAAGATTGTCGATGATTCCGAGAGCATAGGTCGTCGTATCCGGATCCGTAAGACGATCCAACAATACATCAAGTTCATCTGCATTGGCTCGCTCACCAAGATTGGTAGCCATACAACCCTCCCCCTCACTGCTATGGTCCTGGAGGATTCACCTCAAGACCGTCAGGCTCACAGCAAGACTGTAGCGCTCAAGAATTCGGGTGCATAGGCCAATTGCGGCCATAATGCGAAGCGGAAACCCAAATTGCGCAAATCACCTACTGAACTGAGTCCGGTTCACGCACTCTGAATCCAGATCGCGTGCGTGACACCGCTAGCCATTACGTTCGAGCGTCGCCGAGGGACTCTCGCCAAACCGCTCACGGTACGAACGTGCGAACCGACCGTAATGATGCATACCCCACCGAGCGGCAATAGTTCCCAACGTCTCGGCCATATCACTCTCCTTGAGGATCTCTGCCCGTATGCGATCCAGCCGTTGATCGCGTAGATAGGTCATCGGTGAGGTGTGCAACTCATCCTGAAAGGCCTTTTGGAGCGTGCGAGGACTGACTCCAATTGCCGTCGCGACCTTCTCCAACGATAGATCCTCCTGAAGATTGTCGTCCACAAACCGGGTAGCCAGACGCAGGGTTCGACTCCCCCGCTCCCTGCAGAAAGGAAGCCGCAGCTGATCATGGTAGTTAGAACACTGCAGCAACAGCAATGAGGCGGCGAGATACTCCTCAAGCGTGCTGACCCGCAGGTCGTTCCGAGTGAGATCATCCTGAGAGTACAGCTCTTCGTGAAGGAGCTGGACTGCGGCATGCCATCGCCAGGCGTTCTGCACCGAAAGGTCAAAGGCGCCTAGGAAACGCACTGGTTCGCGCAGGGAACGAGCCAGCGTGCGAACGAGTAGGCGCTCTAACAGCGCAGCTGAAAACCTCACGAACAGGTGCGGCGAGTCCGCATCAAACACCAGATCAAGACGGCTGCCAGGATTGGCGATGAAGGCGCGAACCGTGGAGCTCTCGTAGCTTTGCCCCGAGAATTGGAACTCACCACGGCCGTTGGTAGCCATAAAGACGACGTAATCATCCACCCATACATCCCGCAGTTGCACGCGCACTCGGTAGTCCACATAGCCAAAGCTGATCTCATGCAAAGCCGCAACATGGTAGGTGAGCACAAAATTGGCGGCATCCTGCCCTGCTACCAAGATCTTGTGTTCTCCAAAGAGCTCCTCCATCGCACGTTCTGCCAGGCGTATAACCGGCGTTGTCGCGCACTCGAATGCCTCAAGAGCTGGAGGGATTCCTCGACTTCTTCCGCGGTGGGGCACCGGACGATCGGTCAGGGAGGTATCTATCATCCGAACCTTTGAGATCGCCATGGCCCAGATTGTATCAAATTTTCGCAGAGTGGACTAGCCAAGCTAAGTCGGTTGCGAGAATCGTTAGTTTCCTGCGTAATATGGATGTCCAACCCCCTCATCACGGAACCTCTCTTGATAGGTTGGTCCTGTTGTGCCGACCGTGGTGGCGTGACCCGAGTTACACCGGGCATCTGTCTCGCGGTGTCAAGAGGAGGGACGATGCAATACGTCGATGAATACCGTGATCCTACCCGGATCAGGGAATTGAGTGCGGCGATCCACGCGCAGGTCAAGAATCGCCAGTACCGAATCATGGAGATCTGTGGTGGGCACACGCATAGCATCTATCGCTTTGGCCTCCAGGAGATGCTACCTGAGAACATCGAACTCATCCACGGTCCGGGTTGCCCTGTCTGTGTTCTTCCAGTGGGCAAGGTCGACGAGGCGCTGGTGCTCGCCCGCACACACGACATCACTCTCACCGCGTTTGGCGATGTCATGCGAGTCCCAGGATCGAGGGAGAGTCCGTTCCAGGCAAAGGCACAAGGCGCAGACATCCGAATGGTGTACTCGCCCATGGATGCCCTAAAGATCGCGATGAATGATCCTGATCGAGAAGTGGTGTTCTTTGCTATCGGTTTTGAGACAACCGCGCCATCTACGGCCCTCACGATCCTCAATGCGGCACGCTTGGGAGTCGAGAACTTCTCGGTATTTTGCAATCACGTAACCGTTGGCCCACCGCTGCGCGCAATTATGGACAATGAGTTCTTTGATCTGGATGGCTTCATTGGACCTGGGCACGTATCGACCGTCATCGGACTCGATCCCTATGATTTCGTTGCGACAGAGTACCATCGTCCAATCGTCGTTACCGGCTTCGAACCCGTGGATCTCATGGAGTCAATTCTTTGGCTAGTAAAACTCATCGGTAATGGCGAGGCTAAGGTCGAAAATCAGTATGTACGCGCCGTGCAGAGAAAAGGGAATACGACAGCTATCGCAGCGATGACAGAGGTGTTCGAGGAGCGCCCTAGCTTTGAGTGGCGAGGGCTTGGCTACATCGAATCCTCCGCTCTGCGTTTGCGCGAACCCTATCACCGTTTCGATGCAGAGTTACGTTATTCAGTATCCCCGATCCGGTCACCGGAGCCAAAAGGTGCGCTTTGTGGCGAGGTGTTGATAGGTCAAAAACGGCCCGAGGACTGCCCACTCCTCGGCAGTACCTGTCTACCCGACAGTCCAGTCGGGGCCCTCATGGTCTCTTCGGAGGGAGCATGTAGTGCCTACTACACCTACGTTCATCGGCGACTAGTCGTCAACGCAGGACAGCTATGACGACCTGGTTTGCAGACCCAGAGATCCTCATGGCCCATGGGGCTGGTGGCAAGGCGAGTAGAAAACTCCTCGAGGGACTGATCGCACCCGTCCTGGCCGAACACGGATCACCCGCAGCCTTAGGTGATTCATTCAACATAGCCGGTACGGACTTTTGGGTCACCACAGACTCCTTCGTGGTAAGCCCAAATGTCTTCCCTGGGGGCTGTCTTGGAGAGCTCGCGGTGAATGGAACCCTGAACGATCTCGCGGTAGCCGGCGCAGAGCCTCTCGTACTGACCTCAGCCATCATCATTGAGGCAGGTACCTCCAGCCAGGAGTTAAAGGTACAGCTCGAGGGGATGGCAAAGGCGTCACAAGCGGCTGAGGTACCGATTGTAGCCGGCGACACCAAGGTGGTTGAGCATGGCAAGGGCGATCGCGTCTATATAACCACCACGGGAGTGGGCAGATCGCACCCGAAAGCAAACCTCGATCCGGGAAGGGTACAACCCGGTGATGCGGTCATCTGTTCAGGCACTCTTGGGGATCACGGCATCACCATCCTCATGGCAAGGGGAGAGCTCGACTTCACATCGGCTTCCCTGGCATCCGATACTGCCAATCTATGGCCGTTGATCAAGGTACTCTTGGACGAATTTGGCGGTGCAATCAAGTGGATGCGTGATCCCACTCGTGGAGGTCTGGCAAGCACATTGAACGAGCTTGCCGAGGACGCTAAAGTCGAGATTCTGGTTGAAGAGGGCCGGGTGCCGATAGCCAACCCCGTACGCGGCGCGTGTGAGATCCTTGGGCTCGACCCCTTCCACATCGCAAATGAAGGGAAATTAGTGGCCATCATCTCCGCAGATTATGTCGATCAGGTGCTCGCCACAATGAAGGCCCATCCGCTCGGGCGCAACGCGGCACACATTGGAACTGTGCGCGAATCCACTACCCCAATGGTGGTCTGTGCGACCGAATTCGGCGCACACCGCACGCTCGACATGCTCACCGGTGATCCACTGCCACGAATTTGCTAGAGTGACCCCTATCAGTGTCGAGCGCCTTGCGGCCCTCGGTTCAGTTTTCTCGCGGCCTGCCCGAGCGGACCTAGCACTTCACTCATCCAGCGATGTCGGTCACTCGTTACAACAGGTGGCCCGTGCGGTGCAAATCATGACAAAGGCGAACCTGCGGTTCAACAGATCATAATCTCGTGACATCCTCTCCGTCCTGAAGGGCGCAGCTTCAGATGTGGTGATGCGCTTCATTGGGTCGCTGTCATGTATCCTGTTGGATGCATCGTGCGATGTGATTTCCTCCCTCATCTATTGTGGTCGGTCCTCTCGCATTCGAGGTGGTTCATCATTGTACCCCCATGAACGCTTCGCTGCGTTCTTGCGGGTCACCAACGCATCATTCGGGATCGCAGTGGGTCGCTAGCTCTTCGGTGTGGAGCTCTTTCATCTCCTCCTTGCCGGTCTATCCCGGGGATTACGAGGGCTCCGGTCAGGGGCATTACCACGACCGTTGAGCCTGGTCATAGCCTCTGCGAGCGCATGCAACTGCGGTTGACATCTCCTCGTTATCTTTGTGAAGTGAGATAAGAAATGTGAGAGAAAGAAGATTATGAGCATGCAAAGGCGAGAGTCGATTCAAAAGCAGCCATCCACTGTCAGAACAGTAAGGAAGGCGGCTGCGGTTGACCATTCCACAAGTACACCAGTTTCACAACGGATCCTCGACTTGCAACGCACCGTAGGCAACCGTACAGTAGCTGCTCTTGTAGCTGCTGCTCAGCCTAAGTTGGTCGTTAGCGCGGCCAACGATCGTTTAGAGCGAGAGGCCGATACCGCGGCCGACCAGGTCATGGCTCTCCTTGATCGGAACGTCCGAATGAATCCACTATTGGACACTATCGGTGTCGCCGATGGCGTAGCAAGTAGTGGTCTACAGCGGCGGGCTACGGCCGACGCTCCAGTAGCTGGGAGAAGCGGCGGCGAAGTTGACACTCGGACGGAGACACAGATCGGCACTCTACGCGCTGGTGGGAGTTCGCTTCCGTCACGCCTACGTTCGCCTATGGAGGGGGCATTCGGCGTAGATTTCGGTAAGGTGCGACTTCATCGGGGTCGAACCTCAGAGATGCTCTGCCGAAAGATGGGTGCGATTGCCTTCACTGTCGGAAGCGATGTCTTCCTCGGCTCTAGTGCGCCTCCCCTGGAGCGCCCTGTTGGTCAGCACCTCCTAGCCCATGAGTTAAGTCATACTATTCAGCAAGGAGCCGTTGGAGGTCTGGTTAAGCCAACGGTTCATCGCAGCGTTGAACTCACTGGTCTGGTTCAGCGGTTTTACGGTGACGATCCAAAGGATAAGATCACTCAAGATAGTAGTGATCTTCTGTACGGGAATTCCGACCCTAGAGCAGCAACCAAGGTTTGCCTGGACGCCAATCAAAGACTGAAGCTGCGTACCATTGATGAGTACAACTCGAGGATAGGTATTAACAAGCTGATTACTTCGACGTTTGCTGCGCTTGGTTTGTTTTACCTGCGTGAACAGCTTGACTCCACCGCTGAATGGGGCCTAAGCGCTTGGAGAAACAGGGCAATCGATCCACAAAACGATGACGCGCTCGAGAAGTGGATTGGGTTCTTGCGCGCCCACAAGGATAAGGTCGGTCTCGTAGATCTTGGCGAGAAGGGAGGCTGGTTTGTTAAAGCGAAGATCGATCAAAAGCACCGATTCAAGAAAAATCGTAGGTTTTCACAAGCCGACCAAGCCAAAGGGGACCGGTTGACATCGAAGGAGATTCGACAGTTTCTTGGATCCCCAAATATAGCTGCGGCTGAAGCACTATTCTACCCAATGAGTCCAAAGAAGCAGGAGGCACTCAACGCATGGGTCTATAGAGCGTTGTTTCGTCGAACCAGCAAGCTCGGTCAGGACTTCACAATCAAGGAGCTACGTGCAAAGGTCCACTTCAACACCGCTAGCGATCCAGACTATCAGCCACCAAAGGATCCAGATACCGTGGTAACGCCCACTTGGCAAGACACAGGAGTGGCCACCCAGAGTCGAAAGAAAATCAATAAGAATAGGCCAATCACGGTGAGTGAATTTCGGCATATGGAAAAGCTGAAGAAGACCAATCCCGATAGCTTTAATGTCTATGGAGAGACACCGCCGCCACCGCCATAGCGGTAACGTCCGTGTATCGCGAGCTGGCTATCATACGCGTCAGCAGTTCTCGGGCCTGTCGTTGGCCCGGCAGGCATGCCGGGTGTCTCTTGTGTCCTTGTCTGGGTGGGCTTTGAGCACCCGCTTGGTCGAAGGATGCTCCGGAGCTAAGAACGGCGACGTGACCACCGGCTGCTGCACCCTAGGGATCGTTCAAACACCATGTCTCACGAGCGACTGGGCCCACCGGTGAATAGATGCGAAAGCTAAAACGCGAGATGATCTCGAACAAGACGAGGAAGAAGGGAAGCACGGAGTGGGAACAGGATAGATCCAAAGCGTTCGACAAGTCGGCTTTCACGAGATCAAATCGGCTACATTCACCATCTACCCCGGCGGCTCCAAAGGTGCACGGATGGCTGGCCAGTGTTTGGCGGGGAGAGTTTGCTGCATTGTTCTTCGGTACCGTAGCGACATCAACAGGTCCTCTATGTGTAGGAGAATGCGTTCCTCCACCTCCAATCCTACCTTCGTTACTGGGTGTCACCACGGCGCCATCATCGGGTGTGGTCACGACACCGGTGGGCCGTTGCAGTCATCCACAGAATCAGCAGATCGATCCAGACTCCACGAGTCTGGATCGATCAGTGGCTCCCCTATCCTCTACGCATCAATAAAAGAATACCCATGCATCGATAGCATTTGGGAGCAACGTCCACCTGCCAGTGTTAGTCAGTCGTAATCGGTCGCGACTCCTCGAGATTCTTCTGCTCTACGGCCGCTCTCTCTGTGGACAGGCTCAGTCCCTCCGCCTGCGTCAGTCGCTGGCCCACCTTCGCAGCGAGTTTGGGCGCGGAGAGGATGATCGCTACACCGACGATGATCCAACCCCCGGAGACAACAGGGAACCACGCCGACGCACCAGTCGGATAGGGAATCACGTTGCGATAGAGGGTGTAGACGATGAGGACCCCAGCCAGAATCGGCAAGATGGTCTCCCAAGTCGGGACAGAACCACGCTCCTTGACAAAGAGCAGCGTCACCGCGCCGATCGTCGCTAGCAAATAGACAAACAAAATGATGAGCGTACCAATCGTGCCGAACCAGAGAAACTCGTCAAAGGCGGTGGCACCGAAGGCGATTGCCGAGATCCACGAGATCGCTAGGATGACTCCGACGATCAACGTCGCAGCACGCAGTGGTGTCTCTGTCTTGGCGTTCACCACTCCGATGCCCTTCTCGCCAAAGGAGTCCCGAGAGAGCGAGTAGGCCAAGCGAGACGCGCCCACCGTCGAAGCAAGCGAACAGCCAAAGGCCGATACCACCGTTCCGAGGGTGACCACGTTGCCGAGCCAGGAGGCGACATAGGTTGAGCCAAGCGTCCCAAGCAGCGAACCGGTGTTGGCGAAGGTGCTCAGTTGGTGTGCACCTGTTCCAAAGCCCATGACCTCGACGGCAGTCACAAAGATGAAGTAGATTCCACCAAAGATCGCTGTACCCACAATGGCTCGCGGAATATCGCGCCGGGGGTGTTTTGACTCCTCACCGAGGGTGGCCGAGGCCTCAAAACCGGCGAAGGAGAGGAAGCCAAAGACGACCCCCAGGAACAGCGCTGAGAAGCCAACGGTCTGGGATGGTTCAAAGACTGTCATGGTGAAGTGCTGGCCCTGCGGTCCATGACCAACGATGAGCTTGATCAGCACAATCACCGAGAGAATGACGATGAGAGCCACGGTGGTGAGTTCGGTTCCCAACAACACACGGGTGCCGTTCTTCGCTGGTCGAATAGCGAGATACCACACGCCCACTAGTTCGATCGCCGCCACCAAGAAGGGTGCCCAGGTCGGAGGTGAGGACCAGATCGACAGGCTCTGCAGAAGCGCAGTCAAGAAGATCGCCGACGCCATCGCGGTCAGTAACCCATAGAAGATATAGGTGCCCATCAGCGACCAACCGGCGACCACACCGGCTCGTGGACCAAGGGTCGCGCCGACAAAGCCATAGACGGAGCCGGAGTGATGAAATCGTTGGGTGAGGCGCGCGAAGACGTAGGCGATAAAGAGCACGCCAACCAGTGCGATTACAAAGGTCAATGGAACCGCCCGTCCTACCGTCCCCACCGAGCCCTGTGGGTTGATGTTGGCGGCCATGGAAGGTGCCATCAACGCAACTGAGACACCGACTACCTGCCAGAGCGAGAGGCTCTTGGCAAGCTTTGGTCCTGGCTGATCTGTCATATCCCCCTCCACTTCTCACAACCCCTGACCCCCGTCGCATCCTACCCATGAATAGGATGGACCTAGCGAGATCGAACCGTTGCGTAACAATGTTTTAGCACGTTCAGTTGATACAGGTAGCGTATTTTTGTTAACATTTAATTGCCGACGCCAAAAGGGGGACAATGATGATCGAAGGACAGGCACCTCTGCTCGATGAGGGCAAGCTGCATGCCGCGGAGACCCGTCTGGGTAAACACGAGATCGACGCGATTGCACTGACCTACGTGGATAACGCCGGCATCGTTCGTGTCAAGGCCATCCCTGTCGAGCGGTTGGACTCTGCGCTCCGCAACGGCGTTGGCATGTCGCCGGTCTTTGACGCCTTCATCTTCAACGATGCGATCACCCAATCACGGTATTCAGGAGGTCCGATGGGTGATCTCCGTCTCTTCCTCGATCTCGACTCGCTCGCTCCGATTCCGGCGATGCCTGGGTGGGCCTTTGGCGCCGTCGATCGCTTCGAGCAGTCGCTCACCCCCCATCCCAACTGTTCGCGCGGATTCCTGCGCCGTCAGCTCGCCCGTCTCGCAGAGCGAGAGATTATCCCCAAAATGGGATTTGAGATCGAGTGGGTCATCTCCAAGGGTAGTGACCAGCACTTCGTGCCGGCGACCGACGGATCAGCCTACGGACTCGGCCGCATCGTCGATGTCGCTGACTACTCACGAGCGCTCCTTCTCAACCTACGCAACGCTGACCTACTCGTCGAGCAGTTTCACCCCGAGTATGCGCCCGGCCAGTTTGAGGTCTCACTGCCCGCGACGGCTCCGCTCGCTGCCGTCGATAGGCTCATCCTCGCCAAGACCATCATCAGGGCGACTGGCCGTACCTTTGGACTCACCACCTCCTTTGCCCCAGTCGTGGAGGTCAACGGCGTCGGCAACGGCGGCCACGTGCACCTGAGCGCGACCAAGGCGAACCTGCCGATCTTTGGGGGCGGTGCGGGTCCGGGCAAGCTCACTCCAGCCGGAGCCGCTGCGGTTGCCACCCTCCTCGACTGGCTCCCAGGTCTCCTCGCAATCGGCGCACCCTCGCCAGCGAGCTATCTCCGACTGGTGCCGAGTCACTGGGCGGGAGCCTTTCAGTGTTGGGGTATCGAGAACCGCGAGGCTGCGCTACGACTGGTGGCTGAGTCCAAACTGGTGAACGCGAACAACGCCAACCTCGAGGTCAAGTGTTTCGATCAGAGTGCCAACCCCTATCTCGTTGCTGGCGCCCTGCTCGCAGGGTTAGCAACGAGCCTGGATGGTGGGCCGCCATTACCTGATCCGGTAGGGTCAGATCCCGTCGGTCTCCCCAATGTAATTCGACTTCCCCAATCACTCGATGAGTCGCTCGCCAAGCTCTGGACACTCAAGCCTCTGCTTGACGCGATGGGCCCTGAACTCACCGAGGCCTTCACCGCGGTGCGCAAGGCCGAGCTCGCCCACTTCGAGTCGGCCACGCCCGAGCAGATCGTCGCCCAGACACGGTGGGTCTACTGATGACCCAGAGCACCGTCGCCGAGGTCATTCGCGCACAAGTCGATTCACTCACCAAGTCAGAACGCAAGATCGCAAAACTTCTCCTTGAGGACTACCCCGTCTCCGGACTCGCTGGCATCCCAGCGATCGCTGAAGCGGCTGGGGTCAGCGCACCAACCATCGTCCGTTTTGTCACCAAACTCGGCTTCAAAAACATCGCCGAGATGCGCGAACAACTCCAGAATGAGATCAGCACCCGTCTCGCCTCACCGCTCGAGCGACTCGGGCCCAGCGAAGACCATGCCCCGATTACCCTGCTCGGCACCTCTGAGGCGGAGCTCCTTGATGCGGTCACGCGAAGTTTTGTCTCAGTCAACCCCAACGAGCTCGAACAGTTTCTCCAGTATCTCTGTGATCTCGACCGCGAGATTGTCCCCATTGGCGGGCGCATCTCCCATGTGCTCGCCCAGCATCTCTCCTGGTCCTTACAGGTGCTCAGACCAAAGGTACGAGTCGCACGTTCATCGCCCGGAGAGCGGATCAACCTCCTCCTTGATGTCGATGATCGTTCGGTGGTCGTGGCCTTTGACTACCGGCGTTATTCGCCAGACACCATCCGCTTCGTCGAGGTCGCCAAGGCCGAGGGAGCCACCGTCCTCCTCGTGACCGACCCCTATCTCTCCCCTGCCGCCAAGAACGCCGACGTGGTGCTCACCTCAGCGATCAGCTCCTCAGGGGTCTTCGATGCGTTGACCCCCTCCTTCGCACTCGTCGAGGCACTCTTGAGCTTGATCGCGAAGCGTCTCGGGGGTCCAGCCACCGATCGTGTGGCCAAGTATGAAAAACTCACCGTACGGATCCTTGAGAACGACCGCAACATCATCGGCTCCTACCGTGGACAGGGATAACGAATATGCCAGCTGCACAACGCAAGAACACAGAGCTCGCTACAGCCATCGCTGCACTCCCCCTCGTCGATCACCACTGTCATAGCTTCTACTCCGCACCTCTTACCGATAGCCAGGTCGAGGACAACCTCACCGAATCACCGGACGCACGAGCAGCACGCACCTCGACCTTTGACTCCAACCTCGGACTCGCCGTGCTCCGCTGGGCCGGACCTTTGTTGGGCCTTGAGCCCCCGGTCGCACCCCAGGCCTATCTCGATGCGCGACGATCACTCACCCCAGGCGAGCTCGTCAACCGTTCACTCACAGGTGCCGGGGTGAGCGACCTCCTCATCGACACCGGGTTCCATGCTGAGGATCTCATTCCATTGGCCGAGCTCGCGACCCTCAGTCCTGCAAACGTCTATGAGATCCTGCGTATCGAGGCCCACGCTGAGCGGCTGCTCGCCGAGGTCGGGTCTGCAGAGGCCTTTGTCGATGCCTGGCCAACCTTCCTCGCGAACCTTGATCCTGGGGTGGTAGGTCTTAAATCGGTGGCTGCGTACCGATGCGGACTCGACCTCATGGGCGAGTGCCCTTCGCGTTCCGAGATCCTCTTCGCGTTAGGTCACGAACTCACCCACGCCCCTCTTCGTCTCACCGATCCCACGGTGATCAGCTACCTCGTCATCACCGCTATCGAGATCACCCGGTTGCCTCTTCAGTTCCATGTCGGTATCGGTGATCCAGAGGTACGACTGGCGACCGGACGCCCCGGGCATCTTCAAGACCTGATCGAGTTTGCCAACCGGCTCAGGACCCCGATCTGTCTCCTGCACTGCTACCCCTATCACCGCGAGGCCGCCCTCCTCGCACACGACTATCCCAACGTCTACCTTGATCTCGGACTCGCACTCAATTTTGTCGGTCCGCGGGCGACCGAAGTCCTGGCCGAGACGCTAGAACTCGCCCCCTACGCCAAAGTGCTGTACTCCTCTGATGCATTTGGCCTCCCGGAACTGAACTACCTCGGGGCCGTGCAGTTTAGGACCGCACTCACCAAGCTCCTTGGAGACTTAGTCGACCAACAGTATCTGGTGGATCGTAGCGCCCTGCGCCTAGCGGAGTTGATGACCTCTGCCACCGCCAAGGAGTTATACCGACTCTGAATCTGGCCAACGGCCTCGAACCGACCAAGTTGAGCCACTATCTCCGTTGACAGACAGGGTCATGATCACGTACCATCTCAGAGCCGACAAATGAAAACCTTCCAAGTGCTGCGTGGATGTCTCTGATCGTTGTCGGAGCGGTGGGGGTGGTAGCACGGCCCACGATTGAGTTCTCGACACACCAGAGCTTCCTTGCCGGGATGGTGAAACGATCATTGGTGCCTATGGCTGACTGATAACACTGCGTCATAACAGAGTCCAGCTACATGGAGCGGAATTTCCCCAGAACGGTGCCACGCCGACGAATTGAGAACGCTTTCGCAACAACGCAAGGTGGCCACCCCCCTGGACCACCTGAAGGAAGTTCCCGGGTTAGCTGCCGATGTCACGATGTTGCACAGACTGGTTGGGCTCGGAGAACACACGAGTTATTCGCATCGGGGACGCTGCTTGACCTTGGACGAGGTCGCTCGCTTACACGTGTTTGAACAATGGAAAGTTTCGGCCGACTCAACACACTCGTCGCTCCACTCGAAGACTTCGTGGGGCCGCAGCGGCCGGCTATCACGTCGCAGAAACCGATGCTGTGGTGCAGGTGGGCAACAAGGGCGCCCTCACATGCACTTGCACGCGAGAGAGGCAGACCTGGTACCACCTCGCCACTCATTCGATTCTCTTGAGACTCATCTCACCGCCCGTGATCTGTCGAGGATACTGTGGAGACTGGCACCCAATACGACCGTCTACGTATGCGAAAACCCAAGAATCGTTGAGGCGGCCTCGGATGCAAGATCTCAGGCAGCAGTGGTCTGCACCTTCGGCAACCCCAATTCGGTCGTCTTGGATCTCCTCTCGCACCTTCATGGTGCCGGTGCAGCCTTTCGATACCATGGCGACTTCGATTGGCCGGGTATCGCCATCGCCAACCGGATCATGGCCCATGTAGGTGCTATCTCATGGCAAATGGGCTCCACCGACTATCTGGCCGCGGTCGTGTCCGCCACTGGAGAGCTTCCGCCACTGACGGGCAAGCCGATATCTGCTAGCTGGGATTTGGCGCTTGAGCAGGCAATGTTGGAGGTGGGTCGAGTGGTCCACGAAGAACTCGTACTTGACAGGCTCCTCGCGGACCTTGTCTCTTGAAGTCGCAGGCTCAAAAACATCCCCGTTGAATGCAGCAGAGCTGCCTTCCCCTCGAAATGTGCACTGTGCTCGTCGCCGGGGTGCTGACCTCCTCCGTGTCAACCAAGCTGTTGTGGATCGGCATTCAGTACAACCGCTGCTCCGATGGCCCAGCACGAGCCAATCGGTGACTCTTGCCTCTGGAAGGCCCCTCGGAGTGCTGTACCAGTTGGATCCTGCGGCTGAGAGGTCATCTTCGTTGATAGGGAACCTGCCGAAACCACCTAACCCATCTTTCGATTCCTCCCTCACAACCCCCAGCTGAGCGGGTTGGTCCTACTGGGTAGGGCAATCCCGATAGGGACCGCCCTTACAGGCAATACCGTTCAGCTAAGCACCAGTACACAGATCTGCGATGGATGCTCGGGTTGAGGCCAGTGATGGTGATGAAGACGTTTGGCCGCCCACTCTAAGAACTTTGCGCTTGACTACCCGAGGGTTAGA
>JAKAQR010000093.1 GCA_021819725.1 Actinomycetes bacterium
CGGCGACTTCGACGACTACTGGCGCTTCCACCTGTTCCGCGAGCACGAACGCGTCCACCGTTCCCGTTACGCAAACAACGTCATTCCCAGGGCTGCATGACGTCCCTTGAGGAGAGCCACACCCATTGGCAATAATGTGGCTGGTCGACCTCGATGACCGGTAGGTCAGGTGCTCCGACGTTGTCCCCGACCGCGTGTTGGTCGCCTGTGCCTCCCACTCGATCATGTCATTGCGTTTGCCTCCATGATGGACCGGACGAGCGGCATCGACAGCTACTCTCAGATCGCGACAACGTCCAGCCGGCCGCCAACCAGTTGATCTCCAATGCGAGGCTCTTGATCCACTCGATGCAGCGTCAAGGACTGTTGGCATCTTCGCTGGCTACTCCTGGGCCGGCTCCATTGCTGGTGTCCGATATCCGAGCATCACCGTGCCGATCAGCGCACTCAACACGATAAGGATGATAGGAATGTCGAAGCCAACGAGCGCAACCAGCCCTGCTCCGAGTGCGATTGAGATGCTCTGAACCCCGTTGAAGATGACATTGAAGGCAGCATCGACCCTTCCCATCAGCCTATTCGGAGTGCTGCGTTGGATGGCGGTATTGACCGAAACCAGGAGCAGCGTGACACCAACTCCGAGCAGAATCGTACCGCCGCAGACGATGACCAAAGCGCTCAACGAGTGCGGTTGCACACCCACCAAGACAATGCCAGATCCAAGCGCGACCGTCACCATGCCGAGCGCAGCTGTCTTGAGCTCACCGATCTTGCGCATTAACTGAGCGGTTGCAGCGCCCCCGATAATTGCCCCAACCCCTTGGAAGGCGACAAATACTCCCACAAATGCCGCCGAACGTCGAAGGCCATTCGTTGCAACCGCGAACATCGCAGTCTCGAAAAAGCCGACCGTGCACAGCAATACCGTCACCGCCCAGGCCAGCCGGCGAAGTAGCGGTGTGGCAACGATGTGGCGGACACCAGCGAGGGCCTGCACGCGCCAGTGCTGTGGCGTTGATGCCTCATGTTGTTCCTCCACACGAATGAAGAGGAATAGCCCGATAGCCAGTATGTAGGTCCCTATGTCAACGGTGATGACTGCCATCGCTCCTGCGAGTACAAGCAAGCCAGCCCCAACGAGGGGAACGACCAGACGAAGGCCCTCGGAAACCGTTGACAGCAGGCCATTGACCGATCCAAACTGTTCCGGGTCAAAGACTGTTGTGCGTAAACCGACGTCGGCGGCGCTGCTTACGGTCGCTAGCGCTCCATAAATCATGATGACGAGATAGACACGCCAGACATCCGAGGCACCATGGACTCCAAACAACCCCAGTAGCAAAAGCGCACTGAGGGCATTGGCTGTGATCAACACCCAGCGCCGAGGAAAGCGATCGACGATCAGGCCGGCTAGGGGCCCCACAACCATCGACGGAGCAATGTAGAAAAAGAACGTCAAGCCAGCCGAGGCGTTGGATCCAGTGAGTTCACGAACCCAAATTCCCGCAGCGATGAAGAGAACCTTATCGCCAAAGCCTGTTAACAACGTGCCAAGTATGTAGGCAAGAGCATTTCGTGAGCGCATCATGGCTCGTTTGACCCGAGGTTCTTGGCGGTAAAGGCGGTACCAGGATCGACCGGATACGCCAGGTAGAGAACCTCGACTAATCGGCCATCGCTGGGCCTCAGACTTGGATCGACAAGACGGTCCAAGTAGGTCATAAGGATCTCCCGGACTTTGCCATTGATCTCGGCTAGCTCTGTCGTCGTTACGAACAAGGCGGTCTGGTCCGCCGTGCTCGCTCGATCCCATTCCTCTGGATACGATCTGTGGGTGCGTTGCCATTGATCGAATCGTTCGAGCGCCCTACGGAAATACACCTTCATCAAGACATCAGCTGCGATGCGCCCCTCAGCGTCGAGGTCCTCTTCCTTGATTGAAAAGCCCATGTTCACCAGCTTCCAAGGTCGTTCTCGCCCCTTCCCTCGGGCAGCCTCTTCGACAAACCCATATTTGGCGAGTTGCCTGAGATGAAATGAGCAGGTTGTGGCGGTCTCCTGGATCAGTTCACCCGCTTGTGTTGCCGTCAAAGGCTGGTGTACGGCGAGCACCTCGAGGAGCGCAATCCTGACTGGATGCGTCAGCGCCCTCATTGCTTGAGCCTCAATCAGCCTCTTGGTTTCCAAATTCATTGGAGGTGTGTCACTAGTCATCTCTCGATAATACTCTCTCGAGAGATGACTAGTGACACATTTCGGATAACTTTCACTATCGGCCTCGCCTGTGAGATTGGCGACTGTGGTTACTCTGTCGCGCGACTAACGTCCGCCGAGGAGGGGTTCTTGCCTCTGCGCCGGTAGGGCTGGCATAAAGGCGAGGAGACAACTGGCTTTCCACTGAAGCCAGATCAAGACCTGAAGGACAGCTAGTGCTCTGGCGAGACACGGATCGGATGCGCTTGGCGATCTACCATGGTTGCCCATCCGAGAGCAGGTCGAGAAGGGTATGAGCGAGCATGTCCTCTCGTTCTCTGAGCTGCTTAGGGTGTATACTCGCCATATCGCTGATAACGGTAATCTCACGATCCCACAATGACCAGGGCAATCCCCCGTTCGCCCTCAACAATTTGACTCGGAGTCGGGATTACGCTACAAATGAACTTTCCGACGACAGCGTCAACCCCGACACAAGTCCTGGAGTCCTTCAGATACTGTGGTAAAACGCCTGTCCACGATCCTTCATCCGCGACTAAGGACAGCGTCGAGCCCCCGTTATCAGCCAACCCGAACGGCACCAGACCGCTTGACCAGTGAGCCCCAGACCTGTTCAAGGCAAGAACTGGGCACCGCGCGGGCGTTGAGACCGAAATACTCGTGAACGGGTCCGAACTTGGCAAAGCAGCTCATGGGCCACCGGGCTGGACGATCCTTTGTAGCCTGTGGGATCGTGTTCTGTCTGTCACCCACAGTGCGAGTCTCATGCCCGCCGGATTCTGACACAAGCCGCCGTCTCTACGGTTGCCACGACCGCCCTGGGTCGCAGCGTCATTTCGGCTCCGATCGGCAGGGAGCATGTGATTGATCCCCGTCCAATGGGCAACCGTGCCATTGGATCGGAGTCCGAGGAGGGGACTGTCAAGACCCAGGCGTACCGGCGTCGGCCGGTCAAGTAATAGCAATCGGCACAGCAGAAGCGAGCCGTCCCCTGCCGTGTGAACAGTTAGGCTCACGTCTGTGGTGTAGCGGATGCATCAGACATATGAGGTGCAGGATGCAGCATGATCGGTCGGTGGTTGGTACATGACTTGTCTCGGTGAAGATGCCACTTTTGCCGAAATGGCGACGCTAAAGAGCCGGCCCGATCTGATCGAACTGGCCTGGGAACAGACACGCGACACGATTCCAGAGTACAACTACCATGGCGATGTTCTCAACAAGTACTGGCCACGGCTCGCCGACGAGCGACCAGAATACCAGTTCCACCTGCTTGGTGCTGGTGGGGAGATCCTTGCCCTAGCGCGCTCGATACCGCTGCGCTGGGATGGAACCGTTGCGGATCTACCCAAAGGTATCGACGGAGCGATCGAGCGCGGGTTCGACGAGGGTGATGCCAACACCTTGTGCGCACTCTTGATAGCAATCCCGCACGTGGTGCAGCGAAAAGGTATGAGCGCAGTCGCCCTTGCAGCGATGGCCGCTCTCGCGCGGCGACACGGATTCGCTTCTCTCATCGCGCCGGTGCGCCCAAGTACCAAGGAACGCTATCCCCTTGTGCCGATCGAGCGATACGCGACATGGCGACGACCGGACGGTTCGCTCTTTGATCCCTGGATGCGGGTCCATGAGCGTGCCGGGGCAAGCGTCCTCAAGGCTGAGACGCGCTCGCTCGGCATCACCGCGTCCGTCTCTGACTGGGAGGAGTGGACGGGCCTTGAGTTTCCTGAGACCGGCCAGTATTGGTTCCCCGGGGGCCTGGCCACGCTTGCGGTCGACCGGGCAAAAGACAGGGGGAGCTACTTCGAGCCGAACGTCTGGATGCATCATCGGCTCTGAGCGCCTCGTGCAGTGAGCCCAACGGTCCAGATCCACGACTGAATGGGGGAGAGGGGCGGCTGCGCCACTGGCCATTGAGAGCCGAAAGGGCTCAAAACAGATGGGTTATCTGGGGAAGCGCAACGTGCACGTATACCGATCCGCCGCGCTTTGCCAGAGGTCAGTTCTATCGTAAGCCGATCTATGTGTCAGCTAATTTTCAGTTATCAACGCTGATGACATGGCGGGCCTGGAGTACGACGTTCCTCGCCATCGGTGATGTCCATGGCCAATGGAACAACGCGATTGCAGCGACAGATCTGGCAGAGGCGATCTCAAGAAGGTACGCCGTCTCATGCTTCAGGTAGATCACATAGACAGCTCGCCACGGCAATACCCCTCCCGGGGCTACCCCAGGACATCCTTCCGCTCTGCTGGTTCGCACCGATTCATGAGTTGGGCGCCGGATGCGTTGTGGCACAGGTCAATTCTGTTGGTACACCACCAGAATTGACATCGACATCTTGCCTCAGCGTCATGCTAAATCTTGACGAGACACAATGGATGGAATAGCTGGTTAGCGGGGTGTGCGGTGTTTGGTTCATCCGCCAGCGCTGGCTGCTCCTGTGGTACCGAGATGGAAACTTCATTTGCAGAAATCAGGCTGCACGTTCAAAGACTTTATATATACTACTATCACAATGGCGAAATCTGAGATCAATTTTGTCCTGGATAGGTCAACCGGTGTACCCGCCTATCGGCAGATCGAGAATCAAGTGATAGCGGCGTTGCGGCTTGGACGATTAGCTGTTGGCGACCAGCTGCCGACGGTTACCGACGTTGTCAAGCACACAAGCGTAAATGTAAATACCGTGCTCAAGGCCTATAAACATCTTGAGCACCAAGGAATCACCCAGGCCAGACAGGGGATAGGCACCATCGTAATCAACAACCCGTACCACGGTCAGGAGAAAGTGCAGAGGCTGTTCACCGAGAGGTTGACTGAGGTCTTTCAAGAGGCACTGGAGTTCGGGCTCGAGCCACGTGATCTATATATCACAGTCATGACCGCGCTTGATCGCTTCCAGTTAACAGTCGACCGGGATCACACGAAAGGAGTACAGGGAAATGGCTAGGCGATTTGTGGCATCGCATCTGACAAAGACAATCCACAGACGGTTGGTACTCAACGATGTCACCTTCGAGGTGGACGCGGGTCGTACCATTGGATTGGTGGGTCGAATCGGCGCCGGCAAGACCACACTACTCAGCATTATCGCCGGTCTCCGCCACGCAAATTCCGGGACTTTTGGCTGGAGTGATGGCCCGCTCGAACTCGGAACGTTCGCCCTGGTTGACCAGTCAAGTGCCCTACCGCGAAGACTCACTCTTCACAGGGTCGGTGAGCTCGCGGAGTGCTATCACCCTGGCTTTGATCGGGACATCTATCTTCAGGTGTTGTCCGAACTCGACCTCGGCCCGTCCACAAGGATAGACAAGCTATCGGAAGGACAGCGTAAGGTGACGTCGATCTCCCTTGCTTTGGCGAGACGCCCAGAGTTGCTGTTGTTGGATGAACCGCTGGCGTCACTTGACCCGGTGTCGAGGCGAGCCATCATGGGTCAGGTCCTCGCGTCCTCCTCAAACCTAGGTACGACCGTTCTGATCGCATCGCATCTCGTCACCGATATCGAAAGAGATTGCGACTGGTTGATCGCTCTCGATGGCGGAAACCTGCTCCTCAACCAAGAGATTGACTCGTTGCTAGAGCAGCATCTGTGGGTGGACACTCTCGCTATTGATGCCCGCGATGTACATGTCGTCCTAGACAGTGGTGCACGCCAGCTGGTGCGAATCGAGTCTGCATCAGACCAGGTTCACGGGGATGTCCCGGGCCTCGAGGAGATCGTCGTAGCCTACCTTGGGTCAGGGATGCAGAGTCGAGCAGCCACTCAGGAGGTGCACTCATGACAACCACGACCAGTCAATCGAATACCATTAGGCCGAGCCTGGCCCGGCAACTACGCGGGGCCCTAAGCCTGGAGTCGAGGTTACTGCGCCTCTACCTGGTGTTACTCACCGTGGAGGTGATATGGTGGGGGTTCGCGTGGCTGTATCTTCGGGGTTTGAGCCCCACCTCCTATGCCGTATTGAGTAACGTGGGCCCCGGGGTGTACATGGGGACTGTGGTCAGGATCCAGGAGATATCTGACGCCTTGATCATGGTCACGCCACCGCTACTCGCGATCCTCTCGCTCGCCCCGTCGATTGCACAACAGCTAAACGACAAGTCCGCCTCGTTCTCGCTCACCCAGACCCTAACAAAGTTCCGATGGCTAACCCTACGACTTGTCCCCGCACTCGCTATGGGAGCCGTACTCTCCCTAGTCAGTGGGCTCGCCTACACCTTCCTGGTTGCACCTCACCTTCCAGGTTCGCTGCCGCCAGACTGGGCGTACTTCATGGTCACAGCCCCGGTGGTTGTCGGGGTCACCATTTTGCTCACCTTGATCGCCGCACTCCTTGCCATCCTGATCAGAAAGAGTCTGACGACAAGCGTCGTGACCCTCATCATTTACCTCGTCATCGTGTCTGTGGGGACTGGGCTCTATCCGCACCTTTTGCCCGCAAGCACAGCGACCACCCCGTACTTGAGCCCACACTTAGATGCAAAGCCGACACAAGTCATCTCGCCCGGACCTGCACCGCTCAACTCAAACGTTTTTGGCGAAACCTACCTTCTCCGTGGCGAGTCGATACCCTTTCAGCGGGTCATGAATGCAACCTCGAAGTGTCTGCGTCCGAATAACTCAGGACTGATGCGGGAGAACAGCCCGAATAACCCAGCGTGTGAGTTCCTGCGCTCCGTCACCTATCGGCTGGAGTACCAACCTGCCAGCAATTACTATCCACTTGCTTGGGTCATGTTCGGCTTACTGGTGTCGCTCTCGGCGCTTGTCTGCATCGGGATCGCCCTGTATCTCCGAAGGCTCCAGCTCTAGCGCTCTTTGGTACCCCGGCATTCAACCTTGGGCCACGTCTCAACGATTCGCTTGGGTGCAGCTCCTCTGGGGGTTGATGAGACACCATCATGCGCCGAGCCGGGAGTGCGTCGTGGCGATTCTCCCACGACATTGACCAGACGCTTCATGCCTTGCTCTACATCCGCGACGCCCTCGGCCTCACGGTCGAGCAAGCTCCGAGAGT
>JAKAQR010000034.1 GCA_021819725.1 Actinomycetes bacterium
CTCGGCGAGTTTGGTGATGACTTGTTCTGGTGTATGTCGTTTGCTCAACATGAGCTTTCCTCCCGTATCTATTATGGTCGGTCCTCTCACATTCGAGGTGGTTCATCTGGGGTGGATCACTCCATCAGCGAACCGTCGTTGATGCCATCATGGATCGTATCGTGCATAACGCGATCCCCGTCGAACTCAGAGGAGAATCCATGCGCAAACAGAGGAGCCAAAGAAAGGAGAACGGATCTACGGAGCCTGGTCCAAAGTTAAGCGAACGAGTGGTCCAGGGTTGCGCGAAACCGTGGTCCAGGGTGCGAGAATAGCTAACCTGCGCATTAATGGGTCGACGGAAAAGTCCGCCTAACACACCAACTAACCACAATTAGTGAAGAAATGGCCGGCGAAACTGGAGAATGATAGCGCATAGCAAATATTTATGAAAAAATTATGAACACGTGCTTTTGGTAGTAGTACAATTACGCTGCGTTGCACTGCGTGGGAACATAAGGCAACCGTACAGCATGGATATCGCCCGGTGATGGATACACAGGACGCGAAGGGGGATCTAATGAAGAACCAGTCGAATCATAGAAGGACTTCCACACTATTAAAGTCCATTAAGCCGCCTCTCTGGCTGGAACGGTCTTTGATGACCGTGGTTCTTGTTGCGGGCTTACTTGGTAGTATCGCCTTCACTGCTGTTGCAGCATCCGCTACTGCTACTACTACTACGTGGACAGGTGCGAGTACCACCTCCTCCAACTGGGCTACTACTAGCAACTGGTCGTCGTCGACCGCACCGTCAGGTGCCGACGCTCTCTCTTTCCCGACACTGTCGTCCTGTGCCACTGGGAGCGCCTGTTATCAGAGCAATAATAACATTCCTGGACTGACTCCGGACTCGCTAAGCATCGAGACGCCGACCTCGACGTCGAGCTCCACACCCGGATATGACATCACCGGATCCTCCATCACGCTCGGCTCGGGCGGCCTTACCAGCACCGAGGTAGTGTCGTCTTCGACCTTCAATAACGGTGTGAACCAGATTGCATTGCCGATCGCGCTCGGTGCGGCTCAGACCTGGAGTGTCACCGGATACGGACCGCAGCTCACCGGTGGGCTCACCGGCAGCAACACCTTGGGCATCACACTGGGCGCATCGAATAATGGTTCAATGTCCGTTCCCGGCAGCATCGCCCTCAGCGGTGACAACGAGGTCGGCGACGTCTCCATCACCGGGGTGAACGGATCCGATACCGGCTTTGCTGCGTCTTTCAACGGTGCCGTGATCCTGCCGCCATTCGGGAGCACTGCCTCCAGCCTGAACAAGACGGACGGGAACACGGTGTCGGTGGCCGATGCGAGCCTGGCGTCCGCCGGCACAATCGGCACGCTCACGACCAGCGGCGCCAATGTCCAGGTTGGCCTGCTTAACCCGAACCCGAGCTCCACCTCGGCTGACAGCGCCGGCCAGGGCGCTATGGACGTTGACGGTACAGCGACCTTCGATAGCACCACGGTGCTCACATTCCCCGGCATCGACGGGACCACTGCGGGCACCACCTACCCGCAGCTCAGCGCTACCGGCAACGTAAGCCTGAACGGCGCCCAGCTTGGCCTGTCAACTGCCTGCGGCGCGAGCCTCGCTGTTGGCAATACGCTCACGCTCGTCACCACCACCGGCACGCTCAGCGGCCAGCTCAGCCAGCCGGGCGCTCAGGGGAGCGGGTCAACGAGCCCCATCTTGAACGATGGCGTGGTGGCCGCGGGGACCGATTGCTCCGGCGGGACCTCCACGCCCACATACTTCCAGATCAACTACACCTCCACTACCGTCACGGCGACCGTAACGGGGCTCCAGTCGACGATGACCATCGCCTCGGTGAGCCCAACCTCGACCACTTTCGGCAGCTCGGTCACCTATTCGGCGACCGTGGCCCCTTCCGACGGTGCCACCGGCACCCCGACCGGTACGCTTACGTTCGCTACCGGATCGGGTTCCAGCTCCACAACCCTGTGCGCGTCATCGCTTACATCGTCGGGGACAGGGAGTTGTACCGCCACCAACGCCCCGGTGGGTACCGACACGGTGACCGCCACCTACTCCGGCAACTCGACATTCGGCGCGTCGGCGGACACCACGACACTGATGGTCGTAGCACCAGAGGCACCCGGCACCCCAACCAACGTCGTAGCTACCCCGGGCGATACAAGCGCTTACTTGGCCTGGAGCCCACCCAGTTCTAATGGTGGCTCGGCAATTATCGGATACGTCATAACTCCATCTAGTGGGTCTCCAAGAACGGTCGGAGACGTCACAAGTGATAGCATCACCGGTTTGACCAATGGAACCGCCTACACCTTTACGGTGGCTGCGATCAATGCAGCAGGAACTGGCAGCGCGTCTGTCGCGTCTAACTCGGTGACTCCAGAGGCATCCATTACGGCACCCGGCACCCCAACCAACGTCGTAGCTACCCCGGGCGATACAAGCGCTTACTTGGCCTGGAGCCCACCCAGTTCTAATGGTGGCTCGGCAATTATCGGATACGTCATAACTCCATCTAGTGGGTCTCCAAGAACGGTCGGAGACGTCACAAGTGATAGCATCACCGGTTTGACCAATGGAACCGCCTACACCTTTACGGTGGCTGCGATCAATGCAGCAGGAACTGGCAGCGCGTCTGTCGCGTCTAACTCGGTGACTCCAGAGGCGCCGACACCAGTCACGCCAACTCCAGTCGCGCCGACACCGCCTGCAGGATCCACCAGCCACGCAAGTGGATCGTCGGCCAGCTCTACCGGTACAGCGAGTGCCACTAATGACAACACTTCGGTGATCGCCACCGGAGTTGGAGCCGTCACCGTAGCACAGTACTCGTCGAACCCGGTGAGTACTCTGACCCCCTCCTCCACTGGGGAGTACTTCGACATCCAGGTTTCTTCTGGTAGCTCTTTTACAACTATGACCGTGAAGGACTGCAACCTGAACGGCGGCACGACCCTTGCGTGGTGGAACCCTGTGGCCTCGGGCGGTAGTGGGGCTTGGGAATCAGTCTCGCCTACACCAACCTATAGTGTCGGTCCTCCGGTTTGTCTGTCAACGACACTTTCCAGCTCTTCGAGCCCCACCCTCTCTGAGCTTACCGGAACGGTCTTTGCCGTAGCGACTGCAGTACCAACAACCGCGGTATCTGGCTTTGCCCTCGTAGGGGCTGACGGAGGATACTTCAACCACAACGCTCCCTTTGCGAACTCGTTGCCAGGCGAGCACGTCACAACGAGCCCAATCGTTGGCGCTGCGGTAGATAGCGCTAACAACGGTTATTGGATGGTATCAAGTACCGGGACTGTCTATGGCTTTGGCGGGGCGCGCGTCTATGGATCCGTTACGAATCCAAACTCTCCGGTGGTGGGGATGGCAGCTACCCCTGACGGTGGCGGCTACTGGATCGTCACCTCGAACGGTACTGTATATGCCTTCGGCAACGCCGTTAACCATGGCGATGTCATGACCTATGGGATCACTGGTCTCACCGGTAGCCACCCCTTGAGCGCTCCGATCACTGGGATAGCGGTAGATCCAGCGGGCACTGGCTACTGGCTTGTTGCGGCTGACGGTGGAGTTTTCAACTTCGGCAGTGCTAGATACTTCGGGAACACCTACGCCCTTGGACTAACCGGTCTCACTGGCTCCCACCCGTTGAACGCGTCGATCGTTGGGATTGCCTCAACCCCGAGTGGAAAGGGCTACTGGCTAGTCGGCAAAGATGGTGGAGTTTTCAACTTCGGCAACGCGAGTTACCTTGGCAGTACCTACACTCTCGGGCTAACCGGTCTCACCGGCAGCCATCCTCTAAACAAGCCTGTCGTTGGGATTGCTAGTGTCTCTGATGTCAATGGGCACCAAGGTGTCTATCTATGGGCCGCTGATGGGGGAGTGTTCAATCTTGGTGTTGCCACGTACCAAGGATCCGATGCCTCGCTTAGCTTGAATAAGCCCATCGTGTCTGGGATAGTCTTCTAGCTGTTAATCGATCAAGGCTCAAGCGCGCATCCTCTCGAGGACTAATCCTCCGAGAGGATGCGCGTGTATTGGAACCCTCGCCAGGCTAATTTCCCTGGAGCCTTCTGCGACTCGACCTATAACTAGGGCACTGCAGTGCTCCTCCGTCGGTCGTCTCGTAACGCTTTGATTGCGCCCTATGAGTGCACGAGTAACACCTCATAGAGCCTGCTTAAGCCTGGATCCACGTGCGTCCAGAAGCTCGGACGTATATCACAGCAAACAAGGAGGTCAGATGACATAGACCGAGCGACAAGCTCACGATAGCTAGCCGGTGAGAGTCCGGTCCAAGGAGACGCCAGAGTCCTTGGTAGAGAAACCCCCGGTTTAGATAGAGATGTCTGGGTCGAAGCGGGGTGGATCAAATGTGCGGTCCGCAGCATAAAGCGAATTCTGCAGCGTCGTAAAGGCTTCTGCGAGAGCAGGAGGTAGAGGGAGCCGAGCTTGTGTGTTTCTAGCGAAGGCCACGGAAGACACCTCAGGAATCTGGAGCGGGTGTCAAAGAACCCTCCGGCGTAGGGGAAGCGGAACGTACAGAAAGGTGTCGTGGGAACTGGAGAGGCCCTCCTTGGCCCTGATTGAAGCGGAGATCAGGAACGAACCTATCTATAACCGGTGCTCCCGGGAAGTGATGGGCGCCCATGTGGGAGTCGGAGGGGGCCATAGTAGTGATGACGGTTGGGACAACATAACCCAACTAGAGCGAAGGGCCCCTACTTCATCAACGCATGACGTCAAAGAGAGGAACGCTCATGAGTGCTGAGCAATCAGCTAGGACCATAAGACAAGCCGACGGCTTGGACCCCGTTCGAGCTCACAGGCGTGTGCTATATCGCAGTGCCAAGCAGAATCGGACACGCAGGATCCACGCCCTATACGATAAGCTCACCCGCAGTGACGTGATGTATAGAGCCTGGACTGACGTGGCCAGGAACCAAGGGGCTCCAGGAATAGACAAGGTGAGCATCACCGACATCTCCTCTGGTGGTCCCGAGTCGATACAAGCCTTCCTAGACGTACTCACCGAGGAGCTACGGACCGGTACCTACCGACCCAAACCCCTAAGGAGAGTACGCATCCCAAAGCCAGGTAGACCGGGCGAGACCCGTCCACTTGGCATTCCATGCGTGAGAGACCGCGTGATAATGGCAGCCGCGAAGCTGGTCCTCGAACCAATCTTTGAGGCTGACTTCTCACCGGTAAGCTTCGGGTTTCGCCCAAAACGCTCTCCCCACCAAGCCCTCGAAGTCGTAAGGACTACGGCCAACAAGGGAATGGCATGGATACTCGATGCCGACATCAAGGCCTGCTTTGACACAATCGACCATGACAAGCTCATGGCCCAGATTGAACGTCGCGTCGTTGACCGACAGATGTTAAAGCTCCTCAGAAGCTGGCTTCGAGTAGGGATCTTTGAAGGCGGAGTAGTATCTGAACCAACTTCAGGTGTCATCCAAGGCTCACCACTTTCCCCGTTGCTCGCCAACATAGCGCTCAATGTCCTCGATGAGATATGGGCGGACAAAGGTAAGCGACTCGGAAAGTTGGTCCGCTACTGTGACGACTTTGTAGTCCTCTGTCCCACAAAAGAACGAGCCGAACAAGCTCGATCCCTCGTAGAAGAAACCCTGGCTCCCCTCGGGCTGGTTCTCCATCCCGACAAAACCAAGGTGGCAAATCTACGAGAAGGAGCGGAGGGCTTTGACTTCCTGGGCTTTCACCATCGTATGGTGAAGTCCCACAAGTACACGGGTCGTTACTACCTCAACAAATGGCCCTCACCAAAAGCCATGGCTTCGATCAGGTCCAAAGTCAGAGACCTGACCCAGCCACGACAGGTGGGGCGTCCATTTGAAGCAGTAGTCGAACAACTTAACCCGGTACTCCGTGGTTGGGGCACCTACTTCTGTCAGGGTAACTCCTCGGCCAAGTTCGGTGCAATCGACTCCTACGTGCATATGAGAATGGCGAAGCTAGCCTCCAGGAAGTACGGCTTATCCGGTTTCAACTGGACGAACCGATTCACCTACAAGTGGCTGAATGAACTGGGCATCTATCGACTCACCGGAACCATACGCTACTCGACTGCGCATGCCTGACGAATGAACGATGTCGGAAAGCCGTGTGCGGGAGAATCGCATGCACGGTTTGATAGGGGGCTGCTGGTCCCAGGCGGTGGGCAGAAGATGCCACCATATAGCCTGGTCGGGATCTCAACCGCGATTGGACGATGCTCAACCAGTGGCCTACCTTACCGACGCACCCCGGATTCGGGGTGAGGCGGTGGTCCTGAGGTTGTGATTGTGTGCCGTAGAGCTAACCCGTGGCTCTGGATCGGTTCTGGCCCGAGTCGGAGCGTGATGGGTTAAAGGTTGGTTTTGGTCTTTCGTTTGTGGGAGCGCCTGGAGAGTGTACTTGTGACCGCGCCGAGAGTCGGGGCAGTCCCTTAGATGGGAACTGGTTCGAGTGCTCGAAGAGTAATGAGTGCTTTCATGAAGCTCTTGGCCCATGGCCAACGAGCTGGGGTACGAAGCGTGATCTTTCCCGATCGGTTGACGAGGCGTCCCGCCAGAGCGATGAAGTTGCGCCGAAAGCTACGAGCGATGACCATGGATTCATTCTGACTTTTCTTATATCTCTGGACCAACGATTCGTGTGACTCTGGACCAATAGTTCGCAGATCTCTGGACCAACGATTCGTGTAACTCTGGACCAGGTGTTCGCCAAACTCTGGACCAGGTGTTCGCCAAACTCTGGACCAGGAGTTCGCCAAACTCTGGACCAGGAGTTCGCGTAACTCTCGACCACCGAGAAGAAGCTGCCGAAACTCTAGGACATCGTTTCCTAAAGGGAGGTAAACAGAGATGAAAAACAAGACAAGAAAAGGAAGTTGGACATTGCAACCAGATCAGATCCGAAAAGTTATTGGCTACCTCGATCGACACCCAGATGCCTCGGCCCGCACCATCGAGGCCGCCACTGGAGTATCGCATCCCTCAGTCACCAGACTTCGCAAGAAGTTAGCCGAGGTCACCATCACCGAGGAGGACTTGTCAAAGGACTCGAGCCTCCTAGCGGTTCTCTATCCGACGAGGGCTGGAAGGACCAGCACGAAGGTAGCCCCCGACTACGAGGCACTCGTTAAGGAGTTGAGGGATACCCCGCATCTCACCCGAGAGCTCCTATGGGAGGAGTACTGCCAGATCAACGGTGAGAACTCCTACTCATACTCCGAGTTCTGTCGAAAACTCGCTCGAGTGATGGACCAAGGGGAGCTCACCATGTTGTTGGTCCATGAGTTGGGCAGTGCTCTCATGGTCGACTATGCGGGCGACACCGTTCCCATCTGGGACCGAGCCACCGGCGAGATCGCTTTCTATGCCCAGGTCTTTGTCGCCGCCCTGGCCTACTCGGGCTACACCTTCGCGGGGGTCTATGAGTCCCAGCGCATCGATGACTTCCTCTTTGCCATCATGGACGCGCATGAGTTCTTCGGTGGGCTTCCCGTGAAGATCATCCCCGATAATCTCCGGAGTGCGGTGACCAAGCACACCCGTGACGAGCTCATCTACAACGTAACCTTTACCGAGTTCTGCACCCATTATGCAATCGAGCCCGCGGCTACTCGCCCCTATCGGCCAAAGGATAAGGCAAAGGCCGAGGGCAGCGTCTACCGGGTTGAGACGAGGATCCTGGCTCGACTCCGTCACGAACGCTTCTACAGTGTTGCCGAAGCCAATGAGCGCGTCAGGGGGATGCTCACAGATCTCAACGAGGCTCCCTTTAAGGTCCTCGCCGGATCGAGGGCTACGCGATTCGCCGAGGAACTGCCCTCTTTGCGACCCCTACCCACGAGCCGCTATGAGCTCGCCGAGTTCTTGACCGTCCCCGTTGGTCCTGACTATCACTTCATGGTCCATACCAACCGTTACTCGGTCCCGGTTCGCTTTTCCCAACACCAAGGTACGTGTCAAGGTTGGCAAAAGGAGCATCGAGGTCTTTAGTGATGGTGAGAGCATCGCTGTCCATAACCGCGCCGATGGCGAGAACCAGATCATCACCAATCCAGCTCACCGACCCCTCGAGCACCAGGGCTACCTGGAGGCCGAAGAGCTCCTCTACCGTCAGGCCCGTGCCATTGGGGAGAGCACCGAGAGCGTCATTGGCTCCATCATGGACTCGACCCCGTTCCGATCGGTGGCTCAGGCATCAGCCAAAGGACTCTTGCGTCTGTTGCGAGGGTATCCAGAGACTGAGGCAGAACTCGCCTGTCAACGCGCCCTCATGATTGGCTCTCCTACCCGGGAGTCAGTGGAGTCCATCTTGACCAAGGGACTCGCTAAGGTCGGGCTGGGTACCGAACCCGAGATGAGCTACGCTCCCCATGTCAACCTCCGTGGTCCTGAGGCCTTCAGGGTTGGAGGTACCGATGAGTAGGGCCACCAACCTAGAACACTTGAGCGCACTACACCTCTCTCACGCCAAGGCCCAGTACCGCGCTCAGTTCGAGGATCCCTCAATGACCGAACTGGACTTTGATGAGCGACTTTGTCGCATCCTTGACTACGAGATCGCGATGCGAGCCAACGCCAGGGTGCAAAGGAGAACCCGTGAGGCGGGCTTTAGCATGCGTGCTGCCCCCGAGGACTTTGAACTTAGTGAGGGACGAGGGCTTACCCGCGAGCGCTATCGCTCACTCGTATCTCTCTCATGGTTGAGCTCTCATCACCACCTCGCCATCACCGGCCCCACTGGGGTGGGTAAGACCTACCTTGGGATCGCCCTTGGCGTGAGTGCGATTCGTGCGGGCTACCTGGTGCGCTACTACAAGCTCTCAAAGCTCCTCGAGAAGGTAGGGATCGCCCGAGCGGATGGAACCTATCCATCCTTTGCGGCTGCACTCGCTAGAACGCATCTGCTCGTTCTCGATGACTGGGGGATCTCGCCGATCTCACCCCTTGGTTCCAGGGAGATCCTCGATCTCCTAGATGACCGAGGGGAGAACGGTTCGCTCATCATCTCCTCGCAGTTACCGGTCTCGGCGTGGTATGAGAGCCTCGGCGAGCGAACCGTCGCTGATGCCATCATGGATCGCATCGTTCATAACGCGATCCCCGTCGAACTCAAAGGAGAATCCATGCGCAAACAGAGGAGCCAAAGAAAGGAGGAGAACGGACCTACAGAGCCTGGTCCAGAGTTAGAGTAACAGGTGGTCCAAAGTTACGCGAACGAGTGGTCCAGAGTTAGACGATACTGTGGTCCAGGGTAACGCGAAACAGTGGTCCAAAGTGACGCAAACGAGTGGTCCAAGGTTGCGCGAAACAGTGGTCCAGGGTACGAGAATAGCTACATTCGGGGTGATCTCACCAAGATAGCTCACCTGACGCATCAGGTTATGGGCAAGGATCGCATGGGAGAGCCAGGCGCTGTTGGCATCGAACTTACCGGAGGGGATGTGTTCTAGTCCGGCTCCCTCTTTGAGATCTTTGATGGAGAGTTCAACCCGTGCTCGGTTCCGGTGGAACTGATCTATCTCAACGGCGCAACCCTTTAGATCGGTAACAAAGCCGAAGTGACGCCAGTTGGCAAAGAGCTCTGCTTGGTCACCAATGAGGCGGGTACGACGGACGATGAGACGTCTGCCCTTATAGGTAGTCTGGGCTACCCCGAGCCTCACCATTGTCGGTGTAGTCAATCGGTATCCAAGCATTGGAGTCGATAGCCTCTATCAGGGACTTTACCCCCTTGGCGTTGGCATGGACCGCCATGGTGTAAGAGATTCCGAGACGTTCTAGTTCCTTTAACGTCGCCTCTGACTGGTACCCAGAGTCAAAGCGGATGGTGATCTTACCAGTCGCCCCGGCTCTGCGACACCTGGGGATGAGCTCTTGGACAAAGCGCTTGGTCCCCCTCTGAGTATTGGCTGAACCCTTTCGCATGCGACCATGGAGTACCTCACCAGTGTCAGAGCGAACCGCGAGCATTGGGTGATAGCCGAGCTTCTTGGTATACCCATAGGCAGCTCCTTGCTTGTTGTACCCAGAGACCTCACAGATCGTAGAGTCGATGTCGATCACCATTGGATCATCTCCTGGGGCCAGACCCATTCCCCAAGCACGGGTGAGCTCTGCCTCGATCACCTCATCTAATTGACGGACGTGACCAAAGGTGAAGGAACGAAGGTAGGTACCAAGGGTTGAGGGAGCAGCGACGTGAAAAGGGAGAACCTTCGATGATGCCCCGGCTCGCAACATGTATGCATGCTCAATATGAGAGGCACCCGCTACCATCGCATGAATCAACGTCAGTGACTTACTCACTGGATTGGCTCCACCTACGCGACCAGTGAGATCGACTCGTTCAGAGATGAGAGCATCGAGACCAAGCTTGGAGGCAAGAGTGGAGACCAAGACAAGTCCCGCATTAGCGACCAGATTCTCGTCGTCAAAGGCTACTTCGATACTGTCAGGAGTCTGGTAAGATCGTGTCACAGAAAGTGTTCTCCTTGAGTGGCGTAGTTCGGTTCCTAACAACACCTATTTTACCAGCTCAGAGGGCACTTTCTTCAGTTTTGGGGGACTAATTCCCAGAGTCGGTCGGTGGTTCCAGGCTCAGGCAACAACTCCTTCGGCGGAATTGCTGGTTACTCCGCCGCGACAGGGATCGGAACTCCGAATGTGAGTGGCCTCATCACGGCCCTTGGAAGTCTCTCGTCGTAGCCAGACTTCTCGGGTGATCAAGCGGGTTCGCGGTGAGTTTACGATGAACTCGCCGCGATCTTTTTTTCCTGAACGGGGATCGATACCAGCTGGGGCGACAAATTCGGGTGAATCTCCGCCGAGATTCACCGTGGCGAGAGTCGTTGCGTCGGAAAGTGCTCTAGGGTGACTGTCCATGGCCTTTCGATCTCGTCCACAGACACGTTTCCAGGTTGAGCTTGCTGCTCCAGAGCTTGAGGAGCTTGCCAGGCGATACTGCTGGCTTAGATATCTCCAGACCCTTGGGGTCTACCGACGATCTCCGCTCGCACTGCTTGGTCTCGCCCAGGGTTTGCGGGGACCTTTGGGCCTTGGTGTTGCCTCAGGTCTTGATGCACTCGTCGTGGGTGGGACATCGCCGCTCGAACATCTCTACCATCCGCAATCTGCGTCACTGGTCGATGCTGTTGCGATGGGCCTCCTTGCCAATGGCCATGCAGATGCAATACTCGGGGAGCTCCGAAGCAACGGATCCCCCATGGCTCAAGTAGAGCTGCTCGGGGAGGCGGTGCGGTTGGGTCTGCGTTTGGTGCTGATTGCAGAGGAGGGTGAGGCCCGAGCGATCGATGCAGCGAGTTCACTTGGGTGGCGCATTGAACACCTCGACGGTGGTGATCTGCTCGAGGGTTGGAGTCTTGGCCGCGCTCTATGGCATGGGTTTCAAGATGTTAGCATCCCGGTTGTCGTCGTGGTGCATGGGTACGCCGACACCTTCGAGATCGGAGAACTCGGCTACATCGCACCCCAGACGCTCGACCGTTTTGAACGCGAGGCGATCGAGGCAGCGAGTCGATTATCAGCTGATCCACGTCCCCAGTTGGTACGCAGAGCGGCTAAGAGGAGATTGGCTACGACGATTACCGAGTCACAACCGGAGACGCTTGCGGTTTTGGTAACCCAACTTGCGACACGACTCGGTGCTGGCTCCGTGGTGCTATCGAAAGAGTCCGTTGGGCATCTCGACGGAGATCGGGTCGAAAGTTCTATCCGACTCAGTGATCCGACATTCTTGGCCGAGGCGCTGGTGCGCTGGGGAGGATTTCCCGTCGTTATTGGTCCCATGACACCAACCCGAAGTGCGGCCACCGGTACCCTCACCTTGACCACGGATAGAGATCTTCGTCCTGGCAGTCCTGGCGTTCTCGTAGAGAGTCAGGAGGAGTTCCTCTACTTCGTCAATCGATTGTTGGGAGAGGAGGCCCCTACGACCAATGACTATCTCGTCGTCACCGACCGGTTCGAGAGGGATGGCTTTGGGCGCCTCGAGGAGCCGACGGGGCGCTGGTTGCGTCCGCCAAGTGACCTTGTGGTGATCACGTGGGGCAGGGGTGTCCAAGTGGCCCTTGAGGCCTGCGTCTTTCTTGGCGATGCTGCTCGTGATGTGGGTGTGCTCGAACTCCACCAGCCGGGACTCGTTGATGAGAAGCTCATCGCGCGGGCCATGCGGGCACGGAGGGTCTGCATTCTCTACGATGTGACCCCTGACGTGGGTTACCAGCTGGTGACCTATATGCAGGAGTATTTCTTTGCGCAACTGAGTGCACCGGTTCTGTTGCGATCAGCTCGGCCTGGGCCAGGGCCGATCGCAGTGATGTTGCGTGGGTTGCTTGCCTAGTCGCGGGCAGCATCGAAACCCTATGCTTGGGTTGGTCGTAAGGACCTATCTCGCATGAACCTGAGTTTGCGTCGTAACTACCGATTGGTAGTGTCTCCGACCAGGTACTTTGTCGGGGATTAGTGTATTCGTCTGTAGCACTTGCCTCCAGCGGCGAGGAGAATCTGCAGACACGTGACCGGATTGGCCCACTGCCGACAACGAGGAGGTGTCGTTGTCTGCCTTGGCCTCGTGGAGCCAGATGCAAAAGTCGACGTACGTTCCTGACAGGTATTCATTGTCGGGACCAACTGCGTGAATATCGGCCAGGAATCACGGGGAAGGATTTGTGGGTGGTGTGCAAACGCAGCAAGTCGCTGATGGATCCGGTACACCCCGCTGAACGCTTGCCTCCATTTCAGACACCTCTTTGGAGGTTGGCTTCTAGGAATGCCTCAGAGCTTGGGCTTGGCAGACTTTGTCGGATCTTGGGGTTGTGCATAAATGCTTTCGAGCAATGGCCTTGCTCGAGCGGGCAAGGGATCTTCTGGATAGTACGCCTTGAAGATGTCGATGGCTTGCTCAACCGATGACACGTGCAGTTTTCTGCTGAGGAACTCGATATCGGAAGCATCCCTGCTCGGCCTGCTGGCTCTCATCTTCATGGCTAGAAGGACCTCGGGGGAGGCGATCCAAACTGTGACCGTCCCAACGGTTAGGAACACTGTCGCGTGCTCGTCATCTACGACCGGTGAGATGAACATGGCTGCTCTGTCATTGAGCCAATCATCAGGCAAGCCATGTTGTCTGGCCACTTGAAGCGCTGCGTTATGAATTGCATCCTTAGGATAATACTGAGCGTCGATATCCCGAGTGGCAACCCTGCATTGGTATTGTAGGGTTAAAGCAGCGCCACCAACGATATATAGCTGGGCATGGGTGCCTTCTGCGGCAAGCATCCGCGCCAAGTCAGCCAGGGCCTCGGCCAACTGAGCGTGTGTCAAGCGTATATCAGGCATGCGTCAAGTCTGCCTGGCAAATGTAGATACCCCGATTGGAGAACGAGGCTGGGCTTTCATTACGCTCCAGTTCGCGAAGGGCCAGGATCCCAGAGACGTACCAATCAGTTGTCACCCTCCATGGATCAGTTACCCAGCCGGGTGGCTCCACGGCCTTAAGTCCACAGACGTATTCGACGAGCGCGGCGATCAAGGCGTCGTAGCGAGAGTCTCCAGTAGGAACCGCAGGACTATGGACGAGTTCGGTGAGCCGAACTACGCTAACCGCCTCTAAGTCATCGAGAAGCACAAGCCAATTGCGATACGCGCCGTCTTCATCAGATTCTGTCAGGCGCTCTCGAATCGCTCGCGATGCCGTAATCGCATCCACCCTGTTGTCGACGTATCGCCCAGAGAGCTCCACACCCGAACCACACACGTCCAAAAGTCTGCCAAGTGTGGGAATACTCGGTTGAACCCGATGGGATTCAATGCGTGCTACTTCCACATTGCTAACCCCGGCGAGCGCAGCGAGTTGGCGCTGAGACAGGCCTGCTTGTGCCCTTGAGCGCTTGAGCAAATCCCCAGCGAAGCAGCTCCATTTATCGGTCACCCCTGCAATGCTAGCAGATATGCTTACACTATCCGTTGGTTGCTTCTCCTGCAAGGCTGGTCAAACAATCTCGTGGATCCCACGTTGCCTCTTACCGCTGAGTCCCGAATAATCGGTCGCGCATCACAATCGATACCAGCCTGTGCGCCTAGCGCAAGCGTCGGGTAACGTGTCGAGACCCTGCCTCTTCGCGGACGAACTCGCCAAACAGATCGAGGATGTGCTGTTGGCCTCGAATAATATCCTTCAGCTTGTACTACACCAGTTGACACACGAAGGTATTATTGAGGTATGGATGATCTGGGTAGACGGATTCGGACGGCGCGGGTGGGAGCTGGTTTATCACAAGCGCAGCTTGCTCGTCGGGCCGGTACGTCCCAGCCAGCGGTCAATCGCTATGAGAAAGGTCGGAAAGTTCCCTCCGAGGAGACTGCGGAGCGCCTGTTGATGGCTTGCCGTGCCGACATTCGTCCGAGCGAACTCTTGGCGAACAACCGGGAACGCGTGCGAAGTTTGGCGAGAGCGCATGGCGCAGAGCGTGTACTTGTATTCGGGTCGGTCGCACGAGGTGAAGATAACGCTGATTCAGACCTCGATTTACTTGTCGAGATCCCTACGGATCGCATTCGCCTGTTTGAGCTCTTCACCCTTGGGCACGAGATTAGCGAAATTCTTGGCATCAAGGTCGACATCGGCACACCTGAGATGTTGAGGCCAAGCATCCGAGAGCGAGTGTTGGCTGAAGCTCGACCACTGTGACACGGTCCAACCGCCGCGATGCTGAACGTGCTAACGATATCCTCGGTGCGATTGCAAAGATCGGGCGTTGGCGCTCCAAACATAACTCGAGTGACGACATGTTTCGCTCTGCAGTCATGCGTGAGCTCGGTGTCATCGGAGAGGCCGCCAATGCTCTGAGCGACGAGTTTAAGGAGCGGCGCCCAGAGATCCCTTGGCGAAATATTGTTGATCTGCGCAACGTACTTGCCCATCACTATTGGGATACTGCCTGGGCACTTATCGAACAGATACTCGATGACGAGCTCGAGCAGCTTCGTCGATCGGTTGATACTCCTAGCGTCTGCGAAATTCTTCAGATACCCCAGAGCCAACCGAAGCCTCGGCGGTTCATCCTGATGGACGGTGTCATCGGTGGATGCCGCGGGCGCGCGCCGAGTGTGATTTGCCGTTGGGCCACGCTGGAGGATGTCGTAGGAGGGCTGTCGGTCCGAAGGGATGAATCGGTTTGGGCCTTCCAGGTTTTACGGGTACCTCTCACGCTGTCGAACGAGATCTTTTCGTCGTCAAGTGTGGCTGTTAGGGGATGCACAATCAAGGATGTTGATGAGTTGCAGGTGGCTGCATCTCACGAACCATGTGAAGGTGTGTCGATCGACGGATGCGGAAGAGGAGGTTGCAGGGGCCATCGTGACGAATATGCAGATCTTTTTGCCTCGCCTCAGCGGTTGAATCTTATGGTCCATTGCCGAGCGGTATCATTAGAATCTGCTCGGGGGATTTGGGGTGTGGATCGCAGTATGCCGTTGGTGAGCGAAGTGGGTGCATTGAATGTACAACCCAATCGGATTCTGGTAGCAGGGGTGTCTGGATCAGGCAAGTCCTCCTTGTGTCGTCAGCTCCATATCCAACTGGCCCTTCCCTACGTGGAACTTGACAGCCTCTTTCATGGACCCAACTGGAGCGTGCGGACGAGCTTTGAAGCTGAGGTGGATGAGTTCATCTCTCAAGATTGTTGGGTGCTGGAATGGCAGTACGATCAGGTTCGCCAGCGACTCCTCTCACGGGCCGAACTATTGATCTGGCTCGATTACCCTCTCGTTGTGGTGATGAAGAGGGTGATCTGGCGTACCATCCGACGCAACATGAGGCACGAACCGCTCTGGAATGGCAATGTCGAGCCTCCACTGTGGACGATCTTGACCAATCCGGAACATATCATACGCTGGGCTTGGCGCACCCGGGCAAGCTATCGGGGGCGTATCCGTCAGCTCCTCACTGATTACCCAGCCCTTCCCATTCTCCGAATCACCGATCCGCGTGATGCGCGAAGAGTACCGGAGGCGCTTCGGTCGTCGTGAGCAGCGAAGACCTTGCAGGAGATGTTGCGGGTGAGATCATCGGTTCGTTAGGAGTGTTCGAACTCGAGCCCGCCCTCGTAGGGTAATCCGAGATCGGGGGCGGTGATGAGCGCCACGAAGGGGACCGGTGCGACGACCCAGGAGGCGCTCCCGCCACGATCGACGATCGCAAGTGTCTGTACAACTCTCGCCCCGGTCGCCTCAACCGCCTCGATCGCGGCTTTCAGCGAGGTCCCCCGAGAAGGGGTGTCTTCGACGACACAGACGCGATCTCGCTCGGTGAGGTTGCCTGCGATGCGACCACCCTGTCCGTACTCCTTGGGCTCCTTGCGGACCGAGAAGGCACCCAGGTTTCGCCCATCGGCTTGCGCGATCGCGGCAGTGGCGAAGGCGATTGGGTCGGCCCCCATCGTCAGTCCACCGATGGTCGTTACCTCGTCGGCGAGTGCCGCCAGGGTGAGCTGGGCGGTACGAAAGAGGGTTGGAGGCCGACAGATCGCTCGCTTGGTATCGATAAACCAGGTCGAGTGAGCACCAGACTTTAAGACAAAATCACCATAGGTAATGGCGTACTCTTTGATGCTTGCGATCAACTCTGCTCGCGCTGCTGCTACGTCAGCGGGCGTTAACTCCATCGTGCTCTGTCATCTCCTTCTTCAATGCGACCGATCTCGACCGAGCCGAGATGGGAGTCAAGGATTACTGTTGCCTTCTCTGGCGCGGCGACCAGCGCCATGCCAATGCCGAGGTTGAAGGTTCGTCGCATCTCGGCGAGTGGTACCGAACCATCGCTCATCAACTGGGTAAAGACGCTTGGCCATTGCCAGGTGGTCGGGTCAATGGTGGCACTCAGTCCTTCCGGAATCACTCGAGCGAGATTGTTCACCAACCCACCGCCGGTTGTGTGGCTGGCAGCATGGAGAAGTGTGTCGTCGATGAAGGTGAGCATCTGTGGGGCATAGAGGACCGAGGGGGCGATGAGTTCCTCGTAGAGTGCCAGCTCGCCCTTTGTAGCCACCCCGTCGCTGACATGGGTGAGCAGATCAGCGTAGATGGCACGTACCAACGAGAAGCCGTTGGAACGAAGATTCGGAGAGGGGAGGCCGATGATGCGGTCACCGGGTCGCACATGCTCAGCACCGATCGCCGTCGCTGGGTCCACGAGGCCAACCGCAAAGCCGGCAAGGTCGACTTGGTCGGGGGCCATCGAACCTGGGTGTTCGGCGATCTCACCACCGATGAGCGCGGTGTGAGCCGACTTGAGTGCCCTCGCCATTGATGCCACCAGGGTTGCGATCAGCGTTGGTTCGTTCTTGCCGACGGCAAGATAGTCGAGGAAGAAGAGAGGGTGGGCCCCCGTGCAGACTAGGTCATCAAGGCACATCGCTACCAGATCCTGACCGATCCCTTCCCAACGACCGCCAGCCCGAGCGACCTCGGTCTTCGTGCCTACTCCGTCGGTGGTGGCGACCAGCGTCGGGGTGCCCTCGCCGCCGATACGGAAGAGGCCGCCGAAGCCGCCGAGGTCGGAGAGGACGTGGGAGTTATAGGTACTCTTGACCAAGGCTGTTATTGCCTTGACCGCCTCCTCAGCGTTGACTAAGTCGACGCCAGCTTGCTGGTAGTCCACGGATGTCCTTTCTAGAGCACCTGTTGACCGGCGAGATGGGTGCTGAGTTCGACAGGATAGCTACCCGTCAAACAGGCATCACAGAAGCCCTCTGGAGTGCCGATCGCCTTACGGAGATCGCCTAACTGGAGGTAGGCGAGACTGTCTGCGCCGAGGATCTCGGTGATCTCTTCCACGCTGTGGTTCGCCGCGATGAGATCGGGTCGGTTTGGCGTGTCGATCCCGTAGAAGCAGGGCCAACGATAGGGGGGCGAGGAGATGCGAAGATGCACCTCGGCCGCACCCGCTTGCTTTAAGAGACGGACGATCGACTTGGTGGTCGAGCCCCGAACGATGGAGTCATCGACGACGACGACGCGTTTACCCCGCACATTTTCCTCAAGCACGTTGAGTTTGCGGCGGATCGCGTCCTGGCGACTCTTGATGCCAGGGTTGATAAAGGTCCGCCCGATGTAGCGGTTCTTCACCAGCCCTTGACCATAGGGAATGCCAGAGGCTAGTGCATAGCCTTCGGCGGCAGGTACTCCTGAGTCAGGGACACCCATTACCATGTCCGCTGCAACTGGGAGGGTATGAGCGAGATACTCGCCCATCGCCCGTCGGGTGCCGTGTACCTCCTTGCCAAGGAGCTTGGTGTCGGGACGAGCAAAGTAGACGAACTCAAAGATGCAAAGGTGAGAGGGCGAAGCCTCGGGCGAGGGGAAACTGTGGGCGCCATCTGCGTCGATGATCACGACCTCGCCTGGCTCGATCTCGCGAACGAACTCAGCGCCAATGACGTCCAGGGCCGGAGACTCTGAGGCGATGACCCATCCATTCGGTGCAATGGTGCCGAGGCAAAGAGGTCTAAAACCATCGGGGTCGCGTGCACCGATGATGCGTTCACCATCGAGCATGGCAAGGGAGTAAGCTCCACGCAGTTCGATGAGAGCCCCACGCACGGCATCCGCATAGTCTTGGACCGAAGTCGGCCGTGATCGCGCGACGGAGACCGAGATGAGTTGAGCGATTATTTCGGTGTCGGAGGGCTGTCGGGCGATGGTGTCGAAGAGGCGATCAGCGAGCTCGAAGGAGTTCGTGAGGTTGCCGTTATGCGCAACGGCCACACCGTACTCACCGCTGGCTCGGAAGATGGGCTGTGCGTTATGCCAACTGCGGTCCCCGGCGGTGGCGTAGCGTGTGTGTCCGATCGCCATGTCTCCCGGCAAGGACGCGAGCGTTGAGTCATCAAAGACCGCACTGACGAGGCCGAGGTTCTTGACTACGGTGATCTCTCCGTTGTCAGCGACCGCCATGCCGGCGGACTCCTGACCGCGATGCTGGAGTGCGTAGATGCCGTCGAAGGTTAGGTAGGAGACGGCTTCGTTTGGCAACGAGATACCGAAGACCCCACAAGCCTCCTCCGGATGGTCACGTTCGAGTTGATCGTGCTCCGGATTGTCGTTCTGGGGATCTTCGATCACGGTATGTTAAGCCTAGCATCTCTCGACCACCTCACGATGGGTCGCGCTCTTTTCTGGCACCTTTGTGGAGCAAAATCTCGTTCTAACACGAGTGATCTCACTGAGGTGGTTCTTGGTAAGGAGCTCGATCGCCGCGCAGCGTCAACGATGCGGTCGGTTTGATGTTCGACGTGCCTGTCGCGCCAGCAGGCCCAATCGACACCGTGGTGACTCATCCGAGAGCAGTGTTGACAACATGATCCTGAATGGGACGATCCTGAATGGGACGATCCTGGCTGGGACGATCCGGACTGGGACGATCCGGACTGGGACGATCCTGGTGAGGGTCACCTTGGTGGTGACGCACCGCGCATCGATAGATGGGTTACTCCTTGGGGTCAAACTTCGGGTGTTGATTCTCGTTTCAGATGTCGGTGGTCGCGTCAGCGACCCAAGCCCCCAGCGAGCTTGACCTCAGTGGCCTTGTCACAGGTGCCGGGTACCTACAAGGCAAAGGGCGGTGCGTCGCTTTGTGCAGACCCCGTGCTCCATGGATCGTTGTGCTCACGCGCAGCTGGCGTGCGTTGCGATCTGCTCCGAGCTCGCCGGTCGGCCGCCGAAGGAGATGACCTCCGCGTTAGGCGATCTGATCGTGCCAAACAGCACTGCACGATTCGTGGAGGACCTCCGGTTGTAGCAAGAGTCGTTGCTTCCCGACGGCTTTGAGAGCGAAGGCTAGACTTACCTCTATGCAAGCTCGTTGCGACCTTCATCTTCACTCGGACGCCTCGGACGGGTCGGTGCCTCCTGATCAACTGGCGGCGAGTCTTGGACATGTCCATCTAGCAATATTGACCGATCACGATACTCTTGCCGGGAGCGCGGCTTTCGCGAAGGTGATCGATTCAGAGCTCCCACCTCCCGATGGCGTTGAGCTCTCGTTGCGATGGGATGGTGGCACCTTTCATCTTCTTGTCTACGGGTATTCACTCGCTCGCACCGAGCTCGCGGCGAGGATCGATGCACTGGCAATAGCGCGTCGAAATCGTAATCTTGAACTGTTGGATCGTGCCAATCAGCATGGGCTTGCGATCACCGAGGAGGAGGTGCTCGCGGCGGCGGGAACAACGGACTTTGAAGCCAAGAGTGTGGGCCGTCCTCATTTTGCGAGGGTGCTGGTGGACCATGGTTATGCCGAGAGTATCCAGGATGCCTTCGACCGGTACTTGGCAAAGGGGAGGCCCCTCTACAGCCCAAAGACGTTGTTTGGCTTCGATGAGATTGGACCACTCTGTGCCGATCTCGGGTTGGTGCCGGTTGTCGCACACCCCCTCAGTCTTGGTCTGCCCCTCGCTTCGTTGGTTACCACCTTGGTTGGCTTCCGTCGGTTAGGGCTCGTCGGACTGGAATGCCTCTATGCAGGATATACACCAGACCAACGTGCAGAACTCACCCAGATCGCCCAAGACGCAGGTCTGCTGGTCACCGGCGGCTCTGATTATCACGGCACCTTCAAGCCAGGACTTGAACCATTGATGGGCTTCGGTGACTTGGTCGTCCCAGCTGAGGTCGGCGATCGACTGCTCGAGTCACTGAACCGTCCTTGAGTTTTCTGCTCGCTGCAGTGACAGAGAGAACGGGTCTTATATACTGATCTACTTGCAAGCGATTGCGTAGGGACCCGTGGTGCAGCTCGGAGTGCACGCCGGCCTGTCAAGCCGGAGGTCGCGGGTTCAAATCCCGTCGGGTCCGCCACTATCGCTCGTTATGGTCGGATAGCTCAGCAGGTAGAGCGCACGCCTGAAAAGCGTGAGGTCACCGGATCGACGCCGGTTCCGACCACCAGTAGCTTATACCCCATGTTCGGGTACGAGCTGTTTAGCCGTCTGTCCCGTTGAAGAGCAGTCCATGTGGGGCGTTTTCGGGATAGACCTACGACATGGAGCTTGGAATAACAGGGCGCGTGTGGTGCAGCTGATTTCCTGCGAGACCTTCTAAGCTGAGGCGATGGAATCTAGTGACAAAGGTAACCCTCGGCGTGAGCAATTGACCGAACAGGCGGCCGAATATCTCAAGACGAACGGCCTTGCCTCGCTGACCTATCGCAAGCTCGCCGAGGAACTCGGTGTGGCACCGAACACACTTGAACACCACTTTGGCACCAAGGACAAGCTCCTTGAGCAGTTGCTTGCACGCCTTGCGGATGAACAGCGCGGTGGATTGCAAGCGACGCTGACTGAGAACGAGGCCGGACCTGAACTCGTATCTCGTTACTTCCGAGCGGCGATGGTCGATATCGCAAAGCCTGAGAACGAGGGCGCGGATCAGCTCTTCTTCGAGCTCGTCGGGGCGAGCGCGCGAGAGCGTGAACTCTATGGCGAGTTTCTCTCTCATGCCATGAATGACTGGATTGATTTTATCTCTGTCGAGCTGGTTGGGCGTATAGAGATCCCTGAGGATCGGGCTCGAAGCGTTGCGCACTTGATTTTGGCCACCATCCGGGGGCTCATGTTGAGTCGTGTCATGGTAGAACCAGACGAGTATCCCTTTTTAGATGAGGCGGCAAATCTGTTAGCGCCACTGCTCGAAAGCTTGGTCCGAGCCGAGGCTGGAACTTCCTGATTCGTGTTGGTGCCTGTGCTCCTGGATTGGGGCGAGGGCATTCCCTGAGCTCTTTCCGGTCTACGGCATGCTCACATCGAGCGTGGTCACTCTCCATTCCGCTCGGGTACATTGGAGTGCCCACGAGCTCAGAATCTGCTGCGCGCGTGCTGACAGGGTCCGATACGTTGGCCGTTGCGGCTGTTCTAAGTTGACACAATGACGCGCCTCACCAGCTGAAGCTCCGGTTCCCGGTCGCTGCTGGCACTGAGCGTGGCCAAAAAGGCCTCGCTTCTCCTCAAACGATGACGGTTATGGGGAAGCCGATCGCAGACCCAAATCCGGCGATTTTACTCCAAGGCAGCTTTGGCTAGTTTGTACTAATTGTACTAAATAAGACTGCAGTCATGGCGTAAAGTTACTGTTTGGTAATCTATGAATCGTTTTCTTTATTACACTTTTGTTGGCAGAAGTTGACAATTGTGTTACGGGCAAGTATCTGTAATGATAACCAAGTGGGGAACCGAGCTTGATGTTGATCGCTCACTGGCGTTCGCGAGATTCGCAATGAGGCGAGTAAAACGGCTCTATTGATCATGGGGATGATCGCAAAGGATGCAGAATCTAACGATTCATGGCCTTTGTGGATAGCTGTAGGGGGAAAAGTCAGTATGACGAAGAAGTTCAAGAAGTCACGTCAACGCGTCGTTGCAATCGCCGGTGTAGCCATGGCCGCTGCGCTACTCGCCGCTTGAGGTTCGAGCAGCTCTAGCAGCTCTACAAGCTCATCGAGTTCGAAGAGCAAGTTCACTGAGACGGTCACCATTGGTGTCGATACCGCGACCAGTGGATTCTTTGGTGAGTCCGGTGTCGACGGTGATGATGGCATGACGATGGCGGTTAACGCGATCAACAAGAGCGGGGGTCTCCTCGGCAAAAAGGTGTTGGTCGATTTTCGTAACGATAACGCATCGGTACCGACCGCCATCTCAAATACCCAGAGCCTTATTCAGGATGACCATGTGTCCGCGCTCTTCGGCGCGTCTACCAGTTCAACCGTCGGTGCCATGGAGTCGTTGGCAACAAAGTATCAATTACCATTGATGATCTGGAATGGTAACGATATCGCTACTGTGACCACCGATTATTCAAAGTATGCATTCCAGTTGCAGCCGAATACCTACATGGAGCCGTTGGGTGCTGCCCAGTACTTATCGAAATTGCCATACCGCCGGTACTACTTCATTACGCCTGATTATTCCTTTGGCCGGGACGACATTGATTCGTTTCAGGCTTCGATGAAGAGTCTTGGTATCAAGCTCGATAACCTTGGAACGAGTTATACCCAGATCGGTCAGCCGAGCTTCACTTCAGCGATCTCCGCTGCGTTAGCCACGCATCCGCAGATGATCTTCCTGGGGATCTTCGGTGGAGATGAGGTCACGTTCATCAAACAGGCGGAGAGCTACAATCTCTTCTCGAAGACGGCGGTGTTTGGCCCAACGGGTACCGATACGCTGCTGGCCTTGGGCAAGTCAACGCCGACGAAGAACCTCTACCTCAATGACCGAGCTCCGTTCTTCGCTATCAAGACGGCGGCGATGAAGACCTTTACCAATCAGTTCCATACCTTGTATGGCTCGTGGCCTTCAGAGTGGGGCGTGTTGGGGTATTCGGCGGTGCAGAGTTGGGCGCAGGGGGTAGAGAAGGCAAAGTCCTTTACCGGCAATGCGGTCTCGGCGGCGTTGAAGGGTGATACGGTTCATACCCTCAAAGGCAGCTTCCAGTTCCAGGCCTGTGATAACCAGGCGGTCGTACCGGATTACTTTGGGAAGGTGGCCAGTACGGTCTCAGCAAAGTATGGCTTCCCGTTGTTGACCGACCTGTTCGTGTCGAGCCCAACCAAGACCCTGATGTCCTGTTCACAGGCGCTTAAGCTCCGAGGTTAACGGACCGGAAATCCCAGGTGATGGAGCGTGCAGCTTGGTGCGCTCCATCACCTGTGTGAACATGAAGGGGGACACGCTACTTGGGAAGTGTATTGGTTACCATCTTGACCGGACTTGCTGAGGCTGGGACCCTGTTCCTCGTTGGTGCAGGACTGACGCTCATCTTTGGTTCGCTTCGTCTCATCAATGTCGCTCATGGCAGCTTCTACATGTATTCGGCGTTTGTTGTCTCTACCGTGGTCGGGGCGTCAAGCTCCGAGCTGCACTTTTGGGGTGCGTTGATTATCGCGCCCCTTGTGATTGCCGCGTTAGGTGTTCTCGTCGAGGTCACCGTCATGCGACGCCTTTATCGTCGTGAACATCTCTCGCAGATGCTGGCGACCTTTGGGTTGTTCTATGTCTTTGCAGATCTCGGTCTCCTGATTTGGGGATCATCGGATCGCACGGTGTCGGCTGCTCCGTCGGTTGCGGGCAGCCTCTCCGTCTTTGGGCAGTCGTTCCCGAAGTACTCGGTAGTTATTATCGTGGTCGCACTCGCGGTGGGTTTCGTGATGTTTGCACTGTTGCGCTTCACGACGCTCGGGTGGAAGATCCGAGCTGCGGTGGAGGACAACGAGTTGTTGGCCTCGACCGGGGTGAATGTCTCGCGGATCTACCTCTTTGTCTTTACCTTTGGAGCGCTTCTCGCTGGGATCGCTGGTGCAATCGCGGCTCCGCAGATCTCGATCTCCGCAGGTCTCGACCAGTCCATTCTCATCGATGCCTTTATTATTTCGGTCATCGGCGGCCTGGGTTCGATCTCGGGTGCTGCGGTGGCTGCTGTTTTGATCGGACTCGTCGATGCCTTTGGTGCTCGTTATCTGCCGCCTCTCGCTCCCATCAGCGTCTATGTCGTGATGATTGTGGTGCTCGTGGTGCGGCCGAGTGGCATCTTTGGCCGTGCCGGAACAGGAGACTAACACGATGGCGATTGTTCGATCACGCAAGCCAGCGGCCCCAGCAGGTGGCATCGCTGGAACGGCCAAGGTCGATCGGGGACCCTTAGTCTGGGCCCTCATTGGGATTGGCCTGTTAATCGTCGCCACCTTCGTGCTGAGCTCAGGGCAGATCTCGATCTTGGAGTCGGTGCTCATCATGGCAGTGTTCGCTGTATCTACCAATATCGTGGTCGGCTACAGCGGCCTGGTGACCTTTGGACAGTCTCTGTTTTATGGAGTCGGTGCCTATACCCTTGCCCTTGGCTGGTACCACTATAAGTTACCGTTCTGGATGCTCTTCATTCTCGCCCCCATTCTGGGAGCGATAGCGGCGGTTCCGGTTGGTCTCATTGCCCTGCGTACGCGGCGGTGGTTCTTTGCACTGGTGACCTTGGCCTTCACGTAGTTAGTACATACCATCGTCGAACAGGCCTATAGCTACACCCAAGGGGCAACGGGGATCTTTGGGAATATGGTGCCACAGAATATCTCGGGAGTGACCTCTGGCTACCTCTTCATCGCGCTCATCGCGATAGCGATCATGTACTTCATCATGATCTCCCCCTTTGGGGTGACGTTGAAGTCGATTCGCGAGAACCGGCGAAGAGCGGCTGCGGTGGGGGTCAATGTGTACAAACACCAGCTGATCGGTTTTGTGATCTCCGGTGCTGGCGCGGGGATCGCCGGGGCTCTGTTGGTTGTCCAAAACTCCTCGGCGTATCCACACCTGTTCAACTGGCTCGAGGCGGGCAACCCCTTACTGGCAGCCTTAGTTGGCGGCATTGGGAGTTTTATGGGTCCCGTCATCGGGGCCGTCATCTTCGAGGTCGGCAAGCTTGAGATCAGCCAATACACCTCGCAGTGGGAGTTGGTGCTCGGAATCGTGCTCGTCGGTGTCGTCCTACTTGCCCCAGACGGGCTCATTGGACTAGGGAGCCCGATCAAACGGTTTGTGTTGACCAGGCTTGGACGCAGGACTCCTGTTCCGGAAGATGCCGAGGGGTTAGCCGCGCATGACGTCTTCGATGAGAAGATCTTTGACGATAACGCCGTTGATGACAGACCCGTTGACGAGAATGGGGGGACTGAGATGGTGGAGCCGATCCTCGCTGTGGACTCCCTGGTTAAAGAGTTTGACGGTTTTCGAGCAGTTGATGGCGTTTCGTTCGCAGTCATGCCTGGTGAGATTCGTGCCGTCATCGGCCCAAATGGGGCAGGGAAGTCGACGCTATTTTCCCTGATCATCGGTGAGTTACGTCCAACATCCGGAAAGGTCACCCTCGATGGACGCGACATCACGGGTCTGTCGACCCACAAGCTGATGATGCGTGGGCTCGGTTGTGCCTTTCAAGCCACCAATGTCTTTTGGCGATTGAGTGTGCGTGAGTGCCTTGAGGTGGCGGTCACGTCGCGACGGCGACATTCCGAGAAGCTCTTTGGCAAGTTTGCTCGTGACGTCGACGAGGAAGTGGCCTCCCTCCTTGATCAGGTGGGACTGTCGGGGCTCGCGCAGGCAACTTCACGTGATCTCTCCCATGGTGACCAGCGTGCCTTGGAGGTCGCTCTGGCGTTGGCGATGAAACCCAAGGTGTTGCTGCTCGACGAGCCAACGGCAGGGATGTCTCCGTCGGAGACTTCGCGAGCGGTGAACTTGGTCAGGGAACTTGTGGAGACGAACGGCATTACGGTGCTCATTGTGGAACATGATGTCAGCGTTGTCTTCTCGCTCGCCGATGTCGTGACGGTCATGCACCAGGGACAGACGATTGCTGAGGGGTCGCCGGATGAGATCCGCAAGAACCCAACCGTAGTTGAGGTGTATCTGGGTACGTCTGAGTTTAGTAAGGGGCTTTCGTGATCTTAGAACTGAACTCCATCAACACCTACTATGACCGCAGCCATGTCCTGCAAGGCGTCTCTCTCGCGATCGAGGCGGGTGAAGTGGTTGGACTCTTGGGTCGTAATGGGGCAGGAAAGACGACGACTCTTCGCAGCGTGACGGGTCTGACCCCACCTCGCTCGGGAACGGTGAGTTTTGAAGGTACCCAGATCCAGGGAAAGCCGGCGTATCGGATCGCGAATATGGGAGTGGGACTGGTCCCGAGTGGGAGGCGGGTCTTTGGAGATCTCACGGTGCGACAGAACTTGGTCTTGGCCGCTAAGGCTGCGCGCAAGAGCGAGACCGCCTGGGATATCGACCGTGTCGTCGCGGCCTTTCCAAAGCTTGCAATGCTGATGGATCGTCGGGCTGGCGTACTCTCGGGTGGAGAGGCGCAGATGGTCAAGCTGGGGAGGGCCCTGCTCGGCAATCCTCAGCTCCTGCTCCTCGACGAGCCCTCTGAAGGCCTTGCCCCCACCATTGTGGAAGAGGTCGGGCGACAGCTCCATGAACTCAAGGACCTTGGTATGTCGATGCTGATCAGTGAGCAGAACATGGGTTTTGCCCTCTCCATCATCGACCGAGGCTATGTCCTTGAGAAGGGAAGGATCCGTCTTGAGGCGACGGCTGTTGACCTTCGCTCGAGTGATGAGGCGCGTCATCTGCTCGGTGTCTAGTATTCGGCCACGGCCCGGAGCTGGTCCTTCTCTTGGTGGGTTGTGATCGACAGCGAATGAGTTCGTTGTGAAGATCGGCGTGGAGCGAATCGTAGCGGTCCCATCAATTTTGCTAGTTGGAGGCGATGGACGTGCGCTTTGTGGCCGCGGTCACGAGAATGACCTCGGTGGTGAGCCGATACTCGCCCTCGCGCACGATGTGTTCGCGGATCCGTTCACCGAAGGCTGGTAAGAGGTCGTAGCCAAGTTCATTGGTCGCCATCGCCGCCGTTGTTGAGGCGGCATAACTGACGAGCGCTGCTGGCTCGGATAGGGTGATGGAACCGGCGAGTAGGCGATAGTCGACGTCGATAAAACTCTCCTGCACCTCTGCCAGGAGGCGGTCGGTGGGTAACTCGAGATTCATCAGTGACAGATCCGAATTGGTCGTGTCAAGTCCGCGGTCGTCGAGGAGCTCGCCCCAGAGCAGCCGTGCTTCGATCAGATGTGATTCGGTGTTGGAGGTGACGATGAGTCGCCCCGCCGAGTTGAGCACCCGTGCAAACTCCGCGATCGCGTTTCGAGGGCGGGGAAGATGATAGAGCATATGGGCGGCGAGCACTCGGTCAACGGAGCCAGTCGCGATGGGTAGCGCCTCTGCATCCGACTGGGCTCTGGCCCAGACGCCATCCACGCCTCCTAGCATTCCCTTCGAGAGATCGGTGGCAAGGACATGAGCACCGGCTCGGGTCAGGGCCCGCCCGTGGCGTCCATTGCCACTTCCTACGTCGAGGATGCGAAGGTTCTCTACGGGAGCACATGCGTTGAGCACCTCGTATTCGAGGTCGATTTTTGGGCTCTGGTAGTCATAGATGGCGATCCGGGCCCCAAGTCGACTCGAATCCACATAGGCATGGTCGTTCAAGTAGTGATGATCGACTCGACGGGGACGGCGCGGTTCAGACATAGCGCGGTTCAGACACGGCACTCTTGCGTCGGCGCATTCGGTTAGTCTTCGGCCTTTGGAGGGTAGTGGTAGAAGCCCTCACCAGATTCCTTCCCAAGTTTTCCCTGATCGAGAAGGTGTTCCTTCAGATAGGTAGCAAACTCTTGTTGCGTCTGATCACCGGCGATCGAGACCGCATAGGCGGTTCGGATGCCGATCACATCAAAGATCTGGAAGGGTCCGCTTGGCGCACCGGTCGCGGTTCGCCAGGTCATATCGATCATCTCGGGTTCGGCGATGCCCCGCATAAAGAGACTGCTGGCAGCCTGTAGCCAGGGGACGAGCAACGAATTGAGGAGATAGCCAGCCTGCTCCTTCTTGATCTCGATGGGGACCATCCCGATCTCGGTGGCAAACTGGACGACTCGTTGATAGATGGTCAGATCGGTCGCCGATGTCCCCATGACCTCGGCCGTGTTGTGAATCCAGACCTCGTTGGCAAAATGCAACGCGAGAAACTTATCAGGCCGCCCCGTCGATTCGGCAAGGTCACTTGGCAACAGCGTCGAGGTGTTGGTCGCAATGACGGTCGTAGGCGAGAGGAGCGGGGCAAGTTGCCGGTAGAAGCTGCACTTGAGTTCTAGACTCTCAGGCACCGCCTCGATCACGAGTTCAGCGCCGGTCGCAGCCTCCTTGAGCTCGCTGGTGAGCTTGATCCGATCGAAGGCAACTCCAGCAGCATCTGCACCATGCGTACCAGGGTTGCGAGCATAGCGGTCTCGTAGCTGTTCGAGACGTTGGCGACCAGCAGCCAAGGCCTTGGCATTGATGTCATAGCCGGTGACGCTTGCTCCTGAATAGGCGACCTGGTAGGCGATCTGTGCACCCAATACCCCAAGACCAGCGACCATCACGTGTGTAAAAGACTTCATAGGCCAAGCGTACTACTCATGAAGAACAGCGGTGGAGTTCACGAGTGCTCCGTTGGAACAGGGGCCACTCTGGGGAGTACCAGCGAGTTGGGTGACTTGGAAACTATCACCGGCGAGCGTCCCCGGCTGAACAGGGAGTACTTGGCAGAGATAGGTCTGTACCTCATCCGAGATTGAGCCGGTGGTGCCTATGCCAAGGTTGGTGAAGTTGACTGGAGAGTTCAGCGTAGGGACATTAAGGATTGTGTCGCTAGTGGTTGAGGGGGCCTCAGTGATCCACTCGGCTGATGCACCCGGACCGTTGTAGGGTTGCGTGGTGGTGAAGCTCGCACCGGTGGTGTCATTGATGATCTGAATCTCCCAGTTGTTCGCGTTCATGGTCTTAAAGATATTCACCGTGACTTGGTTGCCAGCGGCGACAGAGAGAGAGTTGACATTGGTCTGGACGTTGGGCAGAATCTCCCACCATGGGTAGATCTGGTAGGTAGTACCATCACCTTGTGGTGTCAGCTCAACGCCAGCTTGAATCAGTGAACTGTTGGTCGCTCCATCGATTCCCACCCACTCCGAGAGTGAGCAACCAGGGGTCGGTTGTCCGCTGTCGCAGTATGCTGGCTGATTCGCCGCGAGCGAAGGCACGGTAAAGGTGCCGGTGATGGCGTCGAAGCTACCAGGCTCGACGTAGTAGCCAGCCCAGTTGGAGGATGCCTGTGGGGTGGCGCTTGACAACTGGCCCTGGAGGGGATTGGTGACGGAGAGTTCAATCGATTGGGTGGTGGTAGTGCCATGGGAATCGGTGGCGGTAATAGTAACAGATGCCAGCCCGGCGACGTCCGGTGTCCCCTCAAGGGTGCCATTCGGGGTGATCGAGAGTCCCGCCGGTAGGCCAGTTGCTGCAACCGTCACGGTGCCATCCCCGCCGCTCACGTCGATCGAACTCGTGTAAGGTTGACCGACGATCGCACCTGGCAATGCTGTGGTGGAGACCGTGGGACTGGATTGCCCGGCGACGGCAACGGCAACAATGGGGGCAGAGATTTTCTGCCCTCCGAGGCTGCCATAGAAGTTTGCATCGCCAAAGTCAAAGACCCCACCATCGGCCGCCACGAGCCAATACCCGCCACCATTCGGGACTGCCGCCATCCCCACGATCGGAGCAGCGAGTGGATGTGCTCCACCAAGACCAGTGATTCCATAGGTGTAGGTGGAGCCATAGAAGTTTGCATCGCCAAAGTCAAAGACCCCACCATCGGCCGCCACGAGCCAATACCCTCGACCATCCTTGGTGGCGACACCGCCCACGATCGGAGCAGCGAGTGGATGTGCTCCACCAAGACCAGTGAGTCCATAGGTGTAGGTGGAGCCATAGAAGTTTGCATCGCCAAAGTCAAAGACCCCACCGTCTTTGGCGATCAGCCAATAGCCCTTGCCGTTTGGAGTCGGGATGATTGCCACGATCGGAGCAGCGAGTGGATGTGCTCCACCAAGACCAGTGAGTCCATAGGTGTAAGTGGAGCCATAGAAGTTTGCATCGCCAAAGTCAAAGACCCCACCATCGGCCGCCACGAGCCAATACCC
>JAKAQR010000035.1 GCA_021819725.1 Actinomycetes bacterium
AATTGCGAGACCAACTCGCCCCGATATGCGCATGTTGTAGCGGTGGGCAATCAGAGCCCAGTGCTCTACTACCCGGATCGATCCCGACCACCAGACTGCGGTGATCTTGGTGTTCTCGGCACCTAAGCGCTAGAAAACGATTCAACAATCACATTCCTAGAAAGGCGCGAATTGACGCCGCAATTCCCTCGACATCTAGTCCCTGGGCACGGTCGTGTTCCTCGCGCGTGCCGTATCGATGAAGGTCACGATCGTGCACTCCAAGGCCAAGGATCCGATGGGGGACATCGCGAAGCGCGTGTTCAACCACCGGTATCGAACTCCCTGCGAGATATGGCTCAACGATGACGACATCGGTGCTGAACTCAGCAGCCGACCGAAGCGCTATGGCATCGAAGGGGCGAATCGTGGTGGTATACAGTATGGTGACGTCTAGCCCTCGACCAGCCCGTAAAACGGAGTCGAGCATTGGACCGACTGCAACCACGACCGCGCGTTTTCCCTGCTTGATAGTCACCATCTTGGGCCCATAGCAACGATGGGCAAGCGAGTTCTGCGCTGTACTGAGGCGCACGTAGCTGACCGAAGACCCCGATACCGCTCGAAACAGGAGCGGCCCAACCTCCTCCGGATGGCCAGGGATGAAGATTTCGCTCGTCCCGAGGCTGTCGAGCAGTGCAATATCTTCGGGGCATTGGTGTGTACGACCATACGCCGGCTCGTCGTAGGAGGCACCAATGGACACGAGCGTCGCAGTCAATCCCTGGTGGAATAGATCGTCCTTGACCATCTCGAATGGGCGCTCGATCAAGAAGGGTGCGTAGGTGTGAACCAGCGGACGATAGCCCTCCAAACTCAAACCCGCAGCAACCCCTATAGCCGCCTGCTCTCGTATGCCAACATTGAGGACTCGGCCAGGAAACCGCAGGTTGACCCGCGCAAAGGCTGCGGCAGAGATGTCGGCCAGTACCACGACGGCAGTCTCGTCACGAGCCATCCAATCCTCGACCGCCACGTAGAACGCCTCTCTCATTGTGAGGTCTTGAATACCTCCAGATTCGCTCATCACACAACCTCACAGATCACGGCGTGCGGCGCACCCTTGGCATCGATACCCGCGTTGCGCAACGCCGCCCGAAGCTGATCGTGATCTCGTCCAGACACGGTTGTCGTATGCCACCCCTCGACGTCGAACCTTGACGCAATTCCTCCGGGCCAGCCATGACTGGCGCTGTGATTGTCGATGACGATGGCCGTCAATATGCCCATGCGAAGACGGCTCGCCAAAGCAATGGCTTCATGAACCGAGCCTTCGTCGAGTTCACCGTCACCCATGAGACAGTAGGACCTGGGCGGTGACGGGCAGCGCAGGGCCAACGCATAGAGGCTTCCAATAGCGATCGCAAGACCATGACCAAGTGAACCACTCGAAATCTCAACGCCTGGAATACGCAATCGATCGGGGTGCCAGCCAAGCGGCGATCGAAACGCTCCATACAACGGGAGATCCTCGGTAGCAATGAACCCCTTGGCCGCCAACACGGCGTAGAGAGCCATCGGTCCGTGTCCCTTTGAAATGAAGAGACGGTCACGCATCGGATCATCCACGGTTGACGGCTCAACATTGAGAACCGAGTCGTAGAGCACCCAAAGCACGTCCAGCGTAGAGTAGGCGCTCACGTCGTGCTTCTCGTCGCCCCGCATGAGTTCGATGAGATGGATCAAATCCCGGTAACCAAACGGTGGTGATCCCTTGATGACTTTCCTCGGCATAGGGACCATGCTACAATCTCAAGTTAACTTGAGATCAAGTCAGTGAAGGGAAAACACAATAACATGCCTCGGGAGCAGGTACTACTTCAGATCGGGACCGTTGCAAAGCGCTGTGGCGTCTCGGTCGCAACTCTACGATTTTACGAAGAGCGTGGACTCATCACCTCGGTTCGTCCAAACGGGCGCCAGCGTATGTTTGACCGAGCTACGATACGACGTGTCGCCTTTATCAAGGTGGCCCAACGTGTCGGGCTCTCTTTGGAAGAGATCAGCGCTGCTCTCGCTCTGCTCCCTGATCTGCGAACTCCAACACCGAAAGACTGGCGGCGGCTCTCCGCGGGTTGGAGAAGCCGCATTGATGAGCAGATTAGAACGCTTGAAGGTCTGCGAGATGACCTCGACTCCTGCATTGGTTGTGGCTGCCTATCGCTGGATCGATGCTCTCTCTACAACGCCAATGACCAAGCTGCCCAACTCGGTACCGGCGCGCGCTACCTGCTCGGCGATGTGCCGCTGTCGGACGAGTCGACCAGATCCCGTAGTTCAGACCACAACTCCTTGAATGAGACGTCCACGGAAACGCACATCGAACACCCATGAGAGGTAGCGCTTTCAGAGCTTCGAACTGGGCACATTACGCTCGAGTGTCAGAGCTCCCACCCGCAGACCAGCGATCGGATCCTTCCATCTGCTGCTCGGTACTCAAACAGGCGCCTGTTCAACCTCAGCGGCTACTCGAAGCTGGACTAAAAGTCCAAATTGGTGTAACTAGCGCCAACGAATATATCAGATTCAGCTCTTGGGTCGGTGTGCCAGGGGACCTCGGTCCGTTGTTCGTGGGTGTCCCGGTGCGGCATGAGCCAGGCAACTGCCACCCATTCCGAGGACCACCGGGGCCAACGGTCTCCTCGTACACAGAGGAGTCCCAAGGCGACCGGGATATAACCGGTGAGCTAGCCCGCGGCTAACCGGGGGGAGTCTCATCCCCGGCTCTCACAGATCCCGAACGTGACGTCTTCCGTCATCTAGCCGGTCACGCCGTGCGCGTCCACGACCAGCGGGCAACGAGTGTCGTTTGATCCGCGTAACCACCTCACAGTGCCCATCTCGCGAGACGGTGGGTGCGCGCGTTGGTCGTGGAACCATACGTGCACAAGGACGTTTCGACACCAATAGAGTCCACAGTGCAATCCAGGGCGCCGACACGAAGCATCGCTCGCCATTTGCAGCGCGCTGGCGGATGCAACCGACTAGAGAACACCGAAGAAGGAGTACAGGCGACCAAGTAAGTCCGCGTACCCCGGTGGTATGCGCCTATCCACCCCCGCCCTCGAGAACTGGGCCTACCCTCACGGCACCGCAAGCAAGGGAATTGTTGCGCCAACCGGGTTTAGGAAGCTCGGCCACTACCCAGAACAGATGGCTCGTCAGCATCTCCAAGCTCATCTTGATCCTTGCAGCAGACGCCGTGGCTCCGTAATTCTCACTGATCAGAAATAATTTCTAGCCTCTCCGGAATGAAGATGTCTTCGCCGGTGCTACTATCGGTAGTAGAAAAAACTTCTAGGTAGATCGGAGAGGTGGCGCGCAAATGGATTCAAATAGCTCGCCGCATGTGTCCCAAGAGGATCCGCGGCCGTTGTCGCAAGCAGCTGGTCTCCAATCTGGTATCGTCTCCGTCTGGGGACTCGTCAGCCAGAGCATCGCTGGAATGGCACCCACCTGTGATGTCGTCGCGTTCATGACTGCCGGTGCAGCCTTCGCACTCGTTGCTCTTCCGCTTTCGTATCTGTTTGCCTTCGTCTTGATGTTCATCGAGGTGAACACCCTCTACCATCTATCCAAGCATCGCGGATCCGCTGGTGGTTACTATAGCTATGTTTCAGCTGGCCTCGGAGCCAAGCCTGCCCTCGTCACCGCCATCATGGTCGTCTTTTACCAGCTCGTTAGCGTTGCTGGCGTACCCATCTATGTCGCTGGTGTTTTTTTGCCCGGACTCGCAAGGTCCTACCTCGGTGTAACCCTTCCCGCCTGGTTCTGGATTCCGATGATGCTTGTGTTCATCGGAATACCCTGGTTGCTTTCGGTCCTTGGTATTCGTCCAACCGTTAAGGCCATGTTGCTCACGAGTTCACTTGAGATTGTCTTTTTGATCGTCTCTTCGATCGTCATCATCTCTAGGGCCCACATTGTCGCACCTTTACACCCCTTTACCTTCGCCACCGTGGGCATCAAAGGTGTCGCCCTCGGGATGATCTTTGCGATTACCAGTTTTATCGGCGTAGGCAGTCATGCTCCGCTCGGTGAGGAGGCAAAGGGGGTGCGAACCCAACAGGGTCGACTAATCGGCAAGGCCGCCATACTCTCGCTCACCCTCGTGGGCGTTGCTCTCACGATCTCAGCCTATGCACTCACCGTCGGATGGGGGCAAACACGCATGGCGCTGTTCTCGAAGGCAGCCGCACCCGGTGTCCAGGTGTTCCTTCACTACCTCGGACCAATCGGAGCCGTCGCACTGGTAGTACTCGCCATCAACAGCGCCCTCATGGATGATCTCGCACTCATGACCAGTACCGCTCGAGTACTCTACGCGGTAAGCCGCGACAAGTTATTACAGACGAGTTTCGCGACCGTCAACGGCAAACGAGCACCGGCGGCGAGTGTCACCTTTGTCGGTGCGACTGCGATCATTGTCGGTCTCATCTTCGGCCTCTGGCTCGGTCCTGCACAGGCGTTCGACGTGCTCACCACCGCGGTTCTCTTTGGCCTCGTCACCGCGCACACACTCATGAATCTGTCGTTAATGCGGATATCGTATCGCGAGCGCCGGCTAACGCAGCTCGTCTTTCACCTCGCACTCCCCGTTATCGCCATGGGATTGTTCTGGATTGTCCTTTACGAAACTGTTGTACCGCTCGTCTTCCCGCTAGCATGGGCTGCCATCTTCTGGCTGCTGGTCCTTATTGGGGCAGTCGCCTGGACGTACGTCAAGCTGGGAGGCGGGCGCGGGCCATCCGACAAGGCCGGCCACGAGCTTGGTGTCGCGACCGACACGAGCCCCGTGGAAACCATCAACAAGCTTGGCTTGTGGAGAGAGACCTGATGTTCATCCCTACGAAGTACCTCAACCAGCTCGGCCAGGGTCTGCGCGTTACAGTCAAAGCCTGCACATTGCAGGCCTCGACGATCGTAAGTAGAATTCCAGTCGTAATCGAGTGCGAAGGCCATCGCCAAGGACAGGCGACCTGTGTGTTATACCGTCGCTCCCGACTCCGGCGAACTTTCGATGGCGGACTCGAAGCGCTACTGGCCATGCAGACGCTCGACACGTCCTGTGCCCGTCTCGCCCTTGAACAGCTTGCAATCTCTCCCGACCCCAACAGCCGTTTGCTCGCCGCGCGCGATATGCGATCTCCCGAATGGGTACTGAGCGATCTCAAGGACGACTGGTGGTGGGAGGTCCGCGCCGGATTAGCGGTGCGGATGGTTTGTCCGTTATCCCTGCAGCGATCCCTGCTCGATGACGGTAACCCATGGGTGCGCCGAGCGCTCGCTGAGAACCCAGAGATAGCGCCGGAATCAATCGACGCATTGGCACATGATGCGGATTTTGGGGTGCGAGACGCTGCTGCAGAGCATCCAAAATGTTCGGCCGCCACCCAGGTATTTCTCGCCAATGACGTACGGTGGGAGATTCGCCGTTCGATCGCTAAACGACCCGACGCACCAATCGAAGCTCTCACGAACCTCTGCCACGACCCCGAACCTTGGGTCCGCTTCTTCGTTGCCGCCAATCCAACCACGCCCGATTGGTTGCGCGCAAAGCTTGAGCGCGATACCGTGGCCAAGGTCCGATCAATGGCCCGACACGCAGATACGCAGATAGCAAAGATCACCAACTCGCTAGCGTTTGGCCTCATCCAAAATCCGCCCGCCGGTCGCGACCGGCAGGCCTCAACCTAATCTGCCTTGCCCTATGCATGGCTGCGGACGGTCTCCGATGGCTAGGGTCCTTGGTGACTGATGCGATTATCGTCAACCTGGTAGCGTCTGGTGGAACAAACAATGAGCTCAAGGTCCGTGCCAAATCGAGTCAGTACCCAACAGACATCAAGGTCGCCGACGCAGAGTTTGCGACCGTTAGGCCCGCTCGCGACGACATCCACTGCGAGTAGAGAGAGCTACCTGTCTGACTGCGGGAACGATAGTCCATTCATTTCCTTGTGACTCCTGTGCCAGGTGACTGGGACCCGACGCGCCAACTCGTACGTCGATCGAACATCCGGCTATCCGGACGAATGATGGCATCTCAACAGTCATCGCTGTGCATGGCGTCATTCATCACGGAGAGGGCCTTGAACATCCCACTGATAGTATGAAACGTATGGTTGCACACGACAATGTGACGGCAAACCAGCGCTGGTGGGACGAGCGTGCCCCGTTGCACGCCAAGGCACCATTTTATCGGATCGACGAGATCGTGAACGGCGCCTCCTCGCTTGACGACTTTGAACTCAACGAGTTCGAGGTCGGACAAGCGCACTCGCTTGTTCACCTCCAATGTCACATCGGAACAGACACGATCTCCTGGGCTCGACAGGGACTTGAGGTAACTGGCTTGGACTTCTCTCAGCCCGCACTGGATGAAGCACAGCGGATCGCATATGCCTGTGGTATATCGGCGCGCTGGGTCTTGGCCGACCTCTACGATGCCGTAGCTGCTCTCGGCGCGGCCTACGACATCGTCTATACCGGAAAGGGTGCCCTCACCTGGTTACACGACATCGAGCGATGGGCTATGGTCGTGGCTGATCTGCTCAAACCCGGTGGCCGACTCTACCTCGTTGAATTCCACCCAATCACCTGGGCGCTCGACGCCGACAGCTGGTCGATCGCTCTCGACTATTTCTCTGACGGGAAGCCGGAGATCCAACACGAGCCTCAAGGCAGCTATGCCGTTGGCCCTGTCGCGACCCAGTGGAATACCACTGCCGAGTGGCAACACACCATGGGTGACATCGTCTCATCCATCGCCGGGGCAGGCCTGCGCTTGGACTGGTTCCACGAATTTCCCTTTACGCGCTTTGCACTTGCCGAGAACTTCGAGCGGACGCGTGATGGCGCCATCTATCGGCCACCAGCTAACCAACCACGTCTCCCACTCATGTTTTCGCTCTGCGCGACGAAACTCAGCTAATGCAGGCGGCACCCCCAGAAGGTCTCGGGCTGTTGCACATGATGACCTGAATGAAACCCGTAGTCGCTGGCGGCGCACGCTCGCGTAGCGATGGATTTTTACCGACGGCCAGCTTCCCGCAAAGATGGCTCACAACCTTGCCTGAGAAGTAACCACTCCGCGTCGTGCTGGCCGAGTGCAATGTCCGATTCCGACGAGTCATGCATGCACTATCGCTGGTCCGCATCGGTGATCTGTCCAACACGAACGCCGTGAGCAATGATGGTGACGGCGCCAGCACTGTCCCTCTGGGGCCTACAACGTTCGTTTGCCGTCGGTTCCGAAGTAGAGGCCAACGCGCCTTCGAGCCGATCCCGTAGATCTGAGGAGAGAGATCCGGGCACGGCGCGACATCGCCGGAAAAAAGGGGACTACTCCTGCCACCACAGATAGGCCCCGATGAACCCGACGTCACCTCTGTGTCGCGCACGCTACCAGTCTTGAGACGATCTGTTTCGACGCCGATCGGTTAGGTGACGAGTGACAGCACTATCGGTTCTGTTCCGCACCAGAGGTGATAATCCAGCGGATCCTGCTCGCCGCACAGGTCGTCGGGCCAGAATCGCTCGGGTCCCGCCCCTCGAATCGAACGAATCTCCAGTCGCTCTTGCGTGATATCGATGATCCAGCCAGCGCTCGCCCCGAGGCCAAGACTTCCTGCACTGAATTGGCGAAGATGATCATCAAGGGGTACCACTGTCTGTGCATGCACATGGCCACAGAGATAGGCTCGCACCAGTGGTTGGTCACGCAACATCTTGAGCAACCGGTCCCTCTGGCCCTCGATGTAACCTTGGTAGCCAAAGGTCCCCAGTACTCCTTGCTCCTTCGTCACCTGCAGAGGGTAATGCCCAAGCACCAGTGCTGGACCGCTGAGTTCATCGAGCCGACGGGCCAACTGCACCAGGGTCGAATCAGGATCCCCTTCTCGCAACGCAACTCCAAGTACGGTGACTTGGTCAAGCGTTCGTTCGACCAGCGGCCCTTGATCGAAGCTCCGAGCAAAATTCGTCCGTTCCCACGCCACCGGCTCATAGGTCTCCATTATTGGATAGGCAGCGCCCCGAATCTCGTTCGCCGAGAGGTCATGGTTACCCGGCACGACCAGATAGTCAAGACCAAGGCCATCAAGCCATCGCCGAACACCCGAGAGCTGGTTGCGGTCAAAGCAACCGTAGCTGGTGAGATCACCAGTCACGGCGAGGAAGTCAGGTTGCAAAGCTTTGAGGATCGCAGCTGACTGATCCAACACCTGTCGCACTCCTGGCTTCAAGCGCTCGGGGGGCAGCTCAAAATGAAGGTCCGAGATGTGAACGATCCGTGTCATGTATCCGTCGATCCCAGAGCCAACGTCGGCCAGCGATCTGCCCATCCAAGCGCCGATTCAAACCAGGATCCCAGTCGGATCAATAGATCCTCCCGACCGTAGGCCGCAACGAACTGGATACCGATCGGCAGGCGAGGTTCCTGTTCCGTCATGGCCAGTGGCAGCGAAATCGTCGGCTGACCAGAGACATTGAACTGTCCAGTAAAGCCCAAAAACTCGAGCTGGCGATCAAGACCAAACTGTGGATCGCTCAGATAACCAAGTTTGGGCGGGAGACGCGGAGCGACTGGCGTGACGAGGAGATCATAACCATCAATCTCGAAGAAGCTAGCGACCCTGCGTGCATACGACTGAAGCCAGTCGACTGACTCGACGTACCGATACGCCGGCAGCTTTCGCCCAAGCTCGACAAAAACTCGATTATCCGACTCTATCTCGTCAAGTGCCACCTCGCGGCCAAGTATCCGCTCGAGCGACCGGAACTGTTGGGCAATCGACCCCTTCACGATATCAACAAACCGTGGCTGGAACTCCTCCTCCGCCAGCGCGGCTGGCCAGGCATCGGTCACGTCATGGCCGTGATCGCTCAACAGGTTGGCAATACGTCGTACAGCCTTGGTCACAACGGGATCGGCGGTAGCAGCCTGCAGCAACGGATGATCGAGAACCCCGATCCGCAGCGACCCAAACTCACGACCAACCTCCTCGCTGAGCGGACGCGCAAACGCCGGCGCTGTATAAGGATCGCCACTGCGATACCCCGACATCACATCAAGTACTCCTGCGGCATCTCGAACCGATCGCGTCAACGCTCCATCAATCGTCGAGCCTGCCCAACCATCACCGGCCAACGGCCCTTTCGAGACCCTACCGCGAGAAGGCTTGAGACCAACAAGTCCGCAGTAACTTGCAGGAAAACGAATCGATCCACCTCCATCGCTCGCCTGCCCAACCGGCGCCATGCCAAGCGCCACTGCCGCAGCAGAACCACCCGAGGAACCACCTGAGGAGTAGTCGAGTGCCCAGGGATTATGGGTCGGGCCGGTCGAGACGGGCTCCGTCGTAATGTTGGTACCAAACTCGGGAGCGTTCGTTCGACCCAGTACGATGAAGCCAGCCTCAAGCAAAGAGCGCACGTAGTAACTGGTTACTGGAGCCCGATAGTCAGCCTGTTGCAGCACTGCTGAGCCCAGCCAGAAAGGCTCACCCTCTTGAGCAGCTCCCAGGTCCTTGAGCAGCAACGGCACACCAGCAAACGGACCATTCCGGCCCGTGTTTGCCTCGTCATGCGCACGTGAGAACCGATCGGCGATAACGGCGTTCACCTGAGGATTGAGCCGGTCAATCCGAGCGATCGCAGCATCAATAACCTCGACGGTACTCACCTGCTTCGACCTGACAAGCTCTGCCAGGGCAGTTGCGTCGTAACGCCAGAGATCTTCCTCGCTCATAGTCCTCCTCAAATGTGGTTGTGATCGTCTCTAGAGAAGCGATACCCCTATCCAAGGCAACGCTAGCATGGCCTCCCATTCGTTGTCCACGAGCCGAGCCAACCATACCAGTACCTGCCGGCGTCTCACTAACGACGCAAGCGGGTGGAGCGGCCTTTGACAGGCACTGGTGAACCGCGTGCATGTCAGGTGCACACGAGCGTGCGATCGACCTCCTCGTCACGACCTGTTCGAGCGTGCGTCGGCTGGTCGCAGCAATGATCAGCACCACCGGCGAGCGCATAGATCGCAACCGGCTCACCAAGGCGAGCAAAGAACGCAGGAAAGACAAAGCCCGTCAAAGTGGCGCAAGCCTTCAACTCGCCATCGTGAGGCCCTGGACCACTGCGCGAATCTTGGTCGGCGCCAGCTCTCCCCCATTCATCCCACTGGTAGAACAACGCTCGCGATACCGCTGGTGACGCTAAAGAGCCCAAGCCCGACCGCTGGACTATTATGACAACCGACCCTCGATAGGCACCAGAGACGACAAGTATGACGGTGGAGATCAGTGACCAGCGCAGCGTCATCGGCCGACGACCCCGACGATCGGACTGCCACGCCGCAATGGATCGAAACGGCTCCACAACTCGTCGGGGTGAAGATCTCAGGACTTAAGCCAAGGCTCTCGACAATCAGCGTCGGGCCATAGGGTCCGTCCGAGTAGCCAATGATACTGAGACCTAGGGCAAGGGCACAACTCCAGACCATCTCGGGTGCAGCGATCAAGGAAGTGCTCTATAAGGCAGAACACTCAAAGGCGGCTGGAGAGCGAAAACAAAAGAGGTGCATATGAGTGTGTGTATGTGTTTTGGAGTGGCTTACAGCGGCACCGCTACCAGGTCGTCGAGTTGGCCACTCCCAAAGCGCTCGACTTCGTCGTGACGCCGAAGGTCAAGACTGGAACGCAATCCGATGGCGCCGAATCGCGGCGCCAGATCGGTCGGAATTAAACGATGAGGGGAATCTCCTCAAAAAAGTGACCGTGCCGTGTCATTCCCCCATGTCCTGTGGGATAGCCTCCAAGGTCACGCACATTGGCCGCACTGTCAAGCCGTATCCACCGTTATTGTTCATCTATCCGCTGGCCATGATCGATGTCCGTGACATTGAAGGTATCCACATCGTCAGTCTTGGCGTCCAAGGTAACCTTCCAATGACGAACAGGTAGCGAGAACCTGACCAGAATCAAAAACTTTGGACTCGATGGTCACATCAGCGACAGGCGCCACTGACTTACATGTCGGCCCACAGGCCAAGCTACCAGCAGGACCCGTGAATAGAATTGAGACACCGGGAGGGGAGTATGCAGCCATCACCATCGAACAGATTCCTCGAGCACCTCGACACCGAGGCCTTGATCGGGTTTGTACAGCATCTCGTCCAGATTCGCAGCGTGAATGACCCGTTGGTCGGCGCGACCGAGGACGCCGCCGCCCAAGCGGTGGTCGAGATCGCTAAGAGCTTTGGCTGGGAGCCGATCGTCGAGTACGTCCAACCCGGCAGGCCCAACGTGATTGTCCAGCTCAAGGGGGAGCAGCCCGGACCCCATCTTATCTTTGAGGGACACACCGATGTCGTGTCCGAAGGTGACCGGAACCTCTGGAGCTTCGATCCCTACGGTGGCGATATCGTCGATGGGCAACTCCGCGGACGCGGTGCGGCAGACATGAAGAGCGGCCTTGGGGCCATGCTCTACGCGGCCCGGGCACTTGAACAAAGTGGTGAGCTAGCTGGCTCTCTCACTCTTGCGGCCCTCGTCGATGAGGAGGGGCTGATGCTCGGCGTGAAGGATTTCGTGGCAAAGGGCTACGCCGATGGTGCCATTGGAGCGATCGTTTGTGAGCCCGAAGCTGGCGAAGTCTGCACAACCCAGAAGGGCGCGATTCGACTCGAGGTCCGTTTCCGTGGTCGGATCGCTCATGGTGCGATGCCGGACCAGGGTGCCAACCCGATTCCGGCAGTAGCAGACATCCTTGCATTCGCCAAGCACACCGAGCGGAGGCTCCGGCGTGAATACGGAGCTGACCCACTGCTTGGCACTATCTCGATTACGCCAACCGCATTGACCGCCGGCTCTCGGATCCAGATGAACTTGACCCCACCCATAGCAACGGCGGACTTCGACATACGGACTACGCCGCCGATCGACCATGCAACACTGATAGCGGCCTTCAGACACGAAGTCCGGGCCATCGCCAACGCATCGGGAACATCAGGCGAGATCGAGGTAATCGACGATCGCCCACCGACTTCGGTAACCAAGGAAGGACCGCTCGTCCAAGCGATGGTTGAAGCGCATAGGCAGGTGTATGGAGAGGCACCAGCTTACGGAGGAGTACCAGGCACGACCGATGGAACCATTCTTTTCCGCGACGCCAAACTACCGGTCGTGGTCTACGGACCCGGAGGTAAGTGGATCGCTCATCAAGCAGACGAGTACGTCAACGTCAGCGAAATCATTGGGGCGGCAAAGGTCTACCTACTTGCAGCACGGGCGCTTTTACGTCCAACTCAGTGACGGATACCGAACTCTCACCACCTTGCCAGATAACCACCGACGGGGTCAGGCAGGAGGGTCAAAACGTCCATCGGCTGCGAGCCAACCTCCATCGACTACTAGATAAGAGCCGGTAACATAAGAGCTTGCCCGAGAGGCAAGAAACACCACTGCACCCACCATCTCCGAAGGCTGTGCCCACCGTCCAAGCATGGTCTTGTCGCGGTAGGCCTCGTACCAGGACTGGTTGTTCTTGATTTGGGCTGTCAACGGCGTCTCTACCACACCGGGCGCGACCGCGTTTGCCCGCACACCTCGGGGTCCGAGTTCTGCCGCCAGAACGCGGAGCATCTGGAGTACACCCGCCTTCGTTGCCGCATACACCCCTTGTCCAGGCTCTACAACCTGGGCACGTATGCTCGAGAAGGCGATAATACTTCCGCCGCCATTGTCGGCCATTGCCCGACCGAAATCTCGCATTACACGAAAATTGCCCTTGAGATTAATCTCGATTACCCGATCAAATTCGTCATCGGTGACCTCGCAGAGACGCTTGCGAACGTTGATGGCTGGCGTCGTAACGACGATGTCCGGGGTGCCGAGCTCTGTGAGGACTCGCATCGAGGCGCCGGGATCAGCAACATCAAAATGCAACGGCCGAGCATTTGGGATCTCACCAACACCACGCTGAACCGCCTGATCGTCGATGTCTCCGCACCAGACCTCGGCCCCAAAGGCTGCAAGGCCGTGTGCAGAAGCAGCTCCTATGCCACTCCCTGCCCCAATCACGAGTGCTCGCTGTCCTGTAAGGTCGAACAGTCGTCCCAAATCCTCCATCTCAACGCTCCCTTTCTCTCCTTGTCCTATTGGCCGAACCTCAAATCGTCCCACTCGTCCCTTGACTGTGCATTCTCACTAGCATCGACACCAGAATGAAATACTAAGGCGCGGCGGTTAGACCCTGTCAAGACTCCGATCAGCTCAGGCGATCACTTAGCGTTGTTGGGAGGCATGATGAACGCAGACAACCTCAGAAAAATCGACGAAATCATGGTCAAGATCGAGGACCGCAGCAGGAGGCTCAACGCATCCGATCCGATCGCTACCTGTCCTGGTTGGAGTGTTACTGATCTGACGGAGCATCTTGCCATGGTAACTTCACGAATGCGCATACGAATCGAGACCAACAGTGACCCCGATCCAACGACAATCGCGTCCTCGGCGCCACTAGGAATGGACTCATCCTCTTGGCTTGCCAGAAGCTACCTTGAGCTTCGAAACACACTCCTCGCTCACGATCTTGATGACCCTGCATGGAATTGGACGGGAAAGAATGAAACCGTTGGTTGGTATGTGCGACGGCTCACTCACGAGCTCGCGATCCACCTCGTCGACTTCGAAACGGCGAGCCCCTCGCCGGCACCTCCAAGTTCGCTAGGCATTGACACTCCGTTAGCTGCTGACGGCATCGACGAACTTCTCACCGTATTTCTCCCAACGCGAGCCAAACCGAAAGACCCTACGTTCGGCCGCCATGTGCTTGTCCTCGACCCAAGCGACAGCGTTCGTACCCCATGGACGCTCGAGCTGTCCGGCGACACCATCGCACTTGTGGAGTCCTCCTCACGCGTTGACGCTCGCGTTGAAGGAACCAGCCTCGAACTCTACTTGTTTGGCTGGAACCGCCCTACGGAAAACCTCAACATCTCGGGAAGTATGGAGCTGATTCGCTTCTTCCAAGATCTGCCTCGTTGAGGCAAAACACCGATCACCAACCTGACGACGAATACCACCATCCGCGACCGCCACCCACACCGCTCTAAAGGACATGTCGTAGGGAGTGCTCGAGGTTCGAGAGGCGACTTCTACAGGGTCCCCGTCGGTCCGCTACCAGGTGGGAGCAAGCCGCTGATGCTTGCTCAGCGTCATCGCACTCGGCTACCCCACCCTCCTTTTATGACCACGCCCTACCCTCTGCGGTTGTTCACCGACTAGTCGCATCGGTTCGAACACTTGCCGATAGAGATGAAGACTCGCGGTTAACTGACAAGACTCAAAGGGCCGCCCACGTCCCACTTCTACGGTATGGTTAAACTCGTTGGGAACAGAGATGAGAGGGGGAGGGATGACGGGTTCGCTTCGACGTCTCACGCGGGCAGCGGTATTGGTGGCAAGCGGGGCGCTACTACTGGCTGCTTGCGGTTCATCGAACACCTCAACGTCACCAACCACCACAAATACTCCGCTGCAGACGCTGACCATCGGATCCTCAAACGTCTTTCCACCGACGCTTAACCCAACAGCGAACGCATCGCAAGCCATCGACGAGGTCGTCGATTACAACGTCTTACAGCACCTTGTACAACTCGCCCCGAACGGATCAATTGTTCCAGTCCTTGCAAGTTCTTACACCGTGAGCGATGCCAACAAGGTCTACACATTCACCATTCGCAAGGGCGTCAAATTCTCCAACGGGAACCCGCTTACTCCTGCCGATGTGGTCTTTAGTATGAAGCGAGTCTCCGCACCTGGATCGACTTACCCATATGGCAAGATATTCGACGTCTCCTCCGTGCGCCAGCTTGGTGCCGATCAAGTCCAGGTCACGCTCACAACCCCGAGTTGGAACTGGCTCTACGACCTCGCTGCCTATTCCAACGGCGTGATCCTCGATCCATCGACTATCTCAACCCTTGCCACCGACCCGATTGGTACTGGCCCGTTCAAGGTGACGGGCGAGGTGTCAAATTACTCGGTGACCCTCGCAAGAAACAACCAGTACTGGGGATACAAGCCTCATGTGGCGGGCGTGGTCTTTCGTTACTTCACCAACGCAGACTCCTTGAATGCTGCCCTCCAAAGCGGCGAAGTAAACATGATCGACAACCTATCGGCTCCCTCCGATGCGACACTTTTCAAGTCGAACCCCAAATTCAAGGTCGTATCAAGTCTCACCAATGGTAAGGTCCAGCTCACCTTGAACAACGCCTACGGCCCGCTCAGGAACAAGCTGGTTCGCCAAGCCATTCTCTATGCTACCGATCGCAAGGCAATAATGGATGCTGCCTCCGGTGGCTACGGGTTCATCGACGGTACCGACACCGTGCCTGCGGATCCGTACTACATCAATCTTGCCAACGTGTATCCCTACGACGTCACCAAGGCAAAACAGCTGATGGCCAAGGCAGGCTACGCCAAAGGCTTCTCGCTGCAGCTCGTATTGCCTCCGTATTTCTACGCTAAGCTCGCCGCTCCACTGATCGTGTCCGAGTTGGGAGCAATCGGAATCAAGGTCTCCGTGTCGACCATCGACTTTCCGCTGTGGATTTCGCAGGTTTTCGAAGGTGGCAACTTTCAAGCGACGATCATCGACCAGGCTGAGGGGCGCGACGTCTCTAATTACGGCACACCCGGATATTACTGGCACTATGCCAAGACACCACAAATCGCTGCTGAGCTTTCGGCAGCAAACGCAGCGCCTACCAAGGCCCAGTGGATCGCTGGCTATCGGAAGGTACTCAGGCAGATCACCGACGATGCCGTCAACGATTGGCTCTACGTTGCGCCCTTCATCACCGTCATCGACAAGAACATCGTGGGAATCCCGACCACCGCCTACACCGAATCGTACAACCTTTCGTACGTGGGCATTGGCGGCTCCATTCCGTCGACTGCGAAGCAGCTCGGTTATCTCAGCTAGCTCCATGGCGAAGCGGGGTGTCGAGGCACTAGACCACTCGTACTTTTGCACCACAGGACCCAAAGGGCTCGACGTGGCGGGGGGTCCGTGTGCAGGTCGCTGATCTCGGTCCCACCATCATTGCCCGACGACGGTCAATAACGTACCAGCATGAACTGCGAAGGTTTCTGATCCGTCGTGTCACTACGCTGGTAGTTACGTTGTTCCTCGCATCGTTGACGGTCTTTTGGGTGCTCAACATATTGCCGGGCAAACCAGCCCAGGTGATTCTGGGTACGCAGGCAACCCCGAGCGCCGTCGCCGCGCTTACCGCCAAGCTTGGCCTCGATCGCCCCCTTGTCGATCAGTATCTTCATTGGATTCACGGTCTCATCACCCTACACCTAGGCAACTCCTACATCTCGGGTCAGCCGATTGCACCGGTCATCGGTTCGGCTCTCGAAGTCACAGGACCACTAGTCGTTGGCGGCCTGCTCGTCGGTGTTGCCATCGCCGCTCCATTGGGGATTGCCAGTGCCCTCCGACACACGCGACGCTCTGGCGTGATCCTTTCGGGAATCGCTCAGATCGGCATCGCCATACCCAACTTCGTCCTCGGTATTCTCCTCATCATCATCTTTGCCGTCGACCTCAAGGCACTTCCAGCAAGCGGCTTTATCACCTGGTCAACCAGCATCACCGGTGCCCTCAGGTCACTAGTCTTGCCTGCAGTCTCCCTTGGGCTGGTCGAGGGCGCTATTCTGGCTCGTTACGTGCGGGCCTCAATTATCGAGGTTCTCCACGCCGACTTTCTGCGCACCGCTCGCGCCAAAGGACTCAGACCGAACCAGGCGCTACTGCGGCATGGTCTTCGCAATGCGTCGATACCGGTTCTCACCGTCCTTGGCCTGGAACTCTCAGGGCTCATCATCGGAGCCGTCGTCATTGAAGCCGTCTTTACACTCCCAGGTCTGGGCAGTCTCCTTCTCTCGAGTGTCGAAAATCGTGACCTCATTACGGTCCAGGACATCGTAATGCTGGTGGCTACCGCAGTGCTGTTGGTCAACACGGCCGTCGATATTCTCTATCGGGTGATCGACCCACGCATGGGACTCCGGTCATGAGTGCTCGTCGCAAAGTCCAGGGCAATATCCCCGTTCCACCAGGTGATTCGGCGCGATCACGCCACTACCGCCGTTTATTCACACTGAGCCCTAGCACCATCGTGGGTGCGCTCATCGTTACCGTCGTCGTCCTCACTGCGATCATCTCTATCTGGTGGACGCCCTATGGCCCCCTCACCATCAACACCAGCGCCGAGTTCCTTCGACCAAGCCTGGCACATCCACTTGGCACCGACGAATACGGGCGCGATGTCCTGTCCCGCTTGATGAAGGGGACACAGATTACCCTCCTCTCAAGTCTGGGTGCCGTCGCCATTGCCCTAGTGGTTGGCGTACCGGCTGGACTCGTCGCCGCATTCAAACGCGGGGTCGTCGGAGAGATCATCATGCGGGGCGCCGATCTCCTCTACTCGTTCCCAGCACTGCTTGCCGCTATTACGCTGGTTGCCGCTATTGGAGCTTCGACCTTCACGGCGACGTTAGCCATCGGAATTGCCTCAATCCCCGCGTTCGCGCGAGTCACGCGTTCGACCGCCCTCTCCGTTCTCTCTAGTGAGTATGTGCTCGCCGCCCGTGCGTATGGTCGCTCCAACCTTCAGATCGCCCGCCGGCATGTCCTGCCCAACATCTTGCCAATCCTCGTCGCACAGATCGCGCTACTCTTGTCGGTGACTATCTTGGCGGTCGCCGCGCTCTCCTACCTTGGCCTCGGAACCCCGCCTCCCGCACCGACTTGGGGCGGCATGCTTGAGACAGCGCAAAACTACCTCTATCAAGACCCGCTTCTCGCCCTGTGGCCAGGGCTCGCTATCGCGATCACAGTCTTTGGTCTCAACACCCTCGGTGACGGCGTTCGTGACCTCCTGGATCCCACCCTCAAGGGTCGCCGATGACGCTCCTTGAAGTACGCAACGTCCACCTCGCCATCGGAGGGGTCGAGCTCATCCGCGACCTGAGCTTCTCAATCGATACCGCACAGCGCCTAGGTCTCATCGGCGAATCGGGGTCGGGCAAATCACTGGCTGCGCTTGCCATCATGGGCCTGCTCCCCTATCGGAGCACCGTGTCTGGCTCCATTCGTCTCTCTGACCAGGAACTCGTTGGCCTCGACGAGCGGCGTTACTCCAAGCTGCGTGGCGATCGGATCGCAATGATCTTCCAGGAACCTATGACCAGTCTGAATCCTCTGATGCGCATCGGAAAGCAGATCGGCGAGGTGCTCAGGATCCATGAGGGCCTTTCCCGACCAGCCAGCTACGCGCAAGCGACCGCGCTTCTTGAGCGCGTGGGATTCGATCAACCTGCGCAGCAAGCTCGTGCCTTCCCCCATCAGCTTTCGGGTGGCCAACGTCAGCGAGTGATGATCGCCATGGCAATAGCGTGCAATCCCGACATCGTTCTAGCAGACGAGCCAACCACCGCGTTGGACGTCACTGTGCAAGCACAAGTCCTCGACCTGCTCGCTGAGCTCACCTCTGAGCACGGTTGTGCTCTCATGCTGATCAGTCACGACCTTGCCGTCGTCGCTAACGTTTGCGACCATATCCAAGTGATGTACGGAGGCGCGATCGTGGAGTCGGCAACGACATCGGAGTTGACCCACTTCGCCGAACATCCCTACACCCGCGCGCTCTTGGCCACCTCGCGTGGACTCGATGATCTTGACAACGAATCCTTCGGACAACTACCGACGATTGCGGGCACGGTCCCTCAGGCTGGTCAGTTTCCTCCGGGCTGCACTTATCGCGGTCGCTGCGAACGGGAATCCTACCAATGTCAAACACCTCCGGTGGTTACAGGCACTACGCACCAGGTTCGGTGTTGGCACCCCTACGGCTCTTCGTCTGAGGGCGCCTAGATGGAGAATCCATCGTACGCTTCCGCCCCCCTATTCCAGCTTCGCCAGGTGAGTCATCTCTACGGAGGTCGACATCGCAGTGTACTCGCCCTCGACAACATCAATCTCAAGGTCGACCCTGGCGAACGTATCGGAATTGTCGGCGAGTCCGGATCAGGCAAATCAACCCTAGCTCGACTGCTCGTTGCCCTCGTCAAACCCAGCGGCGGCGAGATCCTCTTCCGCGGTCAGCCTCTCCCGACAAAGCGCGAAGCTCTTCTCGACTTCCGGCGCCAGGTGCAGATCGTGTTCCAAGATCCGTTTGCGTCACTCGATCCCAGGCTCACCATCGGCCAATCCATCGCCGAACCGATACACGCCCTAGGCATTCGTGAAGATGTACCCTCCCGAGTGCTCGAGTTGCTCGAGGCCGTGGGCCTTGCGCCAAGCAGCAACGCACTCTATCCCCATCAGCTTTCGGGTGGCCAACGTCAGCGAGTGTCGATTGCCCGGGCGTTGGCACCGCGACCGACTACCCTCGTCGCCGACGAAGCTGTCTCCGCTCTCGACGTCTCAGTACGTGCGCAAGTCTTGAATGTGATCGCTCGCCTCGTGCAGGAGCTCGGCTTGACCCTTGTCTTCATCTCCCACGACATGTCCGTAGTCCGCCATATCTCTTCGCGCGTCGTCGTACTCTACCGAGGGGCAATAGTCGAAGACAATAAGACCGAGGTCGTCTTCACCAATCCTCAACACCCTTACACTCGCGCATTGCTCGCCGCGATCCCCAGACTCCGATGACCCATGAAACCTAGGTACTGCCCGTCAACGATCGGCAAAGTTCGTACCATAAACAATGACGCGCTTCGGAAATTAGTGGCAATCAGGGATTCGAAGAAACTACGAATCGGTAAGTCAGGTACCGTGCGGTGGTCCTGGGTAAGAGGAAATGATCAATTTGGTGAGCTCGGGATCCAAACAACCTCTCGGCGGGCAGGATCTGGTACGAATGAGAGATATTCCACCGTGTAAGAGCCCTCGGTTCTGCGTGGAAAACTCCCTGACTTGGACGAACTGGCATGACCTTGGAAGGGGCGACCGGTCGGGGTTGTGAGCCACCAGGAGTGCCCTGACTCTTAAATTCGTTTTCTCAAAGGCAATGCTACCGATGAAGTGGTTCATCGATTCAGTCAGTCCATTGGTGAAATGTGCGATGCCGGGCTAAGATCCCACCGCGACGGCGAGCAAAGCTCTCCTCAGTTGTCTGGTCTCGTCTTGTCGGTGACATAGCCAATGAAAAGCCCAAGCTGGTCACTGGCTAAATCTCGGGCTCCCTATGAGCTTCGTTAGAACGTCCTCCGCCTCTTCTCAGCTCACCGCCGTGAGTTCGGAAATGTCCGCCTGACCATCAGCAGCTGCCCAAAGGGTAGTTTGGAATTGTTCGTCAAGCATTGCGACAGCTCCCCTTCGACTGGGCCCGCAATTTTTTGCACCTGTCACCTCACGGGCACGCACTACTTTTGCGATACTCTCAACGTTCTCCTCAAATCCGGCGGCTGCAATACAGAAAGAACACAGGGAGTCCAGAGCACGGCTATCTCTGGATTTCCTTCGAATACTCGCCCACCCCCATGACCTTAACCATTTCCCTTGCCTGCGCGATCGCATCGATGATCTTTGACTGGGTTAGCGAACCATCGATCAGCATCCGGCCGAGACCGCGCGTCACTTTCCACTCCTTGTCCGTCACCGAGACGAGACGAGAAAAGATGACAAGGCTCTCGACCAACCTAATGATCTGCTCAGGTGGACAGTACGCCAAGCGGGAACCCCAGCTGCTCTACGACGACCATGGTCAAAGCCGGTCATGCGTTTTTGGGCTGGGCATGGGCGGCTAGATCTTGCGCTGAATCGTCATGGATCGCCAAACCAACAGCCCTCTTGTCTCGTTTCCTGGCCGAGCTTGAGGCTGCGTTCTCGATTGCGCCCAGACAGACGCCGCCGCCCTTGTTCCCGCGGGTCGAGACTCTGGAATTGCGTCTCATACGCTGACTGGCGCCCTGTGGATGTAAAACATCTTAATGCTTGATGTTGGCATCCCGCAGGATGGCGCACACAGCTCAATAATCGTCTCATCCAGAGCAGCCATGATGAACATTTGCTCTGACATCCTGCGCCGCTGAGAGGAGGAAAGGCGTATTGGACCCACGGCCAACGGCGTCGTTGTGTCTGTTCGAGCTCCGACCGTACGCCTAGCCTTTGCCCGTACACGGGTATCGACCTGTGACCTCGCGCGAACTCAAGAGATACCGGCAGCCCGACACTGCGGACAGACACCCTTGAACAGGATCTCCATGCCCGTAATGATATATCCGGAACGCTCCTCTGCGCCAAGAGCCACGCAATCACCACCAATGGGATGGACATCCGTGAGCGTCTGACAACTGGTACAAAGCAGATGGTGGTGTGCGACTGCAACGTTCGGATCGTAGCGCTTCACTCCATCCTCGACCGCAACGACTCTCAGCTCTTGCATCGCTACCAGCTCGCGCAGGGTATTGTAGACGGTAGCCTGACTGATTTCGTCCAAGCGACCCCTAGCTCGCTGATAGATCTCTTCCGCACTCAAGTGCACGTTATCGCCTTCGAGAACCTCGGCAACGGCCCTTCGCTGCGCACTCAGCCGCCAGCCCCGGTCTCGCAACCGATCGATAAGTTGCACTCCACTCACGTGTATCGCCTCCCGGACAACAGTCTAGAGACTCGCATATGCACAGGCGGGCCTGTCCTCGCCTGCTCGAAGAACCCACTGCCTGCCCAACTACCCTGGCTCGACCCGAGTCCTAAACACAGTCCGCCGCCATCATGCTATCAACGCCCGAAAGCTCCGACGGTCCTCCGCAAGCGCTGCACCTGCCCGGCCATCGTCCCCCATTATGAGCATGGACGGTCAAACGGTATTTGGCCCTACGGAAGCGGGCTCGCCACGAAGAGTGGAATCCGCCTATCGGTTTTGATCTGGTACTCAGCGTAGGGTGGAAATGCCTCCACCGCTCGCTCCCACCACTGCCTACGCTCCTCGCCCTCAACCTGTCGGACAACGACATCTATCAGGAGGTCGCGATCATGAATCGTTACCTGGTCAGGGTGGGCGACCAGGTTATAGTACCAAAATGGGTGCTCCGGCGCACCGCCCTTCGACGCCACCAAGGCGTACTCTCCCGCGTGCTCCACCCTCATCAACGGGGTCTTGCGCAGCTTTCCAGTTTTGGCTCCGAGGGTCCACACGATGATGACGGGCAACCCGGTGTCCGCCAGAGTACCCCCTTCACGTCCATTGGTTCGCTCATAAAGGTCGACCTGTTCACGAACCCACGCGGCACTACTCGGCTCGTATTCGGCTTTCAGTGGCATGGTGCCAGTCTAGATGTATCATCCAACGAAAGTTAGACTCCGACAAACTCAAAACCTAGAGCTGTCCAGTGAAGAACCATTTTTTCACCACAGCCACGCCAGGTCTGCCTCTCGGTGCCGACGGTAAACAGCTTGACGAACCTACGATACCTTGGTTACTGTAACCATGTGCGAGCTCAGACATTTGACAAAGGGCTCGAACATCTCTCCCAGACTCGGATCGTTCTGACCGCGGTGCTTGAGACCCATCTGTCAATGGCTCGCACTGGCTAAGGGGGCCTCGACTCTTAGGGTCAAGACGCCTCACGTACTCGAACAACTGCTACCGCGACCGCCGAGGAGTGCGAATGGCACTACTGGTTCGTATCCATGTATGTCCAACATCCAGTCCGGCGCCGCCCCAGGTCTTTGGACTCAAATTCACGATCCACCCCGCACCGGTCGATCGGTCGCCCTTGGACGACTCAGTCCAGCGGCTCCTTAGCAGTCCCTTCAGTGAGACTCCCGTACCAACACTGACAAGCTTCCCTTGCCAGTGTTGAGATCGAATCGTACCGACTCCAAAGGTGCCAAGTCTCCAGGCAAAACATCGTGCGATCCCTGCCCCTGTATCGTCAAAGATAGGCTATCAAGAGCGTTGACTCCGGTGCATTCTCCGGCCCTTGGACGCTCAAGCTAGCACTAACCGCATCTCGCAACCTAACCCGTCAATGCGAAGTCAAGGTATCACCAACCGGTGTCAATGTGTCGTCAATTTGACCAGCAACTAGGTACGCCTTCTCTTAGCCTTCTACCGGTGAACACCATTAATAACTCTCGTCATGGGCAACAACTGAGAGTGGATCGCGCCATTGCATCTAGTGCATCAAATCGATCTTGCGATCAGATGCGGGACGAACAACGTGACCGCCAAGCGATCCGATAGGCAGGCTCGAATGCGACGCAACTCACATCCCAGCAACAGTCCTCTGGTAGATCAGCCCGACGCCGATGCGACACGAGAGAGCCAAGACTTGCCACTGCGGCCATCCCTGAATTTACTGTTGCCTGTTGGATCAGATATTGCCAGCTCAACACAGTTACTCTGGGCCACCGCAAACCTAGCAAACCGCGTCTCGGTGCAGGTGCTGGTCCTGCATTGCCGCGAATGGGATCTCGCCCATGGGATAAAATATTTCGTTGAGAGTCTAGAAGAAGCGAACACGATCACTACTAATGCGATGGCCTGGCTTAGTGATCTCAATATCCCAAGCCACGGCATCGTCCGAGATGTCGAGCGCGGATCTGTTGGCCGAGGTATTGCCTCGACCGCCTTGGAGTATCCAGTCGACTCAATAATGGTTGGCCTACACCGCAAGCGACGACTGTTCCACGGACCACTCGGGTCTACCATCAGTCAAATTGAACGCAGCGTCACATGCCCGGTAGTAGTGATCAACCTCGACACCAACTCATCATCGACACCACGCTAAGAGCCGAAATTTCTCAGTAACGTCTGGACGGCTCTGAGCCCTCCGCCAGTACACTGCCTCGCATGCTACGGACGCGTTCCTTGCGTGGCTAACCACCAAGGCACGAGGCGTCTTCCAATCACAACCTTGGCCTTTATTACTAGCGTCGACGCTTCGCTTCACGTACTCGAACGATCACCTGCCGGAAAGACCCGTGAAGGCAATCAGGCTACTCCGACGCCACCGGCCGCATCGATATGCACAGTACCAGTCCATCTACCTACCGCCGGGGACTTCCACATTCGACTGAGCAACTGGAAGACCTCCTGACCGATCATAATGGTCAAGTTGTTGGCAAGTTCGTCCCGACACTTCGCTCGCGCGGTTAATCAAGCGCCACTCAACCCCAGAGGCGGCCCGCCTACCACCTCAAGCGCAACGCGCAAAATAACTCGCGTCTTAGACAGTGAGCTGGCACAGGTGGGCAGAACCCTCAGCGACTAGGGCTATCCCATGAGGAGCGCTCGTCACCCACGCTTCAGTAACAATTCCTCTCCTGCAATCACAGTAGAGAAATCTGCTGGGTGGCACGCCGAAAGCGTACTACACGATCTCCCGCGTAAATCGACTACACAGGCGTCGACGTGTCACCCGCCAGAGTCTGGCGTTCCAGCCGGCCCTCGGATCAAAAGCGCACTCAAATCGCTAACACCGACCTATTATTTTCCTTCCAGAGCGGCCAATCCTCGGTTCAGTGCCAAGACGTTTACAATGCGGTCACCAAAGATCCCATACTGGGGCCCCGAAGTATTGGCAACGATCAACTTGCGAAGCTTGGCCGGTGCGATGCCTGTTGATCGTGTAATCATCGGAATCTGCACCAACGCGCTTCGCTGAGAGATATCCGGGTCTACCTCGCTCCCCGACGTCGTCACCAGCTCCTGCGTAGGGTTCACGCCTTGGGCGTGCCAGAATGCGACCAGTGTTTTGGTGTTGTTGAGCAACACCTTGGAGCGGGGACCAAGGTTCGTTCCCCCGGTCGCCTCGTCATTGTCCACATCTGGTCGGCCATGAAACCAGCGTGTCCCGGTCCAGTGCTGGCCAATCTCAGTCGAACCATAGGGGGTAATGGAACCACGCGCCTGAGTTGGGAAGATCGCATTCGCAAGACCAACCTCCACTAGTGGATAGGCAATTCCCAGGAAGACTGCGAATAAAACACTAAGAATGATCGCCCGGCGTATCTGTGTCAACATTAGTACAACCTCGTTACTGTCAGGATAATATCGATGATCTTGATGCCAATGAACGGGATGATAACGCCACCTACTCCGTAAATAAAGACATTCCGCCGTATGATCTCGCTCGCTGCAGCCGGTCGGAACTTCACCCCCTTCAGAGCCAGGGGAATCAGGATGATAATGATGATCGCGTTAAAGATAACCGCAGAGAGAATGGCAGTAATTGGTGAGTGAAGATGCATGATATTGAGTATCTTCAACTGAGGATAGGCAGCGATGAATAACGCTGGGATAATCGCGAAGTACTTAGCGAGGTCGTTGGCAATCGAGAAGGTAGTGAGTGCGCCTCGGGTGATAAGAAGCTGCTTACCAACCTCTACGATCTCGATCAGCTTGGTAGGGCTCGAATCGAGATCCACCATATTACCAGCCTCTTTCGCCGCAACGGTGCCCGAATTCATCGCCACTCCCACGTCTGCTTGAGCAAGAGCAGGAGCATCGTTGGTGCCATCACCGGTCATCGCGACCAATTTGCCACCCTCTTGCTCCTCTTTGATGAGTTCAAGCTTGCGCTCCGGGGTGGCTTCGGCGAGGTAGTCATCCACTCCTGCCTCCGAAGCGATCGCGGCGGCGGTGAGAGGATTGTCACCAGTGATCATCACCGTACGGATTCCCATCTTTCGTAGTTCAGCAAAGCGCTCCTTGATGCCAGGCTTGACCACGTCCTTAAGTTCGATCACGCCTAACACACGCTGGTCTTGTGCCACTACCAGTGGGGTTGAGCCAGCGTTCGCAATGTCGCGCGTGATCTCGTCGACCTCAGTCGGCACGTCACCACCCTGTTCGATGACCCACCTTTTGATGGCCTCAGCAGCCCCTTTGCGGATCTGACTCCCCTTGAAGTTGACACCAGACATCCTTGTGGTGGCCGAAAAAGGCACGAACTCGAAATCAGTTCCACTATCCGTATCTCGGATGCCATACTCATTCTTCGCCAGCACAACAATGGACCGGCCCTCCGGGGTCTCGTCCGCCAAGGATGAGAGGCGAGCGGCGCGCGCCAGCTCGTCAGCAGTAGTTCCCCCCACACCCACAAAGCGTGATGCCATGCGATTTCCGAAGGTGATGGTTCCAGTCTTGTCCAGCAACAGGGTCGAGACGTCACCAGCAGCTTCCACGGCACGACCTGACATCGCAAGTACGTTCTTTTGCACCATTCGGTCCATACCCGCAATCCCGATCGCCGACAACAAGGCGCCGATCGTCGTGGGAATCAGACAGACCAACAACGCCACCAGCGTCACGATTGCCACCCCAGTGTGTGCGAAGTGCGCAAAATACTCAAGACTCACCACAACCGGCACGAAGATAACGGTCAACGCGACGAGCAGGATCGAGAGGGCGATCTCGTTCGGAGTCTTCTTCCGGTCAGCTCCCTCGACCAGAGAGATCATCCGATCCAGGAATGAGTTGCCCGGAGTCGCTGTAATTTTCACGACGATCCGGTCTGAAAGCACCATGGTGCCTCCTGTCACTGAGGACCGATCACCGCCAGCCTCACGAATGACAGGAGCAGACTCACCGGTGATAGCTGACTCGTCAACGGAGGCGACACCTTCGACGATCTCACCATCCGACGGGATGACATCACCCGCTTCACAGACCACGAGATCACCAGTCTGGAGATCGCTCGCCCGGATCCGGGTCTCCGTCGTACCGTCGGCAAGCAGCTTTCTCGCCTCTGTCTCCGTACGTGTCTTTCGAAGTGTATCGGCCTGCGCCTTCCCTCGCCCTTCGGCCATCGCCTCCGCGAAGTTCGCAAAGAGGACGGTGAAGGCGAGAACGACAGTCACCAGCCACGAGAACAACGAGGAGTGGATGATAGAAGCGACAAACGTCACCATCGTACCGAGGTAGACCACGAACATCACCGGATTCTTTACCTGAATCCTTGGGTCAAGCTTGGTAAACGAGCCGCGGATGGCAGCCTGGAGAATCTGCCGGTCGAAGAGGGACTTCGACCCGGCTACCCCTTTGGCCCGGCTCGGTTTCATTTCAGTACGCGCAGTCATTTAGAAGAACCTCCCATGGAGTACTGCCTCGGCGATCGGTCCGAGGGCAACGGCTGGAAAGAAGTTGAGAGCACCGACGAGGAGGATGACCCCGACGAGGAGGCCGGTGAACATCGGGGTCGCAGTCAAGAAGGTGCCAGCAGAGACCGGAACCTCCTCTTTGGCCGCCAACGATCCGGCAAGGGCAAGCACGGGTATAATGATCCCAAACCTCCCGATCAGCATGACGATCGCCCCAACGATATTGAAGTACGCGGTGTTCGATGAAAGACCCGCGAATGCCGATCCGTTGTTGTTACCCATAGAGGTAAAGGCATAGAGAATCTCGGAGAAGCCATGCGGCCCGTGATTCAGGATCGCTGCCCTACCCGCCGGGATGGCGACCGTAATAGCAGTAAAGACCAGCACCGTGATCGGCATCACCAGAACGCCTACCGACGCCCAAATGATCTCGGTGCGTTGAATTTTCTTCTTGACATACTCAGGCGTTCGACCGACCATCAGTCCACCAATGAAGACGGTAAGCACGGCAAAGATGAGCATGGTGTACATCCCGCTACCGATACCACCCGGCGAAATCTCATCATACATCATGCCGGCGAGCATTCCCATGCCTCCGATTGGGGTATAGGAGTCAGCAGACGAGTTGACCGAGCCTGTCGACGTCTGGGTAGAGGCAATGTTAAAGAGCACAGAGTTGTCAACACCAAACCTCGACTCCTTGCCGACCATATTGCCACGCGTGCTGGTGATGCCCGCAGCCCGAATCGCTGGATTGCCACCCTTCTCGGCCGCAAGCGAAAATGCGAAGGTTCCAGCGAAGAGGATGATCATCGCCATGAGCACGGCGACGCCCTCGCGCACGTTACCTACCATCTTCCCAAAGGTGTAGGTGAGTGCCACCGGGACACTCAAGAGCAGCACAATCTGAAGGAAGTTTGTGAATCCCGTCGGGTTCTCGAAGGGATGCGCAGAGTTGGCGTTGAAGAAGCCACCACCATTGGTGCCGAGTTGCTTGATAACCTCCTGGGAAGCGACTGGGCCTCGCAGGATGGTCTGATGCACGCCATTCAACACATTGTGGATGTGGGCAGGGCCGAGTAGCGTCTGCGGGGCACCCTGCCAGACGAAAACAAGGGTCATCACGATCGATACTGGAAGGAGCACGTAGATGATCCCACGAAGGGTGTCGATCCAAAAGTTACCCAGCGTGCCCGATCGCTTGCGGGCGAATCCGCGAATTACTGCGATCGCTACCGCAACACCCACCGAAGCTGAAACAAAGTTCTGAACCGCAAGCGCCACCATCTGGGAGAGGTACGACATAGTCACGCCACCGGAGTAGTTCTGCCAGTTGGTGTTGGTCACGAACGAGACCGCAGTGTTAAAGGCAAGCGCGGGGGTGACTCCAGGTAGGTGCTCAGGGTTTAGGGGTAGATGCCCCTGTAACGCGAGCAATAGGTAGGTAATGACTAGGGATACAACCGAGAAGACAAGGAGCGAGCGGAGGTAACGCTTCCAGCTCTGTTCTGCATCACGTTGGATCCCCAAGAGCCGAAGCACTGGGCGTTCAATCCAATCCAAGAAATGAAGATGACCCTCGTAAACCGCCACGAGGTAAGCGCCAAGATACCGCCAGATCAGGCCGAGCACGACAACGAGCAAGGCAACTTCGATTACGAACGCCATGGGGCCTCCAACAACTTGATCATGACGCCACGTTAGAGGTCACTACCTGCGATAAGAAAGGGTTGAGTACGATGTTGAGAGTCTGTTGACGAGGTTTGCAGCCAGCGTCAATAAGTATTGATCTTTGCGGTACCAGTGTTGGGAGCCGACGGAATGCTAACCCCGTCTTGAAAGGTTGGGTCAGTCGGAGCCTTGGTCGCTGACCCAGGTGAGGATATATTTCTGCCTATGAATCCTCGCTCACCTGGTCGTATGAATACTTTGGACCTGGAAGGTTTGCTGGCAATGTTCAAGGTGGCACGAGCGCACACCGCAACGCCGTGACTGCCTGGCGAACTACAAGCCGACAGCAAGCGTCCCAACAGACGGCGATCCTCCCGCCGACTGAGAATCCCCTCAATCCTCTGTATTTTGGCCGATCCGGTATTCCCTCACGCCCCGCGTGCGGGACTTTTCCAGTTTTGGCGCCAACGCGCCATCAAATTCACGACTTCTAAGCGCCAACCGATGTCCATTGACCGGTTTTCAGCGCATTGCTCACCCTGGAGTCATTTTGTACCCAGTTTCGCCAATAAATCAAGACAGTTTCGCAAACGGCCCTTGGTGGGCTGTTTGCGAAACCCACCTGAGCTGGGAGAATAGGAATGAGAAAGCATCAGCTATCCTCTGCTAATTATGCGACTATCCTTTCTTAACGCTAGCCATAGAACCACGGCGAACTGGGGCTGCGTATCGAAGGCTAGAACGAAGTCATAAAATACTCCGCGGATTTGCGCTGAGTGCGAGTGACCAGCTTTTCTTGAGCGGACCAACTACGTGACCAATACTCCCATCGGACTAAGCATCTGTCGTTACGGACCTGAGGCTGACCATCGCCTCATAGGTAACTAAGGCCTCCGTTGTTTCATCGCAGGTAGCCTTCTAAACCCCAGTGATCTATTTTTCAGGTCGTGCCGACATTGATGCTGAGACCTAGTGAATCCAGACCTCCCAAATCATGCGCGTTTGTCATGCAGCCATTTTGGCCCCAAATACCCTCGCTGAACTGGAATCCCGGTAGGGACCGCCCTTGCGGCCGGCCCCCCGGACAGATCCCATCGTGCGGGACTACCGCAATGGGCTCCTGCCTTGGGTCCTGGCGGCAAAGCGCAGGCTCGGGTGGGGATGCACAATGCGGGCAGGGGGCAACCACCGTTCGTCGATCCGGCTGAAACGCTCCCAGGTCATCCGGCTGCGCTGGCTTCGGCGCCGAAGCGTCTCTCGCCAGAGTCGTCTCACTTGGTCGCGAAAGGCCGATACCGCGTCGATGTTGCCTGGCACTGCGTAGTAGTTGAAGTGTCCCCTCACTACGCTTGCCAGCCATTGCCCCTGCTCGGGGATGGACCGATGTCGGCGTCGTCGAAGCTCGGTCTTTACCTGCTTCAGTTTCGCTCGCATCCGCTTTGCGATGGTGACGCGCCGGAGCCAGAAGCGCCCGTCCCTGGTCTTTCCACAGATGTGGGTAAAGCCCAGGAAGTCAAAGGTCTCTGGCTTCTTGAGGCCCCGCTCTCTTCGGTTCTGCGCCGCAAAGCGACCGAACTCGATGAGGCGGGTCTTGTCCGGATGCAGTTCCAAGTTGAACTTCGCGAATCGTTCACGAAGGTCGCGGAGGAACTGCCTTGCATCACCAAGGTTCTGGAACCCGACCACGAAGTCATCGGCAAACCGCGAGACGATCATGTC
>JAKAQR010000036.1 GCA_021819725.1 Actinomycetes bacterium
TGGCCTTTGACGAGAGCGTGACCGATGGGTTTCCTGAGGCCGAGAACTTACCAACCGCCCCGGTTCGCTTCAGTGAGGCGTTCCAGGTGTAGAGCGTGTTGAGGGGGATTCCTTCAGCGTTGGCAAGTTTTGTGATTGCACCTTCGGGAGTATCCCCACCACCCCCTAGTTCCAGGAGCCTTCTCAGTACTCGTTCCTTCTGTTCTCTCGGGTATACCTTCATCTGACTCCTCGTTCCCCGCCCTTGATATGACTGTAGTAGATCTCCCTTCAAGGGCTCTGATGGCTAGGGTATGCGAGCCGGCACCTTGTAGGTTGTTCTCTGGCAGCCATGCGGTCGCGGATGCCAGTTGTTTTTGGCACCGTCTGCGCACGGCCAACCCAAGAATTGCCGTATCGAGCTGTCCAATCTACCATCGAAACGATGGATAGGGTTAGCATTTCTCCTGTTCAGGTGCGCTGGAATGGAGAAGATAGGTTAGTGCTTGGTTTCGCCTCTACTTTCCTCAAGCCTCTCACCCTTGCGGTGGATCAGATAGGTTTCACCAGTCCGCACCAAAAGGTATGGGTGAATCATGAACTCTTGCTCCGCAGAGTGATGACCAAGTCAGGGACCGGGACTCGAGCAATTGCCCATACCTGGTTAGGATCGATACGATGGTAGTGATGCGCAAGCAATATGCGTAGAGCAGATATGGGACTCCGGGGTATTCACCAATAAACTCATCTGACAACGCGCGTGTCGCCTCACCGTTCGACTGCGCGTAGACGAATACGCCCGTCATCATCGTCAGATGGTCCCATGGCGACTATCACCGCAAGTTCGTCGGCTGCATCAAGTATGTCCCGAACACGGTGTTCATCATTCCTACTCAAATTGGGATGGCCTCCCGCTTGATATGCTCATCCCGACTCTTTAGCCCTTTGGCTGCCACGACATCCACAGACGTGCCTAGAAAGCCTGCGATGGCTTCTTGAAGATGAAGCAGGTCGAAGAGAGTACTTTGTTCGTCGAAGTCAACTAATAGATCAATGTCGCTCTCAGAGGTCTCTTCTCCGCGGGCGACTGATCCGAAGACGGATACGCTGCGTCCGTGATGATCTCGAACGAGGCGATCAATCTCGTTACGGTGAGACAACACCAATTCAAGCAGCAACCCCATGCTCTCCAGAATAGTTGCGCTATGCGAGATATTCTCTCGAGTTTTGTTCTTACACAACCAGCGAGCGAATACTCGAAAGTCTCCCGCAACCACAGCCGGTCGCCGTAGGAGAGATCGATTGCGAAGCGGTCCCACTCACGTCTACCGCCTCCGACGTGACCTGCCGGACGATGCTACGGGTGAACTGACAATCGGCTGACATACCGCACGCCGCCGTTCTACCCAACTTTTAACCTAACAATTGCGTCCGAGGGTGATCGACTGATTCCAAGCCCATCCCGCAAACCTCGCCAGCACACCCTTACGACAAGTGCAAATTGGACACCATCAAACACTTTGACTACCAGCTCGGACAGCTTATGGCGAACTTTTCATCCCGAGGTGCAGGGTGCGAGACTGGAAGGCCACCAGATCAGAGTATATATCTCCAAAGTCCGCTAGAAGACACCCAACACAAAACCCAACATCGGGGCAAGGTGGGTAGATGGTGGACAGGCTGCGACTGGCGGAGGAGCTAGCCGTTTGGGAGCTTCGGGTCTTTATTGGGAGAGACTTACAATGATCAAGTCAAGTACCACTACGTTCGCCTTTACAGCACCAAGCGCGCCGGCGACGGGGGTGTTGGAGAGCCGGTGGATCTCGAAGTTGAGCACGCTTGTATCCCGAATGCGCTCCCATTCGAGGCTGGCCTTGCTGTTGCCAGCAGTCACTCTTGCTGGTTGCGGCCAAGTGGGCACAAGCTCTCGGAGCACGTCGAACTCTTCGACTTCCAAGACGAAGGTTCCTTCTCAACCAACCACGCCTGTGTCACCGCTGACCACAGGAGAACGAGCAATCGTGGTTGCGATCGCAAAGCTGCCAAGAGGAGGAGACTACCCAAATCCAGTGGCAGCCAAGTCGAACGCGGTCAACTCGGGTGCCGGATGTCCTTCGATGACTGGAGTGAAGCCCAGGACAGCCCTGACTGCAGCTAAAGCAACGGCGATAGAAAACACAATCGGGTCAGAAGTAAGAGACGGCCACGCAACCTTCGTCAGATATTTCGACAGAGCCATGCTCGATATACCGCACAACGGCTTTGCACAGCTTTTTGGTCCGAGTCTTGGCGCGAACCCGATGAAATCGAGTTTTACTACTTCTGACGTCTCCGTGGAGTCGCTCATCAACGACGATTCCCTCGCGAGTGCAGTCACTTCCGCATGCGGCAGGGCCGTGGTTGTAGCTTCGTGGCGAGTCGTATTTTGTAGCCCAGGTACTGCTGTGAAAGCTTGTGATCCGGGAATCACTACCACCGAGTTGATGATCAACAGGGGTGGACGATGGCTCATTTGGTATGTTGGAAGTGGTCTGCAATAGCAAGGTTCCACCCCTTGACGTACGAATTCGCTATCCACCACTTCACAATCTTCCTCCAGGTGACCCAGCAGCCCGTCAGACTGTTCGAACCGGGAACGGGCCGGAGGGGCAGACTCTCTCCGGAGTCGGGTCATCAAGCAAGTCGATGAGTGGCAGGCATTCGCACACTATCGACACGAAGCCAAAGCCGTCGGCCCAGGGGCCGTCGGACACTACTTCAGAGCGGTGCTCAAGTGCCAGTGCGCCTCGGCAAGGACGCAGGGATGTGGCGGCGCCAGTCCCGAGGTTCAGAGCCGCCACACTACGGCAGTGGCTCCTCCAGCAATCCGGTCAGAGCCAAATGGTGGGAACCTGGCCGATAGGCGAGAGCTCGACGTCATCTCAGGGGTGACCTCTCGCAAGCTGAGCGGGCGGCAAGCCTTCGTTGGGCTTCGGGGCAGAGTGAAGGATCGGCGCATGGGCCACACATCTGAGCAGCGCAAACCAAGCGCTCACCATCGCCGAAGCGTTCGACACACTCACCGAGCCAACCGACTTTGGGGATCACAATGACATAGAGCGGTGGCGGTCACGTGAGCATTCCATGCTCACCCTCAGCGCGGCCCGCTTCCAACACCTACGGGCGAGAGCTGGTACGATGAGTAGATGCGAACAGTCGGCACCGAATCGTGGCGATTTGCCCACGACATCGACCAAGGCCTCCACGTCCTACTCTATCTCCGCGACACGCTTCGCCTTGTGGTCGAAAACGGCCCGATCGTTCCGCCACCCTTAGACGGCACGCTACCCGACCGCTCAGAACTACTCGATACTCCTACCAGGATTCAGGCTGCCCGAGACTGGTCTGCCTGGTGGGAGCGTGTCGTCGCCGAACGCGCCCGGGCCGAGCTCGGCCCACCGCCGATGGATCCAACCCACCAGCGGTGGGTTACCGAAGTCGCCTACTCGCACCACCTCTCCTTCGATCCCCCCGAGTGGTCATCGCTCGCCAGCACACCCGCGCTTCGCAGCGCAGCAAGAACCCTGTGGAAGGAGGCTAGCCACTGGTTCACGCCGGCACGAAGACCATACTTGCCACCCAGTTCTCGTGACATTTTCGCATGGGAACGAGTGCGTCACACGGCGGAACGAGTAGCCGCAACGAGCTGCGTCGACATCAGTGCGCTTAACGGCTGCGCGCTGGTAGTCGTGGTCAAGGACATCTGGTGGGAGTTGATCGGGCCCGGTGCCGCAATATGCTCAGTTGGAGCCGCACGCGATCCTGAGGTGACCGAGGCCATCCTCACTGCCGTGTTCATCTCACAACTTGAGGCCATCTGATCGCGCTCGGACCGACGAGCACGTCCCGTCTTCCTCGTCCCAAAAGGCGCCCTGATGCGCTCGTCGCCGTACGGACGACTCCCCTCCCCTGACATCGGGCACGCGTACGACAATGCTGAAACTACTCGCACCGACGCGTATCCAACAAGCCCAGGGCCCTCAACTACACGAGCCCGTCCGAGAGCAGACGGGGGATCATCAACCCATGAATTCCTGCGCATGAGAGAGGCCTCATTGATATGACCCATCCCTGCTAAGAGAAGCGTCATGTCACGAGATATCTTCATTCCGGACTCGGCTAACTTGTCACTTATTCCGCGATAGCCCTGTTCGACCCAACCATCCACCACAGTTCATTGCAGTGAGATCTTTGCTCGGGTCGAAGGAATACTTAATGTACCAACGAGATGATCACTATGATCAAAATGACCAGAACAGCAACGCCAATTAATGTGCGAAGCATGCTTCCTCCTCCCCGTTGAGCCGTGAAAGGAATCCCAACCCGAGCCACACCATCCGTGTGGTCAGCCCTTGATCGAATCCTTTACCCTTGCGGTGGCTAGGTTCAGATTGGCTCGGGCGAAGATCGTCGAAGCACCCGCTGAAAGTGATAGGCGTAGTCTAGTCGTCGCGGGCTCGCCGCCAACCTCATGGGCTCCCGAACTCCCCGGCGCCTACGACATCGAGCTTTCAATTACCGGTGGTGGTCCGGATCCATCATGCGAGAACGCTTTGCTCCAGCCTCATTATCAACCATAAACTGTCGAACACGGGTCGCGATGTCTTGGTGGCAGACGGGCATCGGAATGGATCTTCGTCAATCGTATTGCGAGCTGTTCAACGAGAGGTTCGGCGAAGGCGTTTTGGCGTTTGGGTTCGCAATTGGTACCGTGATCTGGGAACCTACCAATCTCCGCTCGTAGCCTGGATCAAGGTGTTGACCACCTATGCTCACGGGCATGGAGCCTCGGATCTCGTTGATCTGCTTAGGAGTGGCCGACCTTGAGCGATCGTATCACTTTTATAAGGACGGTCTCGGTTTGCCCACTACGCGCCAGCCACAAGAAGGAATTATCTTCTTCCAGCTGGCAGGAACAATCTTGGAACTGTTTCCTTATGAGGAGCTCGCAGCCGACGTCGGCCCAGATTGGAATGTGGAACGCGCCAAATTTTCTGGCATCACGCTCGCCCACAACGTGCGCAGCCGTCATGAGGTTGACGTGCTGTTGATTCAGGCACAAGAAGCGGGAGCACACATCGTGAAGCCAGCCAATCACACTCCATGGGGGGGCTACTCTGGATACTTCACTGATCCCGACGGTTACCTCTGGGAGGTAGCCTGGGGTGCATTTGACTTTAACGACGACGGATCACTATGCATCCCGTAGCCGCCCGCACCCTCGGACCGGCAGCTTCGACACGGGCCTCCGTCAGGCGTGATCGACCGTAAGTCCGGTGTGACAGACGAGTGTTGCAGAATCGATACCAGCGCACTGGAGTAGAAGGCATGCTCGAAGAGCCTCCTAGTTCCTGCGGCGATACGCAAGTATCCGGAGTGGCGAGAGACCGTAGTAGCTGTCAACGCGCTAGGCAAGAGACCTAGCAATCCGTGCCATCGGGGCCGTGATAGCAGCGCGACGACAACATCGGCAGTTGTCAGTACGCTACCACTTCGCTGCCAAAATGCGTCGGCGCTCGCCTCGCCCGCTCCGAGCAGGTCGAGGCGACATCGCGGCCGTGGACCGAGTCTTGGCCACAATCTTCATCCCCTCGAAAGGGGTCCCAATATCCTCCCGATTGCTAGGCGAGGATCGACTACGGCCTCCCCCTTGAGCGAAGACTCGTCCCAAGGCGCCCTCCGCTCACGGCCAAGACCCACGGATGAGTAGCGCTAGGCATCGTTCGATTCCGTAGGTTCGAAGCCACTACTTCTTCCCTACCGTTCGTACAGAGCAGTCATCACATCTTCACCCACCCTACACATCATTCCTTTCGCTGCGAAGAGTAATCGACTCGATGTTGTCGAGGTGCTACGATGGCACCATGGATCGTGACGCACTCGTGGCAGCAAACCTTGCTTGGTGGGACGAGCGTGCCCCCGTTCATGCCAACGCTAGCTTCTATCGCGTGGAACAACTCATCAACGGCGAGTCTGCCCTCGACCCCTTTGAGCTAGAAGAGCTTCCGAGCGAAGCAGGTACCAGCCTCCTCCACCTCCAGTGTCACATCGGCACCGACACCATCTCCTGGGCAAGGCGAGGCTTCCAAGTGACTGGTCTTGACTTCTCCGCCCCGGCGATTGCCGAAGCGAGGCGTATCGCCGCCGCCTGTGGCATTGACGGCACATGGATCGTCTCCGATGTCTACGCAGCCCCCGAGGTCCTCAATCGTCGCTTCGATATTATCTACACCGGGAAAGGGGCGATCGACTGGCTCGACGATCTGGGCAGCTGGGCTAAGGTCGTCGATCAGCTTCTCAACCCTGGTGGGTACCTCTACCTAGTCGAGTTCCATCCAATCACCTGGATCTTGCCTGACGATGGGTGGACCATCGCGAACGACTACTTCGCCGATCAGCCGTACGTCGAAGCTGACCCAGGGGGAAGTTATGCCGCCCCCGAACACGTGACTCACGCCAACCTCACGGCAGAATGGCACCATACCCTCGGGGAGATCATCTCGTGCATCGCGAGCGTTGGCCTCACCGTCGAGTGGCTTCATGAGTTTGACTACACGCATTTTGCGCAAACCACGCTCCTCGAACAATCGCCCGATGATCGCAGATACCGCATTTCCGCAGGAATGCCACGCATTCCCCTGCTGTACTCGATTCGGGCACGAAAACCTATCTAAGAATCCGTAGATGGCATATGGCCCATGGGAGAGTACCAGCCTGCACAGAAGGCCAGACCTAGCAAAGAGCGACGATCGCCCACTCCAATGCGTCCAGCACCTTGAAGGCGTGACAAAACGAGTGACCAAGAGGGAGGTTCAGTGCCGAACATTGCCTCGGCCAGAGCAGCGGCCTTTTCAGCTTTCACGGCTCGAACGCTGCTCGAGGTGGGGCGGTCCTGGCGCCGCGTGTCGGCGAACCCCTCACCACTCACGCCAATTTTCGACCGCATCGCCAAGGGTCTCGCTCACCTCGGTGGTCAACAACCTCACAATCGAAGGGATTGTAGATTCGTTGAGACTCCGTCCAACTCGGCCACGAAAGCATTCCCAAAACCGAACCAACCCGCCTTCTCCATCAACTGCGAAGATCTTCGCGGCGAGTCGAAGGAATCGATATTGGTACCAAACATAGTTACGAGAACTCATCTGTTGGGAGCTACCGGCGTAGTGGGACTCAAAGTCCTCCAATGTATGAGAACCCTCGGCACGTATCTGCATGGTAAACAGTTCGTCTTCAACACCGACGGTGGGCAATACCTCAAGTGTCGCTAAGTTCCTTGGCCGTCTGGTCGCGACGAATGTGTGGAGAGCCAGGTTGGCAAAGATCTCGCCCAACCAGAACGTTGGCAACCGGAGACCGCTTAAAACCTCGAAGGCATGGCCAAGCTCGTGGATGGTGACAAGGTCAAAAAACGGTTGGAGGTCAAGATCGCCAGCACCGTTGGCATAGGTGGCAAGCAGCTTCGCGTAGCCGCTTCCCGATACGCCACCGATATCATTAGCCATTTCAGTCCAAAATACACTCTGCTCACTCGGCATCGCCAGGATCCCGGGTCGGATCTGCCCTTGGTCATCGTTGAAATACGGCATCCCGTAGGGCTGCGTGCTCGACCAGTCCGCCTTGCTGGCGACGATCAACGCGATGTCCGGCGCGAACTCAGAGAAAAGTCCACGCAAGTACCGATAGGCATCAGCCGCGACATCAGCTGACATGCGAGCTCTCTGGAGTGCTCCTTGGCTGTAACGAACCTCAAAGGGATAACCGGACAGTCGATCAAACCCTGCTCCAAAAGTCACGTGGCCAATCCTACCGGTGTACACCGAGCGGACGGATCCATAACTATCGACCACTAGGTGATCCCCCTCGTCCCGCACCAGCAAACTCAGATCACGGTCTGCCCTCGCTTGAGCTCACCATGACCCTCACTCAACGATCTGCCTACCTGTTTGGGTTGTCCCCTTTGTGCCACGCTGGATCGTTCATCGCTAGCAATCAAGGTTGCCCGAGCCGACCTGGGTGCACAGATTCTCAACCCTATCAGGTGACCGGGGGACACCACCGGTGCATGGACTCCGAATCCACCGATCAAACAAGCGTCGCGATCGACACACCAGGTCAGAGATCGAGCAAACAATTCCTGGGAGTCGTTGCCGTGGTGCCTCGGTCATGGAAGGCAGCGAAGCAAGTTCGCTCAGTCCGGATCGGCATTCCAGCGCGGTGCTGAGTCCACGGACGGACCGATTAGAGAGTGAGAAAGTACCGATGTGTCACTACCGGTAACGGTGAGGTCTTGTTATCCTAATGGATAATGGGCATACGGTTTCGAGGGGGTGTTGTCCTCTTCAGCACTTTTCTATCTCTCCTCTTCGCGCTCTTTGCGGGTGGCTCGCTGGCCTGGCACCTCTTCGATTTTCTACTAGTTTTGCTCGCCATCGCCCTCTTCAGCCAGCTAGGACCGCTCTCGAGCATCCTGGTCACACGAGGGTTAAACCCCGGTCCGTACTATGCCGGCGGTTGGCTTGAAGTAACCCTTACGGTGACGGCTACTAGGTGGCCGTGGCTCCATCTCGTCATGGTCGATCACACGCAGTCCGCGCGGGGAACGGAGGAGCATCGGTTCGTCCTCACCACGCTTGGTGATCGAGTGCAGACGATCAGGTACGAAGTAGCCGACCTCCAGCGCGGCTCGCTCGAGTTTGGGGACATCGCTATCATCACCAGCGACTTCTTTGGCTTCTTTCAACGCGCAATCAGGATCGAGCAGGATGCCATCCGTCTACATGTCTGGCCAAAAATCATTGGCCTCAGTAGGGCTGAACTGCAAAATTATCTATGGAATGGGCAGCAACTTGCTACGCGTCGAACTCGCCAAGCGTCGACGCAATTACAAGGCATTCGCGAGTACATCCCAGGAGATCGCCTGTCGCACGTGCATTGGAAAACTACGGCAAGAACAGGCGAGTTCAAAGTCAAGCACTTTGAACCAGAGAATGAGGCCGAGTTCATCGTCTTGTTGGACACCGCATCACACTTCGCAGCCAACGACTGGGAGCTCGCCATCTCTATCGCCGCGTCGCTCGTGTACCAGTCGAACCGCTCACAGCTGATGCTTCGCATCACCACGCTCGACCAACCCTTTGATCACACTTCACTGCTCTCCGGTCAGAGTGCCTTAGTGCGCATGATGGACTTCTTGAGCGCGCTGAACTACGGTAGCCACGACCCATTGGACCCCGTTCACGATGCGCGTTACCGAGGGCACGTATTGGTGATCACCACCAATCGATATCGAGCCATCTGGAAGAGCGGCGCTGACTCCATCATCATCGTTGGGGACGGAGGCGTCACCAGTCTTGCCGATTGGCGAGCACACCTCGGCCTAACCAGAGAACGAGCGTCGAGATGAACAGATCACTTCTCCTCGGTCTTTGGGCAACTGCCCTGTTCTGGCCGTTGGTCCACTCCGGAGGATACCCGGACGCGTTCGTTCTCGCCATCACCCCCATCCTTCTTGCGTTGACGGAGTCATGGCCCCATTGGACGCTGCGTTTGATCGGTTGGATCGCGCTCCTGTATCTCCAGCTGTGTTCTCTTTGGGACCGTTGGGTCTCGCTACCCGCTCTCGGTGCCGCCGTCCACAGCGTGAGTCACCAACTCCTCATCCTCCCGCTCCATCGATGGACCCAGATAAGCGCACATAACGCGGCGCCCTTTGTGTTGCTCGGCGTACTGTTGGGTTGGCTCATTTTCCGACGCTGTCAGCACTACAATCAAGTTTTGGCACTGATGGTCTTCGGCACTGTCATGATCTGTGTCGACCACGTGCTCTGGGGGCTGACCGCCGAGTTGCCTCTCGCGAGCTACCTGATCGTAGGACTCATCATCCTCGTCAATGTTCACCAGGTCGAAATCGGTGGGACCAAGGTCAGCGTAGCACGCAGGCCTGTGGTCAACGCGCTCGCGGCTATCGTAGTGCTCGCCCCGCTCGTCATAGGCTTCGAACTCCCCTCGCATGCACCGCTTCACCTTGGAGCCCTCCTCACCGATTTTCGCACCACTGGTGCGACGGCCGGTCTCGCCACGACTGGGTATGGAGCGGGGATCACCCAAATCGATCATTCGCTCGTACCGAACCAAGCTCCTGTGTTTGTCGCCCACACCAACGCACCGTATTACTGGCAAGCCGCTACCTACAACACATTTAACGGATTGAGCTGGTCGAACAAGGGTCCCACATCGGTCTTTGAGCACCTCGCAGGCGGAAGCGATGTACCGATCATCGCACCCTACTTCGAAGGAAGCCACGACACACTCGTACATGCGAAGATTGTTGACACCTCGCGGCACGCTCTGACCAATCTGTTCTACATGGGGGCGCCGCTGAAGTTTTCGGTCACCACTACCGTGCATTCGCGATCGGGCCGCATTGACGTAAAGGGTCTCCGAAACTATCGCCTGAGCGCCTTTGAGCCGCTCTACACCACCAAGGAACTTGCGAACCGCCCCTACGGCGACATCCCTCGAAACTTACAAGATGACCTCGAGCTTCCCAGTACCCTCTCCTCACGAGTCAGTCAATTAGCCAAGCGTCTTGCTGCAGGCACCAGCGGTCCATTCGATGCCGCGCAAACGATCAAGAGGTACCTTGACGCCCACTACCGCTACTCCTATCACGTCGCTCGGAGTCCCCACGATGTCGTCAATCAATTTCTCTTCGTGGACCGACAAGGCTACTGCGATCAATTCTCAACATCATTCATCATGATGATGCGCTCGCTCGGGGTGCCCGCGCGCTGGGTCGTAGGGTATGCACCAGGCACGTACAACAAGACGGAGAAGGGTTACTTAGTGCGTCAGGTCGACGCCCACTCCTGGGCCCAGATCTGGCTCAGTGGAGCCGGTTGGGTACCATTTGACCCCACCCCTGGCTTCAGTTTCCCCATATACTCGACTGCTGGCGTGCTCCGCGGACCTCAAACGCAACCCGTTGCCCCATCGCCAGGTATTGCCAAGCTCGGCCTGCCTACACCCCCTTCGCTCAATGCTGATGCCCATCTCCGCAAGATCCCCACCCGGCGAGGCCAAAAGCGCGCAACCCAAAACCCCGAGGGGCAGCACACAGAAGAAATCGGTATCGCAACACTCATCCTTGCCGCATCGGCCGTTCTCATATGGCGATGGCAGAGGGGCCGCGCGCGCAGGAACGAAACGTTCCAGCTGTGGATCGATATACAACGGATCTCACGCCGCAGTTTTGGAGCCCAGTGGAGTGCAAGCAGCCCGCGAGAATGGGGGCAGACTTGGGCGAATCACTTCCCCCACGACGGCGGTCTTGTCCAACCATTGGTGCGTTTACTCGAGCTATCCTTCTACTCGCAGAAGCCGTTATCCTCAGGCGAGACAGCCGAGGCCAAGAGACTATGGGAGACGCTACGAGGTCGTGCACGACGCCTGCACCGATCGAAGCTCAAGGTTGGCCAGTAAGGACCGCGCATCGGCGAGCCACCTCGCCACATGACGCTAACGCCCGCGCAACGGCCTCAGCCACCGTCAATGGAATCATCTCCGCTGTCGTGGCGACCAGCTGCTCCCCCAGGAGAACCTGATCAGTCGCCAATCCTCCCAATAGTGCGCCCGAGGGACAACATCGCTCGCCACTCGACCAACGTCATCCGTCGGTGTTGGCGAGGTCGGAGCCAGGCGGACCCTGTAGAAGTCCGTCGGCAGGACGCCGACCCGTTGTGCCCGACGAAGCCAAGACCAGGCACGACTCGTGACTGCGGTCAAGGAGGGGGTACGCAGGAGCGCCGAGGGGCAGACCCGATCACACAGACGCGATGGTTTGACTGAAATCACTTAGCTGTGTGCAGGCATGTTCCCGAGTATGGAGCGGCTACCAACTGGTGTGATTGTCGATATACCCTGTGAGTGGGTAGGATCTCTACGTAGTGCCAGCAATTTTTGGATGACGGGGGTCGCCTTGGGGAACGGATCGATAGTCCCAACTACCATGGATCAGCTCGATCCGCAACTGGGTCGTATCGTCAACAATTTGGAGACAACCATCATCGGTAAGCGCTCCCTCATGGAGTTCATGGTGACCGCCGTACTCGCACAGGGACATGTACTGATCGATGACGTACCCGGTGTTGGCAAAACCACCGTTGCTACGACTCTGGCACGCAGTCTTGGCTTAACGCATCGCCGGATCCAATGCACGCCAGACCTCTTGCCCACTGACATCACCGGCGTGACCATCTTTCATCCCGGTACCCGTCAGTTCGAGTTTCATCCCGGACCAGTCTTTGCGAACCTCGTGATCGCCGATGAGATCAACCGCACCTCGCCACGAACGCAGAGCGCACTCCTGGAGGTCATGGAGGAGGGACAGGTGACGGTCGACGGAGTCACCCATCCGCTGCAACCACCTTTCCTGGTGGTCGCCACCCAGAATCCGATTGAGTACGACGGGACGTTCCCGTTACCCGAGAGCCAACTCGATCGTTTTCTCTTTCGGCTCAACGTTGGTTATCCCAGCGTCGAGGAGGAATCGAACATACTCTCCCAGTCGGACGAGACACGCTCACCAGAATCGGTCCAAGCCGTCATCACCCTACCAGAGTTACTCGAGCGGATGCAGGCGGTTAAGCGTGTTCACGTATCCGATACCATACGCGACTACATCGCGAGAATCGCCGAAACAACTCGATCCTCGCCGCGAATCGAGTTGGGCATGAGCCCTCGAGCCTCCTTAGCGCTCTATCGAGCGGCCCAAGCCTGGGCACTCCTGCATAGCCGAGCGTACGTGGTACCCGACGACGTGCTGACCCTCGCCCCTTTCGTCGTGGAACATCGTTTGATACTCTCGCGAACCTCTGGCACGCCGACTGTGCATTTAGTAGATGATGTATTCAAAGGATTGCTCCAAACGGTGCCGATACCTCCCCTCGTGCAATGAGAACGTGAGCACCGCGAGAGAGCCAGACACTCGCCACGTTCACCTTTGCGTAACCCGCCTCTACGAAGGCGGATCTCCCCCATCCCAATGACGAACCAATTGATGCGATAACGCCTCCACGGCAACCCAGCTGTGCACCCCTGCCCACCGCGGCTCACCGGTCGTTCGTCAAGCCGCGGCCCCTCGACAGCCTTCGGTCGCGCCAGACAAACGAAGGGAAGGACCTTTGGAATCGACAAAATCAAGAGACCGCCGCGCGAAGGCAAGAACGAGCTGGCGCTATCGAATCACTGGCTCGGCTCAATAGCACGGGACAGAAGCAGTCTCTCTATCTCATGATCAGGGCGGGATGCTCTCGCCGCTACCCGTCCTGGCGCAGCTATGCTCAGGTGGCGATGACGCAGTGGCCTGGCAGCCGTCGAAGCCCAACACCGACTGGGGTTGGGCCGTCGAGTCTCAAACTGTGAGCCAAGCACAACGATGCGCCAGGCGTATACGATCGATCATCGGTCCCCTCTCATGCGACCTCCGTGACCGCGATAGCGCGGTACAGAGCGGTGTATCATCACTACCCAGGTCGCAAGACAGCTCGTCAATGCATCTGTGGTCCATAACGGTTATCAACAACACCACGTTGACAGTCGAAGACGACGATGACAATCTCAAGAACAAATATGGCCATGCCAAAAAGCCCCAAGCCAAGAAACACAGGGGCGACGGAACGCATCATGTAAACTCCCGACGTTCCGCGGGCAACAACAGTCGCCACGGTCACAAGTACTAGAAACAGAGCGCTCATCGCGGCCCCTATCACAATCCACCAGCCGCTATGACCGGCGTCATGGAGCCTCCTCGTCTGCAGTGCGGCCACCGGGATGACATTGAGAAGGCTAAAGGCCAGCCCAATCCAACCCCCGAGCCCTACTGCATAGCTCAACCGAGACAGAATCAAGGAGGCGACGAGATTGATGGCGACGATCTTCCAGAACTCTTGCCGCGACGATCTCCCGTGGAAATCGTTCCATCGAAGCAGGTACAGCAGGTAGGCCTCTTTGATCGAGACGTCTTTCGTGGTGGGAACTACTCTCATTTACCCTCCTTATGAGGCTACAATAGACATGATTCACCTGGCCGATGTCAACCAATCGGGCGACATGTCGCCTTCAAAAAGGCTACAACTCTTCGGTGGCGCGAGCAATGCTTGGTGACGCCAGTGCCAAGAGCAAGTTTTGTCGAAGTCTTCGTCTTAGAGGGGACCATTGGCCTGCGCTCGCTCATCTTTCTTGGTTACGATCGACACCCAGGCAACTCGCTCTCCAGCACAGCGACCAAGGGCACCCCACCCGGCCCCGAGTTGGGAGGACACCAACACTCAGCCAACGACGCTAACGCAAAGGCCGGGCCAAAGCCCATGTTATGGGGACAAAGAGGTGCATCCCCAGATTTTGCTCACCACCTCCTGCACAGCCGAGATCGGCACTGATAGCAGTTCGTACGCCCGTTGGCGCAGTCCATCCCAGCGGCGTAGCGAGCCCTTGCATAACGTGAGGTCGAGATCCCCTTTGGGCCTGATCCCGTCACCCCACCCATCTCGTTCACCACCAGATGCCAGATCGAACCCAGCACCAAGGATCGCTGATCACCCTGCCGTTTCAGTTGAGAGACGCGGGGCGCTTCCGCCTCAAGCGAATCCTCGTAGACTGCGGTAGTGGCTACTTCTTCACGTGTGATCGGGATGTTAGGGGGGATGAGCTGGGAGTCAACGGCACAGTACTACCGCTTGGCCAACGAGCTCGTAAGCGCTCGGCTTGGAGGTCTCCACTCCGCCAAAATTCTCCTGGTCTCGCTCGACTTTGCCGATATCGAATCCCTCCAGATCCAGGGGGAATGGGAGGAGGCTGGGCGTCTGCTCGCACAGTCTGCGAGAGAGCTTGAGGCGGGTGGCGCCGAGGTGGTAGTGCTTTGCACCAACACGATGCACAACGTTGCGGATCAGATTCAAGCAGCGGTAAGAATCCCACTGCTCCACTTGGCCGACGTGGCCGCCCGAGCCGTCATTACAGCTGGGCTCACCACCGTCGCCTTGCTGGGCACCAGCTTCACCATGGAACAAGATTTCTATCGCGAACGGCTCGCCCAACATGGCCTCACCGTCGTCATTCCTCCACCAGAGGACCGCGCCGAAGTGCATCGCATCATCTACGATGAACTCTGCCTCGGCAATGTCGAGGACAGTTCCCGCCAGATCTATCGCAACATCATTACCCGTCTCTCTCATGTAGGGGCCGAAGGCGTCATCCTGGGCTGCACCGAGATCGAAATGCTCGTCTCCCAAGCCGATAGCCCGATTCCAGTTTTTCCAACAACCCGCCTTCATGTTGAGGCTGCGGTGAACTTCTCCCTTGGCATGGAACCAAGCTCCTAGCTGATTTCCCCAACCCAACGGTCGATGCGACATCCATCGTCGAACGCAACATCGATCGCACACCCACGGCCTAACCGCAGTTTGATACCGATATCGCATTGACCCGCTAGCCACTCTCGCCACCATCAAGCGCTGGAGGGTTGGCAATGTGGCCAGTGCGGCTGACTTCCATCCTTGGCCACCTGCTCGAATCTGCGTTCGCTGCTGCCTTGCCAACGGTTTCGATGACACCCGAGATCGGCTCCGCGATGGGGATCATAGCAAGAACACCGTTGTCCGTGGTCAGAGCCCCATCGCCGTTAGCCTTCGGGAACGCCGTTAGCCCCCTGGAGAGTCGTTAGCTCCTTGGAGAAAGGTGCAAGACGACAACCTCATTGGTAGGGTTATCTGGCTGACCCGACTCATACGGGTTACTCGGGGTCGGCCAGCCCACAAAGTTGGTGTTGTTGTACTCATCGAATGCTGCGCCATACACCGTTGGGATCACTGGTAAGTTCGTCGCCACGTAGCTCGCGATCGGAACGAGGGCGGCACGCTGCTGACTTAATGTCGACGCCTGAGCCAGGCCAGCCAGATCTGTATTGATCGTAGGATTGTTCAGTCGTTCATAGTCACCGGTAGCAGCGGTGGTCGCGAGGGAGGACGCCAACCAGCCATCATATTGCTGGTATGGGGTGATACCCTGGGCCGACCAGTGCTCGGTGAGCTGGAAGTTCCCTGACGCCACATCACTTGACCAAGCGGACACGGACTGCCCAACGAAGGTCGCATCGATGTGGGCCTTCTGCAGATCAGCTGCCACGATTTCGTCATCGGCGGCATAGTCACTATACGAAGACGGATCCGTCACCTGGATCGTCACCGTCTTGCCGTTGAGCTGGTAGTAACCATTGGAGCCTATCGTATAGCCGGCCTTTTTTAAGACCGCGTCCGCCGCCTGAACACTGCCATTGTCGTTGACCGTGTACTTGGCCAGCGCAGAGGTGCTGTAGGACTTGAACGTAGGCAACACGAGACCCGAAAGATTGGTCACGGGCGGCTCAAGCCCTGACTCACCATCGGTGGAGATCGCATTCCGGTCGATGGCATCACTGATGGCTTGGCGCACCGGGAGCTGGTCCGTCGGCCAGGTATGAAGATTCGGAATCAACGACACCGTATTCTCGGGATTGAACCATGCCTTGTGATGTGCAGGATCGGGATTGATGTAGAGTTTGTCAAGACCTGTGATGAAGTTACCAGCCCATTGTGCTTGGTTGGTGTCCAGTGCCTCAAGTGCCGTCGTGTTCGACGAATAGACCGGAAAGTCCAGCGTTGTTACATGAACTGGCTGCCAATAGAGGGGGTTTTTGGTTAGCGTGATGCCCTCAGGAGTGAAGGTCGCCAACTTGTAGGGACCACTCCCTACCGGGTTCGGATCCTGATACTTGCCCGGATCTCCTACCTTGCTCCAGATCGCCTCGGGAACGATAGGAACGTTAGCGATACCCTGAAGGTTGGTGTATTGGGGGGTGGGAAACGTGATCGTCACCGCATCCCCTGAGACCGAGACGCTCGAGATCGTCAACCCATTGGTATTGATATCAGGGTACTGCTTTACCAGGTTATAGGTGAAGGCAACATCTGCTGGCGTAAGCGCGCTCCCATTACTCCACTTGACACCCTTTCGAATAGAGAAGGTAATCGCCGTTCCATTCGAGTTCCACTGGTACGAGGTAGCGAGCCACGGATACGAGACCGTCGGCTTCGCGAGATCGAATTGATAGAGCGGCTCGTAGATCATCGAGGTCGCCCCAAGGAGTTGCGCCGCCGAAGTCGCCAAGAACGGGTTAAAGTTCCTGCTGATCGGGTTTGTTGGGCTTGACTCCATCGTCAGGACCTGCGCAGAGGCACCCTGGGATGAGGTCGTCTTTGACGAACTACTGCTACTCGTGCTACTGCTTCCACAGGCACTTAAGGCGATACCTGTCGCCACTACCATCGCCATACCAAGGCGAAACCGCCTACCGTTGAAGATTTCCATCCTGCTACTAGCCTTTCCATTCAAGGTGATAAGAACCATCACTAGGCGACGCGCCCTTGGCCCCACCAAGAGCGCGTCGCAACCCATCTACCACTCAGACTCTGTCTGCCTCCCTTCGCACCACTCCTACCTTCTTCAAGGAGAACTCACAGGCCAACACCTCAGTCATGGCGGGCCTCCTCGATATGCCAGCAACTCACCCAGTGTCCTAGGCCGACCGCAGTTGAGGGGGGATACTCGGATCGACACTGGTCATCGGCGAACGGGCAGCGGACAACAAACGGACAGCCCGTAGTGCTTGGGTTCATGGTTCCTTGATGCATCGACGACTCTGGCCGTGCCAGAGCCGTCGTGATCATCGAATCCGGATCAGGCGACGAGCTGATCAGTAGCTGTGTGTATGGATGCGAGGGGCGCTGGGTGACCTCCTCTGCGGCACCTCGCTCCACAACCTGGCCAGCGTACATCACCACAATGTCATCCCCAAGATATCGCGCCGAGGCGATGTCATGAGTGATATAGAGTACCGCCAAACCCAGTCGCGTGCGCAGGTCGTCCAGGAGTGCCAAGATCTCCAAGCGGATCGAGACGTCGAGCATAGAGACGGGCTCATCGGCGAGGAGGACCGACGGCCGAGCAGCGAGCGCCCTGGCAATCGATACTCGTTGACGCTGACCCCCGGAGAGTTCATGCGGATACTTTGACAGGTAGCGGCTCCCGGGCGTCAAACGCACCTGGTCCATCAGGAATGCGAGCTGGTCCTTGAGCTCCTCCCCCGAGAGCCCTTGGTGGATCTTGACCGGACGTTCTAGATGATAACCGATGGTATGGACTGGGTTCAGCGACGCAAACGGATCCTGAAAGATCATCTGAACTACTCGTTTATATTGGCGAAAATCACGTTGGTTACGGACCTTGATCGCCGATCCTTCCAGTTCGATGAGGCCCGAGGTTGGGCTCTCTCGCCCAGCGAGTAGCTTGGCGAGGGTCGATTTGCCGGATCCGGACTCTCCCACCACGGCGAGAACCTTGCCTCGATACAGATCAATCGATACGTCTTTGACCGCATCGAGTACTCCATCACGCCGGCGACCAAGCCGATAACGTCTGCTCACACTGCGTGCACGCAGTACTGGGCGCTCCTGCTCCTGCTCTGGCCAGGCCATGACCTCGACTGTCTCAGGCATCTTGGAGACCTCCACGATCCGTCGCTGCCAGCGCCGAGCCGTCCATCGTTGCCACGCTGCGCATACGGTCCGTAAATGGGCAGGCACTCAGTTGCATCCCGCTGGAGCCATCCTTGAGTGGGTGGAGGCGGACGTCGACATGCTCACACAACTCGTCACGATAGCCACAGCGTGGAGCAAAAGGACAACCGACCACCGGCTCATAGAGGTCCGGAGGTGAACCAGGAATCCCCAACAAGGACTTGCGCGGACCATGGAGAGGGGGAAAGGAGTGGAGAAGCCCTTGGGTGTAGGGATGGGCGGTATGCTCCGCCAGATCAGTTGTATCGCCGATCTCCATGAGGCTTCCGGCGTACATAATGGCTAAGCGGTCCGCGAGCTCCACCAACAGTGAGAGATCATGCGTGATAAAGATGACGGAGAAGTTCAACCGCTCCTTCAACTCTTTGATCTGTACCAAAATGTCACGCTGGACCACCACATCGAGCGCTGTAGTAGGTTCATCCATGATGATCAACTGTGGATCGACAGTAAGTGCCATTGCGATCATGATGCGCTGGCGCATCCCACCTGAGAGCTCGTGCGGGTAGCTTTTTAGTCGATTTCGTGGGATATCGACCAGCTCCATGACCTCGTACACCCGATCATGAGCCTCATCGTTCGACAGAGCGAGATGTCGCTGAATAGGGTCAAGGAGCTGATCCTCAATCCGCAGTACCGGATTGAGCGCGTTCATGGCACTCTGAAAGACGATCGAGATCTCGCGCCACCGGAGCTGTTCGAGTTGGCAAGCATCCATGCGCAACAGATCGCGCTCGCCACCCTGATAGCGCTCCCCAGAATAAATGACCGACCCAGAGGTAATCACCGCTGGGGGTCGCAGCAGGCGACAGGCTCCATAGGCCAACGTCGATTTCCCCGAGCCTGACTCTCCAGCCAGACCGACGATCTCGCCGCGCTCTACAGAGAGGTTGATGTTGTTCACCGCGCGCAGTTCGCGGCCACCGGAGCGATAGACGATACTCAAATCGCGAATCTCAAGCAGTGGCCCTGCGTGACCCGCAGGGGAACTGTCTCCGTTGCGCGTGGGCGCCACAGTGATGAGAGAAGAGGCGACGGGTATCCCATTGTGGTCGTCACCAGCGCCTGACCCACGGCTACGCAAGGATAGGCGATGATGGCGCACGCCATCACCTTCCCTCTCGACGAGGGTTGGATCCGACGGGGTCCATAACTTTCCACGCACTCGACCGACTCGCGAACCATCCCTCAGCCGCGGATTGCCCAGTTCATCAAGGCCAAAGTTGATCAGGACCAACCCCATGCCGATGAGCGCAATCAACACTCCTGGAACCGCGAACCACCACCAAGCACCGAGCTCGAGCGCATTACCGTTTTCAGCCCAGTAGAGGATGGTACCAAGACTCCAGGTTGAGGTCCCTCCAATGCCGAGAAAGTTCAGACCAACCGAGGTTCCAATCGCATAGAGGACTGCACCGACGAAGGTCGCGGCGATGAGGCTGATCTGATTCGGGACGATGTCATGAAGGATGATGTGCCAGCTACGCTCGCCTGTCTCCTGTGCCGCGGCTACGAAGTCCTTATTCCGAATGGAGAGCGTCTGCGCGCGGATAACCCTCGCCCCCCACGGCCAGCCGAGCACCGAGAGCATGATCACAATTGGCACATCTCCTGTGCTCGGGAATGCTCCCAATACTACGATCAGAAAGGGAAGCGCAGGAAAGACCAGAAAGACGTTAGAGAGCAAGGAGAGCAGCTCATCCCACTTGTCGCCAAGATAGCCCGCACCTACACCGATCAACACCGCAAGGATGGTCGCCACAACTCCGGTGATGATACCGATGAGCATGGTGGTCCTCGTGCCCACCAGCACCTGAGAGAGTACATCGCGCCCTAACTGATCGGTCCCAAGGAGGTGCGCGAAGCTTGGGGCCGCCACCGATGATCCAGGGGCAGTACTCTGGGCGGATGGTGAGTACGGGGCCAGCCAGGGACCCAGCAAGGAAACCAGAACAAAGAAGCCGATAATGACGGCCCCTGCGAACGCCTTCTTGTTGCGCAGGAACATCGGTAGCTGTCGACGACCCCTCGCGGCTAGCGTGGTTGGCGCCTCAGGATCTATGACGGGACTCAGCACCGTTACCCTACCCCCCTTCGACGAACTCGTGGATCGAGGATCACATAGATCACATCTGCACCGATATTGGCAAGAAGCACTGCGACCGAGATGATCAGAAAAATCGCTTGGGTGAGCGGGTAGTCATCTGAGGTAACCGCGTTGTAAAGCTGGGTTCCGATACCGGGATAGTTAAAGACAATCTCCATCAGCAAGGTACCGGAGACGACAAACCCGAGGGCAAGGGCGAAACCAGAGATGGAGGGCAAGATAGCGTTACGCGCCCCGTAAGTAAAGATCACTCGTCGCTTGCTAAGACCTTTTGCTTGGGCTGCAAGCACATAATCTTCGCCCATGGTAGCGACCATCACATTGCGCATCTGCAACATCCAGCCAGCAGCCGAGGTGAGGACGATCGTCAAGGCAGGCAAGATCGAGTGCACTACCGCACTGGAGATAAAGGCCCAGTTGAACCCGATCGTTAACCCGTTGCTAAAGCCCTGTTGGGCAGGGAAGAGATGAAAGTGAAGCGCCAACAACCAGACAAGCACAAGTGCCAAAAAGAAGTACGGGGTTGCTTGCAGAAAACTCAAGGCTGGAAGGAGTTGGTCGAGGCGCCCACCACGTCGCCATGCGGCCAGGATCCCAAGCCCGGTCCCCAAGAGCCAGCTGATCACCGTAGCTGTCCCAACCAAGACGATGGTCCAGGGTAGTGCTGCACGGATAATGTCAATAACCGGGGTGGGAAACTGCAATGGGTCGATACCAAAGTTGCCATGAGCTAGCTGCCCGAGGTAGAGAACGTACTGATGCAGCAACGACCCTTGATGCCCCACCCCGAGCAGTACGTCAAGGGCGCGTTGCGCTGAGGGTTTTAGGTTCGGATATTTAGACATCAAATTCTCGACCACGTTACCCGGCATCAGCCGCGGGATAAAGAAGTTCACCGTGATGGCGACGAACAGCGCAATGAGGTAAAACCCCAACCGACGGAGCAAAAATCTCATGGCACCACCTCCTCGCCTCCCTCGGACGCTCCAAGGTGTGGCGGGAGGTCACCTCGGCAACCACAGCTCTGTCGCAGCACAAGCCGGGTTGGGAGGACAACATTTTTCATCGTCGGCCGGCGTTGGTCGGTGAGCTGGTCGATCAGGATCGCAGCGGCCATGGAACCGAGTTCCTCGATCGGCTGATGGACGGTAGTCAGCGCAGGGGTCAGGTGTCTCGCAACCGAGATATCATCAAAACCGGTCACGGCCACCTCCTCGGGAACACGAATGCCCGCTTGTGTGAGGGCGTTGATCGCTCCAATGGCCGCCTGGTCGTTCGCACAGGCGATCGCCTGGGGCATCGGCTCGGCTCGTTGCAGTCGCTCTTCGATCACACGCACCGCATCCGTTGAGGTGTAGTCAGAGGTCCAATCAGGACCCACCTCCACCGCTGCCCCGAGCTCTCGAGCCGTGGAAAGGAACGCCTCCTGCCGCGTCGACGAGTCCGGGGAGTTTGCGAAACCTGCAAGAAAGGCGAGCCGCTGGTAGCCGTGATCCACAACAAGATGGGTGGCGAGCTGGACCATCGCATCGCTATTGTCGACCATGACAGTGGCAGCCGCCTTCGCTCGTCCACTTCCCGCCAACAACACCGTTGGAATCCGCCTGGCGACGCTCGGAATCATCCGCTCCTTGAGCGTACGGTCAAGGAGAATCAGTCCGTCACAGTTTGCCATGAGAGAGTCCAGTCGTTGGTCGATGCGATCGTCATCGACGCCACTCAATAGGAGGGAGAAGCCACGATCACCGCAGGTGCGCTCCACGCCACGAATGATCGCATCGGTAAAAAGCAGGCTCTCCTGCACAAGCTCGAAACTCTCCTCCGAGCGCGATCGCATGAACACCAATCGGACGACGTTGTACAAGCCCCCCGACAGCCCTCGCGCAGAGTTATTCGGGACAAAGCTCAGTTGGTCAATCGCCTGTAGTACCTGTTCGCGAGTGGCCGGACGGATGCGATCATAGCCATTGATGACCCGCGAAACAGTGGCAATCGATACCCCGGCACGCTCGGCAACCTCGTAGATGGTTGCCCGGTTCACGACCTCTCGTTCCACCTGATTCATCCCCCCCGAGCCCAGACAGTGACGCAGCGCCTCGGCTCATGAATATCCCAAACCCAACCCTTGCCAGACTCGCCGTGTGGAGTGGCAGTTGCAAACATCCTGTAAGCCCTTTCACGAAATATAGCACTACGTCTTGTAAAATGTTACAATATTGGGAAAATAAAGGCTGAATTGCTGTAAGCGCTTTCAGTAAGTTGTAGGGTTAAATCGATGAGGCCAGCCTTACGGGGCGACACGGATCGGGGAGGAACAAATTGGCTACCAACGCAACGACCGTATTCCCGCACAACTTCGTCTGGGGGGCAGCGACGGCATCCTACCAGATCGAAGGAGCCGTCAATGAGGGCGGGCGAGGTTTGTCCATCTGGGACACCTTCGCACGCACCCCAGGGAAGGTACTCAACGGAGATACCGGCGATATCGCTTGCGACCATTATCACCGCTTCGGCGAGGACGTCGGACTCATGCGTGAACTCGGAATCGGCTCCTATCGTTTCTCGATCGCTTGGCCCCGGATGCAGCCTGAGGGCAAAGGCGAACTCAACCCGGATGGTCTGCGCTTCTACTCTGCACTCCTCGATCGCCTCGAGTCACAACAGATTACCCCTTTCCCAACGCTCTATCACTGGGATCTTCCGCAGTCCCTCGGAGACCAGGGGGGTTGGAGTAGCAGAGAGACGTCCTATCGCTTTGCCGACTACGTTGACAAGCTAGTGAATGCCCTTGGCTCTAGGGTAAGCCAGTGGATCACCCTCAACGAACCCTGGTGCTCGGCTTGGCTCGGTTATGCGGTCGGCCAGCATGCACCCGGACTCACTGATCTATCAGCAGCGCTAGCTGCCAACCACCATCTCCTCCTCGCGCACGGACTTGCCGTCCAAACTATCCGGGCGAGCAGTGCTGCCGAGGTTGGTATCACCTTGAACTTAGCTCATGTAACCCCTGCAAGTGAAGACCCACTCGACCGGCAGGCGGCCATCCTCACAGAAGGCAATGCCAACCGTATGTTTCTCGATCCCCTCTTCCGAGGTGCGTATCCCGTTGACATGATGGAACTCTACGGAGAAGCCAGCGCAGAGATGGAAGAGGGTGATCTCGGCGTCATCTCCACCGCCATCGACTTTCTGGGGGTCAACTACTACGCTCCGGCTATCGTCGGATCTCGCGAGCGTCTCACCGAACTACAAGCACTCGGTTACTGCGTCGACACGGGGCGCGCACCCAACCTACTCGACACCAGCGCTAACGCTATCCACCTGAAACGACCAGGATTTACGAGTACACAGATGGGCTGGGAGGTGGAGCCTGCGACCTTGAGCGAGTTATTACACAACGTGCGGGATCAGTATCGGTCGATCCCCATCTACATCACCGAGAACGGCATGTCCAATGCTGACTATGTCCGGCACAACGGCAGCGTCCTTGATCCGGCGAGAATCGCTTACCTCGAAGGGCATCTCCACGCCGTCGCCGAAGCCATCGCGTCAGGTGTCGACGTGCGAGGATACTACGTCTGGAGTCTTCTCGATAACTTTGAGTGGGCTCTCGGATATTCGCAACGATTTGGCCTGATCTGGGTCGACTATCCGACCGGAGAGCGCACTCCTAAGGCAAGCTACTACTGGTACCGAGACTTCATCGCTGCGCAGGCCCCACAACCTCGCGACCGTACAGTGGCCCCTGCCACAACGACACTCCCCGCCTAGGTTGCCCATCACCGGACCGGCACTTCCTTCATGAACACGCTCGCGCCCACGGCAGGCTGGGTCCGGTCGAGCGGGCCCAATCACCTTTGGTGCCACACACCAGCTTGGACACGGCAGGCTGACATCCCGTCCACCACGACACGGAGCGCTGTCTCTCAGCCTCGCCCCCAAGCCGACGGACCAGAGCTTCTGATCGCGAACAAGTGCGACAGGTCAGATCATCGTCGTGACACAGCGGCCCCATGCGCACGCCCAGGCTGCACTGACCAGGGCGATCGACACACCGCTGCCCGTCACCTTGCCCCTCTAACGCCAACCCCGCCACCTGAGGCCGCTCTCCATTCCTGATGGGCCGGCGGCCTCTCCAATAGGGCATCCCCGCCCCCGCCACACCACCCGACACCGATTGAGCCCAGCTAGATTGGATGAGACAATGCAGTCTTGGACTCACCCTCGCAGAACGGACATACCTGCATGAAGACTCCGAACGAGAATAACGTGGGCTCTCGAAGAACGCTCTCGCATAATGATGCCCGTCTTGTTGGGATGACCTGGGCGCACATGGTCAATGACGGCGCCGCCAACTATCTCCCTGGAGTACTTCCCGCCATCTTGATCGATGCGCACGAACCGCTGAGTCTTGCAGGATCCTTGGTTGCAGCTCTCGCGATCGGTCAAGCGCTCCAACCCTTGATTGGCTGGTTCTCTGACCGGGTTGGCGGGCGGACCATATTGATCACAGGTTTCGCCATGACCTCGCTAGGAGGTGCGCTCCTCGGCGAGACCCATAGCATGCCAGTACTCATCACACTGCTGCTTCTGATCGGTCTCGGTACCTCACTTTTTCATCCACAGGCTCTCGCCGGAATTCGGAGCATCACCAATGGTAGACGCGGGCTACGAACCTCCTTCTTCTTGGTGGGAGGTGAGCTGGGAAGAGGCCTTTGGCCGACGTTTACCAGCCTTGTCGTTGCCCATCTCGGGCTCGGCTACCTCTGGATCGTTGGCCTACCCGGCCTCGTGACGGTTGGGTTGCTCTTCCGTTGGGCACCCTCACTCACACCAAAAGCAAAGGCGACGGTCAAACCAAGCCAGCATACGTCGTGGACCAGACACCTCGCCCCCTTGTCAGCACTTATCGCCTACACCGGCCTTCGTGCCTTCGCGATCTTTGGGCTCGTCACCTTCATCCCAGTGCTCTGGCACTTGCGAGGTGAAAGCCTGGTCGACGGTGCCTCGGTGATCACCACGATCCTTGCCGTTGGAATCGTTGGCAATCTCGGTGGTGGCCACCTGACCGATCGATTTGGCAAACGTTTTGTCCTCGTCAGCTCGGCCATCGCTGTCGCGGTACTAATTATCCCGATGGTCTATGTCCATGGACCGGCGACCTGGCTCATAGCGGCAGTACTCGGTTGTGCTCTGTTCATGACCCTATCCACGACTATTCTCATCGGCCAAGAGATTCTGCCAGAGAACCCCTCATTAGGCTCCGGCATTGCGCTGGGACTCTCCAATGCGATCGGGGCAGTGCTCGTACTCATCGTCGGTCTCGTAATCGGAACCTCCGCTATTCATGACGCCTTCTACGCGATGTCGGTGGCCAGCTTCATCACGGTCGCCGTCGCCTTTGCCTTCCCGAAGGCGCTCATGGCGCGTGATCACCACAGCGTCACTCACTGAACGCCCCTGGTGAGCGCCTCGTCCTCTGGCCGCCAAGGTTATTGCCATCCCGGCCCGTCACGTGGACTCAATCCCGTCTCAATTTCTTTGTTGACCCCATCGAACAAACAGCGCTCTACGTGCACAAACTCTTGCACAACACATACCAGCTAGTGGCTTCACGGCAACACCAGAACCACAGGGACACGATATTGTGAAGATTTTTGACCTTGCGATTGAACGAACGCACCCTGCAATGCGTACTTGTTGGTAGTTGTTCCCTCGAAAGGAGATCAGTCATGAAAAGTAAAGCATCAAGATCGATACTGCGAGTCGCCGCAATAGGTAGTGCCTTCGGTGCCTTAGGGTTACTCGCAATGCCAAGTGTCGCCTATGCCCAGCCGATGGCACCAAATCCTCCCACAGCCCCCCTCTTCCCGCAGAAGGTGATCACGACGATCGCCTCGACCAATGCAACCAACGGCGACACCAACCCTTACGGGATCGCCGTCATTCCAAAGACGCTTGGCAACCTTACAGCCGGTGATGTCCTGGTCACTGACTTTAATAGTGCATCGGCTATGGGTGGAGGAACCTCGTTGGTCGAGGTCAATCCGACTACCGGTGCATCGAAGGTGTTCTACCAGAATGCCGCCATCACGGGACCCGTTGGGATTGCTATCAACCCATCAGCTGATATCGTCTGGGTCACCTACTACGGAACAGCCGCAAATGGTTCAGGCTCGGGTTACGCGGTGATCTCGAATATGGGCAAGCTTGTGGCGAATTACACCAACACCACGAGTTCCTACGACGGTCAGAGCAACCTCTTCGAGGGTGCTTGGGGAGCAGCCTTTGCTCCGGGGGCCTTCTTCTGGACCAATGCAGGCGCGGCTACTCCCAATGCCCAAGGGACGACAGGACAGGTCTGGCGACTCAATCCCAACCCAACGGCGACCACCAAGAACGGTCAGCCGATCAATGCGACGTACGCTCCTTTGGCGACGAACCTACCGACCTCTGATATGAGTGGCACCTCGTTGAGCCCAAGCACCGTGGCCGGGCCCCAGGGCATGGTCTATGACGCTACCAACGGTACCCTCTATGTGACCGACGACTATAACAACGCGATCTACGCGCTGCCCAATGCGTTGACCGCTACGGGGCCGGTGACTCCAGTGATGATTGCCCAAGGTGGCGCTCTCAACGCACCACAGGGGATCGCCATTGACCCAATGAATCAAAACTTACTTGTCGTGAATGGTGCCGGCAATAACAACCTTGTCGAGGTGACTCCGATGGGACAACAGATTGCTACCAGGAGCCTGGATGCAGGTAGTGGAGGTGCACTCTTTGGAATTGCTACCTATAGCCAACCCATGCATCATCTCGGTCTCTACTTCGATGACTCCAACACCAGCACTCTCGATTCACTTGCCAACCCAGAGCCGGTTCCTCCGGTGCCCGGGGTAGGACCGATGCCTGGAATGCCCCCGATGCCTCCCATGCCTGGGGTGGGACCGATGGTACCATAACCGATCGGTTAGCACGGACATCAAAACGCTCAAATAAACACCTTTCGGTCGGGTCTGAAGATCTCGGCCGAGGGGTCCTTTTTGCCAAATCGGCCTTGCATTTTCTACCCGATGAATCGAATCAAGGCAACCGATGTCGCCTCATTGACCTACTACGCCCGCCGCGATCCTGACACGGATCTACAAGGACCTACGGCGGAGGCCCCAAAGTGTGCCTCACTGGGAGATTGCAAAATCAAGACAACTTCTGGGAGAGCTTTGACAAGTCAGGCACGCCTGATAATCCTGTGAACCACTTACTACAGGTCCGCCACCGAATCGGTACACGACAGAGTCAACCGCTATCCCGACATCGTTAGCCGCTTGGGCGTTCGCAACTAAGCAGCTATCACCGGTTCGCCACAGCAACCCAGCACCATAGCCAATCAGTCATCAGTCGATGCCGATCCTGAGCGAGTCCTACTGCTCCGACGCCTCATCATCAATGTAATCCTGCGATATGCGCTCGCGTACCAACTGGGCGAGCAGATGCTTTTGCACCTTTCCGGTCCCAGTCATCGGCCACTCCGAAGCCTCGACGAAAAAGTAGTACCGAGGTACCTTGAATTTGGCCAGATGCTGAGAACACCACTCGACCAATTCACGCCGGTCTACCGTCCTGCCACGCCGAAGCTCGATGAGTGCCGCGCCCGTCTCTGTTGTTATCGGAGAAGGTATGCCTACAACGTAAGCCTGGTTCACTGCTGGGTGGCGAGAAAGCACCTCTTCAATCTCCATTGGCGAGACATTCTCTCCAGAGACTTTATAGAGCTCGTTTGCACGTCCATGAAACTCCAGGTAACCGCGTTCATCGATTCGCCCTAAGTCACCGGTGCGAAACCATCCATCTTTGTCAATATGGCGAGCAGTTTCTTCTGGCTTGTGATAGTAACCGCGAGTAACAAAATTACCTCGCACGACCAACTCTCCGAGTTCGCCATCGCCGAGGTCCTCGCCAGTTTCCGGATCGATCACCTTATATTGACTGTTCGCCCCACCAAACTCCTCAAGTCCACTCGGTCCACCAGGTTTGATGTGGCCAACCTTGGTGGTAATGACCGCAAGACTGTCACCAATCTCAGTATGCACCGTCGCCGCGGAGGCCTCGGTTCCCCCGTAACCTGTCACCACCTCAGTCAGACCAAAGGCGGCGATCGCTCGCTCCCAGAGCGGCACCGGAGCGGGCGCCGCAGCACACATGAGCGCGTACAGATCCTGGAACTCATAGTCTTGACGTTCGGCCTCCATCACCAGAGCCAGTAGGATCGTCGGGACGCAAAGGATATCGTGCACGCGGAGGTCCTGCACCATCTTGAGCGCTTGCGCCGGTCGGAAACTTGCCATCGTCACGATCGTGCCGCCAACAAATGACACTGCTATGAGACCTTCAACAAAGGCAAAGACATGGTAGAGGGGTAACGGCGTAAAGGCACGTCGACCCTGTTCAAACGCGCGAGAGAGCGCTGACGAATAGCCGCAGCGCAGCAACATGTCACTGGTGAGCATGACACCCTTAGGTTGTCCCGTGGTACCCGAAGTATAGATAATATTAATAACCTCGTCGGGATAACGGCTGATCGCATGACGAGCGTCGAGGGCAGCCTCAGAGATCGTCTTCCCCTGTGCCCGAAAGTACTCCCAATCTTGGAATTCCTTCCGTACGGGTGAATCGTTGGTTGCTAGAACGACTACCTGTTCAATGGCGAGTGGATCATCGGCACCGTCGTGGGCGCTCAGGATGGCCGCAACCGCCTTCTCGTGGTCGACACCGGCAATGTTCTGATGGACAAATACCCACTTCGCATCAGACTGAGCAAGGAGATAGTCCAGTTCATCCTCACGGAGCATGGTGTTCAGCGGGACAGCAACTGCGCCGATCATGGACGCCGCCACAGTTAAGAATAAGAATTCAGGTTCATTGCCGAGCAACAATGCAATATGATCCCTGCGCCGTACCCCCATTGCTAGCATCGACCGCGCCAACAATCGCGCCTCCTCGACGAGCTCTGCATAGCTGACAGAGCGTTCTGGGGTGACAAGCAACGGACGTTCGCCAAATTGCAAGACCAATTGGCTGAAGTGGTCGCTCAACGTCCGCCGTGGCCACGGTGCATACTCTTGGGTCAACCAAGCTCGCCGTTCCGAAGTGTTCTGCATGTCACTCACCTCCTCGTAGACCGTGCCACCCTCGTTGGCTCTCGCCGCAAAAGATGTTTGGAACGGATTCAACACTCATACTGGCACAGCTACTTGATAGATGCAACTTGTTTTGGCGACCCCCTCTTCAGCGCCAACTCAGGTCAGGCGGATGCAAACATCCTCACCACAGAGGGTTGCCAGTTCGTAGAGGTCCAACCGAACAACACTAATTGCTATCTATGACAACGCCGGTGGCACACACTCCCTCAAACACTGAATGCGACGCGGTTGGCGAACCACTATCCAGCTGTAACCGTCAGAAAAGACGCGTTTGCCGGTCTAGGCGCAATACCACTTAGTTAAGGTCCGAGCCCACTGCCAGCGGCATGGCGCCTCTGTGGTGAAGTGCGTGAGGGACCAGTGATGACGATTGTGTCGCGTGGATGAACTTGTAGGTGAGCAGGATTGCGCT
>JAKAQR010000011.1 GCA_021819725.1 Actinomycetes bacterium
GAACGGTAGAGTCAAGAACCCGCTTGGTGTGGGTGTTAAGAATCTTGGTCTCATTGATGATCTCCCGGGCCAGATCAAAGATGAGGGTAGGGGTGGAAGAGTTCTTAATGCGATTCCTCCAGTAGGTCAGCACCGAGGGGTCAAAGCCCCGATCCTCAAGATCGAGACCAAGAGCAAGCTTCCAGCGCAGGTTATAGCGGACCTGGTCCAGGGCCTCTCGGTCAGAGAGTCCCTCTAAGGTCTGTAACACCATGACCGAAGCAATGCGTGAGGCTGGGATTGAGGGCCTCCCGGTACCAGAGGGATAGAGATGGGCGAACTTAGCATCAGCGAAGATCTCCCTGCGGTGCTCAGCGAGGAAGTGATAGAGCGAACCAGGCTCTAACAACGTAGAACAGAAGGCGGCGGTAGCGGTGAGATGGGCCTGGGGAGATTCAGTTCCTAACATGAAAAGAGTCTACTTGAGCTGGGAAAACCCCTCAAGCACCCCGAGATGTCCCCTCTCATTTTCTCCTCATTTTGGGGGTGGGTTGTTCAGCAGAGTCCTAGGCCCTGGCTGACTTGGCGCGGATGCTTGCCGCAGAAGGCACCCATGCCCAGCTCTAAATCGACGGATTTCGCTCAAAGGGTCCGAATCGGACAGCTCTTTGTGCCAACTATGTTCCATCGTTGAGTCTTCGAACTCAATTGGTCATCAACTCCCATCACCACCGGGGGCAAATAATGCGAACGAAACCACTGATTCTCGACAACGACCTTAGCAGAAGATACCATCGGTGGGCAGTTCGGATTTAATGCGAATGGAAGAGCAGAACTCGATCGATAGCGGCCAATCAATCAATTGGCGCCGTCTTGAGAACCCTACGTCCCAAAGAGTCAATCTACTTGCCTACCGGGAATCAATTCAACACTTGAGTGATCGACGTTGCGTTCAATCGCACCTGGAGCGAGTGAATAACAAAATGTTCCACCACCCGTACTTGTCCTGTCGCAGTCTTGAGATCGACCGAGGCAGTTCCAGCGACAGCATGCCGACCATCGATTGTTTCTGACAAGTTCGCAAGTGAATCAAACCCCAGATAACCATGGAGCAAAGGAGCAACGTCACGCGTTGAGTCATGACTCACCGCAACAAGTTCGGAACCATCTTGAGCACTCGCCGCGTGCAACAAGGCGATTAACCAGCTCACTTCAGCACTGGCCAACGAGTAAGGCGCGCTGGATCCCGACCATGACGCGGATGGTTCACCAGTGATAGCGAAGGAACCCATGGGAAGATTGTTCGCATCGAGGTTAAGATTCTCGCGTGCAATCGTCGGGGGGATGCCAACGGGCCGGAAGTGATCCTCCTTCGGGATCTTCGGAGTATTGTCGATGGCTAACGACGATACCAGCGTCGCGCCAACGAGGTACCGATAGGGAGTGAGATACAAAGCATCGAGCGGCCAGCATGCCTCAAGGACAACACTCGACGTTGCAGTATTGGCTACTGGCGACCCTGTATGGACAACTTTGTGCCAGTCCACCCGATAGACCTGCTGCTGTGTCGGAGTGTCAACCTCAATGAGACTCCCGTTCCGTAGACCTCCGAGACCAGAGAACCAACTCACGTTATGGGCAGCAATGATTGACGTTCCCGCCACACCGGGCAACACGCTGGACGGGAGGTGTCCAACCGCAACATTCAAGACGTTGTCACCAATTCCCTGTTCCACCGGCGCAACCAGGCTAATCCCGGGGATTCTGAGTAGCGCAATTACCCCAGTGGGCCATGGCTGTCCTTGATGGGCATCGACAACCGCTCTGATTTTCTCCCCACCAACAATCGATGAGCGAGCATAGAACAGCCCAATCCTGCCGACGAGAAGCAATCCGAGCAACATGCAGAGCGCACCAATTCCAAACAGCAACTTCCAGCTGTGGTCAGCCCTGCTATGGCGCCCTCGCGATCGAGTCATCGCCAACACCGTTGATCACAAATCACGATAAGCACCGTTCGACAGTCGTTCCTCCCCGTTATATCGGCTGAAGCAGCGCAAACATTGAGGACGGTCCGCGATTCGCCCTTCGGAGATGCCGACGTCTATCAACGCGGACCCTCCCAGGACAACTACGGAACCAAGCGTATCGTTGCTCGTATCTGCCCGCCCATCACATCTAACTGCGTTGGTACCGCTTCTCCCTGGCATGGAACGTCAGTCTTGAATCATCGGTCCCAGTACTATCCACCTCACAGCGACCATAGGGGACATCCGTCGAACCAGGGATCCTCCGATAAACCCTTTGTGTCTTCAAAGCAACCATTACACGGCTTGGGTCGAAGGCATCTGAGCCTCCTCGCCATGAGGCGTACTCACCAGCACGCGTGCACCAGTTACCGATACTCCTATTCGATCCGTGTCCCCCACAGAACTCATCTCCCGAAATGATCGGGTCGTTGGTCGTGGAGTATGGGACTCCGTGTTCTCCACCTCTAGTGGAAGAGAACTCCGCTCGCCATGAACTATCTTGGTTACTCCCGTAAAGATTCCTCGACCGCGCCCGCCGAGAGATCGTCGACATGCCAGCGATGTGCGCACCACTCCAAGTCCGTACCGGACCGACCGCCGAAAGCTGATCGAGGAAGAGTCAGGTGAATAGCGCGTTGGGCAGGAGACCTCTCCAATACGCGCGCCACTGGCTACTGCATAGGCCAACGCCTCGCTATCAAAGACGAAATCATTGGAGAACTGGCCAAGTGGCATCGACACAAGCAGATCTCTTGAGAAGGCGCGCAACCCCGTGTGATACTCAGAAAGTTTCTGTCGTACCACGACATTCTCAAAGGCGGTAAGAATACGATTCGCTAGATATCTCCACCACGGCATCCCCCCTTCTAGGGCGCCATTCCCGAGAATTCGTGATCCAAGTGCCACATCGTAGTGACCTGATGCAATGAGACCAGCAAGCGCCGGAATCAAACGGGGTGAGTACTGATAATCCCCATGCACCATGACAACAATATCCGCATGATCATCCAGCGCAAGTCCATAACAGGTCCGCTGATTGGCACCATAACCTTGATTCTTCTGATGGGTGACGACCAAGGCATTGCAACGCTTTGCTCTTTGGACGGTATGATCGTTACTCGCATCGTCGACCACAATGACCCGGTCCACAACACCAAAGTCAATCTCGGCAATAGTGGCCTCAATAGTCCGCTCTGCGTTGTAGGCAGGAACCACTACAACCACTCGTTTACCCCCTAACATGATCTAATCCCCTTTATGCTAATCCCTTCTTCTTTTCGACCTAAATAACCAAGACCTGAACGGTAAATTTTTAGCCCTGGCCAACTCCAGCAAACAAGGCCGATCGCAGAGCCGCCACGCTCTCTCGGCTACTCCCCATCCAGACCCCGTCAAGAGTGACGGCGGAACCCTTGGGCACAAAGACTCGCAACTCGAAGGCATCTTCGGGAATCGGGGGCACAAATCGGGTCTGGAACGGAAATACACCATCGGAGAACGCCGCTGATGGCGGCGTCAGACGCGGAGTCACAAACGGCATGGTAACGAGTTCCGTCGATGAGGAGCCGAGGTAGCGCTGGGCGACGAGGGTGCCAGCCGGATCATCCCAAACCTGTAGCGAAGCTCGCCCAGAGACCGAGAGCGATACAATCGCCTCATCGCGTGTCGTCGGGGGGAAGGCCACAGTGAAGCCCTGGAGAGCAAACCCTGGACCGTTGAACGACGTGGCACAACCCTTCGCCCTTCCATGCAACGACGAAGGGGTGGTGAGACTGTGAGCGAGTGAACCACAGACACCAGCCGCCCCAGACGTAATCTGCACATCGCGCGACCCTGGGCCTGGGTTCCAACGAACCCAGTAGACGGGACCCGGAAGCACCTGCAACCTGGCACCAGGGAGCTGCGCCGCCGCCGTCGCCTCTGACGCCAGGCCAGCTGGCGTACAAAACTCAACGCCAACGGCTGGCGCAACAATCACGTTCACCAACTCTCCATCGGTAGGAAAACTGGTGCGCACCCCACACCCAAGGGGTTCGAGGCTCTGGTGGCGAGCCGCGAAGTCGCCGATAATCCCATTCGGAGCCACGACCTCTTGATGGAGGGGTATCGCTGCTTCGATCGCGGCCAGCGAGGCTCCTGCCTGGGCAGAGGGCGCGATACCCACTACGTTCTCCACCAGACGTGACGCAAAGACCACCGCCCAACCCATCGACCACACGACACTGGCTACACCCACGGCCGACCCGATCGCTCGTCGATGACGAGAATCATAGAGCCACAGCAACACGCCAACCGATCCAAGCAATAGCGCGTCACTGACAGGGACGGTCTGGAACAAGCCAGCATAAGCAAAGAGGGTCGGAGCCAACCAGGCCGCCAACCCCACGGATGCCATCTGGCCGACTCCCTCAGCACTGAAGACCCCTAGCACTCCTGCCGCTCCGACCAGGGCCCAGATGTCGGGCACCGACTCTAGTAGGCGATCGAGCGCTCTGCCTGGGTGATGCAGAACCCCGATCGCGATACCGGCTAAGTGATGACGGCCTGGCGCCAACGCCCCATAGAGCACCGTCGCGCCGCCCCAGGCATCCGGTGGGAGAATACTCCCCGGCGCCAGTAGGACAAGTCCACCAGCAACAACGATGACAGCCCCAGCCTGCCATCGTCGCCGTAACAGTGCGGTGACCCCAAGACCCACTACCACCAATCCACCGGTATCGCCAGTCAACAACAAGAGACCTACCAGGCAGACCAGCCAGACGGTGCGACGCCGTTCGAGGGTGATCGCCGCCAACACCAACAGACACCCTTGCAGGGCTTTATCGTGATAGTCAAAACTCGCCGACCAGTAGAGCCAGATATCGATCAGACCAAGGAACGCTGGCACGAGGGTGAGTACCCCGAGACGCACGCCTAAGAACCCACGCTCTCGCCCCCGTACCCAGGCATAGGTGGCCACGATCGGTCCGATCAACGCTAAGGGCAGGGCCTGGAGAAGAATCAGCAAGCTGATCTTCACAGGAAGATGGAGCAGAGCAACGAGCAGTAGCGCTAACGGCCAGGTGAGCAGATCGTAGTGATTTCTGAGAAAAGGAGGGTGTCCGAGGCTGAGAAGATAACGAGGATCTAGATCACCGCGGGCGATCGCCCCAAAGGCGCCCGCGTCGATAGAGTAGTCCGCACTCAGCGCCCCTCCTCCAATGATCCGAAGCTCCTCGATGCAGAGGATCACAAATTGAAGGAGGCCAATTCCCCAAGCGACCTTGACGACCCCATCGAGCGCCCCCAGTCGTCGCAGCACGTGTTCCCCACGATTGCGCATTGCTACAAGAGGGCGTGTTGGTCGCGCCTCGTTGATGAGAGTCGTCATCGTCCGTTTCTCACTGGGACAAAGCGAATTGGCACGATTTGGGAGTAGCCGTAGGGGTAGAAGCCTTGGGTCGACACGAGGTTTGCTTCAAAGCTGATCGGATCTGGTTGCGACCCATGATCGACGATGCGGAAATCTGCGACTCCATCGGGACCGGTCAACTCCTCCACCGGAGTGGCCCCAGGGCCAGATCGGTTAATGGCGGCACTCCCATAGAGTAGACCTCGCTGGGCATAGACCGCCTGACCGAGATAGACGGGAACACCCGCCTGTCGAACGCGTTCATCGAGTCGATTGACCAACTCCGCCTCTAGGACAACGGTCTTGCCAAACGGAATTGGGTGGTTGAGTGCGTCCGGAACGAGGACCACGTGCAACAAGCCTGGCTCATAGAGGGCGGAAGGGGCAACGAAGTTCTTTGCAAAGGACACCATCTGAAAACCGCCAGCTACGGACGGCTGAGCTGGGAAGTTGGGCGCTTCCACTACGACGGTTTTGCTCGAGTGCGCAGGAATAATCGTCGGTCCTGACAACCGCACCCAGGGCGAACTAAAGGAGCCTGCCAATTCGGCCACGTAGTTAGGGGTGATCGGGTGGTTCGACGAGTTTGCAACCGCCAAGGTCACGCGGTCGATCGTGGCAAGTTGACCAGAGGTATGAACGCCAAGAATGCGAACGCTGAGTGGTGGAGGGGAGGTGACCCAGAGCACAAGAGCCCCCAGTGTGATCGTCCCCAACGCCGCAAGGGTAATCAATAACGGGCGTCTCGATAGTTCGACACGACTACGCGGCCAACTCCCTAGCGCCACCAACGCCGCAGGAATGAGATTGACGAAGTACGAGCCAAAAGAGCGGGTCGCAAAAAACAGAGCCAATACTGGTAAGGCAAACGCCAACCAACCATGGTGAGGCCAGGCAAACCAAAGAATAATAAGGCCCCCAGCCATATAGACGATGGACAGAAGTGTCAGCCAGGAGAAACCGCCGCCGCCAACTCCAAACGCAAGGGTGAGCGCTACCAGCCCCTGACCCGCCGGCACCACCGAGGAATCAAAGGGAGTGAGGACCCCTGCGAGCCATGCGTGTGGAGCCCACAGGATAAAGGGAACCTGCCAGACTATGAACGCGGACGCAGCGATCGTCACAAAGAGCCCCAACCGAGTCCACGCAGCCCTCCACCCCTCACTGTCAGCAACGACAAGGAGCACGACTTCAGCGAGAAACGGAGCAATCAACCAAGGCGTCTGCTTGATCGCCATCGCAGTACCGAGAAGCAGCGGTGCGATCCAGCCCCATCGACTACGGCGCAAATAGTGGGGCATTGACGCGGCCACTCCAACCAAGAGCGGAACATAAAGCGCATCTGTCACCCCGCCAACAGCATAGGCAATATAGGCAGAGAGACTCACTAGGACAAGGACCAGTGGTCGCCAGTCGTTGCGGACCGTGACCCAGGTGAGCAAAATCGTTATAGCCCACGCGGTGATGTCTACGATCTCCCCCGCCTGCATGTGGATCCCGGCCAACAGCATCGGTACGTACACAAGGAATGAGAGCGCAGGGTAGGACAGGCTGGTGACTGGCGATCCATTGAAACGCAGGGTGTAGGCATCTGGTGATACCTGATAGCGTGGAAAGGCGTTAGCAAGAGACGCGCGATAGGGATCAACTCCATGCAACAGAAGATGGGCTGCATACTGGTCAAATGCGAGTTCATCCGTCGCGTAGGCGGGGGCCAACAAGATCTGCTGCCAAGCCCAGGCGACGAACGCTCCAAGGACAACCGCCAAGATCACGTAGTGAACAAATCGCGCCCTTGGCGAACTCGCTAGCCACGGAGATGCAACAGCGATGCCAAGACCCGATGCCACCGCACCCACATCAGCTACGCTGAACCAAACACTCTCTCCGACTCCTAGCCCAAAACGAAGCCCCCAGAGGACGAGAACCGCTCCGACAAGCATCCAGGGACCCGCACCCTGAGCGACACCCGCAACCCCCAGACTGGGACTTATCTCCTCTGATCGCTTCTCGACCACTTCACGTGCAGGAAGTACATCGAGGGTTTTCACGACGTCGACGCCACCTGAATATTGGCTGCATTTGGCAAGCTCGCGAGTTCGATCAGATGTTGACTGGTAAGGTCAGTCTGAATGGCAACTGCACCTTTTGGTGCTGGCAGCACGCGAACGTCGCGTTCAGTCGCAAGGTCTACGACGGCGACATTGCGAATTTGAGCAGAACCCTTCAGAACAAAGAGATGATTTCCACCAGGTCCCATAGCGAGGGCACGGCCTGAGTGACCCACGGTGAAATCTCCGATCTCTTGACCGGTTGTCGTGGTGTACACAGCAACGATCCCCTGTGATCCCAGCCCATACAACTCATTCGGGGTTTGCAACGACGATGCAATCGCAACGGTCTGTAACGCTACCGGAATAGTTGAGGAGGCCTGGCGAGTCGCAACGTCTAAGAGGGCAACGGCACGGGCACGGCTGGTGCCCTCCAAAACAAGAACGGATCCTCCATTACTACCCACGCTCAACGATAGCACTGGTTCCGCGACAGGAACCGAGGCAAGCTCTCGGCCACTCTCGGCGTACAGTTGCACCGCTCCTACCGAACCGCCCCCAAAACCGATTGCGATATCACCATTGGGCAGCTGAGTGATCGACTGTGCAAGATTCGAGACCGAAAAGCTCCCAATCTCCTGATGATCAGCGATATCGTAGAGGAAGACCCCCTTCGAGTGCTCCGTCCCGGCCAGCACCGCAATGGTGCCATTCGATTGCAATGGCCCCATCGCCAAGGCGCCAGAAGAGACTGGGATAATCTCACTAGGGCGCTGTTGAGTCGACCCGGGCGTAGTACTCCTGTGAGCAGTAGATGTTGTCGCAGTACCACAGGCACCAAGGAGTGCGCCAAGGCCCAGCGCCAGCATTGCGATCTGGTGGAACTTAACCCTCAAGCCTGTCGGCGCCTTGATGCAATCATGAGCGAACCGCCAAAGACGAGAAGCAGACCAGCACCAGCAGCCTCGGGAAGGAAATTCTTTCCGGTTACGGGAGAGGTAGCCCCTGGAACCACCGAAGATGACGACACCGGTGTTGCCACCGCAAAGCCCGGATCGCTGGTAACGGTGACCACCGCCTGACCGTTCGTTACCGTCGCACTATTGACAATGTAAGGATTCCCGACAACAGGATACTCAATCACCTTGGACTTCGACGTAATCGAACTCGACTGAATAGTGACCGTCACGCCTGACGCGAACGTGCCAGATAGCGCCTGCCCGGTGGCACTATCGAGCACTTCAACACCAACACCAGCTCCAACGGTGTCCCCGGAGAGCCCCAGGCTCGTGAGGGAAGAGGTGAGAGAGGAGAGGGTAGGCTCGGTCACCACAAGTTGGACGACTACATTCCCGAAGGCACCTGGGGGTACGGAAATGGTTACGTTCGAAACGTTGGAGGTTGTATGAAAGGTTTGCGTCTTCGACGAAGGGGCAACGCTTTGGTTCAGAACAGTGGTTTGAAAACCAGCGATGGGAGCCGGAGCTGAAGGGCTGCTTGGAGTAGGGCTGCCACTGGCCCATGCGGCCGGTGTCATTCCCAAGACTGCGACCAACCCCGCCACCGTCGAAACGGCGATTCCCCGCACAAAAACCTTCATCAACCAACCTCCTAGAACCCTCAATCTTCAAAGAAGACAAATCTGATCGATCTCCCAAACATTGAGAGAAGGACACTCACCGTCCAGTCCCAATGTCGGCGTCAATCGACTACCTAAGCTGTCGGCAGATCTGGATCTCTTCTTAACGTGCTTCTACCACCAGCGTCCACATAGGTGACTGCTGGCCCACGCCGTAATGGGTCAAACCACAAGAATTCGTCAACCAATAGAACGCTCGCTGTCACTCCATCATGAGGCTCCATCCCAAAATCCGGATTGGCACCATAGTCGAGTTCCGCTGGCCATGTCACCACCATGTCGATTCATTCCCGCCACCCCACTCGCTCGGATCCAAACAGGGACGTCCTTTGACTGCCTCCAGTGCCCCAGCCATCGAGCCAAGGCATAAAAGACCATCATCGGTGACGATGGGAGTCGGTTGCGCTGTGGGACTTTACCCGTTGATATGAGTATTGACTCGACGAGCCCTCGTTGGAGGGCAGAAATCAGCGATCACAATTCCGGTGCGCCTATATGGGTCCTCATGGTACAATGCGCTCCACGCAAACCGGGTACCGCCAAATTGCGCCCTACCGTTCAACCGAGGTTCGCTATTCATCCCACATGAGCAAACTCTTCCCTGGTGATGCGATCACATCCAAGAAGTCGCGCCATTCCAAGGGTTTCAGCCGTCAACAATCCTTGCTGGTAGGCGCAGTTGTCGTCACTAGGTGGGATCGTCAACCCCCGCAGCACGCAATGCCTGATCGATATCGGCCCATAGGTCCTCGGTCGCCTCGAGTCCAACGCTGAGACGGACCAGGCCGGCCGGGAGTCGTTCCTCACCACTGTATTTGGAGCGTCGTTCAGCAAGACTCTCGACGCCACCCAAAGAGGTGGCGTGATGAAAGACCGCCAACTGGGTCACAAACCGGTCTGCACGCTCTGCGGTGTCGAGAATCAGCGACAACAAAGCACCGCCTGCGCTCTGCTGGCGACCCTCCCCAACGAGCTTTTCATCGAATCCCGGGTAACAGACCGCCTCGCGACCAAGTCGCTCAACGAGCGCATTTGCCAGCCATTGTGCCGAGTCAGAGGCATGACGAACTCGCACGCCGAGCGTCTTGGCGCCACGAAAGCAGAGATAGGCCTCCACGGGACCGATGATCGAACCAACGACCGCACGAATCTCGAAGAGCCGCTCGGCGAGCTCCTCATCGGCGACAATCACCAAGCCAGCAAGGACATCAGAGTGCCCCGAGATGAACTTCGTGGCCGAATGCACGACGATATCTGCCCCGAGCCTCAGCGGACTCTGGAGGATCGGGGTGGCGACGGTGTTATCAACCGCGAGCAAAGCGCCTTGCGCATGGCAGGCCTCGGCGAGTGCAGCGATATCATAGGCGACTAAGAGGGGGTTTGACGGTGACTCAATCATCAACACATCTCCCTCTTGCAGGGTTGTCAGCCCACTGGGGTGGTGCAAGGAGGCCTCCGAGACGTACGTACAGGGGATCAGCGCACGCTGATTGAGGAAATCCGCCAGATCGCGGGAACCTACATAGGTATCCTCAGAGATCACCAACCGAGAGCTCGCCAGCAGTGAAGAGGCGAACATCGCCGCTTGCCCTGAGGCAAAGGAGACCCCAGTGCCACCCTCAAGCTCCCCGATCAGGGTCTCGAGCGCCTCCCAGGTGGAGTTGGAATGTCGACCATAGACAACTCGCTGCCCCTCATAGTAGGTCGCGTTCAGCGATACCGCAGGATTGGGGCCATGCAGGCGATCCTCGACCACCGGAAGCTGTAACTTCGTAAAGGTATCCATCTATCCCCATCACTTTGGAGCCTACGCCGACGGTTTTGCGATCTCCTCGATGTTGACATCTTTAAACGAGATGACTCGGACTCGCTCGACGAAACGGACTGGACGATACATATCCCAGACCCACGCGTCTTCGAGCACCACATCGACGAAATTGACACCCTCTTGCTGTTTTGGCTCGACCTGTACTTCATTCGCCAAGTAAAAACGGCGCTCCGTCTCTACTACGAACTTAAACAGGGGAAGGACGGCCTTATATTCCTGATAGAGCGCAAGCTCCACCTCGGTCTCAAATCGCTCGAGATCCTCGGAACTCATGCCAACCAAAACCTCAGCCCGAGCAGCGAGTGGCTCATCGCTTCTCTTTGATCTTCGCCGCCTTGCCGATTCGGTCGCGCAGGTAATAGAGTTTGGCTCGTCGAACGTCGCCACGGGTGACGACCTCGATCTTGGCAATAATCGGTGAGTGGATGGGGAAAATGCGCTCAACGCCAACACTGAAGCTGACTTTGCGAACCGTGAAGGTCTCCCCAAGTCCGGATCCGTTCCTGGCGATGACGGCTCCTTGAAACACCTGGATACGCTCTCTCGAGCCCTCCACCACGCGAACATGAACCTTGAGCGTATCGCCAGGGGCAAAGTCGGGGATATCCGTCTTGAGGGACTCCTGGTCTAACATGTCGGTGGGCTTCATCGCTCCAAACGCTCCTTGTTCATAGTTTGCAACACTTCATCATACCCGTAGCGATGGAGGAGCTCTACCTCTTGGGGCGAGATCCCCCCTCGGGCCTCGATCAAGTCAGGACGCCGCTGGAGCGTCCGCACGAGACGTTGTGCGTAGCGCCAACGGTGCACCTCTTCATGGTTGCCCGACAACAACACCTCGGGGACCTCGTGCCCGTCAAGGACCCGTGGGCGAGTGTATTGGGGATACTCAAGTAGCTGGTCGAGGGCGAAGGACTCCTCCCTTGCACTCTCTTCGTTGCCAAGTACACCAGTACGCAAGCGAGCGGTCGCCTCGATGATCGCGAGCGCCGCCAGCTCTCCTCCGGCTAAAACAAAATCGCCGATGGAGATCAGTCGATCACACGCGTCCTCGATGCGCGCATCAAATCCCTCGTAGCGACCGCAGACGAGCGTGAAACCATCTGCCTGACTCAACTCGACCGCATCGGCTTGGCGAAAGGTCGCTCCCGCTGGACTGAGTCCAATGGTAGGCCGAACAGCCCGTGGGTCAGCCAAGGCCCGCAACACCGGCTCGGGCATCATCAACATCCCCGGACCTCCGCCATAGGGGGCATCATCGATGGAACGACGAGGATCATCGGTGTAGGAGCGAAGATCGAGCACGGTGACCTCAAGCAAGGAGCGCTGGGTGGCCCTCCCCAACACCGATGCGTCAAGGTACTGCTCGATCAGTTGGGGGAAGATGGTCACAACCGTGACCCGCAAGGTCATAGCTCGAATAACCCCTCAGGTGCCTCGATGAGCACGCGTTCATCTTCGACCTCAAGGATGAAAAGAGTGGGCACCAAGGCCCCACTCTCTAGCACCATCAACTCGCTCGCTGGATTCGCCTGCACGGCAACAACAACCCCATGCGCAACGTGATGCTGATCGACGACCGATTTGCCGATGAGTTGACCAACCAGGGTCACTGGCGGCTCATCGAGGGGCTCTGCATAGAGTGTGAGACCGGAGTAGCGTTTGGCCTCCTCCATGGAGTTCACGCCCTCCAGACGGACGAGGAGCCGATCACCCAGTGGGCGTACATCGGAGATGACGAGTTCTTGATCGAGCTTCGTAACGACTCGCAGGCCCACATGAATACGCCCGGGCACATCACTTAAGGGACGTAGGTAGAGTTCGCCAGCCAGTCCGTGACTTCGTCCGAGTTGAGCTACCTCAACCCTGTCGACGGGGTCGGTCGTCTCTTCGTGGTCCACCACGCCTACCACCGTTATTTCCACCCCTCGAAGGACGCCCACGACCACCGCCTGGGCGGCCATCGGAGAACTCGACCTGGGCACTCAAACCAGAACGCTGAGCAGCAGCCCCGACGATGGTGCGAATAGCCGTCGCTGTTCGACCACCACGCCCAATGACCTTACCGAGCTCGCCCTGGGGTACGGTTACGGTTACCTTGACCTCGCCCTCATGAGCACCCTCGGCATGGCGCACCGTGATCTGGTCCTGCCCACCTCGCACCAGTGAACGCGAAAGGTAGCCAACCAGCGAGCTGATGTACTCGCCTGATTGGGTCACTGAGCCAGCAGGCTCAGCGGAGTGACCCGTCTCAGCAGTGACGACGGTGTCTTGCGCCTCAGGGGCCTCATGCTCCTGGCTCGTCGCCATCGGTTCTTCATTCATGACCTCTTCATGCTCGGTCATTATTCACCCTCTTTGCTTGCTAGCGCTAGAATCTTCGAGACACGCTCGGTCGGAGTGGCACCCTTATCGATCCAGCGCTGTGCCGCATCGACGTCGACGTTGAACTTGGATGGCTCATTGCGCGGAGAGTACCAACCGATGATCTCGAGAAATCGGCCATCGCGAGCGACGCGCGAGTCGGCGACGACGATCCGATAGTGCGGTTGCTTCTTCTTACCGGTGCGAGCTAGGCGCAACTTGACTGCCACAGAACTTCTCCTCAACAAACTTAGTCAACGTTGGAAACGATCAACCTCTAAAGTGTAGGCGCTCGCCGACATCTACCTGCGCTTCTTGCGCTTGCTCTTGGCGCGGCTACGTGTCGCCGATGGTGGACCTACCCCCATCTGGCGCATCATCTTGTTCATATCACGAAACTGTTTGAGCAACGTGTTGACCTGCAATTGGGTCGTCCCAGAACCCGCCGCAATGCGCGCTCGGCGGGAGGTGTCGATCATCGCCGGGTTCTTACGCTCAGCCTTGGTCATCGAGGAGACGATGGCCTCGATGCGACTGATCTCACCCTCATCGATCTCCTGGTTCTTGAGCTCCTTTGGCACCCCTGGCAGCATAGAAAGCACTCCCTTTAGGGGGCCCATCCTCCGGACTTGGCGGAGTTGTTCGAGGAAGTCCTCGAGATCGAAGTTGCCAGAGCGAAGACGGTCGGCGCCCTTCTTGGCAACCTCCTCATCCATGGTGTCCTGAGCCCGTTCGATCAGGCTGAGTACGTCACCCATCCCAAGGATACGGGAGGCCATCCGGTCGGGATAGAAGGGCTCAAAATCCTCAAGCTTCTCTCCGACAGAGGCAAACGCAATCGGCTTACCCACGACCTCCTTGACTGAGAGGGCGGCACCACCACGTGCATCCCCATCGAGCTTGGTGAGTATGACCGCCGAGAGTTCAAGTCGCTCATCAAAGGCCCGCGCCGTCACTACCGCATCCTGGCCGATCATCGCATCAACTACCAGAAAGCGCAGATGCGCCTGGGTAGCCTTCTGAATCTCGCTCACCTCGTTCATCAGCGCATCGTCGATCGCGAGTCGACCAGCGGTGTCAATGATCACAACATCACGGGCGAGGCGCTTGGCCTCAGCGACACCCTTCGTAGCGACCTCCACAGGGGTGCTTGGTTCGCTAAAGACGGGGACACCCGCCTGCTCGCCGAGGATCTCCAACTGACGCACCGCACCAGGTCGAGCCAGGTCGGCGGCGATCAGGTAGGGAGAGCGTCCCTGGCGCCGGAGCAAGAGGGCTAGCTTGGCCGCAGCAGTGGTCTTTCCGGATCCCTGCAGACCCGCGAGAAGCAGAATCGTGGGGGGTGTCGAGGCGAAACGAATACGGTAGGTGTCCTGTCCGAGCACGTCGATCAACTCGTTATGTACGGCCTTGACCACCTGTTGACCAGGGGTTAACGAAGGCGAACTCATGGCACCAACGGCTGCCTGGCCGACCCGTTCGCTGATGCGGTTCACGACGCCGATGTTGACGTCAGCCTCGAGAAGGGCTCGGCGGATCTCGGCGAGCGCCTCGTCGACATCGGCTTGCGTGAGCCTGGTCTTCCCGCGAATACGCGATAACGCCCCCTCGAGGCGTTCTCCGAGTGTCTCAAACATCCGAATCTTCTCCTAGCAGCGCAGCAACAAAGGCCTTCGGGTCAAAGGGTGCGAGGTCCGCCAACCCCTCTCCAAGTCCCACCAGTTTAATTGGGAGGCCAAACTGGGACTCGATAGCGAGTGCTACTCCCCCTTTCGCACTCCCATCGAGCTTGGTCAGCACGATCCCAGTCACCTCGGCGGCACCGTGAAAAACTTCGGCCTGGCGTAAGCCATTCTGCCCAGTGGTAGCGTCGATCACCAACAGCACTTCAGTGACCTCGCCAGAGGACTTTGCCGCCACACGACGAATCTTCTTCAACTCCTCCATCAGATTGGTCTTTGTCTGTAGACGTCCGGCGGTATCGCACAGCACCACGTCGCTACCGACGGCCCTGGCATGCTCAATGGCATCGAAGATAACTGAGGCAGGGTCCGCTCCCGGCTGGCCCGAGACCACCTCGACACCGGTTAGGGCTGCCCATACACCGACCTGTTCGGTAGCCGCCGCTCGAAAGGTGTCACCTGCAGCGATCATGACCGAACGCCCCGCTACGGTCAACAAGCTCGCAATTTTGCCGATCGTGGTGGTCTTACCGGTACCGTTCACTCCCACCACCAGTATGACGCTCGGTTTTGTCTCCTTGGAGAACTCGAGCTCCCTCGTCGTTTCCAAGAACTTCGACTCCAGCAGTTCGGTCAGTGCTTGGCGGAGCACGCTTGGCGATGGGCTCTTCCCGAGCTGGGATCTCAACTCGGCGACGATCTCAGCGGCCAATGACGGTCCCATATCAGAGAGGATCAGCGTCTCCTCAAGACGGGTCCATTCGGCAGCATCGATGCCAGCATCACTTGAACGCAATCGGGAAAACAGCGAGGCGAACGGGCCGCGGGAACGAGTGAGTGAGGCGCTGATCGAGGCGGGTGCTGGTGGTGGCGGCATCGTGGAAGACGAACCGTCGCCTGTTTCAGCGTCATCAGGCGCTGCATCCTTCCCATCCGGGACGAGGGACTCCGGTGGGGCACCCCGAGAGGATACACGAGTGGGGTCCTGGTCATCGCCAGTCTGGCTATCGATCTCGGGAGTCTTGGTCTCAACCGCTGTTGCGGCAGTGCCATCAACCTGGCGCCGACCCGAATGCGAACGGGTCCGAACGAGCGCCAACCCGAACGCAAGGATGACAAAGAGTGAGACAAGGATAAGCAGTGATTCCATTGCTACTCATCGTAGACCCCAAGGCATGGCATCTTGGCCCTTTACCTTCGCCACACTCGTGAGCGCCGAAGCGAAACCGGCGTCCTCAGCTCGTTCAGCCGATTGACAAGGGCCGAGATGCCCATGGTGAGCGCACGCCGAGCAGTCATAGCTTCGACCTCGCAATGGTGAAATCCGTCAGTGTCGGACCGGCCATTGTCGGACGGGTCAACTCTCACCCAACGTCGGGAAACTCGCCCTCGATATAGTCTTGCGGAGCATCGGTGAGCACATGGCGAACGACCGTAGAGGACCCCCGAGGTGACATCGATATTCCAATCAACACCGCCGCGACCTCCATTGTCCTGCGTTGGTGGGTCACTACGATCACCTGGCAGTCGCGGCTCACATCCTCGATCAACGTTGCAAAGGCAGAGAGATTTTTGTCATCAAGCGCAGCCTCAACCTCATCGAGGACCACAAAAGGGACTGGCCGTACTTTGAGCACGGCAAAGAGGAACGCCAACGACACCAGCGATCGTTCCCCGCCTGAGAGCAGTCCGAGCCGACGCACTCGCTTGGCCGGTATCTTGATGTCGAGGCTGATCGGACTCGTCAAGGGGGCCCCTGGGTCATCGAGGAGCACCGCTCCGCTACCCCCGCGAAACAACCGCTCCATCAGTCGATCGAACTCGACCGTGACCTCAGCGATCATCGCGCCAATGCGAGCCGACATCTCACCTTCGAGCAAAACGAACGCCCGCTGTGCCTGCTCATGGGCCTCGCGTACGTCAGTGGTCTCCACACGAAACCGCTCCAACTCCTCCTCAAGTTCGGCTAGCTCCAACGCTGCCAATGGATTCACCTGGCCCACCTGGGTGATCTGACCCTCGAGCTCCACCAGCATCGCCTCAGCGACCGTTGGTGCGATACCCTCGGGCAAGACCGCTTGGCGGATATGTGCCAGTGGCATACCTGTCGCTCGCTGCGCCGCCTCCTCCTCAGTGAGGAGTCGGCTTCGCAACCGACTCTCCTCGGTGGCATAGTGCAGCCGTTGATTAGCGAGGTTTTCACGCTCGAGCGCCCTGGCTGCCTGCCGCTCCTTTACAAGCGCGTACTCTCGCTCCTCTTCGGCCCGCGCCGTGGTCACTCGATCCTCGAGCGGACGAAGAAGGTTGCCCTGCTCGTGGAGTTGGTCAGCGAGCGAACCGAGCTGGCTAAGGAGCGAGCGCACTCGCACTAATGGTGCCACCTGGTGCCGGCCAACACGCTCGACCCGCTGCTGGAGAGCCGTCTCTCGTGCTTCGAACTCCATGAGCCGCTCGCTTGCAGCCTTGGATTGGGCGGCGAGATCCGCTGCTTTGAGACGAATGCTCACATCGCGACGCTCAAGCTCTCCTCGCTTTTTCTCGTACTCTTGTGTTGCCTGTCGGCGTTCTTCGAGTTGCTCGGTGGCGGCTCCGAGTTGTGCATCGATTTGGGCGAGTTCTGCATCGACATCCAAGAACTCCTCTTCGGCAACCTGGGGGCTAGCCTGCAAGAACTCCAGTTCGACGGCGAGTGTTCCGGCCTCCGAAGCCAAGCTCGCCAGACGGCTCGCGATCTGCGCTTCCCGTCGGGCAAGCGTATCCACTTGGGCTTCAGCGGCCGCCAATGACTCCTGAAGTGTCTTGACTCGTGATCGGGTCGTGCTCACCTGTGCTACCATCGCTTGGCTCTCCTGCGTGAGCTCGGCAAGTTCGCGTTGATGGGTAGCCAGCTGCAACTGCGCAACTGCGCGCTGGGAGGCACCTACGCGGAGCAGACCCTCGCGATAGATGGTCCCACTCCGATCGACCATGGTCCCCTCGTAATCGCCCTGGCGAAGGTGCGCAAGCACGCTCTCCACCAGGCGAACCCCATGAAACCGCGGACCGAGCCAGCTCGGTGCCTGTTCGAGAAAGATCGACGCATCATCGGAACCGTCGCTCACGGGTACGTAACCCACGAAGGAATCCTTTTGCCCAGCGTCCAAGGCAGCGAGTAGCTCATCGATGGTGTCATACACATGAGCATCACTGAGCTCCCCAAGTACCCCCGCGACGGCCTGTGCGAGTCCATCGCGAGGCACGAGAGTCTGACCTAACGAGGTGGCCGCATCGCTCCCTGCAAGCTTGACCAACGAATTGACCTGGGATTCAAGCGCACGGAGCTGACCCTGTAATTCTCGTTCGCGACCACTCGCCTCTGTCAGCTCCTCTCGCGCTTTGGCGAGTTCGAGTCGTTGAGGATCCAAACCCGAGGCGAGATCTTGCCGCACAAGCGCTACCTTGGCGAGTTCAGCCTCCCGCTCCCTCCGTTCTGCCTCGATCGCATCGAAGCGGGCACTCGCTCGTGCCCAACGTTGTTGGCGCGACTCCTCTTCGGCACGACGGCGCTGCTCTTCTGCGGATCGTCGACGCTGCTCCGCCAGCAGATGCGATCGCCGACCACGCAAGTCGGCCACCTGGGCCTCAAGCTCAACGGGCCGGGTGGGGGCCTCGTCATCGAATTGATGTCGTTCAACTCCGAGCTTTACTCGTTGCGCTTGGAGCGCCTCGCCTTCCTGTTCAAGCTCATCGATTCGTCGGATCACTTCCCGTTTCGACGCCTCAATCCGACCGATCTCATCGCTCATCATGGTCAGTTCCGCATCGCTGCGAACGATCCTGGCCTCGAGCTCCGTGAGCGGCGACATCGCCGCGAGCACCTCCCCACGTAGGTCAGCCGCCTCCTGTCGGGTCGCCCGCAGGCGAAGGAGTAGCGGCTCCAGCATCGAAGGGCGCTCTTGGGCGTCACCTTGAGGCTCTTGGAGTTCGCTCAGGCGCGTGGTGACCTTGGCAAGCGCCTCCTCGGCCTGTTGTGCCTGTTCGCGATAGTCCTCGAGCCGTCGCCTTAGCACCCATAGTGCGACCGCATCCCGTCGTTTGGTCAGTTCGGCTCGTTGTTCATAGAGCGAGACCTGGGCACGTAGTGGCTTGATCCGACGACGCAACTCCCTCTCCTTGACCGACACCTCATGGAGACTCTGGGTCACACTCTCGACATGGCGCTGTGACTGGTTCAATCGCCGACGGAGCGTGGTCACCTGCGCCGCATCCTCAAGAACTCCGCGGAGCTCGTCCCCCTTTGCGTTAGCGAGTGACTCGATCTCCCCCTGAGAGATAATCACGTGCTGGGTCTTACCTAGATTCGCCTCGCTTAGCGTGTCAACCAGATCCACCAGACGGCACTGCGCGCCATTGAGCCGATATTGGGTGTCACCGGCGCGAGTGATTGCGCGGCCCATCGCGATCTCAGCCATCGGCAACGCTACCTGATGGTCCCCATTGTCAAATTCGATGGTGACCTCAGCACGTCCCAGCGGCTGGCGACCATCACCACCGGCGTAGATCAGCTCCTCCATCTTTGCTAGCCGCAACAATCGTGGGCTCTGCGCTCCAAGAACCCACGCCAATGCATCAACAACATTGGACTTGCCAGAACCATTCGGCCCCACAATCGCAGTCACCCCTGCATCAAACTCGATCGTGACCGAGTCAGCAAAGGATTTAAAACCCATCATCTTGAGTCGCTGTAGCCTCACTACAACCTCCGTTGGCACTTTGGGCAAAAATGCGAATACCTGCCTTGATATCGCAGACGTTCGATCACGGCGTAGCACAAGAGACAGCGCCGCTGCTGGCGCTGATAGACAAGAAGCGAGGGATAGTAGCGACCCACCCCCTCAAGGTTGCGATAGCTACGATCCATGAAGGTCGATCCCTCAGCGTCAATCGCCTCCTCGAACACCTGGTGAATCGCGCTGATCAACGACCACAATCGGTCGTCCCCCATCGGGGCGCAACGCTCTTCAGGGTGGATGCCCACTCGGTAGAGCACCTCGTCTGCGTACATATTGCCAAGTCCCGCCATCACCTTCTGGTCCATGATAAAGGTCTTCACCGCGCGTTGGGTGTGGTGGAAGCGATCTGTGACGTATTGGGCCACCCGATGGGGATCCTCGAGCAGATCGATTCCCAGCCCATTCAGCTCCGGAGCATACGGCCACTGTGGGAGCCACTCTTGAACCAGGAACACCTCACCAAAGGTTCTCGGGTCGACAAGAGCGAGCGTACGCCCACTCGCGAGCGTCAGCGCAAACTGGGTGTGGTGCCCTAGCTCACCGTCACAGGCGAGGCGCAGGTAACCCGACATGCCCAAATGAACCACGAGGGCGGATCCATTCTCCAGACAGATTGCGAGAAACTTTCCCGCTCGGTCGACTCGTGTCACCCGCTCGGGGGGCATCCGCGCTAGGCTCATCGCGTCCCCACGACGTAGGACCCTTGGTCCGAGGAGTGCAACCGTCTCGGCCACATCACCGACTATCCTGGCCGCGAGCTGGCGCCGGATAGTCTCGACCTCGGGCAGTTCAGGCACCGGGTGGTGACCCCTTTGCCTCATGGGATTGTACGCTCGCGGCCTCCGCCGCCTCCTCATCGACGCCTGCGCGAACGAAAGAGCCAACCACCTCCAGCTGCTCGAGCGCCGCTCGACAGGCAGCCTGTTCGGCCTCCTTGCGGGAGTGGCCGACCCCTTCGAAACTCCCCAGATCTGGGACAGATAGACGTACACGAAAGAGACGCTCGTGGTCTGGGCCACTCCAGTCAACGTCATAGTGCGGCGCGCTCCGTCGAAGTTGAGCCAGTAGTTCATGGAGATGCGACTTATAGTCGCCCAGAATCTCATCATCGCTGGCTAGAGCGACCAACGGTTCAAGAAGAGCTCCAACAAAACGACGCGCACTATCGAGTCCCTTGACCTCATAGACCGCCCCGACGATGGCCTCAAGGGCGTTCGAGAGGGCGTTGGCGCTCTTGGCATCCGTCTGACCGACGACTAAGAGTTCTCCAAGACCTAGCTCCTTGGCGCGCTCCCCAAGGGCGACCCGACTCACGAGTGCGGCTCGAAGTTTTGTCAACCTTCCCTCGGTGGCCACGGGGAAACGATGATAGAGCTGATCGGTGACCACCAGCTCTAAGACTGCATCGCCGAGCAACTCAAGTCGTTCATTCGAATCGAGCGTGTCGCTCGCTCCGGATCGGTGGGTGAGTGCCTGGGCAAAGAGCGGATGATCGACAAAATCAGCCGGTAACAGCGAAAGAATCCTCGCTTGAGGACCCCGAGCACGCCGGTCGGTCAACGTTACTGGCTTACTCCGAGTACCTGGACAACATAGTCGACCGCATCACGCATGGTTCGAAGATCCTCAAGATCATCGTCCTCGATGCGGAACTGATGTTCCCCTTTGGAGAACTCACCCTCAATCGCTTCGACTAGCTCAATCAAAGCGAGCGAGTCGGCATCGAGATCATCGACAAAAGACGAACCCTCGCTGATACGATCCTCATTGATCTCCAGTATCTCCGCTAGTTGATGACGAATGATTTGGAAAATATCTTCCCTCGTTGGCGGATTATTCACCTGCACTCCCCTCTAATCTTCGAATCGTCCCGACCACATCGGCCTGGGCGAGTTGACGTGCGTTACGGATACCACTGGCGACAGCACGGGCGTTGGAGGCGCCGTGACCGATCAAGAATAATCCATTCACCCCTAGCAATGCCGCAGCTCCCGTGTCATCAGGAGTCATCTGATTCCAAAGGGGCAACAACTTGGGCAGTGCGAGATCGAGCACGCCGTCATCGCCCAAGGAGAGCGCAGCCAGGATCGCTTGGGCGAAGAGGTGCGCAGCACCCTCTAACGACTTCAGCACAATATTTCCAGTAAATCCATCGGTGACGACGACATCGACCCGGTCACTCATGATATCCCGGCCCTCGACGTTACCCAGGAAGTTAATCGATGGTTCATCGACAAGGAGCTTATAGGTCTCCTTCACTAACGCGTTCCCCTTCCCTGGCTCCTCACCGATGGAGAGCAGTCCGACACGGGGTCGATCGATATTGAGGCGAGCTGCACAGAACACCGAACCCATGACCGCGAATTGATGGAGCCAGGCCGGTGTAACCTCGGTGTTTGCGCCAGCATCCAACATAATCGTGGAGGTAGTTCCTGGCACCGGGAGCTCGACCGTAATCGCTGGGCGGGCTACTCCGCGAATGCGGCCAACCTTGACGAGGGCGGTTGCCATTGCAGCCCCCGAGTTACCAAAGGTAATCAAGGCACTCACTTGTTGCTCCTTGAGCAGAGTCGCACCAACCACCATGGAAGCATCTCGCTTGCGCCGAGGTGCAGTAGCCGGGTCATCGCTCATGAGGATCTCCTCGCTAGCGTGGACCACACGCACACGAGCATCCCCTGCCAACGGGTGGCATGCCTCTTCAGTTCCGACGACGACGATCTCGCCACCAGTGGAGTCAAGCGCCTCAAGGACACCCTCAACGATCACTGCTGGGCCGCTATCGCCCCCCATGAGGTCGACGGCAACAGGATTCACGTGGTTACGCTTCTACCTCGAGCGCCTGGCGGCCCTTATAGTAACCACAGCTTGGGCAGACGTAGTGCGGTCGCTTAGGACTCGAGCAGGTTGGGCAAAGGCTGGCAGCTGGCGCCATCAGCTTCCACGAGGAAGCTCTACGACTCCTCGTCTTTGCCTTCGACGTAGATCGCTTAGGAACCGCCATGACCACTCACTCCTCTGTTGCTCTGATATGCACCGCCTGGGCAATTTCGCCCAATTGCGCGTACCCTCCGGAATTCAAATTGACCAAGTAACTCTAATCGCTCTGACTACGAACCATGTCAGCGACCCGGTCAACTGCGACGCGAGCGATCAGCGCCGTATCACCTCATCCGACCCACCTGCGCGCTGCGCACGAACAAAGCATCCTGACACTCTCGGCATCCATCAGAACGTCGCGCTCGACTAGAGCTGGTCGAGTGCAGCCCAGCGTGGGTCACCACTATCGCCAGAGCATCCACAGGGCCCCTCGTTCAGATCAGCTCCACAGAACTGGCACAGGCCCTTGCAATCGTCTCGACAGAGTGGGACCGGCGGCAAACCTAGTACACAGAGATCGCTCACCGCAGCCCGGAGATCAAGGGTCTCTCCTCGAAAGCCGTAGTGTTCTTCAGCATCATCACCCTCTACAAAGAGTTCTCGCGACTGACCAACCACCTCGCCAGTCACCCCTCCAAGACAGCGTACGCACTCTCCCACATATCTCGTATGGACCTCGAGGGAGACGAAGACGCCCTCTCCCACCGCCTCAGCGCGTCCATCGACGCGAATCAACGCATCATCGGGGATCCGTGATGAGGTAACAAAGAGATCGGGAATGCTTCCTTGCAGTACGAAATCGTAGACACGCTCACTGCCCTTGAGCAGATTCGAAACCGAGATCTCAAAATCATGCACCGTTCTCCTCGCCTCCCTCGCGCTTGTCGGGAGCAGATCCCGACTCAACAGGTTGGAAAAAATCACCAGCCGACTCGGACTCTGTGACCCTAGACTCGGTGGCCCTGGGTTCTGAGCTGTCCGCGAGTCGTTGCCGTCCACGTCGCGTCTGGTCCAAGAGGTCCGAGAGCACGATCTCAAAATTGGCCAGACGACGATCAATGTAGTCCTCAGTCTGGCGCTTCAGATGATTTGCCTGTTCACTTGCTTGTGTACGAATACTGTGCGCTCCGGCCTGCGCGGCCTGAATGAGCTCACTCTGTTCAATCATCGCCTCCGCTCGCCGACGTGCCTCGGCCAAGAGCTGCTCGGCCTCAAGCCTCGTTCTCTCCAGCACTTGGGTCCGCTCCGCAAGAACCTCGCGAGCCTCGGCGACCTCCCGAGGGGATGCATCGAGGCAACGATCGATGAGCTCAAGTGCCTGATCACGGGGGATCATGACCGACGCCGAAAGTGGCACCCCTTTCCCATCGGCCACCATTGCTCGTAGCTTCCGGAGCAGCTCAGTTATCGACTCTGGCTCGGCTGCTGCGGTCACGATCGTTGGTTCCGTTCGCGAAGAGCTGCATCAACCGGCTTTGGCACCAAGGACGCAACATTACCCCCATAGGCCGCCACCTCCCTGATCAGTTTCGATGAGAGGTACGAATACTCTGAGGAGGTTGGCACAAACAAGGTGTCGATGCCGGAGAGTTCCCGGTTCATCTGGGCCATCTGGAGCTCGATCTCGAAATCTGAGACGGCCCGCAATCCTCGGACAATCACCGTTGCTTCGACTTCCCGAGCAAGATTGACGACTAACGATGCCAGTGCAACAACGGTAACGTTCTCCATGCCCTCAACAGCGAGTCGCACGAGCTCCATCCGTTCTTCAAGCGAAAAAAGAGGACCCGCCTTCTGGGGGTTGCGCATCGCGGCCACCACCACCTCATCAAAGAGTCGGCTGGCCCGTTCGACGACCTCAAGATGACCGTTGTGGAAAGGGTCAAAGGACCCAGGAAACAGCGCGCGCCTCATGACGACGTCACCACCCTCTCTTCTCTACGTAGATTCTTAGCTGCTACCAAATTCAAAGGTCGCGCCCCGTTCTGAGCTTGCTCCCCGTTATGAGTTCGAGCGGGTTTATCGACAAATAGCTTGCCACTGGCTTGTCGCCCGGTCACGCTTTGCAAGACCTTCCCTGGGATCCAGGTAGCTTGAACCATCGTCACTTGCACCATCGTCACTTGCACGCCCCAGCCATGCACCTCTGCATCACGAGCACTCTGGCCAGCCCCGCACCCCGTCATTTTGTCCCCTTTGCGACTCGCGCACAACCATCCTGCGATCATCGGACCTCTTGCCCCTCATGCTCAACTGGCTCAAAGAGCCCCAGACGCGTGTCTCCGTAGCGACGCCACCAACACACCCTCCAACGTGGACCAAGCGTCACCTCGCTAGTAGACTCTACCACTACGAACCGAGCAGATGGCAACCTCCGGCCAAGCTCTTCAAACCCTGTGTAACGATAGGGTGGATCGAGGAAAACGATCGTAAACTCATCGTCGCGCAGACGATCGAGGCACCCGAGGGCCTCCACCGCATGCCATCGCATTCGATCAGTGATGCCCAGAACAAGCGCTTGTTTACGTACCTGGTCTGCCAGACTGGCATTGCAGTCGTTATAGACGACCGAGGAGGCACCCCGCGAGATGGCCTCAAAGCCAACGGCCCCTGATCCTCCGAAAAGGTCAAGCCAGCTCGTCCCCTCGAGGGCCATCATGCTCTCGAGGATGGAAAACAGTGCTTCTCGCAAGCGCTCCGTCGTTGGACGAACCCCCGCGGGAACACGCAGCTTCAATCTTCGCCCGCCTAGGGTACCTGCGACAATCCTCACCACACCATCACCTCTCACCTCTATCGACCATAGCCACCCACACGTGAGGGCAGCCAGGATCGACGCATCGCATCGCTTCGACGGCGATCATGATCACTTCGGTGTCGAACCCACCGCCAACACCGACCATTGTGATCGATGCCCTCCTGCACCGACGTGCTAGCACCAAACCCCACCCGACCTAGGCGCTCTGACCGAAGTGACACCACGCCATCTAAGGGGTTAATACCGTGCATTGATTCTTCAAGAAATGTCCTTCACCATACTTATTATGGTGAAGATGTTAACCATCCGTGAGACCGCACAAGCTCTTGGGGTAGCAATGCAGACGCTGCGATCACGAGGGGCTGTTGAAGCCCGCTGAAATCACCACCTGTGGTCACCGACGTTACGATCTTACTACAATCCAGGCTATGAGGTTTCGACCGGTTGGTCAACCAGACCGCAAACAGTTGCCCATGCGCGAGCAGCCCCCTAGGTCTCAGCCCCTAGGTCTCAGTATCAGCGTGTGTGCAGCAGTCGGTTGGGGTGCAGTTCACCTGCGCACTCCACCGTCTCACAGTCTCGGCACTACGACCGATCCTTTTGGCGAACTCCCCCGCGCTAAAGGTTTCGGCCATCGAGTATGCGTATAACAGGTCTTGGTCGATAACCTGTCTTCAGTTACTAGCTCCTGAGTAGAAAATCAGCCTCGTCCTCTCCAAAGAGCGCCTGCATCATCGCGCGTAGCCGTGGGTGTCTTTCAAGTGTTCGATCCTCGGCGATGATCGCCCGGGCATGCTGACGCGCCTCGAGCACCAGCTCCCGGTCCTGGCTTAGCGAGGCTACCTTCAGATCGGTCCGGCCGGCCTGTCGCCCACCCAACACCGTCCCCTCTCCTCGCAACGCAAGATCGACCTCCGCGAGGGCGAAGCCATCCTCGCTTGCCACCAACGCACCAATCCTTGCTCGTGCCACCTCACTATCGGCCTCCGACAAGAGACAACAATACGACTGCTCGGCTCCGCGTCCAACGCGACCTCGGAGCTGGTGAAGTTGGGCTATCCCAAACCGATCCGCATCCTCGATGATCATGACCGTAGCATTCGGGATATCCACACCTACCTCGATCACCGTTGTCGCCACCAACACATCGATCTCCTGGCCCCGGAAAGCGGTCATCACCTCCTCCTTGGCCTTGGAGGGCATCTTGCCGTGGATCAACCCCAGCCGTAGGCCTGCAAGTTCCGCCGCTTGGAGGCGTTCAAATTCGTCAGTTACGGCTCTGACCTGTAGCTTGGTACTCTCATCAACCACTGGACACACAACGTACCCCTGGTGACCGAGAGCCACCTGTTGTCGCAGGAGTGCGAAGGTCTCAGCCACCTCAAGCGGCGATCGCGCCCACTGTGTCTCGATCGGACGGCGCCCCGGAGGCAGTCCTTCGATGATGGAGACATCCAAGTCGCCATAGACGGTCATGGCGGCGGTACGAGGAATTGGTGTCGCCGTCATCACCAGGGTGTCGGGTGAGCTACCCTGTTGGGCGGTCACCCGATCAGTCAACGCTGAACGCTGCTCAACGCCGAAACGATGTTGTTCATCAACGACCACAAGCCCCAATGAAGCGAACTGGAGCTCATCGTTAAAAAGAGCGTGCGTGCCGATGACGATATCGAGGCTGCCATCACGAAGTTCACCAAGAAGTTTGCGACGACGAGCGGCAGGCGTGGATCCGGTCAACAAGTCAATCGAAACTGGCCGAGGCATCCCCGCAAAGAGGCGACCGGTCGAGGCGTCTGGAGTCTTGGTCTCGGCAATTAGCGACGTGATCGAACGGTAGTGTTGCTCAGCGAGCACCTCAGTCGGCGCAACGAGCACCGCCTGGTGGCCACTCTGGACCGCAAAGAGCATCGCCACCACTGAAACTAGTGTCTTTCCTGAACCCACATCTCCTTGCAACAGGCGGTGCATCGCCCGATCAGAGCTCATGTCCTTAGCAATCTCGCCAATAGCGCTCAACTGGCCCACGGTGAGCTCGTAGGGAAGACCGGCGAGGAACTCCTCAACGAGGCGAGCCTTGCCTGGCACCAATGGATGCGCATCATGCACCGTCGCAACCGCAGCCGCTTCACGCTCCGCACGCAACTGCGCTAACTTGAGCTGCAGCAGGAAGAGTTCGTCAAAAGCCACGCGTCGGCGTGCTGCTTGTCGGGCGGCCTCGTTGGCGGGAAAGTGCAACTGCCAAAAGGCTTGATAGACGTCATACATACCGAGGAAGCCACGCAACGAAGGAGGGAGCACATCCACGAACTCTGAATAGGTCGAGAATACCTGTGCTATGGCGCGGGCGATATCGGCCGAGGTCAGACCGGAGGCCTCTCGGAGCGAATACAGCCCAACAATCGCACCAGTCTTATCCCCGATAGGATCGACCAGCGGGTTTGTCATCTGTCGACGACGCCGAAACAGCTCAACCCGCCCAAATACGGCAACCTCACCGTCGATCGATGCAAGCTGTTTAGCACGGTAGGGTTGGCCAAAAAAGGTGAGGGTGACTTTGCCCGACGCATCCACCAACTGCGCCTCCACCAGCACGCGACCACCTCGTGTAGGAATCCGGCGGGCGTCCATAATACGCCCGACCAAAAGCACCTGTTCACCAGGGACTGCCTCACCAATCGCGACCTGGCGCGAGCGATCGATGTACCGGCGTGGAAAGTAGGTGACGAGATCATAGACGCTCTGGACCCCAAGCGCCTCCAAGGCGCGAGCACGGCTAGGACCGATGCCCGAGAGTTCCTGCACGCTTAGCCGAGTCAACTCATCTAGCCGAACTACCGCACTCACGAGGGACTTAACCTCCACTTCTCTCGTTGATCACAGGCTAGTACGGACACCATTCCAAAGAGAGAGCGGTCGCAGTCGCGCATCGGAGGGACGAATCACCTCACGCCACGCCCGAACGCGCTAGGAACTGAGCGTAGGCCAACGTCATGAGCCGCATCCCACCGTGGATCTATCCCGCCACGCCCTTGGTCCCACCATGGCTGTTACGAAACGTTGCTCCCACCGACCCGTGACTCACGGTCACCACGCAAGCTCAGTCATGTCCCCGCGTCACTCGACACCGACCAAAAAGGGGTACAGGGGTTGATCGCCATGGAGTACCTCCACCGTCAGTTCGTGATAGATCTCCTCAACCTTCCTCACGATCGTAGTAGCACGGCCAGAGTCCACACCCTCCCCGATCAGTACGGTAACGATCTCAGATCCTTCGTGCACCAGCGACGCAATCAACGCTAACACGACCTGCTCAAGGTCGTCAGCTGCGGCGACAATTCCCTCCGCGCTGAGAGCAATGAAGCAGCCCACCGAGAAGGTCCCATGTTCGTACGTTCCAGCTCTCACCGCGGTCGTGACCTCTCCCCACGAGACTCGGCGCGCGGCTTGGGTCATACGTTCGAGATTGACGGCACTCTCCGACTCAGGATCAAAGGCCATCAATGCGGCAAAGCCCTCGAGCACATTCACGGTAGGGATGATCAAGACCTCTTTTTTATCGACCAACGAAACCACCGACTGGGCCGCCGCCTGAATGTTGGAGTTGTTAGGGAGTAGCAACACCGAGTGCGAATTTGCTGATTGCACCGCGTCTAAGAGCTCCTTGATGGACGGATTCCTACCTTGCCCTCCCATCACCACCGACTGAACGCCGAACGACTTAAAGAGTCTCGCCACGCCAGCGCCAGCCGCAACCGCAACCACAGCGGTGCGTTGGTCAAGTTGAGCAGCGGCCGGTGCGGCGAGACCCTCGCGTACCCACGTGAGCTCATCAACTTGGTGGACAAGGTCGGTGACGCTGATATCGGAGACCGTACCTGCCTGGATGCCTGCCTCGATCGCAGGGCCAATCTCGTTGGTGTGTACGTGGCACCGATAGATGCCCTCGGCGCCAACCACCACAATAGAGTCACCAATCCCTGACCAAACCGTCTTCATGGCCGTAACTCGCTGATCGCTAGACTCGAGCGAGAACATCACTTCAAAGCGCATCTCAGATTCTCCAGCACTGTCGAGTTCAACCGACGAGAGGTCAGGCAGAACGGGAGCGGTGAGATCGGCGGCGTGTTCAAGCCACGGATAGGTCCCAGCATCGGCAACCTCGACACCGAGCGCATCGGCGAACGCCTCAAGAACCACGATCAGTCCCGCGCCGCCAGAGTCAACAACCCCAGCGCGCTTGAGCACCTCCAGCTGTTCGGGTGTCTTGATCAACGCTTCTCGCATGCGCACCAGACTCTCACCTATCGGCTCAATAGGCGACGCTGCGCCGGCAGCGATGACGCTCAAGATGGTACCCTGCTTCGGATTCAAGACCGCACTGGTGGCCGCCTCAGAACCTTCAACGAGCGCTGCATGCCAGGCCTCCGCAAGGGGAAGGTCATCCGGCAACCTCCGCAGCATCGCCTGGAGAATCTGGGAGAGAATCACCCCGGAGTTTCCGCGAGCGCCAAGCAGGCTCGCCTTGGCAACCACTCGATACCAGTCGGCATCCAGTTGATCTCCTAATTCATCGAGGGCTTTGACACCAGCGGCCAACGTAGCGAGCATATTCGAACCGGTATCGCCGTCAGGAACGGGGAACACATTCAACCGGTCAACAGCGGCGTAATGCCGTTGTAAACCGACACGCGCCGCGCGCAAACCCTCTGCAACCTGATTGGAACGCCGAAACTGCCCTGACTCCACTCAGGGCATGATAGCCTAGAGGGTCGACTCTTGAGTCCAGTTGTTTAAAACCGTTTCCGAAGGGAGCCCCATCGTGGCAAGCGTGTGCGAAATTTGTGGCAAGAAGCCCGGCTTTGGAATGAGTCTGTCGCACTCTCACAAGCGTAACAAGCGTCGTTTCAATCCGAACATCCAACGCATCCGCGTGCTCGAGAACGGAACCTCTCGACGGAGGAACGTCTGCACCTCTTGCATCCGGACAAACAGATTGGTAAAGCCCTAACTCGACGATGGCTACAGGCAAGCGAGCCATTCTCTGGCAATCCTTCGGATCACCCGAAGCACCTGATGACATCTGGCCCTTCCTGGAGAACGTCACTCGTGGACGCGGCGTACCAGAGGATCGCCTGCGGATCGTTGCCCAACAGTACCTCGAGACCGGCGGTTCAAGTCCGCTCAATGCACTGAATCGTGAGTTGATAGAACGTCTGGGTGCAGCGCTCAGCGAACGCGCAGTGGATCTCCCCATCTATTTTGGAAACCGGAACTGGCATCCGTACCTCGCTGATACCATCGAACAGATGGCGCAAGCCGGTGTCGATGAAGCGCTCATCATTCCGACCTCGGCCTACAGCTCGTATTCGGGCTGCCGCCAGTATCGCGAGGATCTCGAGGGTTGTGAGGTCGCATTTCAAACCCACACCATCAAGCCCTTCTCGCAACACCCGCTCTTCCTTGCCGCGGAGACCTCAATCCTGGCTGATTACTTAGCCACTCACCCGTTGCCGGAGCCCGGCGTGACCAAGATTTTTGCGACCGCCCATTCGATCCCGACCGCAATGGCGCAGACATGTGATTACCAACAGCAGCTCACCAACGTCTGTCAGCATCTCGAATCCCTCCTCCCGGATGCGATCACCATCGAACTCGCCTATCAGAGTCGGTCCGGTAGCCCCCGGACCCCCTGGCTAGTCCCCGATATCGGAGATGCCATTGCTGATGCCTACACCAACAACCCAAAGCTTCGCCAGATCATCGTCATCCCCATTGGATTCATAAGCGATCACCAAGAGGTGCTCTATGACCTTGACATCCTCGCTCGTGATGGGGCAGCTCGCCACGGTCTCAGCTTTGATCGGCTACCGACCGTTGGCACCGCGCCAGCATTCATCGAGATGCTGACCCAGCTGGTGATGGCTTGGCTCGATGGAGGCGACCCTAACGACGAGATCCCCGGTGCCGAACTCCTGTGCCACCAAACCTGCTGCCTCCCTGGAGTCTGACTGATCGGGTTCCCCAGCGCACTCCCACCGGAACGCTGGCTCACCATGCCGAACCGCAAGGGTAGCGACTGGGAACAACACCTCCAAATGTCATGTGGTAATGGCACGTCCCGATAGGCAACATCAGTTGACCCGAACGATTATCTCCCTCTGATATGAACGGTGCTGTGCGCTCACCGGACACAAGTGGCCTGTTGCACAGACCGGCACGACACCTGCCGCCTCACACGCCAGCATCACTTGGCATTCGAGGCTTAGCGTGCGAGGCTTAGCATCGGCGCCGGTCCGCAAGCTCGCCTCCGCCAGCAGCCCAGCTGATACGCGCTAGCCTCCTACCCCTTCGACTGAGCCTGGACGGCTTGGTCGAACTCCTCGAGTTGGATGGCGAGCTCCTTGGGCAAGTGATCCCCAAAGCGGGCGTAGTGCTCCCGGATCAGCTCCACCTCCATCTCCAACTCCTCCGCGTTCATCGCGAAGAGCTGATCGTAGCCTTCTGGTCCAAGTTCCAACCCTTCGACATCGAGGTCTCCCTCCGAAGGGATCGTGCCCAATGGGCTATCGACACCATCAACTCGTCCCTCGAGACGATCGATGATCCAGGCTAGAACACGAACATTGTCTCCATAACCCGGCCAGACAAAGCCTCCGTCAGCATCACGACGGAACCAGTTCACCAAGTAGATTTTTGGCAACGCCTGCGCATCCGTCTCGGCCATGCTGAGCCAGTGCCCAAAGTAATCACCCATGTGATAACCACAGAATGGCAGCATGGCAAACGGATCACGCCGAACCCTACCGACGGCCCCTTCAGCTGCCGCCGTCGTCTCGGAGGCCATAATGGAACCCAAGAACACCCCGTGCTCCCAGGTACGCGCCTCAGTCACGAGTGGGACCAGGCTGGAGCGTCGCCCCCCAAAGAGCATCGCCGATATCGGCACCCCATCACGCTCGCTCGCGAGGTTGGGTGCTTCGTGGATCGAGACCGTGAAGCGCGCATTCGGGTGGGCAGCGGGACCCTCACCGGTATAGGGTTTGCCCTGCCAGTCGATCAACCCCTCAGGTGGCTCCTTGGTCATGCCCTCCCACCACACATCGCCGTCTGCGGTACGAGCGCAGTTGGTGAAGATGGTGTTCTTGGACACCGTCTCCATTGCAACCGGATTGGTCTTCACCGAGGTACCTGGAGCGACACCAAAGAAGCCCATCTCAGGGTTGATCGCCCAGAGTCGCCCGTCCTCGCCACGGCGCAGCCAGGCGATATCATCGCCCACCGTCTCGGCTCGCCAGCCAGGCCGTGTCGGAACGAGCATCGCAAGATTGGTCTTGCCACACGCACTGGGAAAGGCTCCGGTTACATAATAAACTTCGTCCCTCGGCGATGTCAGCTTGAGGATCAGCATGTGTTCGGCCAGCCACCCCTCATCGCGCGCTGCCACAGAGGCGATCCGCAGCGCGAGACACTTCTTCCCGAGCAGAGCGTTGCCACCATAGCCTGAGCCATAGGACCAAATCTCTCGGGTCTCTGGGAAATGGGCGATATAGGTGTCTTCGGGGTTGCACGGCCAGGCGACGTCGTCCCGCCCCGCCAGCGGATAACCAACCGAGTGCACCGCAGGGACAAATGCGCCAGCGGCATCGATCGCAGACAAGACCCGATCATCAACGGTGGCCATCGTCATCATCGAAAGAGCAACATAGGCAGAGTCGGTAATCTCAATCCCATAGAGCGTGAAGGGTGAACCCACCTCACCCATGGAGAATGGGATGATATACATCGTTCGTCCTCGCATCGCTCCTGCGTAGAGGGTGCGCATCATCTCCTTCATCTCACCAGGCTCACGCCAGTTGTTGGTCGGACCAGCGTCCTCTTCGCGCTCCGAGCAGATGAGGGTTCGGCTCTCAAGACGAGCCACATCTCGGGGATCGGAGCGAGCCAGATAACTCCCAGGTCGCAGCTGCGGGTTAAGCGGCTCAATGGTACCAAGCTCTACCAGTGTAGAGACGAGCATCTCTTTCGTCTCGGGATCTGCGTTCAACACTACGCTGCGTTCGGGTTGCATCAATGCGATCCAATCGTCGAGCCAGTTCACCACCTTTGGATTCGTAAACTCCATCAGTTCCTCACTCCTCCCTCGTTGTACCTGACCGAGCCATCCACACGGGCAAGGCAAACGATGCACCAACTTTATAGTGTGCTCAACACAGTAGATTGATTATGCCAAATTTATTGCGTCCAGAACAAGTTTTCATTCAATGATCGGAGTACGGTGACGGGTCAAGAGTGGGATGAACTCGCTCTCATCGCGGGTATCGCCCAACGAGCCAAATGGGATCCGACCAAGGAAGTTCTCGGCGATGATGCGGCCGTTATGCCGGTTCAGGGTACCTCGCTTACCCTTTGTGCCGATGCTTTGGTCCAAGGAATCCATTTCGATCTCGCCTATTGGACTCCGGCCCAGATCGGGGCCAAAGCAGTGACGGTCAATATCTCTGATCTTGCAGCGATGGCTGCCGCGCCACTCTGGATCCTCTCAACCATCGCGGCACCCAAAAACTTTGATGTCGAGGCACTCCTGCTCGGCATCGAGAGTCGGGCCCAAAGCTACGGAGCGCAACTCATCGGAGGCGACCTCACGCGGTCCGACAACGTGGTGGTCTCAGTCACCGCCATCGGGGCCCAACTTCTACCACCGCTGCGCCGTGGAGGCGCGCATGCAGGGGACACAATTTTTGTCACTGGACCCCTTGGCCTGGCATCGGTCGCTCTCTCACACCTCTCACAGGCCAGCCACCTAGATGATCGCACCCGGAGGGCACTCCTAGATCCTAGCGCACGCATCGAGGAGGGCTTTGCCGCTGCTCGAGCTGGGGCAAACGCCGCCATCGACATCTCTGATGGGTTGGCCCTCGATCTTCACCGACTTGCCAACGCCTCAGGTGTTGGCTTCCACTTGCACACGGTGCCAATCGCCCCAGGCGCAGGTATCGCCGATGCTCTTGGCGGAGGTGAGGACTTTGAGTTGCTCTTCACGGCACCTCAGCCCAATCTCGTCTATGGCGAGTTTGCCAAGGCGCGACTCACACGGCCACTTGCCATTGGCACCATCGTCCCCAATTCCGCGGATCGTACGCTCCACGACGCCCCACTGGATCCGATGGGCTATCGACACTGAGTGGATACAACGCATCCGTACTATCGGCTCTACCGGCAATACAACTGGCAGGCTAGGCTGGATCTCGCTACACTGGAGAGATCCTACACTCATGAGGAGGAAGACGATGGGACTATTCGACAAGGTCAAGGAGCAGGCACAAACGCTCAGCCAAACCGCTACCGAAGCTGCCCAAAAAGGTCAGGTGAAGCTCGATCAGCTCCAAGTGAAGCGTCAACTCGATGCGTTGTATCGCGAACTCGGCACCATCACCTATCGTGGTGCGAACGAAGAGATCACCCCAGAAGTGCAAAAATCTGAGACCGAACGTCTCGTCAGTGCCATTCATGCACAGGAGGACCAGATCAAGCCGACAGCTGGTGACTCTGCAACTGGTGACTCTGCAACTGGTGAAGACCAGACTGCACCGGAGGCCTAAGCTGTCCCCTCGTTCCTCGGACGACCAACATGAGTCACGGGGTCGGCAATAGTCGTAGCACCGGCAACAAAAGTTCCCCCTCCGCCACTTCGGCACATCGGAGTTGCGTCGCGGCGGAGGAGATAATCCTGTTGAGCGAACCGAGTTCGCCTTCGGTCCAATGAGGAGTCACATGACGGCCTATCGCCCCCCCTATCGACGCGCATTCACTATCCCCGTCGTCTTAGCAGTACTGTTCATCCTCGTTGGGCTCGTACTCGGGCAGACACTCGGCAGTCACGAACGGCTCGTCAATCAACGCAACGAATGTCGCGCTCAACAGGTAAGTGTCACCGAAACGACCGTCGTCCCGGCCACTAGCCAACATGCATCCTTTGCAATCCTTACCATCACTCCCCGAAGGGGTGTCGCATGTACGCTGGCGGGCTACCCAACGCTCGTGACACCTCGCTTGAGTGACATCGTCGTGACACATCTCGGGCCACAATTTGGTCTGACCCCGGTCACGCTCACGGCAACGTCGAGCGCCCCCGACCGGATCCTGATATCCCCGGCGACGACACCGTACGGACTTCGACTCCCCAATACCGATGGTCTCGTCATCGTCGACCATCATGCCAAGCCCACGATCACGCACTACTCGATGACCCCTATCTTCGCGAGCAAGGACACGACAACCATCCGTGCACTCGCCACCACGGACCTCAAGCCATCCCACTCGTAGGCGACGCTGGATCCATCGGTTTGTGATGCGTCGGCATCGAAGGTCGGTCAACCCAACGACTCCACCAGACACCGTCCAAGCCACCAGACACCGTCCAAGCCACCAGACACCGTCCAAGCCACCAGCGTTCTCTCTCGTCGCGAATCCGCTAACCGCTGAGCTCCTGGAACGGGCGCTCAGCTGCGGCAAATTCGTAGTCGAGATAGGGAATCCACTCGTCTCGAACGAGGCCGAGCAGTATGATGGCCGAGGTGCGGCCGCGCGGAACCTGAGGCGGTCGGTGCAGCACGAAGTTTGTCTCAGACAACAGGCGATCACGTTTCCGCGAGTTGCAGGACCGGCATGAAGCCACCACGTTATCCCACCGGTGTGGTCCACCACGGCTGCGGGGAATCACGTGGTCGACGTTCTCGGCTGGTGCCCCGCAATACTGACACCGATACTGGTCACGGGCGAAGATAGCTCGTTTCGTGGGTGCGACTCTTCGCAGATGGGGAACACGCACAAAGTAGCGAAGCCGGATCACCGACGGCTCGGGGATCACCATACGAGCCGAATGCAAAAGCGTGGAGGTCCCTAGCTCCACATCGGCCTTACCAACGACGACCAAGCCAATAGCCCGATGGGTCGAAACAACACAGAGAGCCTCGTAGCTCGCATTCAGAACGAGGACCCCTGCCATGGCGTTACCTGACCAGCCTCGTCCCATCACCACAACAGCGATACTCAAAAGCGTATCCTCGGAGGGCGGGGGTCTTAGGCTCGAAGGAGACATAGCAACCATCAACGCGACACCGACCTAGCTTGTGGGGGAAGACGTCCCCAACCAAGCGGCTATCGGCACTCGACCGCCTATCACGCATGGACTCTACTCTCCATAGCGCTAGTCTAACCGCCTCCAACTGGCACGCTCCCTTGCAGACCAACGAAGAAAACGCAGCACCTCGCCATAGTCCATGGATCCTTCGGGACCAGCGTAGGTCTCCATCCGAAACTTCAACCAGAGAAGCTGTCGTTTCACCGACCACGGCCGACCACGCGAACCTACCGTCAATGCCCAAAGCTGACGAAACGCCTCAAGAATCATCCCCGTGGCTCCCGCGGAAGACCGAGCAGACGCTCTCCGATGATTGAGCGCTGGATCTCAGAGGTCCCCGCATAGATCGTGCCTGCTCGCGCATGGAGAAAGACTTCATCCCATGATCGTGTGGAGTTCGGAGCACCCACATCATCCGTCCGAAACGCGGAGGAGCTTGGACGCCCTGTGGGCAGGAGGGCCTCACCACCCAGCGCATCGACCGCGAGCTCGGTCACAAGTTGATGGTATTCGGACCAAAAGAGCTTAAAGACAGAGGATTGCGCCCCTTGCTCCGTTCCGGCAAGGACATTTGAGAGCCACCCGTAACCCATGCTCCGAAGCGCGAAGAGTCGGGTCTGGCAAAGGACAAACCGATCTAGGAGATCCGCATCATCGAACGCACCACGAGCCGCGAGTAACTCGCCCAGACGATCAAGCTCGGATTGGAATCGAATCGGTAGGGTTGCTGCAGCCTCACCCCGTTCGAACCCCAGAAGGGTCATGGCGACGCCCCAGCCCTGATGAAGTCCGCCAACTACATGATCGAGCTTTGCGCGCGACCCAGTGAAGAACACCTCGTTGAACTCAGACTTACCGGAGATCATCCGGATCGGGCGGACCTCGACTCCGTTGGCTTGGTGCCCTACCGAGTTTGGAAGATCCCCCGTTCCCCCATCGTCCTCGATCGGTACCAGCACAAAGGAGATACCGCGGTGTTTTGGTGCCTCGGGGTCGGTTCGAGCCAAGACAAACATCCAGTTAGCCAAGTGCGCCTCGGAGGTCCAGATCTTTTGACCATCAAGGATGACCTCATCTCCATCCACACGCCCACGCAGGGTAAGTGCGGCCAGATCTGACCCAGCGTTGGGTTCCGAATACCCCTGCGCAAAACGGTAACTGCCATCGATAATCCGAGGTAGAAAGTGCCTCCGTTGCTCCTCGGAACCATGAACGAGCAGCGTATTGCCCAACATCTGGATACCAAAGTGGTCGTTAGGCCCCCCAGTCGGAACCCCAACGGCGGCGCTCTCCTGAGCGATCACAATCTCGCTCTCCACCGTCAGTCCACGACCACCGTACTCTTTTGGCCACGATACGGCGAGAAAGCCTCCCTCGTACAGGCGGAGCCTCCACCACCTCACAAAGTCGGACACTGATGCAATGGCGAGTGCGCCAACACCAGCGAAACCGGCGGGGAGTTCCTCGGCGAGGAAGGAGCGAAACTGAAGACGAAACTCCTCCGCAACCTCAGAGAGGGAGAGATCCACCGCTACGCACCCGGAATCGCCAACTCATACCACAGCGGTCCTCGGTCGCGATGGTGAAGCAGCAATCTATTGATCCTCACCCCGAAGCTTCTTGCCCATCGATTTGAACCCACCCTGTTTGAATTGGCGCGACGAGAGATCTTGAAGCGAGGCTCTGCCAACCCTTCGAAGGTTGCGCTCGAAGTAGACCGCTGACCCCAACATCACAAGAAAGCCAACGGCACCAAGGATAACGGATATCGTGAACGTAAGGATGGTAAAGGCAAGGCCGACGACAAAACCAAGCGTTGCCCATTTAAGGTTTCTGCCCGAGTGCTTGTAGACCGTCTCCGAGCGAACCCGATCAGCGAACTCCGGGTCGTTCTCGTAGAAGGTCTTCTCAATCTCCTGGAGAATCCGCTGCTCGTCCTCATTTAGCGGCATGACTCCTCCTCTCCTAACATCCAACCTTCGTACGAAGTAGCGCTTATTATTGTAGTCGTTTGGACTCTCACGAACTCTAAAACCATCATCGCTTCACGAGAATTCCATTATCTGTCCGTCCATCATCTTGCCGATCCTTCAGGAAACTCCATCGACCAGTACTCCCTCACGTCGGAGCACATCCACCTCTCCGGTGGATAGCTCTCCGTAAGGGTCATACAGACCGAGGAGATCTCCAGTAGCGCGGAGCTCAAGCAGCACCGCCCCTTTAGGTACTTCGTTGTCGAAGTCCTCGCGGGATGCGATGCCATACATCCCCTCGCCAACGAGCAATACTCGCGACGCCCCCTCGTCGAGGACACCGGCGATATCAGCAGCGAGACGAGGCCGAAGATCCATGCGCACCCATACCTCGCGTCCTTGCGCCGACAAGACCCGTGCCACAAGGGCAGCGAGCTGACTCCGCTCATGATGACCCGGGCCCCGGATTTCGAGCATTCAAGCACCTCCCCGGACCATGCGAAATAGCTCCGCCTCCCCAGAGAAGCCGGCTTGCCGCGCCGCCTGCCGCGCCCGCTCCGCCACCACACGATCAAGCGCGTCCTGATATCTCGCCAACTGCGCTCGATGCGCCCTCATGGCTGCAACCTTCTTCTCCACCAGTCCATCGATCGAGACCGATGTGTTGGGCTCCAGCGACGCCGCCAGGAGCACCTCAAGCTCCTCGACCGGATCCCCCGCCTCAGGAAAGTAAGCGCGCTGACGAGCCGCCGGAAACACCGCATCGAGTACCGCCCAACCGAGTTGCCGATGATCACGATGGTTGTAGTAGAGATCCCCAAAAAAGACGGCAGTCGGATCTCCGGTGAGTACTACTTCCGGGCGGAAACTTCTGATGAGCGTCACCAATCGGCGGCGCAGCTCCAACGAGTTCTCAAGCTCTCCGTCCAAATAGGCAAGTTGAATGACATCGTTAACCCCGAGTAGTCTTCCTGCTTCGAGCAGTTCGCGCGTGCGTTCCTCAGAGAGTCGACCTGGATCACCGCCATCACCGCCTTTGTCTCCTTGGGTCGCTACCGCGAGGATAACGTGACAACGCTCAGCGGCCCATCGAGCAAGGGTGCCGCCACAGGCGATCTCTGCATCATCAGGATGGGCAAAGATAGCCAACGCCGTGTGGGGAATTTTTGTATAGGTGTGCATCGCGGATCTAGCGGCTACAGGCTCGCAACGATGCGACTCGCGGCGAGTTCAATCGCGCGATCGTCGAGATCGCGATGGGTGACAAGGCGTAGTTCGCCAGCGGGTAGAACGTTACAGAGGACGCCTTGGTCGGCCAAGCGCTGTTGGCTCTCCGTCGGATCCTTGACCTTCACAAGTACGATATTGGTAGCCACGGATTGAACATCGGCAGTCGTGGCTGGCAATTGAGTGCTGATCAACGAGGCTAGACGCTGGGCGCGTCGATGGTCCTCCGCGAGGCGGGTCATATGATGGTCTAGCGCGTAGAGGCCACCGGCCGCCATGATACCCGCTTGACGAAGACGTCCGCCGAGTCGTGCACGCTCCACTCGAGCACGGCTGATGAACTCAGTCGAACCGGACAGAACCGAGCCCATCGGAGCTGCCAACCCCTTTGACAGACAGGTACTCACCGCAACGGATCCCTGACAGAGAAGCGCTGGCGCGACATCGAGAGCAACCGCTGCATTCCACAGACGTGCTCCATCGATATACACAGGGGTGCCGTCAGCGGCTGCAAGGAGCGTCACGAGCGCATCGCGATCGATCGGCCTTCCACCACTTGGCATATGGGTGTTCTCGATGGCGATGAGACGAATCGGATTGTGCAGCCGACGATACTGGCGTACCAGATCAGCGACCTGTGATGGGTCAGGATAACCCAATCCATCGTCCACCGTAAGCAACTGAATACTCGCATTCTTGGCCGAGGCCCCCGCCTCAAACTGTAAGAGGTGTGCACGAGCTGCTACGATGACTGGATCACCCGGTTGGGCCAGCGTGCGCAGTGCGACCTGGTTGCCCATGGTACCGGAGGCGACAAAGAGGCCAGCTTCAAAGCCAGTCAGCTCAGCGACCCGACGCTCCAGTGCTGCAACGCTTGGATCCTCCCCATAGCCGTCATCACCCACCTCAGCCTCCATCATGAACGCTCGCATCGCCGTCGAAGGCTTGGTAACGGTATCAGAGCGGAGGTCGATCACTTCCATCTCTCTCACTTTAGGGCCTCCGGTCCCGACCAAGGTGACCTACACACTAACTTGGAGGGGTGAACCACGAACTCTTGCCCACTGCCCTCGATGCCCTTGCCAAGGCTCGCGCCTCCCTGCCGCAGCAATCTCGTCAGGTCATTGATACCAAATCCTCTGACACCGATCCCGTCACCGCGGCCGATCGAGCCCTCGAACGAGCCATCCGCGACACCATTGCCGAGCAACGGCCCAACGATACCTTTATCGGCGAGGAGTACGGCGCCACCGATCATGCGGCTGGCACCACTCGTTGGATTGTCGACCCAATCGATGGGACCGTCAACTACAGCTACTCGATCCCCTCCTATGCGATCTCCATCGCGGCGGAGATCAATGGCCGGGTTGAGGTTGGATTAGTCTTTGACGTCGGTCACAACGAACTCTTTCAAGCCGTCCGGGGCCAGGGAGCCACCTGCAACGGCGTACCCCTGCAGGCGAGCCAGGAGACTGAATTGGCCAGGGCGCTCTGTGGCACCGGCTTTGGCTACAGTGCCACCACTCGTAAACTCCAGGCGCAGGTCCTCCACGAAGTCATCGACGAGATACGCGACATTCGGCGCTTTGGAGCGGCAGCCATCGACATCTGTTGGACTGGTGCGGGTAGAGTCGATGGGTACTTCGAGACAGGGCTGAAGGTTTGGGACTATGCAGCTGCATCCCTCGTCGCTACGGAGGCAGGAGCCAGATTCGCAACCGATCTGCCGGGGATTGGCGATGATGGGCTTACCGTCGCCGCAGGATCGGGCCTTTTTGACGCTCTTAGCGACCGCATCGTCGGGCTCTACCAAGGGCTAGCGCGTTAAGGCCACCACGGGTCAACGGCCTAGCCTCGAACGAGTAGGCCAGGCGAGTTAGCTACTCCCTCTCAGCCCTCTTCGCGAAAAGGGATCCAACCGATCCTTCGTTGCCGACACCACCATGTCAGCTCTGCCTCACCAATGCGACGCCAACACGGCCGGCGTACAGGTTTCCACCATACCGGTGGGTAGCAGTGAGAAGTAAGCGTGCCGCGTGCGCCGATCGAACGCGTGAGCACCCTCAGATCACTTTTGTACGTCGACCTCAAAGTGCTTCTTTAGGTTGGTCAACGTGTTGACCATGGCGGTGAGGTTACGGCTGGGAACGCCAGTCAGTTCATAGACCAAGCGCAAAGGAGCCTTACCCCACTCAAAGGACTCTGTCACCTTGGTAGTACCATCGCCAAGATCCTGTAGCTGGTACCGCCAGATATGTCGCCCCGAATGGCGCCAAGCAATCTCCGAGTTCTCTGCGAAGGTCACGACCGTATTCGTGATGGTGTAGGGCACAAACATATGCATCTTCATACGAAACTTCGCGCCGGGGTAGAGCCGCTCCGGCCCAACGAGGGCTTGGCGGACTGTATCTGACCCATCGACCGCGACATGATTCTCCGGCCGAGCGAGATAGTCAAAAATCTCCTCTGCCGGAGCGTGAATCGTTATTTCCGTACTTTTGACCCGATTCACTCGCGTCCTCCTTCATCCTCTTTCTTACGCAACGTAAAACTCCGATCATCAATTTCCAAAACCTCGCGTCGAAAATCATCCACCCCATCGAAGTTCTTATACACGCTGGCAAAGCGGAGATAGCCGACCTCGTCTAACGTACGCAGTTGCTCCAGTATCCGCAGACCAATCTCCGTCGAGGTGACCTCGGTAAGGGATCGAAGTTGTTCCTCAAGGTCGAAGACGATCCGGTCAACCTCCGCTGGGGCCACCGGTCGATTCTTCAATGCGGCCAGCATACCGCGAACAATCTTCTCGCGATCGAACTCCTCGTGTTCGCCAGTACGTTTGATCACCATGGTCTTCGCACCGGCGTAGCGCTCAAAGGTAGTAAATCGCCTCGAACAGCTACCACATTCACGGCGGCGACGAATCGCCTCACCATCTTCCACCACACGAGACTCGATGACTCGCGTGTCATCCGCATTGCAATAGGGGCATCGCACCTAATTTGGTTTCCTTTACTGGGGCTACGATGCCTAGCATAACCGCCAACGCGATAGTACGGCTGGTGGTAAACATCTGTACGAGAACCTCTGCTATACTAGTGGCAACGAAAGGGGTCTCGCCGTGCCAAGAACCAACAACGATGTGAGAACCGAAATCGTAAGTTTCCTGAAAGAGACCCTCGACCAGCGTGGCTACCCACCCTCGATTCGAGAGATCGGCGTTCATGTTGGACTCTCCTCTCCTGCCTCCGTGCAGCACCATCTTCGGCGACTTGAATCCGATGGGTTGATCCATCGCGACCCTACACGCTCGCGGGCGATCTCGCTTGCCAACGAACCACCGCGAGCTATCGAGCTGCCGCTGCTGGCTGATGTTGGCGCTGGTTACTCGGTGGTCGCAGAGGCAACCACCACCGAGACGCTTGCGGTCCCAGCATCGATGATCGGGAGCGGTGATCACTTTGCCCTGCGAGTCCGCGGTGATTCCATGGTCGACGTCGGGATCTTTGACGGTGATTACGCCATCGTGCATCAGCAAGCCGATGCTCACGACGGTGAGATCGTGATCGCGACAATCGACGATCAATTCGGAACGATCAAGGTGTTACGAAAGGTGGGCAATCGCGTGTTGCTAGAGGCTCGCAATCGGCGGGACCCAAACCTACAGCTCCCAACAGAGATCACCAACCGAGGGCGAGTCCAAGGAAAGGTGATCGCCATCTGGCGCACTCTCTAGTTCCAAGGGTAGTTCAGCACCTGAGTGGTATCGCTAGCAACCAGACCATACCGATGGACGACCTTACCGATGTACACAACGTCGGCCTTGCCTGACCCCAGCCTGATGAGCCGGGCCCGATTGCTTCAGCCTGATTGATTCAGCCTGATTGATTCAGCCTGCTTGGCTCAAGATCCACTCAGAGAGCGTCTCGAGCGTCGTCGCTAACGCCGACTTGACCAATCGTTCATGTCCACTGTGCGCCAGGAGCGGTTCCCCTGGTCCATAGTTCACCGAAGGAAGGCCCAGGGAGGCGAGAAAACTCACATCTGTCCAACCAAGTTTCGCTTTGGGCTGGCCTGCAGCATCGATCAGTCCCTCAAAGCCACTCGATACGGGCCTGGCTCCGGCCGCGCCATCCTCAAGAACGACGATATCGTTCTCACCGAGCACTGGTTTGAACCAAGCAAGAAGTCGTGCCTGGGCCTCGGCAGTGGTGAGATCCGGCGCAAAACGGTAGTTGATCCATAACTTTGCCTCGTCTGGCACCACGTTGTTGGCGACAAAACTCTCGACACGTACTGGCGATAATGACTCTTGGAAGCTCACCCGCCCAAGGACAGGACTCCGTCGTTCAAACTCCGATGCCCGCTCCAGAACCACCCCCAGGCGATCGATCGCGTTCTGACCCATCCATGGTCGAGAGGTGTGTGCGCGCGCACCCATCAGCTCAAAACGCATTCTCAGAGTCCCTTGGCACCCGAGTTCCACGACCCCATCGGTGGGTTCCAGCAAGACCGCTAGATCGTGGTCAGCCACCATCGCCTCCCAGGAGGGACTAAGGGAATGCAGACCATTCCGGTCGAAGGCAACCTCCTCGCAAGGGTAAAAGACCAAGGTCAGCGCGCTGGCATACTCCCGATCGGCAAGGGCTAGCATCACCGCCAAACCACCCTTCATGTCGCAGGAACCCAGACCGTAGAACGCCTCATCGTCCTCATCAATATGTGGATCGCCAGGGACGGTATCGAGGTGCCCACAGAGAAGGATTCTCGCACCGACCTTCCCGTCGCGTTGAGCGATGATCGTGTCGCCAACCCGATCCACTCGCCAGTTCGCCTTACTGCTCAGTTGCGCTACCACGTAATCGGCGATAGCCTTCTCCTCCCCCGAGACCGAGGGGATTGCCAGCAGCTCTCGAGCGTACGTGACCAGGAGGTCACTCACAGACCCGCACCGTGATCTCGCAGAATCGCGTTGAGTTCCGTCTTCTCGTGCCGCCGCCCCGGGTCAAGCCGAGAGATGATCAGAATGCAGCTCATGCCGAAGGTGGCCCCCACACTCTCACGCAGTCTCGTCCCTGTCACCGCGACCGACCATGCAGGAATCACTCCTCGTTCAAGCTCCTGACCGGTAGCAAGATCAAAAATCGGGATCGTAGGGGTTACAATTGTCCCAGCGCCAATCACGGCGCCATCCCCCACGCGCGCACCCTCCACCACCATGGCACGAGAGCCCACAAAGGCATCGTCACCGACAATGACCGGTACCGCCTGAGGGGGTTCAAGCACGCCACCGATTCCGACCCCCCCTGATAGGTGGACACGTTCGCCGATCTGCGCACAGGAGCCGACAGTAGCCCACGTGTCTACCATCGTCTCAGCTCCAACCCAAGCCCCGATATTAACATAGCTCGGCATGAGGGTAACTCCTGGGCCGAGGTAGGATCCAAAACGCGCCGAAGCCCCAGGGACGACACGTACACCGGCCTTGGCGTAATCGCGTTTCAGTGGCAGTCGATCCACAAATTCAAAAGGACCAACCGTATGCGTCGATAGTCCACGGAGGCGGAAGGAGAGCAGAATCGCCTTCTTCAGCCACTCGTGAACGATGACCGTCCCAGTGGACTCATCGAACTCTGCGACACGTAACCTGCCCTGGTCGAGTTCGGTAAGTACCTCAAACACCTGTCGCCTTGCATGCACGTCATCGGGTGACAACGAGTTGCGTCGCTCATAGAGAGCCTCGATCTCGGCAGAAACAACCATACCGGTCTAACCTACCCGGGTCACCCAAGCCGCGACGCTAATGTCTCCATCTGTTTGGTAGATATCGTCATGGAGACGCGTAGAAAACGAGCATCACCATAGTCGGCACCTGGCGCCGTGACCAATCCAAACTTTCTGGCCAGCATTACACCGAGCGTTGCGCCGTCTTGATTGAACTCCTCGGGCGCGCGCACCCAGAGATAGATCCCGCCATCGGGAAGCCGCACCGGAACACCAAGCAGGTTCTCTAGCCAGCCGGAGACCAAACGCAGCCGTTCAGCGTACCGACGACGCTGTTCAACGACATGCTCTCGATCTCCCAGGACTCCAGCAGCGACCGCCTGCACCGGACCTGGAGGCATGAGTCCAAGTTCGCGTCTCGCGAGGGCGATCTCTTGGACGAGATCGCCATCACCAGCGTACATACCGATGCGAAGCCCAGCAAGATTTGAGCGTTTGGACAACGAATAGAGCGCAAGGTGCCCCGAAACACCGAATCCAAGCAACGACTCAGGTTCGCGAGTCCAACCGAAGTCGTGATAGCACTCATCGGAGGCAATGATCACGCCATGTCGATCTCCAAAGTGTGCCACCGGGGCAAGACTCTCGATCATCCCGGTCGGATTGTTTGGTGAATTGACCCAGAACAGCAACGCCCGTCTTGCGACCTCCTCCGGAATCGCATCGAGATCCAGCGTCCCGTCTGTCTTCGCCGGAACACGGTAGGTCTCGAGTCCTGCCCACTTGGCACCTACTGCATAACTCGGATAGGCGATCGGTGGGATCAGCACGACATCACGATCTGGGCGCCCCCTGGCCAGGAGCAGTGGCAGGGAGGAGATAAATTCCTTCGATCCGATCGTAGCGCCCACTTGATGGGCGTCGAGATCCACACCGACTTCACTGGTCAGCCAGCCTAAGACTGCCTCTTTGAAGGCGGTCGACCCATCAGATCGCGGATAGTGTCGCTCGGTTCCTGAAGAAGCGAGCAGACGCGGAACGACCGCCGGCGGAGGATCGACGGGTGAACCAACGGCAGCATCGACCACCTCAAGCCCACTCTCATAGGCAATCTCCCGTAGCATCGCGACCGTAGAAATTCCAGTTGTTGCAAACTCCTTCACAGCCCCACCTTAACCGTCACCACGCACCAATGTCTCTCGACGATCTCTGAGAACCTCACTATCGGCCTTCCGAATCGTTGGCAACCTCTTCCTGAATGCCGTCAATGGCACTATCACTGGCGCCACCATCGGCACCATCAATATGACGGCGCAGGAGTGCACGCGCCGCATCGTCGGCTCGCACCTTCAGCTCGACATAACCATCGAGACTCTCCTCCGAAAGCACCTCAGCCTCTCGATGGATCTCCGCCAGAATGTCACCCCGATCAAAGGGGACACGAAAGATCTCGATCCGGTTCAACGCCCGCAAGCGGTCTCCAATCACCCCGAGCAGTTCGGAAATGCCCTCTCCAGACGCCACCGAGATGGGGAATCCCGCTGGCAGATCACTCGTGGCATACCCAAGGTCGATCTTGTTCAACACCACCAGTTCGGGCACCTGGTTCGCTCCGATCTCGGCCAATGTCGCCCGCACCTCACGCATCTGGTCCAGTGCGTGCGCACTTGATGCATCAACGACATGGACTAGAAGGTCAGCCTCTGCCACCGCATCGAGGGTTGATCGGAAGGCTTCGATTAACTGATGCGGGAGCTTGCGAATGAATCCAACGGTGTCGGCGAGGAGGATCGTCTCTCCCCCTGGAAGCTTCAAACGTCTGGTCCGAGGGTCGAGCGTAGCAAAGAGACGATCCTCGACCACGACATCGGCACCGGTGAGCGCGTTGAGTAGGGATGACTTACCTACGTTGGTGTAACCAACCAACGCCACCTGTAAGTTGCGACCGTACAGACGTGACTTACGCTGCAGCCGCCGCTGTCGCTCAAGCGCTGCTAACTCACGACGCAGCTGGCCGATGCGCTCTTGAATGCGTCGACGATCCTCCTCGAGCTTTGTCTCACCAGGGCCCCGTGTACCAATGCGCCCAACCTGCTGAGAGAGGTTCGTTCGTCGACCCACCAATCGAGGTAATCGGTAGCGCAATAACGCGAGCTCAACCTGCGCCTTACCCTCTTGACTCCTCGCATTTTGAGCGAACACATCGAGAATTACGGCGGTACGGTCGATGGCTGTCCGGCCTAAAACCTTCTCAAGGTTGCGCTGCTGTCCAGGGGTCAGCTCATCGTCAAAGACCACTGTATCGACGTCGAAGCTCTCAGAAAGCGCCGCTAACTCGTCAACCTTACCTTTACCGATATAGGTTGCCGGATCGGGACGTTCGCGAACCTGTATCTCTCGATGCACCACCAGTGCACCGGCGGTATCGACCAGACTGGCCAGCTCGTCGAGCTGGTCGTTGACCATCTGCCGCTCACGGCCACTCGCCGCTACCCCAACAAGTAGTATGCGTTCCTGAAAGCTCCGTTCAATGAGGGTCATGAGGAGAACAACCACCGAGCCGGGGTGATATCAGCGATCAGCAGTGACGGGCCCCGCAGCCATACCTCCGGTGCTGCTTGAACGACACCAGATGACTCGCCACGATCGACAGCTCCACTCAATCGCGTCGGCGCACCATGCTCGTCGCCGTTATCGGCGGCAAGTCCGTTCGTCGATGGCGCCCCAAAGTGGACGGAAAGCTCACCTCCCGGGTTCTCAACGACCGCCCGCTCTCGAATCCATCCAAGAGAGCGAGCTACCCAGGCGGCGGCCACCGAACCAGTTCCACATGCCATCGTCGGTCCGACACCGCGTTCAAAAACCCTCATCACGCAGCCGTCCTCACTGCGCACAATCCACTCCACGTTGATACCATCGGTTGCAAGAGCGAGCCCCTGCTGCTTAGCTCCTTCGGCAGCGATATCGAGACCCTCGAGCTCGGCGAGCCCACCCATCACGATCACCCGATGAGGGTTCCCAACATCGACGAGAAAGCTCCCGTCAGGCTCAATAGTCATCTCCACCACACCCATGGTCGTCTCACCAATCCATGCCCAGTTACCCTGCTCGACAAGACGATAGTAGCGAAGCCCTGCATCGGTCATGATCGAGAGTGAGGGTCCCAATCCATGCCGTTCCACAAGATAATGACCGAGACAGCGTAGGCCATTCCCACTCATCTCAGCGCGCGATCCATCTTGGTTATAGAGGTGCATCCGTGGCTGAGCCCCTTGAGCTACCTCAACGAGGATCAGTCCGTCAGCGCCCACCCCATGGCTCCGATCGAGCAACGCCGAGATCATGACACCATCAGGCAGCTGGCTCGGCATCTCCCCAATCAGAAAATCATTGCCTGCTCCCGTATATTTCACTACTTGCAACTCGTCATCTCTCCTCTCGATAATCTGTGGCCGGAACACCCCTCGGAGTGTTTCCCCCTCCCCAATGCTGTGATCCTGAGCGAGCGCCGACTCCACTCGCTGCATATCGCGGCCATTGTAGGGCGCTCCTGCGGCGGGAGTGACAAACGCTGGATCGATCTCCCCCAGATCGTTCTCGATCCAATTCTCTTTGGCTGGGCTCTCTGCGAAAGGCCCGGCGGCCCTGCGAGGACCATGGATTGTGTCTGGGCTCCAATGTCCGCTCACTATCTGGTCGAGAAGCCGATCAGCCTGGTGTAATCCTTCGTCGATACTCGACACCCACACGATCCGAGGATCTCGTCGCAGCCAACTCAACTGACGCTTGACGAGGCGGCGGGTTCGTCGCGCGATGCGTTCAATCGCCTCATCAAGGGAGGATTTGCCTGCGAGGTAGTCGCTGAGCTCTGTGACACCGATCGCGGCACGCGCTGTTCGTGATGGGTCCATGGTGAGCACCCGTGCTATCTCATCAACCCATCCGCGGGCGATCTGGTGTTCGATGCGCAGCGAGATTCGGCGGGTAAGCACCTCTGGTTCGAGCGCGAGTCCAATCTGCGGGTATCGTTGAGGACCGTCGACACCCAACCGGTCACCGGCTACCGACTCAGTCGCACCGCTGGCGAGCGCTACCTCGAGCGCGCGCAGAAGACGCCGACGGTTACGGGGGTCGATCAACTCCCCCGCCCGTGGGTCGAGTTGAGTGAGAAGATGATAAGCAGATTGATCGTCAGCGTCGTCACACAGACGAGTCTCCAACCAATGCCGCAGGCCAGGTGCCCCTTTGGGCGGGACGAAACCATTCACTACCGCACGGATCCAGAGTGCCGTTCCTCCCACAAAAAGTGGCCGTTGTCCCCCTTCGCTGAGTCGACACAGCTCACGATCAAGGTCCTGAAGGAACTGACCGAGGGAGTACTCCTCATCAACAGGCACATGCGCTACACATCGATAGTCGAGTTCAGCAATGGCCGTCGGTTCTGGCATCGCTGTGGTGATGGGTAGCGCCTTATAGACCGTCAGCGCATCAACAGCGACCGGCACAAGATCACGCCGTCTATGGGCAAGCACATGGGCAAACTCGGTCTTGCCCGACGCCGTCGGTCCTACGATCGCTACACCCGTTAACTTTCGCGTTCGTCCTCCCTCACCAGCCCAATCGATCATGCACCTACCCTGTCCAGCCTAGCCACTAGGATGGAGGCAACGACGAAGACCCGATCCCGTAGCTCAATCCGTGCGTCCCATCCGCTGTGGCGGTGCATTGACACCAAGGTGCGTTGATACCAAGGTACATCGACACCAAGGGGAGAGACTATTGAGATCGCTGGCCCTGGAAGGAACCTATGCAACTCAAGCCCGGAACAAGTTGGGAAGAACTCTACGCGCAGGCAGCTGCGATCGCCCCACAAGCCTTTACGAAATCAGGAGTAGCAAACTATTGGGGTGGTCAATGGCGGGAAGAGGGCGAGGTTCACCCCGCCACTTCCCCCATCGACCAGACACGCATTCACGGCCCCCTTCTCCTTGAGACCCATCAGGCGGCAGCTGCCCTCGATAGCTGCGTCGCCGAGCACTTCCAGTGGATCAAGGTTCCACTAGCCGAGCGCAAGGCCCGGACAGAACGCGCCATCGCCAAGATCGTGCAACATCGCGAGCTCCTCGCACTCCTCCTCACCTGGGAGATCGGCAAACCCTATCGTCAGGCACTGGTCTCGGTCGATCGGACTACCTCGGGCGTCGAATGGTATCTCGCTGAGATCGACCGCATGCTTGACGGACGCGGCCCACTACCTGGCCCGGTATCCAACATCGCCTCATGGAACTACCCTTTGTCAGTACTCGCACACGCCCTCTATGTCCAGATGCTCTCTGGCAACGCCGTCATCGCGAAGGCACCAACCGATGGTGGCGTCGTAGCACTCACGCTTGCCATGTCCTTCGCCATCGAGGAGGGTCTGCCTGTTACCCTCGTCAGTGGCCTCGGGGGTAAGCTCTCTTCCGTGCTGGTACGCTCGCCCGAGATCGGTGCACTCGCCTTCGTCGGTGGGCGAGATACTGGTGGCAAGATCGCCTCCGACTTGGTTCGTACCGACAAGCGCCACATGCTTGAGCAGGAAGGACTCAACGCCTGGGGAATCTGGAACTTCTCCCAGTGGGATCTACTCGCCCCAATGATCAAAAAGGGCTTTGAGTACGCCAAACAACGATGCACCGCCTATCCTCGCTACGTCATCCAACGACAGCTCTTTGACGACTTCCTCGCCATGTATATCCCCGTCGTCTCCTCACTGACCGTCGGCCACCCACTCGCGGTCGCCGATCCCAGCGACCCGATCCCCGATGTGGACTTTGGACCCGTGATCAACGCTGCCAAGGCGGCCGACCTGCGGACCAACATCGCTGATGCGATCGACCGTGGAGGCGTGCCCATCTATCGCGGCAAGCTTGATCCAGGGCGCTTCATCGAAGGTCAAGACTTGAGTGCCTACGTGGCCCCCGTCGCTATTCTTGACCCTCCACGCTCGTCACCTCTCTACCATGCCGAGCCATTTGGACCAGTCGATACCTTGGTCATCGTCGATACGACCGCTGAACTCCTCGCCAAGATGAACGTCTCCAACGGCGCTCTCGTCTCCTCGATTGCCAGCGACGACCTTGAACTGGCGGGAACTCTTGCCACAGAGGTCAATGCCTTCAAGGTGGGTATCAATCAGCCCAAGTCTCGAGGGGATAAAGCGGAGCCCTTTGGAGGACGAGGAGCCTCGTGGAAGGGTGCCTTCGTCGGAGGTGAATATCTGGTGCAGGCCGTCACCGAGGGGCCACCGGAGTCCCGGCTCTATGGCAACTTCCCGGAGTATCAACGGTATCCTGACCTGACGTGATCCGGCTAGCGAGCCTCCGCCTGTACCCCGTTACTCTCGATCTGGTGGCGCCCTTTCGGTCAGCCGAAGGTATCCAACAAGCGAAGCGCACCTACCTGCTTGAACTGCTCTCCGATGAGGGAACAAGCGGTTGGTCTGAGATCAGTGCGCAAAATGATCCGAGTTACTGGCCAGAGACGGTCACTACCTGCCTTGAGATCATCGAACACCATTTGGCTCCTCTCCTGGCTCGCAACTTCTCCTCGCACGTTGAGATCGCCACCAGGATGGCAACGGTCAAGGGCAATCAGATGGCTCGGGCAAGTGTCGAGATGGCCTTCTTTGACCTCTGGGCCCAGCATGAGGGGGTGAGCCTCTCCGAGCTCCTCGGCATTCCGACCAGCCGCACTCACGTCCCCGCCGGCGTCACACTATCGCTCAGCACCGACATCGAGGCTCTCGTTGGAGAACTCACCGATCTCCGGCGGCAAGGGTATCGCTTCTTCAAAGCCAAAGTCGCACCCGATGCCGATTCGGCCATTCTGGAACTAGCGAGCACCTCCTTCCCGATGGAACATTTAGTTCTCGATGCCAACGAGAGCTATGCGGGCGCCAGTGGAACCCAACTCGACCGCATTGACGCCACCGGCGCCGCGCTCATCGAGCAACCCCTCTTAGAGCGGGACTTTGTCGGTCATGTGGAGCTCGCCAAACGACTGACCACCCCTATCGGTCTTGATGAAACGATCAGCGGTGTCGACGACATCATCACCGCGCTACGGCTGGGGATGGCGCCTACGATCAATCTCAAACCGAGCCGTGTGGGTGGATACGTGGAGTCACTCAAGATCATTGACCGCTGTCAACACGAGGGGTTGCACCTCAGAATCGGTGGTATGCTCGAGACCGGCATCGGTCGGGCCCACAATCTCGCCCTCGCCTCCCACCCTGCCTTCGACCGCGTTGGCGACCTCGCCGCTAGCGATCACTATTTTGCGCGTGACATCACCGAGCCCTTTGTTCTCTCTGACGATGGGAGCATCGAGTGCCCGAGGGGGCTTGGTCTTGGAAGAACGCCCGATCCCAACTGGCTCCTGGATACACCCTTCTTAGAGCTACACATCAACTAGACGGGCGTAAGATCTCGCGGCTCTGCCGGCACTGGCTCGTCTCGGACGCGGGCTCCACACAACGGACTCGCTCGCCTTGAAGCGTTGACTGAACCGGCTGGATCAATAGCGGCTGGATCAAAATTGAGCAGTGCGAGGTGGCCCAACGGGCTCCTCGCCAACTTGCCCGTCCTGGCCCATTGCACGCGGCGGAATCACCCCGTTGATCAAACGCGCCAGCTCAAGGTCGCGGTCGGTGATCGCACCGACGTCGTGGCTGAAGAGTTCAACCACGAGACTTCGAAACTCCACGATAAGCGTTGGATGATGATCACGCCAGATCGCCAACAACGAGATCGCCAAGCTTGCAACGACGACTTTCCAGTAGTCATCGAGTTCAATGCGACGAACGAGCTTTGCTCCTTCAACGCTCCAACCTCTAGGAACTTGCTCCACGCTAGCGAGGCTAGTCGATTCCACGCAAAACAAAAGTGCACCTGCCACGGCATCCAAGTGCGTACTCCCCCATCCCGCATCGTTCAGGCTCACTGGGTTGTTGGATGAACGTGCCACGATCGCAACGAACAAGTATCACCAGAGGGCTGTGTATGCGATATTGTGGACGCGATATTGTTGATGCGACACGATGCCATCCCTCCCGCCTCAACAGCTCCACCGGGACGCATGGCCCGGCGATACGACGAGCAGGCGCAAGTCAGGCAGACAACCAAGAACACTCGCTAGCGAGCAACGGTGCCGGGCAGATGACAAAACCTCAAGCGATGCCCTGGTCGTGACGAAACCAGCTAACGAGAGCTGGTTTGAGGAGGAGACGGATGATTCGTGGTAGACGCAGGCATTCCTCTTCGCGCCCCGCCTCGCCCGAAGTCAAACAGATCACGACGGCACAGGCGGCCACGATCGAGCAGATGGCCGATGAGATCGGAGAAACCGGTCTGCTCGTCGTCGAGGCAGCCACCAAGGTGGAGTCAATCGCCACCAACATCACCGATCAGGTCGAATTGTTCAAAGAGCTGACCTTGGCCGCCCGCGATCTGCGTGATGGCAATCGTTCCCTCTCTGATGATGCCGAAGCCGCCGCCGATGCTACCCGGAAAATGAACCTTGAGCTTGAACAATCCAGCAACGAGATGGCGGCATCACTCGCAGAGGTCAACTACATGATCCAATGGGTGGCCGACACCAGTACCCAACTTGAGACCCTCCAACAGGAGATGGAAGATGTCGGGCGTATCGCCCACCACCTCGACTCCATCGCGCAGCAAACCCACGTGTTGGCCCTTAATGCCCACATCGAGGCCGCTCGCGCAGGCACTGGTGCGACCGGTTTCACCGTCATCGCCAACGCGATACGAGATTTGGCTGACCAAGCGATCGATGCAGCCGCGTCGATCTCAACCACGCTTGATCCACTGATCGAATCGGTCAATGAGTTGGGAGGCACAACCAAGGGTGCGCGTCGCGGTGCTGAACGTGCCCGCAGTGCGATCGACATCGTCGCCACATCCATCAAGCGCTCTCAAGAGGAAAGTCAGATCCTCGATCATCGAGTTGAGGCGATCGCGACCTTCTCAAGGACGATCAATGAGAAGGTCGGCCTCTTTTCGAACTCACTACTCTCGCTCTTCGATGGCGTTGAGCACTCCGAAAACGACCTCAACGCCGCGACGGCAAGCCTTGAACACCTGATGCGGAGGACGAACTCGCTCGTTCAACTCAGCGCGAAGGTTGGAGTGGAAACAAGCGATACGCCCTTGGTGATGGAGGTTGTACGCTGTGCTCACGTCATCGAGGAACGGATGGAGCGTGCTCTTGCCGCAGGTGAAGTGAGCATCGAGACACTCTTTGACGAGGAGTACGAGGAGGTTCCGGGCACCAATCCCCAACAACACCTCACCCGTTTCACTGAATTCGTCGATCGTACTGTCCAAGATCTCCTTGAAGACTTCCTCGACTACTCACCAGCAGTAGTCTTTGCGGCTGTCGTCGATCGCAACGGCTACCTCTCAACCCATAACCTTAAGTACTCGCTCCCTCCCACGCCTGGGGACCCCGTTTGGAACGCCGCCCACTGTCGTAACCATCGATTCTTCGCCGACCCGACAGGGATCCACGCTGCACGCAGCCGTGACGAGTTTCTCCTCCAGACCTACCGAAGAGACATGGGAGGAGGCAACTTCCTCTTGATGAAGGATGCCTCCGCACCCATCTACGTAGCAGGGCTCCATTGGGGAGCACTGCGCTTGGGCTATGCACCCCTTGCGAGCGCATCCGAAGAGACGAGGCAGGTACAGCGATCGAATCGACCCGCCTCACCCCACGAACCCACGTCGGAGCGCAAGGAACTTAACGAACTTCTGTCCCCTTGGTGATCGCGCCTGCAGCAACCTAGACCCGGCCTGAGAACGTGGCCACAGCGGAAGGCTCACTACTCAGCGGGGCGCCTCCAAGATCTCTCCATGGAGAAAATGGGCACCAGCGTCGACAATACGGGCCTGCACGTAACGTCCCCGATTGCGTTCGCCATCAAACCCAGTCAAATGGACCAACTTGTTTTGCCGCGTCCGCCCCGAGGCGACTAAGGCATCCCGCTTCGAAGGACCATCGATGAGGATCTCCTCGACACGACCGACACGATCCCGATGTTTAGCCGAGGCACTTCGTTCAGTCACGAGCTTGAGCTGCGCGAATCGTTGCGCGATTACCTCCGGGTCGACGAAACGATCCGTCCAAGCACCGGCCTCGGTGCCAGGACGCGGCGAATAGATAAAGGTGAAGGCGGAATCAAACTCACACCGGGCCACCAACTCCAGTGTGGCCTCGAAATCCTCATCGGTCTCACCAGGAAAACCGACAATGATATCAGTGGTCACGGCAAGGTCAGGTACGATCTCCCTTGCCTGGGTAAGCTTTTCGAAAAACCGTGCGCCACGATACCCTCGATGCATCGCCGCGAGCACGCGGTCACTGCCAGACTGTAACGGGAAGTGTAGGCTCTCACACACCGCTGGTGAATCCGCCATCGCGCGAAACGTCTCCTCGCGCATATCCTTGGGATGCGGTGAGGTAAACCGCACACGACGTATCCCGTCAACTGCACCAACGGCTCGCAAGAGATCGGCGAAGAGAGGGCGAATCCTTGCGATGGAGCCGCTGACATAGACTTGTCCTGTCAAGTAACCTCGGTCATGCGAACCTTCCTGCTCGGTGCGCAACCGTCGAGTAAGGTCGCGTCCGTAGGAATTGACATTCTGCCCCAGAAGCGTGACCTCGGTCACCCCTTGCGATGCAAGGCTGCGCACCTCATCCACGACTGCCTGGAAAGGACGGCTGACCTCACCCCCTCGCACCTGGGGAACGATGCAAAAGGCACAGTTGTTGTCGCATCCGGTTTGAATGGTCACCCAAGCCTTGTGTCCCTCCGTCGGCTCGGCACCAAGATCAGCCAGCGGATCAGGTCCTTGGGCTATCTCTCTCACGTCGATCACCCGGCGCTCTTGATCGCTACGTTCGAGCAACTCCACGATCGACGCCAACGCATGCGTACCGACGACGACATCGACATGGGGAGCCCGATCAAAGATCGCCTCTTGTTCACCCTGCGCCAAACATCCTGCCACCACAATCCGTAGATGCGAATCGGCCGCACGTCGCTCCCTCAACTTATTGACCTGCCCAAAGAACCTATTATCAGCGTTCTCCCGTATGGTGCAGGTGTTAAAGACCACCACATCAGCCACCTCTTCAGAGGTCGCTGGAGTCATGCCTTGACGTCGCAGCAACGCCACAATGCGCTCAGAATCATTCTCATTCATCTGGCATCCAAATGTCTTGACGTAAAAGCTCTTCATCTACCAAAGGAGTCTAGTGGCCCGCGCAACGCCACCTGAGAAAGGGCAACCACTCACGATCGGCTCATCAACACTCGAAGTTGCCCGCATGGCACCGCCGGTCAATCATATTGGGCTTCACTCGTCCGCAGGCAGCCGATCTATGTGCACGGCGTGCTGTGTGCATCGAGGTGCGGTGCATCGAGGTGCGGTGCATCGAGGTGCGGTCACGCAATCCCTGCCCCTCCCCTCATCTGCCCCAACCCGCACCGCCATTGGCACACAACACCGGCTACCCGCCGCGTACAACCTCTGACCGATGTGACCATGGCGAGAAGAGAGATCGCCACCAAACACAAGTGGTCGACGACCCGGCGGACACCGAATCCGTCGACCACTCTCACCGTTAGCGAATGCAGTCCGCTGCTGAGCCGCAAACTAGTTTGCCGTCTCTGAAAATGCCTCCTCATCATCGGCTGGGAGCATCCCATGGGTCAAACCCTCAACAACCGTCCCACTGACCTTTTCACGAATCTTCTGATCCAACTCCGCCATGAGCTGTGGGTTAGCAGCGAGAAACGTCTTTACATTCTCTCGTCCTTGGCCAAGTTGCTCACCCTCATAGGTGTACCACGAACCCGACTTTTTGATCAGACCCAGCTCCACTCCCACATCGAGGATCGAGCCCTCTCGCGAGATGCCATGGCCATACATGATATCGAACTCCGCCTGACGAAATGGCGGTGCACACTTATTCTTGACGACCTTCACCCTGGTGCGCGATCCGACCATCTCTGTGCCGTCTTTGATGATCTCAACTTTTCGAATATCGAGCCTGACCGACGAGTAGAACTTGAGTGCGCGGCCGCCTGGGGTTACCTCTGGCGAACCATACATCACCCCAATCTTCTCCCGCAGCTGATTGATGAAGATAGCGAGTGTATTGGTGTGATTCAAGTTTGCCGTCAGTCGACGCATCGCCTGCGACATCAGCCGAGCCTGGAGCCCCACATGGGCATCCCCAATATCCCCTTCGATCTCCGCACGAGGGGTGAGCGCCGCCACCGAGTCGATAACGACCACATCGATCGAACCGGACCTGATCAGAACGTCACAGATCTCCAACGCCTGCTCGCCGTAGTCTGGCTGTGAGATCAAAAGACCATCGATATCCACACCGATCGCCTGTGCATACACAGGGTCGAGCGCATGCTCTGCATCGATATAGGCACAATTACCGCCAATACGTTGCGCCTCAGCGACCACGTGAAGAGCAAGGGTGGACTTCCCTGAACTCTCTGGACCGAATATCTCGACAACACGCCCACGAGGGAGTCCGCCGACACCGAGAGCGAGATCAAGTGCCATCGCTCCAGTCGAGACCGACTCGATCGTCATCTGCGGAGCCTCGCCCATGCGCATGATCGAACCCTTGCCAAATTGCTTTTCGATCTGGGCGATCGCTATATCAAGTGCCTTATCCCGTTCCACCGTTCCTCCTCGTCAACTCTTACCATAGACTAGATCGAAGCTCGGACAATTCGTACATCTGATCGAATATAATCGCCACATTCGCCACAGAGCGACTCACTCCGGTGGCAACCGATCATCTCAGCGTCTCACATCCGTCTCCGCAAGCTCGAATCCGCGTGCCGACCCACTCAGGGTCAATCGCACCAGATCGAGCGCGGTCGCGGTGGCATACGTGCGGATTCGCTCGCGATCTCCTAGGAGCTGCACCCTACGTGCCGAAGAATGACCACGCAGGCTCATCCCAATCCACACCGTGCCGACAGCCTGGCCCTCCATCATCTCGGGTCCGGCGACTCCGGTGGTCGCGACTCCGAGTTCACTCCCTAACAGCCGAGCCACACCTTCAGCCATCGAACAGGCAGCCTCCTCGGATACCACCGCAGCCGTCTTGACACCAAGCAGCTCCTCTTTGACGGCCGTGGCGTAGCTAACGACTCCACCACGGAACCACCGAGAGGCTCCAGGAACACGTACCAGTTGCGAGGCCACCATGCCTCCGGTGAGCGACTCCGCAACCGCGATCGAGATACCCTGCGTGAGAGCGAGCTGGGCCACTACGGATTCAAGGGTATCGTCGTCTACTCCAAAGATGGCATCCCCGAGAAGCCCACGCGCTTGGGCCTCCTCACGATCAAGTAGGATAGCGGCCTCCTCCTCGCTCGTGGTGTTGACCGTAAAGCGTACCTTTACCCCTTCGATCCCCGATGCGAGAAAAGCAATGGTGACATTCGAACCCTCAAGTTCCTCGAAACGCGGTGCCATCAACTCAGCAAGGCGTGACTCACCAAGCCCCCAGGTTCTCAACACCCTGGATCGAATCACGGTAGCGTCTTTACGCCGTGCATGCAACTCGGCGAGCACCTCATGAGCGAGCATATCGTCGAGTTCATACGGGACGCCAGGCAAAGCGAAGATAACCTTCTCTCCAACCGGAACGATCAACCCAGGCGCCGTACCCTTGCGCTGAGCGATAATCGTTGCCCCATCGGGCACCAGAGCCTGTCGATAGTTATTGGCCGACATCGGCCGACCTCGCTGGGCAAAGAGTTCCTCGATGACCACACGGACCTCGGCATCCTCACGTAGCGGTCGCCGAGCGAACTCCGCAATCGCCTCTCGCGTGATATCGTCCTGGGTCGGCCCGAGACCCCCACTGGTGATCACCGCATCCGCATCTCGAAGCGCTAGCTCCAACGCGGCAACGATGCGCTCGTGATTATCACCAACCTTGAGCTGAAGGTGAGAGGAGAAGCCATTGGCCGCCAACATCTGTCCAATGCGCGCCGAGTTCGAGTCGACAATCTGCCCGAGCAACAGCTCGGTCCCGATGGCGACGACGGCTACCTCCAACGAACGTTAGGCCTTGATGCTCTTGGAGTCAAAGAAGTACTGCACCGCGCTCACCAACGCCAGCACCACCGCAATCCACACTCCGACGTTAATCAGCGAATGGTCGTGTTGGCCGACAAACGGAATCAGGGCGAAGCCAATCACCAAAATTTGCACCAGCATCTTGAGCTTGCCGGGCAGTCGCGCGGGCAGACTCTTACCCGAAGCGAGCACCTGTGTGCGATAGACAGAGACCGCAACCTCCCGAAGCCCCATAATCAGCACAGGAAGACCATCAATACGGTGCAGAACAAATAAGGCACCAAACGCTGCGAAAACAAGAATTTTGTCGGCAAGGGGGTCAAGGAAGGCACCCGAGCGCGTGACACCCTGGCGTCGTGCGATGTAACCATCTGCCTTGTCGGAGAGCGCAAGCCCCGCCCAGAGCCAAAATGGAACGATCGAGGTGGGCGATGACAGCAACAACAGTACAAACACCGGCGCAAAGCAGATGCGCAACACCGTGATAGCGTTTGCTGGTGTAGCTATGGCGGAGGGGCCATAGATGAGGCGCTGTGGAGTAGACATCTGCGACCAGTTTACTCCATTTACGGTGCCGCGATTACACAATCCGCGCTTCAGCTCTCGCTTGGCTCCTTCAGAGTGGTCAATCCGTCAAGATCAACGGCGAGAGGGCGCACCTCGTAGCCCAAGCCACTCGCACGCATCGCCTGATCGACGTGCTGATGCACCCGTTCAACTCCATCGACATCGGTAAACCCGACACAGATCGTGCCAGCACCTGACCAGGAGGCCCCCAAACAGCCCGCCTCCAAGAGCATATCGAGCAGTCGCTTTGCCGCAGGGAAGGCCGCCGTGCGCGCCTCCTGATGCAGGCGGTCCTCAAAAAGCTCAGGTACCAGATCTTCGACATGGCCGAGCGAAGCGGCCAATACCACCGCGTGAGAGAGGTTAAAGACTGCATCGCCAAAGGGTACCGTCGGCGGGAGCAGCCGCCTCGCCACCTCCGTCACCAATCGATCAGGAGGAATAATGACCACCAACCGCAACAAAGGATCCACGGGGATTCGTCGAATGACAGGACCGCCGGGAGCGACCAACGCCGCAACACCACCGCCGTAATAGGAGGCGGCGACGTTCTCCGGGTGACTCTCAAAGTCAAGCGCGACCCCAAGAGGATCTGGATGCCCGAGAGCACCGGCAACACCCAGAGCTACCGCCGCCGATGAGCCAAGGCCCCTCGCCAAGGGAATCTCTGAGTCGATGACCAACCCGACATGATCATGGCCAAGAACCTCGATTACCAGCTGATGAATCAGGTGGTTCCCGGTTACCACCTCGGCAGCACCCTCTCCATGCAGCTCGACCGCAAAGGAGTCCGACGGGTAGGCGGTGGCGGTGAGAAACAGTGGCACAGCGAGCGCCAACGTATCAAACCCGGGTCCCAGGTTCGCCGAGGAGCCTGGGACCCGGACACTCTTGAAACCCATCACTTCACATCCTCTGTCCTAGAAGTGGGTCAACCTCCACACAATCGACGGGTGCACGACGGCGTTAGCGACCTTTAACGGAACTATCTTAAGCTGCTCACCAACGGTCAGCGTCGCCGTGCCAACTTTAGCACCAGCCGGGAGGCCATAGACCGACTTGTCGATCGTCGGCGTAAAGGACTCGGTTAGTCCCGGCCACCCGATCTCCGTTACAGACTCAGTAGCCACCACTGGGTCCGGATTGGCCCCGGGTACATCGAGGTAGCCAACCACCTGCCCCTTATGTAAGACCGTCAACTCTCGCGGGATCGTCTGCAGCGACTTTGCCATCGCCTCGCCATCGTGGAGTGCGTTGATCAGTGGTTCCACGCCACCGACATCGAGGATGGTACCAAGGCCGTAAAGATTGGACTGTCCTACCTTGATCTGTGTCGCCATCGCAAAGCTACCGGTCAAGATAGAGCCCGTCTTGGCACCGACGATGTTGTCGTGCCCAAGAGCATAGTTCACGTTGTAGACCGTGCCCGCGACTGGCAGCGTCGCCTGTGGCATCGCCGCAATGTTGGCGAGGACTGGGTTTGACATAAACAGCGCCTCGATCTTGAGCTGGTCACGCGGGATCGACAGTGTCGATGGGGTTACACCACTTGGATCACCGTAGTGGGTATGGTGGAGACCTAAGCTCTGCGCGTAACTGTTCATCTCGGCAACAAAGCGGCTAACCGAGCCGGCATCCCACTTGGCCAAGACACTAGCAATATTGTCAGCGGAGGGGATCAGCAGGAGCTCTAGGAGCTGTTCCTCTGAGAGCACCTCCCCTTCCCTGATCGCCCCGACTGAGTCATTGGCATTCTTATCGTTGACATAGATCTGGTAGTCCTGGGGAGTCATGGTGAGGCTCGGCCCACTCTCACCAAGCGAGATTGGATGAGCCTTGAGCGTCAGGAGCGCAGTGGTCATCTTGGTAACTGAAGCGATCTCCGTCTCATGCAGATCGCCGTGTTGACCAAGCAGACCAACGCCGAGAATCTCTGCCGCCGCCTCGGCGTGCGCTGGCCATGCAACGCTGGGTGGAGTTCCTGGGATCTTCGAAGAGGCCGCCAAGGATGCAGCGTAGCTCGGGCTCGGCACTCCGCGCACCAGCTGGATAATCGAGCCGAGTCCCAGGATGAGAATCAGCACCAATACGACGACGAGCAAACGCCTCGCCAGCATCGTGGAATTGCGCCCGGAATAACTCCGTCGACTGCCCTTTGCCGCCACCCACTGGTCACCGCGCGCCATTCACGCCCTCCATTTTCCACTACCTGTACGCGACTTGTCCGTACCTGTCAAGCCCATCATCATAACCGACGAGAGAGACAGTTTGGTGAGAGGAACATGAATCCGCCAAACCCGTCGTCGACAGAGTATCGCTGACCTTGCGCGCACCCAAGACGAGAGTCATGCTTCTCAGATATCGAGCTCCTCAAGTTCCTCTGGCGATACGAGAACCTGCCGTTGCTTTGAACCATCAGCTGGCCCAACGATCCCTCGGTCCTCAAGGAGGTCCATCAGTCGTCCTGCCCGTGCGAAACCAACTTTGAGACGCCGCTGCAACATCGACGTGGACCCCGCACCAGTCTCAACGATCAGTCGTGCCGCTGTCGCGAAAAGGGGATCTACCTCACTAGCCAAATCACTCTTAGGCTTGGCGGAATCCTCTACTTTGTCGAGTTCCTCGAGGTAGGAGGGGGTACCCTGACGGCGCCAATATCCAACCACCGCCGCCACCTCATGTTCCGAGACCCACGGCGCTTGCAACCGTCGAGGCTGGGAACTCGTAGCCGTGACCATCAAGAGATCACCTTTCCCCACAAGCTTCTCGGCCCCAAGCTGATCCAAAATCACCCTTGAGTCGGTCTGTGAGGCGACCGCAAAGGCGATTCTCGAGGGCACATTGGTCTTGATCACCCCAGTGATGACATCGACCGAGGGCCTTTGGGTCGCGATCACGAGATGGACCCCAACCGCACGTGCCTTCTGCGCGATCCGACAGATTGAGTCCTCAACATCGCGTGGTGCCGCCATCATGAGATCGTTCAGCTCATCAATGACCACCAAGATATAGGGCAGCTCCTCAGGTGGCCCCTCGTCTGGATCTTCCCTTCCCGCAGAGAGCGCAATCAGTTCGCGGTAACCGACAATGTCGCGTACTCCCCAATGGGCAAGAATATCATAGCGACGCTCCATCTCTACGACCGCCCAGTTGAGCGCGTGCGCTGCCTTTTTGGGGTCGACTACCACGCTCGTGAGTAGGTGAGGCAATGCATTGTACTGCGAGAGCTCAACCCGCTTGGGATCCACAAGGATGAGACGTAATTCTCTTGGCGTATTGCGCACTAACAGGCTGGTTAAAAGCGAGTTGATCAACGATGACTTCCCCGAGCCCGTCGAACCTGCCACCAGGACATGGGGCATCGCCGCGATGTCAAAAACAGCCGCTGTACCGGAGATATCTCGACCGAGTGGCACCTCAAGCACCTTGTTGGCTCGTTCCATCTGTGGACTCGCCAGCACGTCACCCAGGGTCACGACCTCACGAACCCGATTCGGAACCTCGACCCCAATCGCGCTCTTCCCAGGAATCGGAGCAAGGATGCGCACATCGGTCGCGGCCATCGCATACGCGATATCGCGCTGGAGCGCGAGAACGCGTGCAACCTTGACCCCCTCGGCCAACTCCAGTTCATAGCGTGTTACGGTCGGACCAACAGTCATGTTGACGACCTTGACGGTCACCCCATGTGAGCCTAAAGCACTCTCGAGCACCCGGCCTCTCCGCTCAAGGTCTGCTCGGTCGATCTTGGCGCGACTCCCCCGCTTCAACAACGATTGCGGTGGTAGCCGCCACGGGCTATCCTCCCGCGCGGGCGGCATCAGCGTCTCCACGAGTACCGGTTCCTCGAGGGGTGTCGGCTCCTCGAGGGGTGTCGGCTCCTCGAGAGGCATCGGCGTTCCAACAGCTGTCTCAGTGGCATCAGGGGTGGCTACTCGGACCTCCTCAGCGGCCTTCACCTCAGAGGACGCCAGACGCCGTCGTTTGCGGGTTCGCCCTGGGATAGCCTCCTCTTTGGCCTGTGACTCCCGTGCCTCGGGCGATGATGGTGCATGTGTCTTTGCGAGTCGTGCAACAAGCCAGTTCATCGACTCCCGGGGCCTAAGTCCAACCAAGCCAAGTAGACAAACCACCCCAATCAGCATGAGTATGATCGTTCCCCCGATCGATCCCGCTACGGTGGTTGCACCAAAACCAATCAGGTCGCCGACGACACCACCATTGTGTGCTCCAGGTAGTACAAGATTGGCTCTCGTCCCCAACGTGATCGCCGCATCGATCGCGGCGATCACCATTACGAGCACGCCCGCGATGATGGACGTATGCCGGGGTAAGCGTGCGTACCTCATCAAAACAGCGAAGCCAATGACGGCAGCGACCAGGTACAGTACCCATGCCGGATCTCCCAAGAGATCATGGCTCAGCCCTAACAGTACCCTTCCCAGGCCTCCAAACAGCCCCGAGTACGCCACGAGTCCGAGCAGCAGCGCTCCGACCATCCAGACAAGACCTGTCGCCTCGCGTGACCAGTGCACCGGTGTCGCCGCCGTAGCCGGTCGGCTGCCCGACTTGCGCTTGGTGGGTGTGGGCTTCCTTGGGGCACCTTGCTTTCCGCGAGAAGATGTCGCCACTTACACCTCGATCACGAGTGGGACGATCAGCGGTCGCCGTTTGGTCTGCTCTCGAATGTACTTACCGACCCTGCGCTTGAGTTGGTCCTTCAGATGGCTCACCCCCTGATCTGGATTCAAACTCATCACAGTAGCCGAGACTACATCACGGATCGCGAGCAGAAGCCCTTCTTCACGTTCGTCATGGACCCATCCGAACGAGAAAATCTCCGGTTCCCCAACGAGCCGCCGCCCTTCGGCCATCGTGAGTGCAGCCACGACAATACCATCTGCGGAGAGGCTGCGGCGATCCCTCAACACACTGGCGTTGATATCACCCACCTTGCCATCGACATAGAGATAATCACCGGACCGTGATACGCCAGCGGCCATTCCTGAGGAGGTGAGCAGCACCTCATCACCGTCGTTGCAGATACGCGCCGCTCCGCTGACCACACCAGTTTCGATGGCCAACTGATGATGCGCAGCCAAGTGACGATACTCGCCATGCACAGGTATAAAAAACTGCGGCCGCACTAAGGTGATGAGGAGCGAGAGTTCGTCCCGACGCGCGTGCCCAGAGGAGTGGACCCGCCGAACCGAGGGGTAGATCGCACGGACGCCTAGCCGTGCGAGTTGATTGATGACCCGGTAGACAGCAGATTCGTTGCCAGGTATCGTATCCGACGAGAAGATCACCGTGTCACGATCGCCCATCGTGAACCAAGGGTCCTTAGCGAACGCCAACCGGTGGAGCGCGGACGAGTGCTCGCCCTGGGAGCCAGTGGCGATGATACAGACTGACGCCGGATCGAGCTCGTCGATCTCCTCCACATCGATGAGTCCACTCAACGCACCCTCTGGAAAGAGGCCAAGCTGCTGGCCCAACTTCGTATTGCGTTGCAGCGAACGTCCCACGAGGCAAATGCGCCGGCCAGAGGCCTGGCATGCAGCAATAATTTGTTGGATACGGTGCAGATGTGACGCAAAACACACCACCGTCAACCTTCGATCGCGATTCTCGGCGAAGACCTCGGTGAGGACTCCTCCAACGGAACTCTCTGAATTCGACGAGCCCGGTTCGTCCGCATTCGTCGAATCCGAGAGCAACAACCGCACACCGTTGGCACCCAGGGTGGCCATACGATCGAGCCCAAAAGCTCGAGCGTCAACCGGGGTGCGATCGATCTTGAAGTCGCCAGTATGCAGAATCAAACCTTGGGCCGTCGAGACCGCGACCGCAGTCGCGCCTGGAATAGAGTGGGTGACTGGAATAAACTCCACCTGGAACGGGCCAACATTGACCGATTCATAATCAGCAATCTCCCGATAGTGGATACCCGAGACTCCCGATTGTTCGAGCCGTGAACGGGCAAACGCCATCGTCACCGCCGAACCATAGATGGGCATCGGAACCTCTCGCAGCAGGTGCGGCAGCGCTCCGATGTGATCCTCATGCCCATGGGTGACCAACACCCCGTGAAGATCAAGATCTGCCTCAACGAGATACCGATAGTCGGGCAGGACCACATCCACGCCAGGCATGTCTGCCTTGGGGAACATCACCCCACAGTCGATCACCACCGCATCACGGCCTTGGGAGATGACCAGCGAGTTCCGTCCAATCTCGCCCAACCCACCAAGAAATCGGACCGAAACGGTCTCCTCGGCGGCAACAACATTACTCATGGATGAGCTCCACTCCTTCATTCGCCAGGGCCATACGTAGTTGGGCGTAGAGTTTGACCGCCTCTTTACGCAGTTCCTCAGGGGGGTCAATCAATGGTGATCGAGTAAACCCTTGACACACCCCGAGCTCTGCCATCATCGCTTTGGTTGGGATCGGGTTCGGATACAACTCACTACTCTCGAAGTCATAACTCGGAATCAACACCCGGTTCAGCCTCGCCGCCCGCTCAAGATCTCCATGCAGGGCGGCATCGATCAGGGCCTGGAGACCCACCCCGGCCCAGTGGGAGGCTACGGAGACGATACCAACCGCTCCAAGGCTCAAGAAGGGCAACAACAATGCATCATCACCACAGTACACCTGGGCACGACCCTCCAGGGCAGCGGCAAGCTTCGCAAGGCGGGCCACATCTCCCGAAGCATCTTTGACCGCCACGATATTGGCGTGTCGTTCCATCAGTGCGAGGAACGTGGGCAACTCGATACGACGTCCGGTGCGCGCGGGGATGTCGTAGAGCATCACCGGCAGCTCAGTCGCCGCTGCAATCGTCGAGAAATGGCGGATGAGTCCGGCTTGCGGCGGACGATTGTAGTAGGGAGTCACTGCAAGGATCCCGTCAGCCCCCACCTCCTCGGCATCGTCAATCAGACGGAGCGAGTGAGCAGTATCATTGGTGGTCGCACCGGCCAACACCGGACAATCCACGGCCTCGCGAACCAACAACCATAACAATCGCCGCTCAGCGTCGGAGAGCGTACCCGATTCTCCAGTGGAGCCGGTCACCACCAGCGCATCGGAACCGTTAGCGACGAGCCAACGCGCAAGCGCAACGACCCCATCCTCATCGATACGTCCATCGGCCATAAATGGCGTGCCCATTGCGGTGACGACTGCTCCAAACATCGGTGTCATCGACGTCATCCTCCCCTCATCTGCTATGCCAACCACGGCCAACCTGCCTTCATCACGACTCTCGTCGTCTCAATCTCCCCCGAGTAACCTATCGATCCCGATCACGAGCCGGTCAAGACTCCTCACCCGATCCACCGCCAAGAGCACACCGGGCACAAAGGATGCACGATCATGTGAGTCATGCCGAATCGTCAACGTCTGACCCGCCGCACCAAAAACAACCTCGTGATGGGCAACCGCTCCGCGAAGCCGGAGCGAATGAATCCGTATCTCGTCATCGACGAGCCCACCACGTACCCCTTCAACCTTCAGGTTACTCGTTCGATCACCGAGAAAACCACCCTCACCCACTCCCTGACGGGCATGAGCAATCCACTTCGCCGTCTCAAGGGAGGTTCCCGATGGGGCATCCACCTTCTGGTCATGGTGCGTCTCCACGATCTCCACACTCTCAAAGTAAGGGGCACACAGCGCCGCACATCGCATCATCAAGATAGCGCCGATTGAGAAGTTCGAGGCGATCACACACCCCACTCCGACAAAGGCCTGCGCAAGCTCGTCAAGCTCCTCTTGAGTGTAACCAGTCGTGCCAACCACCGCAGGGATGCCGGCTTCGGCCAACTTGAGCAAGTTGCGGTAGGATCCACGGGCCTCAGTGAAGTCGATGACTACCTCCGGCCCCTCGGCGATCAACGACTCAACATCGCGACGCGCTATGAGGCCCGCCGCCTGACGTCCAAGCATCTGTCCGAGATCAATGCCCGCGAGTTTGGGGTCCACTGCGGCAACCAACTCATACGCCGGGTTCTCGAGAATCACTCGACACACGCTTGAGCCGACCTTGCCACCTGCACCCAGCACACCAATTCGCATGTGAGCCATGCTAGTGGGCGACATGCCGTTGGTCACGATTCGTTGCCTTCGTTCACTCCTGACCACACTACGACTGCAAGAGGCGGGCTTCACACATCCCATCACCACTCGCGCGCAGAGCCAAGGTTTGCTAACGCCTTACGTGGAGAGAGCTACGCGGGCGGGTATTACGTGACCAAGCCTCCCGCCAGATAACGTATGCTAGCCAACCAAGCTACGCGCTTGGTTGGCTAGGCTACGACTAACGATAGGGCGACTAGCCCAGGTCGCCGATCTCCCGTGCGAGCTCGGACTCGAACGAATCCTCGAACGAGACGCGATTCGTCGGTTCAGGCGCCGCCGCTTGGGCATGCTTCCTCTCCGAAGGCACGTGTTCGGACTCTCGAGGCTCGGACTGGGAACCTTCATCAACGAGTGACAGCGCCAACTTGCCGGAGGGATCGATCTCATCGACCCTCACCGAGATCTCCTGGTTGAGCTCGAGCACATCCTCGACCCGCTCGACGCGCTTACCGCGCCCCAACTTGGAGATATGCACCAATCCATCACGTCCAGGAAGGATATTAACGAATGCACCAAATTTCGTGATCCCAACGACCTTACCCAGGTACACAGCGCCAAGCGTGGCCTCTGGTGGGTTGAGAATCAACTCGATGCGACGTTGCACCTCTTTGACCATCTCGCCATCCTTCGAGCCGATAACGACTCGTCCGACCGTACCATCATCATCGACCGAAATGTCACAACCGGTGTCGAGTTGTAGTGCGTTGATATTCTTACCCTTTGGACCGATGATCTCGCCGATCTTGTCCATCGGAATCTGGATGGTCACAATACGCGGGGCTGTCGCCGCGACCTCAGACCGCGGAGCCGGAAGCGTCTCTTCGATGACATCGATGATCTGCATCCTCGCGGTATGGGCCTGCTTGAGCGCCGATGCCAACACCTCTGCTGGAATGCCATCGATCTTCGTGTCAAGCTGCAGGGCCGTGACAAACTCACGCGTACCCGCTACCTTGAAGTCCATATCACCAAAAGCATCCTCGGCACCCAGAATGTCGGTGAGCGTCACGTACTTGCCATCCTCGTAGATGAGCCCCATGGCAATGCCGCCGACTGGCGCCTTGATCGGCACCCCAGCGTCCATCAACGAGAGGGTCGATCCGCAGACCGAAGCCATCGAGGTAGATCCATTGGAGCTCAAGACCTCGGAGACGAGACGGAGTGCATAACTGAACTCCTCCTCGCTTGGCACCACCGGAAGAAGCGCTCGCTCAGCAAGCAAGCCATGGCCGATCTCTCGACGCTTGGGACCACGCATAAAGCCTGGCTCACCGGAGGCGAACGGGGGCATATTGTAGTGGTGCATATAGCGCTTGGTGTCTTCGACACCCAAGGTGTCGAGTAGCTGATTCATGCGTGGCATACCCAGCGTGCAGATATTGAGCACCTGGGTCTCACCTCGCTGGAAAAGACCAGAGCCGTGTGCCGTAGGAATCAGCCCCACCGCCGCAGAGAGGGGACGAATAGTGGAGGTATCGCGACCATCGATACGTACGCCCTCATGCACAATTCGATCGCGTACGACCGCCTTAAGGAGGGACCGCAGTGCTGCCTTGATGGCTCCACTTTGATCCTCGAAGCGGGAGGCGAGCTCCTCTTGGACCTGGGCGTTGACGGCTTCAATCGCGGCCGCTCGCTCCAGCTTGTCGGCGATGGCATTCGCAGCAACGAGCTTTGCTCGACCACTCGTAGCGACCGCTTCAGCGATCTCATCACTGTAGTCCTTGACGGGGGTCCAAACCATTGGCTCCCGTGGCGTCGACTTGGCGAGAAGCTCCTGCTGCAGTGCGATCGACTCAGCGATCCAACGCTTCGCCTCCACCAGACCAGCGGCGACGACCTCTTCGGTCGGTATCGCGGCCTTGGCTTCGTAGGCCTTCCAAGTGAACTCGGTACCACCAGCCTCGACCATCATCACAGCGACATCGGAGCCATCGCTCGTCATCCGTCCCGCAACGACCAGCTCGAAGGAGCTCTCGTCACCCTCTTGATAGGTCGGGAATGGTATCCACCGACCATCTGCTGCCAACGCAATGCGAACCGCACCGATAGGACCCTCGAAGGGGATACCCGACATCATCAACGCCGCCGACGACGCATTGATCGCGAGGACGTCATGCGGGTTGATCAGATCAGCACCAAGGATCGTGACCACTACATGGACATCATTGCGAAACCCATCGGGAAAGCACGGACGGAGTGGACGGTCGATCAACCGGCAGGTCAAGATGGCCTGATCACTTGCGCGGCCCTCACGCCGGAAGAACGAACCCGGAATCTTCCCGGCGGCATACATCCGCTCCTCGACGTCAACCGTCAACGGAAAGAAATCGATCCCGTCTTTTGGTTGCTTGTTGGTCGTGGCCGTCGCAAGCACCATCGTGCTGCCGAGTTGGGCCACCACTGCTCCATGAGCCTGCGGAGCAAGAAGTCCGGTTTCAAAACGAATCAGGGTATCCATACCCGTGAACTGACGCTCGACACTGATTGCCGACATATTTCTCCTTATTTACGATTGCTTGTTCTGGAGCAAACGCGACTAGCGTCGCAAACCAAGACGGGATATCAAAGTACGGTAGCGCTCAACGTCTTGGTTGCGCAGGTAGTCGAGAAGTCGTCGGCGTCGGCCGATCATCATCATGAGGCCACGGCGCGAATGGTGATCGCCCTTGTGCACCTTGAGATGCTCGGTGAGCTGAGCTATCCGATCCGTGAGAATGGCGACCTGAACCTCTGGGGAACCGGTATCACCCTCACGAGTCTGGTAGCTCGCAATGACCTCTTGCTTAGTCGACATACGTAGTCATTCCTCTTCTAGATCTGGACCCACCAGATTGACGTTTCACTTACGAGTACGGCGTTCATCATAGCGCCTCAAGGAAGGAAAGACGGCCAGGCCCCGACCGCTTCGATCGTGTCATGCACATCACGCTCCATCTGTTGACGAAAGTCTTCCTCAGAATCAAAGACCTGCTGTTCTCGCAGCTTTCGCAGGAAATAGACGCACAGCACCCTCCCATAGAGGTCTTCGTCCGCTCCGATGACGAAGACTTCAAGCAGCCGAGCTCCACCCTCTGGATAGTACATCGGGCGAGTACCGAGCGAGATCGCTACCGCATAGCGCCGACCGTCAAGGTAGGTATACCCCGCGTAGACGGCATCCGGTGGCTTCACGAACTCCTCGCCGACCACGAGGTTGGCGGTAGGAAAGCCAAGGGTGCGTCCTCGTCGATCCCCAGACACCACGACTCCTTCGACCCCAAAAGGGTGACCCAAAAGCTCGTTGGCAAGGTCCAATTGACCCTCTTGTACGAGGGATCGGATCAGCGTTGCCGACACCACTCGGTCGGTTCCTAACAGCGCAATCGCCTCGGGGTTCTCCGTTAACTCCCCGACGGTCAGCAACCTAGACGCGTGCACCGAAAACCCTCGGAGTGCGCCCTGTTCGACAAGGTCGGCAATCGATCCTGCACCCTTGGCTCCATAGGTAAAGTTCTCCCCCACGTAGACCCCTGTCGCACCCAAGGTGTGGACGAGCACCTCATCGACAAAGTCGATCGGAGCCTGAGCGGCACGTGCTGGATCAAAGTGGAGGAGATAGAGGACATCCACACCGAGGGCACCCAACAGATGGTGGCGCAACCTTGGACCCATAAGGAGACGAGGGGCGCGCTCGGGAGCGAGCACCTTCATCGGATGTTGGTCAAACGTGACGACTACAAGTGGCAATGCTCGCCGATCGGCCTCCTCACGCGCAGCACCGATGAGGCCGAGATGACCGAGATGAAAACCATCAAAGGCTCCAATGGTTACGACCGACTGATCCAACGAGTAGGTCGGAGCTTCAGAGCTGAGCACCTCGATCATTTAGCCCCCTCTGGCGGCACCACACGCAATGGGACCAGCTTATCGCCCTGCACACCATAGACCCCAACAAGTCGTTGATACTCGGGCTCAGCACCTTGGGCCAGAACCAACACCTCCTTACCATCGCCAAGCGCAGGTGGACATGCAAGCACATGACCATTGCGAGCCTGTGTCAGCAACTCCCTCTCAATCGCGTAGGATGGTGCGTCAGGAAAGATCACCGACAAAGGGAGACGATCGTCCGGCTCAAGGGAGGTGGGATCCTTCGCAGACGCAAGCGTCACTGAACCGATCGACTCCCGTCGTAGCGCATACAGCGTCGCACCCGTACCGAGAAGCTCGCCAAGATCCCGGGCGAGTGATCGGATGTAGGTACCCGAAGAGCAGTGAACGCGAATCACCACATCCAAAAATGGACCTGAACGAGCGAGATCAAGAAGATCAATGGCATAGATCGTCACTGACCGCTGCGCCAGAGTGACCTCTTCACCCGCGCGCGCAAGTGCATAGGCCCGCACACCGTTGACCTTAAGAGCGCTAAAGGCCGGCGGTAACTGGTCGATGGTGCCGAGAAAACTCGCAAGTCCCGCCTGTACGGCCTCCGCCCCCAGGGTGGAGGGAACAGCTTGAAAGCCCTCGACCGCCCCAGTGATGTCGAGCGTATCGGTGCGTAGTCCACAGCGTACGGTCGCATAGTACACCTTGTCCGCACCCAACACAAAGGCCAACAATCGCGACCAAGAACCAACTGCGACCACCAAGAGACCAGAGGCGAGCGGGTCAAGTGTACCGCTATGCCCAGCTTTCTTGATCCCCAGTTGCCGTTTCGCAATGGTAAGCGCCCGCTGCGAGGTGATGCCAACCGGCTTGTCGAGAGCGTAAAAGCCCCCTGCCTCCATCGCTTGCTTAGCCAAGGTTTTGATCATGGCGGCGTAAAACCGCCTCAATCGCCTCCGAGGTTGCCAACACATCATCGACGATGAACTGCAACTGAGGCGTGCGTTTCATGCGGACCTGCCGAGCGATCGCAGCCTGCAGCTCAATGCGGTGTGCCTCAAGCGCGATCTCGGCCTCCTCGGTGAGCGAAGCAAAGAAGACCAGAGCAGAGCGTAAGTCAGGGCGCACCCGTACGTCGGTGATCGTCAGCAACGCCACACGATCATCGATATCTCCGATACGCTCAAGCTCCCAGGCCACCACCTCTTGTAGCAGCCGTGAAACCCGATCAACCCTCTCGTACCCATGCGAACCTCGACTGGCCATGTTCGGCTTACTCCCTGGCGATCTCGCGGAGCTCAAAGGTCTCGATCAGATCTCCGCCATGGAGATCCTGGAAATCGGAGAGTCCAACACCACACTCAAAACCAGCGCTCACCTCACGAACATCATCCTTGAATCGTCGCAGCGACACCACGGTACCCTTCCAAAGGATCACTCCCTCGCGCAAGAATCGCACGTGCGATCCTCGTGTGATCACACCCGATCGCACATAACAACCAGCAATCGCGCCAACCCGAGGAATCCTAAAGACCTCGCGAACCTCAGCTTCACCGGTGACCACCTCTTCATACTCAGGCTTGAGCATGCCGACGACGGCAGCCTCGATGTCTTCGATGACCTTGTAGATGATCTCATAGGTGCGAACCTCAACGTGGGCGAGCTCGGCCGCCTCACGAGCACGTCGGTCTGGACGCACATTGAAACCGATGATAAGTGCATCTGACGCAGCAGCGAGTGCTACGTCGTTCTCAGTGACGCCGCCTACTGCCTTGTGGATGATCGCAAGACCCACCTCATCGCGGGCGAGCTTCGCAAGCGCGTCAGCGAGCGCCTCAAGACTCCCCTGGACATCTGCCTTCAAGATGATATTGAGCATCGGCACGTCGCCCTTTTGGATCTGCTCAAAGAGATCCTCGAGTTTGATCCCCGAACTACCGATAGCCCGATTGGCGTTGGCGGCCAGACGTAACCGTTGCTCGCGCGATTCCGCCACCTCTCGCGCACTCGCGATCTCATTGGTCACACGGAACAGATCGCCGGCACTGGGAACCTCAGAGAAGCCCAATACCTGTACCGGAACCGATGGTCCGGCAAGATTGACCTTGTTGCCTCGATCATCGACAAGGGCCTTCGCCTTCCCCCATGCCTGTCCAGCAACCATCGAGTCACCGACCCGCAACGTCCCCGACTGCACCAACACCGTCGCCACTGGGCCACGGCCCACATCGAGGTGACCCTCAAGGACCGTGCCTCTGGCATGGCCCGTCGGGTTCGCATCGAGCTCTAACACCTCGGCCAACACCAGGATCTGCTCAAGCAGGTCGTCAATGCCTAAATTCTGTAGCGCCGAGATCTCGACGACGATCGTGTCGCCGCCCCACTTCTCTGGGACGAGGTTGTACTCCGAGAGCTGTTGGAGGACACGATTCGGATCGGCATCGGCCCGGTCAATCTTGTTGAGAGCCACAATGATTGGGACGCCAGCCGCCTTTGCATGGTTGATCGCCTCAACGGTCTGGGGCATGACACCATCATCGGCAGCAACGACCAAGACGACGATGTCCGTCACCCCAGCACCGCGTGCGCGCATGGCCGTAAAGGCCTCGTGGCCTGGCGTATCGATAAAGGTTACACGACCACCTGGCAGCTCGACCTGATAGGCACCTATGTGCTGAGTGATGCCGCCAGCCTCACCCGCAACCACGTTGGAGTTGCGAATGCGGTCGAGCAACAGTGTCTTGCCATGATCAACATGTCCCATAACGGTGACGACGGGCGGACGAGATGCGATCGCATGCTCGTCTTCGGTCTCGTCAACGTCGAGGTAGCGAGCGGCGAGCATCGCCTCTTGTTCCTGTCCAGCATCCACCATGCGAATTTGCGCACCGAGTTCGGCAGCGTACAACTCAATCATCTCGTCAGAGAGCGACTGTGTTGCCGTGACCATCTCACCCTGTAACAACAGAAAGCGAATCAGATCACCGGCTGAACGATTGAGCTTGGGCCCGACCTCCTGTGCGGTCGATCCGCGCTCGATGATGACTTCGTGATCCGGTATCGGCGCACTCGAGGGGACGTAACTCGATACCGTCGTCGGCTCGAGCTCTTCGTACTCCTTCCTCGATACCCGCTTCTTCGACTTCGGTCCACCACGGCTACGGCCGCGCGGAGCTGGCATTGGTCCACCTGGACCTCGTGCCGGCGCACCTCTGCTACCACCTCGTGGCGGCGGGGATCCTCGAAATCCGCCCGTAGAGGGTCCAGTGCCCGCCCCTGGACGCGCACCGGTCTGATCAGTGCGAGGAGGACGATCGTTCGGTCCCGCAGGGCGCGGCGGTCGATCGTCGGGTCGGCCCGTACGAGGAGGCAGTGGAGCTCGGCTACCGTCACGCGGAGGACGAGCTGGCCTGCGACCACGGGGATCGGGATTCGCGGAAGGACGCGGGGGCGGCGGAATTGGTCGCCCGGAGAAGGAGGTAAGGGGTTGTTGTTTACGCGCTGGTGGCGGCGGAATTGGCTGACCGGAGGGCGATACCGGTGATGACCTCGGTCGCGGTGGAGCCTGGGGTTCCGCGGCCTCACGGGCGAGCTTGCCTGCATTGGCGATCGCTACACGTTCAGCCTCTTCACGCTTGGCGGACTCCTGTGCAATCACGGCCGCTAAGTCGTGCTTATCCTCGTCCTCTGCTGGCTTGGCCGCCGGACGCTCCTCGGGAACCACCTCCACTGCTGGAGCAGGACTGGGCTCAGCGACTGCCTCCTCAGGCTGGTCTTGAGTCGGTTCCGCCTTTGCACCATAGATGCCAATACCTTCGCGTTGTGCACGTCGACGCGCACGGTCAGCATGCGCCTCCTCAACGCTTGAGGAGTGTGACTTCACGTCTATTCCAAGGGCGAGGCACAGATCAAGCGCCTCCTTATTGGAGAGGTTTAACTCCTTCGCAATCTCATAAACTCGTAACTTCTTAGCCAACGACGAAACCTGACCTCCACTGTACCGACTCGACGCCTACGCCATCTGAGTCCATTGCAACCTCTACCTTGCGCTCGCTCAGACACCAAAGGAGTCCTTTAACCTAGCCAGTCTAGCCGGGGGGATAGGAATTCTTAGTGCCTTCGACAAACGTCCGCCTCTGAATGTCTCTTCGGCACACCGTCGAGAGTCAGAGCACAACCATGCGCCCCTGCCGTGTCCCGCCCGTAGGTGAACATCGCCATCATAGGCCGCGAGTCGAATCAACTCCGACGTTGGCCGTCGACGTCGACAGCCCACGCACATCCGTATCACGACTCGCCGACTGCGAGCCATCGTCACCCCTCGGAAGGATCCCCAGTCGGGGCGTCCATCGTCTCAATCGCCACATCGGAGACCCCTCGATCCTCATCAACCTGATCCGCCCCACCCTCTGATGCGGTACTTTGCCCATCGCTCGGCGGACTGTCCTGGCCCATTGGGGATGAAGCGATGTCCTCGAGGTAACCTTCTTCGGCCGCCGCCTCACGATCGAGTGCGGCCACCTCACTCTCGGCACGGACATCGATATGCAGCCCGCTGAGGCGCGCTGCGAGTCGAGCGTTTTGGCCCTCTCGGCCGATAGCGAGCGAAAGCTGATCATCTCCGACGACGATGAGTGCCGAGCCAGCAGCCTCATCAATACGCACCTCAAGCGCATAGGCAGGCTGAATCGCCCGTTCGAGGTACTCGATAACATCGTCTGAAAATGGTACGATATCGAGTTTCTCACCCATCAACTCATTGGTCACCATGCGCACACGGGATCCGCGCGACCCAACACAGGCACCCACCGGGTCGACCCCGTCATCGTTGGACCAGACGGCCACCTTGCTACGATGACCTGGTTCACGCGCAATCGCCTTGATCTCGACGACCCCAGAAGCGATCTCGGGGACCTCGAGCTCGAAAAGTCGCTTGACCAAACCGGGGTGCGTACGTGAAACGACGATCTGAGGGCCCTTCGCCGTCTTGCGTACCTCAACAATATAGGCCTTGATCCGCTGTCCAATGGAGTAGCGCTCATTCGGTGGGCACTCAGTATGGGGCATAATGGCCTCGATCTTGCCGAGATCGAGCAGCGTGAACCGAGTATCCATCTGGGACACAACACCGGTCACCACATCACCCTCACGCCCCGCATACTCTTCGTATTTGAGATCGCGTTCAGCATCACGAATCTTTTGAAACATCACCTGTTTGGCCGTTTGTGCCGCTATGCGACCGAAATCCTTCGGGGTGTCCTCCCACTCGCGCACGACATTGCCGTCGTCGTCAAGCTCCTGTCCAAAGACCCGGATCTCACCGTTATCCGGGTCAATCTCGACGTAGGCCTCATCGGCCGCCCCAGGCATGCGCTTATAGGCAGCCACCAATGCGTTCGCCAACGACTCAAGTAGTGTCTCTACCGTCAGGCCCTTCTCTCGAGCAATTACCTCAAGGGCATCCATAAAATCCTGGTTGTCACGCGCCATCGACCTGCCTCCTTCCATCGTTGTTTTTGTTCTTGGTACCCCACTGGAAGACGGTCATCGCCTGATCGATCTCGCGCAGTGCATAGAGTCGTGATTCGCCCTCCACGATGACCTCAATCCTTGGTTCGCTCTCATCGAAGACGCGAGCCAACACGCCTGCAACGACCCCATCCGTCGACGTGAACTGTATATCTCGCCCGGTCGCCCACTGAAAATGGGTCAATCGCAGCAGTGGACGCTCAAGCCCTGGACTCGACACCTCAAGCGTGTAGGTGCCATCTCCTTGTCCACCGGCATCATCAAGCACCGCCGAGACGGTCTTCGATGCTTGCGCGATCTCATCTAGCGAGGGAGCTGACGCATCATAGTGCTCGAGTCGGAGGTCTAGAACCCGCCCGTGCCAGGTAGCCGATAGCACGCGAAGGTCAAGCGGCGCGATCACCGGGTCGAGGAGATCGATAAGCGTCTGACTCGAGAGCATACCTCCTCCTCCCACCTATCCACTTGAACAAAAAACGTGGGCTCACGCCCACGCAGTTCCCATACTACGAATTATCCTTCACCAGTATAGCGCATCGCTATCGTCGTTCAGATGCGAGTGCCCGGGTGAGCGACAGGATCGTGGCGGTGACCTCGTCGATCGGAACTTCGACGGTCTGTTCTCGAATGCGGTCTCGCAACTCGACGACGCCCTTGGCCAATGAACGGGCACCAACGATACAAAAGAGGGGGGATCCGATCAGTTCGAGATCGCGCATCGCCACCCCAGTCGAGATGCTCCGATCTTCGAGTAGCGCTGCAATGCCAGACTGAACCATCGATTCGTGCAACTGCTCGGCTACCGTAGCCACCTCGTTGGTCTTGGTGGCACCCACGCCCACGATACTCACGACGTAAGGGGCAACCTCTATCGGCCAGACCACCGCATCCCCATCCACTGAGCCATACTGTTGCGCGATTACCGCCGGCACCCTCGTCACCCCAATGCCATAGCAACCCATCCAGTAGGGCAGCTCCTCACCGTCAACGGAACGATAGCGGGCATGGGACAAGACTCCGGAATAGGTCAACCCGAGCTGGAAGGTATGGCCGACCTCCACCGAACGAATCAGCGATAGAACCCCGCCACATCGAGGACATGGATCTCCATCTTCAACCACTACCAGATCAACAAATTGATCGACCTGGAAATCGACACCAACGCGCAGACCGACGCAATGATGACCCACTTCATTGGCTCCACTCGCCCAACTAGGACGCGTACGGACCAAGGGGTCTGCAATCACCCGAACCTCAGAGCCGTGACCCTGCGGACCAATGTAGCCCTTCGCGAACCCCGTCATCTCGGCATCGGTGGCCAAGCGCATGCCACGTGGAACGTTGAGCGTACGATCACCAGGTAGGAGCGCGATGACCCGATCACCCAGGTCGTCAATCAACAACATCGACTTGAGCATGCTCGCAACCTCTACCTCTGCACCGAGATCGCGCAGCGCCTTCACTGCGATCTCAATCCCCGGCGCATTCGGCGTCGCATACGTCACCGGCTGACCCTCTGGGTCAACCTCGACCGATGGCCGTTCGCCAGCGCGAGCAGCCTCGATATTGGCTTGATAGCCGCAGTCACTACAGTGAGCAAAGTGATCCTCTCCAATGCTGGAGGCGACCATAAACTCATGATTCACGTCCCCGCCGATAGAGCCAGCATCGGCTTCAACCGGCTCCGCCCGAAGACCGAGCCGCGCAAAGATGGCGAGGTAGGCGTCATAGAACCTTCGATACGAGTCGCGCATCGCGTCGCGATCAACGTCGAAGGAGTAGCCATCGGCCATAATAAACTCGCGTGTTCTCATCAATCCAAAACGTGCCCGGGGCTCATCCCGGAACTTGGTTTGGATCTGATAGACCAGCTTGGGCAGATCGCGGTAGCTCTCGATGTCGGGGCTCATCGCCTCGATCACCGCCTCCTCATGGGTCGGTCCAAGCACAAATGCACCTGATTTACCGTCAACACGAAAAAGGACATCCGCCATCTTGTCGATACGACCGGTCGCTCTCCAGATATCCACCGGTTGGAGTGCCGGCAACAGAAGTTGGGATGCCCCCGCACGGTCCAGCTCCTCCTCGACGATGCGTTCCACATTGCGAAGCACGCGAAAACCCAGCGGAAGAAAGCTATAGACACCACTGGTGAGCCGACGAATGTAGTTCCCACGAATCAGGACTTTATGTGAGGCGGCCTCAGCATCCTGAGGGACCTCCCGTCGACTCCTAAAGACGAGTTCAGATGTTCGCATGGGAACAAAGGCTAGCACGGCCCCAATGATCGCTCAGCGACGCTTCTTGTTAAGCCTCGCTTCAACACCCTCAACCATGATCGCCTGTGCCTCCTCCACGAGGGCTGCGACCATGTTCGCCTCAGGAACGACCTCGACAATCTTTCCCTTGATAAAGAGGTGACCCTTCCCTTTGCCGGCAGCGATGCCAATATCAGCCTCACGCGCCTCACCCGGTCCGTTGACGTTACAGCCCATAACCGCGACTTGTAGGGGGAGGCCAAGCTTCTCAAGCTCTCGTTGCGCCTCGGTAGCGACCGCCACCACGTCGATCTCTGCTCTTCCACAACTTGGGCATGCGATGAAGTCGAGTCCTTTGCGCTCGCGAAGGCCCAACGACTCAAGGAGCTGCCGTCCGGCTCGGGCCTCCTCGATCGGGTCTGCGGTCAGCGAGTAACGAATGGTGTCCCCGATCCCTTCAGCGAGCAAGGTGGCGATACCAGCCGTGGCCTTGATGAGACCACCGGGCAATGGCCCCGCCTCGGTGACCCCGAGGTGGAGCGGGTGATCGACCTTTTGGGCGAGCAACCGGTAGGCAGCGATCATCAACGCCACATTCGAAGCCTTGACCGAAAAGGCGACATCGTCAAAACCCACCTCATGGAAGAGATCGAGTTCATGCAGTGCAGAGGCGACCATCGCCTCCGCGGTGATCCCTCCATACTGCTTCGCAAAATCCGGGTGCAGCGAACCAGCGTTCACGCCGATTCGGATAGGAACGCCACGCGCTCCCGCCTCACGCGCCACGAGTTTGATCTCTTCAGGTTTGCGCAGATTGCCCGGATTCAGTCGAAGTGCAGCGACCCCAGACTCCAGTGCGGCGAGCGCCATCTCCACATGGAAGTGGATATCAGCTACGATCGGCACAGGAGATCGTGGAACGATCTGACGAAGTCCATCAGCTGCATCCTGCGAGTTGCAGGTACATCGGACAATCTCTGTACCGGCGGCAGCCAATGAGTAGATCTGGACGAGCGTACCCTCGACATCGGCGGTCTTGGTGGTCGTCATCGACTGCACGGAGATCGGGCTATCGCCGCCGACGGTGACCTTGCCAACCTGGACTGATCGTGCGACGCGGCGCTTTGCTAGTACTACCTGTTCACGTGTCATTGTAACTCACTTTCATTCCTAGCCTAGCGAAATGGATTCGCGATTGGATGAACGATATCCAAATACAGTGCCGTCACCCCTATGAGCAAAATGATGGTCAGCACTGCGTAGGTGACAGGCATCAGCTTCATGACATCGGCGTGATAGGGGCGGTTCTTACGCGAGCGCAGGCGCTCATAGATGGCGATCACGACGTGACCACCGTCGAGCGGCAGGAAGGGGAAGAGATTGAAGACACCCACGAAGACATTGATCAAGAACAGGAGCTCAAGGACCGCCGAGATGCCAGAGTGTACCGCGTCGTTCGCCAAGTAGACGATGCCGATCGGTGACTCAAAGCGTGATTGTGCCCGTGCCGACGTCGGATTTGATGACGGATGGATCACCTCGTGGGCGTAGGTCGCGATGCCATGAGGTGAAAAATGTGAAAGGATCCCTGTCACCGACTGCCAAGCAAAGGAACCCAACCCCGTCACGGCGTGGCCGACACCACTAAGGAACGAATCGGTGACCGTCTTCGAGGTCGCCTCGATGCTCACACCGATCACCCCAGCTTGGTGCAGCGGCTTGTACGCCGGATCCGTACGCGCCAAAACTGCAGCACTGACGGGAATCACGGTTCGATGGATCACCTTGTGCCCAACCGCAAGCGTGAGGTGTACCGGCTTGCCTGGATTCTCTTCGATGATCTTGCCAAAGGTCGTCGTGTTCGGGTGGGTAATCCCGTTCACTGCCAGGACGGTGGATCCGGCAGGAATGTGCGCCTGGATCGCTGGCGACTCGATGTGGGGAGTCTTGGCGACCGCGGCGATCACGGTTCCACCACTCGAGACGGCAAAACCGACGCTCGAGAGCAGGATCCACAGGATCGCAAAAGCCATGATGAAGTGCATCAACGAACCCGCTACACTCACGAGAATTCGGCGCGGGAAGGTAGCCTGCCGATAGGTCTTCGCCTCATCCTCTGGCGGAACCTCTTCAACATTGGTCATCCCAGAGATCCTGACATAGCCGCCAACGATCAATGCCTTGACGCCGTACTCGATCCCGCCTACCTTGATCGACCAGATTCGAGGGCCAAAGCCAATAAAGAACTCCGTCACCTTCATACCCGATAACCGAGCGGTGATGTAGTGACCGAACTCATGCAAGATAATCATCGCCGCGATGGCCGCGACGACCACCAACGTAGAGAGCGCATGGATGTGGGCGGCGAAAGCAATGATCGCCGCGATGGCGATCAAAAACTCGATCAGTCGGCGTCCAGAGAAGGAGCGAGCCTCCGCGAGTGTCGGTGCCCGGTTTTCTCGACTATCGGCATCGTTGACGGTATCGACGTCAGGCACTGGCGAGCACCTGCACCACTTCGGTGGCGACCACCCGCGCCTGCCGATCCAGCTCGACAACCTCATCGATACTCATTGGTGAACCTACCTCATAGCTCTCCATGGTCCGGGCAACCACCTCATAAATTTGCAACCAACCGATTCTGGAGTTCAAGAAAGCCGCCACCGCAACCTCATTGGCCGCATTCATCCAACAAGGGGCACCACCCCCGAGCTTTCCTGCCGCGTACGCTAACCCAAGTCCTGGGAAACGCGTCCGGTCGACCTCTTCGAAGCTCAGCGTCATGGGTCGTGACCAGTCCAACGCACCGTGAGCGAGATCGCTCCGAAGTGGCGAGTAAAGCGCCAAAGAGATTGGGAGCCTCATGTCGGGCATGGAGAGCTGTGCCAGTGTGGAACCATCAGTGAATTCAACCATCGAATGGACCAAAGATTCCGGATGGACCACGACCGAGATCGCGTCGTACTCAACCCCAAAAAGGTAGTGAGCCTCAATGACCTCGAGTCCCTTGTTAAACAATGTCGATGAGTCCACACTAATTTTTGGTCCCATCGACCACGTCGGATGCGCGAGTGCATCCTCTATGGTTACCGTGCGAAGGGCTTGGGCAGAAAGTTGCCGGAAGGGTCCACCTGATGCCGTGATGACCAACCGGGCAAAGCCAGCCGGAACTTGCCGCGACAGCCCCATCGCTTGAAAGATTGCAGAATGCTCGGAGTCGACCGGAATGAGCTCTCCGCCCATCGACAAAAGCGCGAGCACAAGGTCTCCCGCAGCAATAAGCGACTCCTTATTCGCCAGTCCGAGACGCAAACCGGCTCGCAATGCGCGCTCAGTGATGCGGATACCAGCAAACCCCATCACGCCGTTGATCACGATCTCCGCTGCGGTCACAGCGTCTACCAGCTCCTCCCCCGTCACGACGGCAACACTGGCATCCACGTGACTCCGCAGCTCCTTGGCCGCGACCTCATCGTAGACTCCCACGACGAGCGGATGAAACTCCTGCACCTGCTTGAGAAGGCGTTCGATATTCGAGTGCGCCGCTAGCACAGTGACCTTGAGGGTCCCTGGATCCTGCCGCACAAGATCAAGTGTCTGGCAACCGATCGAACCGGTCGAACCCATAACGGCAACTGATTTCATGGTAACCCTCTAATGCATCACCTTAAGTGGAGACTCAGAAACAGATAAAAAGCGACTGGTAGTACGATCAGTATCCCGTCAATGCGGTCCAGCATACCCCCATGACCTGGGAGTAACCGTGAAGAATCCTTAGCCGATACCGAGCGCTTCAGCGCAGACTCGGCCAAGTCGCCTACCGGGGCGATAATCGCTGACGCCACACCAATCAACACCCCCGCCTCAAGGGTAAACGGGTGAATCAACGGGAGCGCGAATGCACCAACCAAAATTGCCGCCGCGCCACCGATAAGAACCCCCTCGACAGTCTTCCCCGGTGAAATCGCCGGAGCAAGCTTATGCTTCCCCAGAAGCGAGCCACCAAAAAACGCGAAGACATCGGCGGTCGTTGCACAGAGTAACGCCCCGATCAGGAGACCGAGACCACCATCTCCAAACAACGCATGTCGAAGTAGGAGCCCAGCGAACGCCCCAAATAGGCCAACCCACACCACAATGACCATCGTGGTGGTTACACCGACCACAAACTGCTCACCACGGTGCTGAACCATGAACCAGACAAGGGAGGCCAGGATGGCCACAAAGATCACCAAAACTATGGCATCTTCTCCTGCCACATAGGCACCAACCACCAACCCGATAACGGCGAGAAGCCCCACCAATGCAGCGGGCCGATAACCACCTCGGCGCAGCAGATTGTAGCCCTCAGCTGCAGCGGTAGTGACCGCCACGACCACGACCACTAGCGTCGAGATTGTTCCAAGTTTGAGCGCGCCGATAAAGACAAGGGCGAGTACGACCCCCGTGATGGTCCGGACCACCTTAATGCGGCGAAGTGGATCCGTCCCGGGAGAAACTCTGTCATCTCTCTCCGGCACTGGGGCATCTCTCTCCGGCGCTGGGGCCGCGTCGTTCTGATGATCGCGGTGGGGGTGCGCCCTTTTGTTCTCAACAGAATCCCTACCCAACCATGGCGATCCTCTTCGAGCACGCATGACTTCGTGGCGCGTGCGACCCAACACTGCGCCCTCCGGCGGACCGTCTCGCCTCGTGCTCTCCGCCTCTTGGGTATCGCCGCTAGCCACTGGTGGTCGTGGAGTACTCGCCGACGACCCCCTGCGCTCATCGATCATGCGCTGGAGGGCCACACCATCATCGCCGACTTCCGGCGAGGGAGGCTTGACCGGCGCATCACCTTCGGGTACTCGTGGGGCCCCTGACGGCTCTCGATACGTCCGCTCCGGAGACGTAGGCCTCATTGCCTCATTGGACATGGGGGGACTCGTAACAGTTCGATCTGGGGAGAGGCGCTCCACAGGCACCAAGAAATCGTCGTTAGTATCGCTGGCGGAGGTGTCGGATCGGTCCTCCCTATCCTCAAGCGCATCAAAATTGGTCGGGGCCTCCTCGTGCACACGAGGAAGAGGCTCCCCGGCCAGCTCCTCGATGATTCGAGGGATCTCACCTGTAGGCGGATCTCGCCAACCAGGCAATTCGACCGTTGCATCCTCCCCAGTGCGATCGTTGACTTGGCGCTCCGGAGTGCCTGAGATACTATAGGGCACGTCAAGACTCAGCGTCTGATCAGGATCTTCCGCGGCTTCAGACCCAGGCACCTCGTCATAGAACAGCGTAGGATCGTCGTCCTGTGGAGGCTCACCTTGACCACTGAACAACGGCCCCTCTGACTGCCCGTTGGGCCCTCGCCGGTGGCGTTCCTCACCCTCACCCATCGATACGGCCCCTCTCAGACCTCAAGTAAATCGCGCTCTTTGGTCTCCAACGCCTTGTCAAGTTCAGCGATATACTGCGACGTTAACTGTTCGAGCTGTTTCTCAAGGTCCCCGAGGTCGTCAGTCGTCAGTGAACCCTGTTTCTGCCAAACCTCAAACTGGTGGCGCGCACTACGCCGTATGGCTCGAACTGCAACTCTCCCCTCCTCAGAGCGCGCACGAACAACCTTAATGAGTTCTTTGCGTCGTTCTTCCGTAGGGGGCTGCAGGGTGATGCGAATCGCCGCACCATCGTTGCTGGGGTTCACGCCGAGATCTGCATTGCGTATAGCCGTCTCGATAGCACCGAGGCTCCCGCGATCGTAAGGATTGATAACCAAGGTACGTGCATCGGAGACACCGATACCAGCAATGGTCATCAGCGGAGTGGGCGAGCCATAGTAGTCAACGAGGAGATGCTCGACTAACGCTGGAGCCGCACGACCTGTGCGTACCGAAGCAAACTCCTCCTCAGTATGTTCAACGGCCTTGGCCATCTTGGTCTTCGTCTCGGCGATAACCAGATCCGTATTTACTTCTTCAGCCATCAGTCAACCACCGTTCCGATTTCACCACGCCATGCGCGAGCGATATTACCAGGGCTGGTCACGTCAAACACGATCACTCGAATGTCGTGGTCCTTGCAGAAAGTGACGGCAGTCATATCCATAACATTGAGATCGCGCGAAATGACATCCATATACCCAACATGATCATACTTCGTAGCGCTGGGGTCAAGGCGCGGGTCGGCGGAGTAGATTCCATTAACCCCTGAATGTGTACCCTTCATCATCGTCTGCGCACCGATCTCCGCGGCTCGAAGTGCAGCTGCGGTGTCCGTCGTGAAAAACGGATTACCGGTGCCAGCAGCGAAAATGACGATCCTACCCTTTTCGAGATGACGCACCGCTCTGCGCCGGATGTAGGGCTCGGCAAGCTCGGACATCTGGATGGCACTCTGGAGCCGGACTGGCTGGCCGAGCGCCTCAATGGCACTTTGCAGTGCGAGCGCATTCATCACCGTCGCAAGCATCCCAATGTTGTCCGATGTTGGAGCATCAATGCCGATATCCACGCCGTAGGTGCCACGCCAAATATTTCCGCCACCGACCACCAAGGCGATCTCAACGTCGAGCTCCGAACGGAGCCCGACGAGTTCTTGGGCCAGTTGGGTCAGTACCTTCGCGTCAAGTGGCCCCTTGGCCGCATCTCCAAGCGCCTCGCCCGAGATTTTGAGTAGAATTCGGCATCGATCATCCGATGACTGCACTGTCGTCAACGAGCTACTCGCCGACGACGAGTTGCGCGAACGCGACGAGCGTTGCTTGTCCTAGCACCTCTCGAACTCGATGTTTCTCATCTTTCACAAAGGGCTGTTCCAACAGGCAGATGGACTTGTAAAAGCCATCAAGGCGCCCTGCTACGATCTTTTCGAGGGCCGCCTCTGGCTTGCCCTCATTTCTCGTCATCGTCTCGAGCGTCTCGCGCTCCTGCGCTACCACCGATTCCGGAACGTCCTCGATTCGCAGATACGTTGGACGAGCGAATGCAATGTGCAACGCGATGTCGTGGGCGAGCTCATTCGACCCATTCTTGAGCTGCACGAGCACTCCGTTAACCCCTCGATCCGCCTGAACGTGCAGATAACCCGACACCTCTTCACCTTCACCGGCCTCAAGTCGAACGACTCGACCGAGCGAGATGTTCTCCTTCAACGAGATGATAAGAGAGGAGATCATCTCCTCATACTCCGTGACCGCCTGCTCTCCTCGCTCCGCGACAGCAGCAGCGATCTCGTTCACGGTGTTGACGAAGTCCGTTGACTTCGCGACAAAGTCGGTCTCACACTTGAGTTCAACGAGTGCACCAGCACGATTGCCAACCATGGAGAGCGCTACCGCTCCCTCGCTGTTTTCACGCTCGGCTCGCTTCGCCGCAGAGACGACGCCCCGCTCCCGAAGCAGCTGTGCCGCACGCTCGGCGTCGCCACCTGTCTCTTCAAGTGTCTTCTTCGCGTCGAGAATCCCTGCGCCGGTGAGCTTACGCAGCGCCTGTACGTCCGCAGCTTTGATCTCAGCCACCCTCGGCCTTCCTTTCTGATTATATCAATAAATAGGACAGATTGTTGTTACGCTGGCACCGGCGCCGGAACGGGTTCTAAAGCACCAGCTTTGGACTTCCCTTCGATAATTGCCGTCGCAATCAGCCGAGTGAAAAGCTCACATGACCGGATCGCATCGTCATTACCTGGCATGATATGATCCACCAGCTCTGGGTCGCAGTTGGTGTCGACCACGGCTATCACCGGGATGCCGAGACGAGCTGCCTCAGTGAGCGCAAGGTGTTCCTTGACGGTATCGATAACGAACAGAGCATCCGGCAACCTGGTCATGTTGCGAACACCACCGAGGTTGAGGTCCAGCTTGGTGAGTTCTCGCTGCAACAACAGCGCCTCCTTCTTCGGCATTGCGTCGAAGTCTCCCTGCACCTTCATCTGCTCATACTCTTGAAGCTTGCGCACTCGCGAGGCGATCGTGGGGAAGTTGGTTAACATGCCGCCTAACCACCGATGGCTTACGTAGGGCATACCGGCCATCTTGGCATACTGCGTGATAGCATCTTGAGCTTGCTTTTTCGTACCGACGAAGAGCACACTGCCACCTCGAGCTGACAACGACCGAACGAAGCGGAAAGACTCGTCGATTCCCTGCAGTGTCTGGCGCAGATCGAGCAGGTAGATACCATTGCGCTTGTCGAAAATATAAGGCTTCATCTTTGGGTTCCACCGTTTGGCTTGGTGACCAAAATGGACTCCCGCCTCAAGAAGCTGAGACATGGTTACTAGTGGTTTATCTGGCATGATCCTCCCATCGGTTGCACTAAGAAGTGTCCTCGCGACAAACGCCGACCGTGGGTCGAACACTCCCGTTACTTACTCAAATTTGAGCCGAAGGTAGCCTAGCAGCAACCACAGTCGAGGTCAGCCTTCTTCGATGAGGTGGTCGGCGTCGCAATCGGCGCCTACGACTCGCTGCGTACCTTTCCTCAAGCGCTCGGTAGAGATGTACACTCCATCCAGATCGGGCGTGACCTAGCGGGAAATCGCCCTCTCAAGATCGTTAACGGTTGTGGTACCCAACCGAAGCGATTCCCGATACGCCAGGTATCGCATCGCTACCTTTGGGCACTTTTCACGAGTCCGGTTCGGCATTGCCGACCTCTGCAATCGAGTTCATTCAATCAAAGCTGCCAGAGAAAAGCGATTGTCCGACGGAGCCAAGCGCTCCACCGACGCATGCACGCTCCGCTCCCGAGTGAACTAATCGATCGCCGGCGCTAGCCCACGTCGCCGAGCTTACCTCGGAGTTGCAATACCGCCTTCGAGTGAATCTGGCAGACTCGGCTCTCAGTCACGCCGAGAATGTCGCCGATCTCGGCCAGGGTAAAGCCTTCGTAGTAGTAGAGGGTTAGCACCATCTTCTCTCGGTCACCCAGCCGATTGATGGCATCAACAAGCATGCGCCGAGTCTCTTCTTGCTCAAAGGAGCCATTGGCGCTCTCCTTACGATCAGCAATGGTATCGCCTAGCGTCATACCTTCGTTGCGCTCCCCACCAAGGACCACCTCATCAAGCGCTGCAATGCCTAGGAAAGAGATCTTGGAGAAGATCGCCTGCAATTCGGACTCATCAATCTCTAGCTCAGCGGCGACTTCCTTGTCGGTTGGACTCCGATGGAGCTTTGCTTCCAGCTTTGCATAGGCCTGTTCCACTGCTTTTGCCTTCGCACGAACCGATCGCGGCACCCAGTCAATTGCTCGGAGTTCATCGATAATAGCGCCCTTGATACGGGTAATTGCATAGGTTTCGAACTTGATATTGCGATCAAGGTCAAACTTCTCGATAGCATCGATCAGACCGAAGGTACCGTAGCTCGCAAGGTCGGCCTGTTCGACCGAGTTCGGCAGACCAATCGCGACCCTTGAGGCAACAAAGCGTACCAGCGGCGAATAGGTCACCAAAAGACGGTCTCGCAAACCCTGGTCGCCAGTCTCTTTGTATCTATGCCATAACTTATCTAAGTCGGCATCACCTTGCATCGCAGCCCCTACTTGCCCCGTGGATGTAACTCCCGATAGACCCTTGCTAACCGTTCGTGACTCACATGAGTATAAATTTCCGTTGTGGATAGTCTAGCGTGTCCGAGAAGCTCCTGAAGGCTTCGCAAATCGGCACCGTTTTCTAGTAGATGGGTTGCATAACTGTGACGCAAGGAGTGTGGGTGTGCACCAGGAAAATAGTGATCGACGATGCGTTGCACCGATCGAACTCCGAGTCGGGAACCCCGAGGACCCAAAAAGAGCGCCGTTGAACGGTCGGATCGGGTTCCTAGGTAGCGTTGCATCGCATCGAGGCAGCACTGAGCAACGGGCACGACCCGCGGTCTCCCACCTTTGCCATTGCGTACCGAGATCCGGCAGCCTGCGAAATCCACATCCCCAAGATCGAGCTGCACCAACTCACCGACGCGTAGCCCAGTGTCATACAGCGTCTCAAGTACGGCGTAGTGCAGAAGGTTCGCATCGGGATGCGATCGAAGGCCATCGAGAGTTGCACGAACGCTTGTTGCATCCAACGTTCGAGGAAGCTTCCTTTGCGTCGATGTTCCCGGCTTCACGAGCGCCAGACGCAGCGGAGCGAGATCAAGGTCATCACGAAAACGCAGATAGGACGAGAACGCCGCGAGATCAGTTCGCAGCGTCGATCGGGCAACCCCGCTCGCCTGTCGCTTCGATATCACCCGCCGTACAAGGCGAACATTCAGATCAGCCGGGTCGAGTATACCAAGTTCAGCAGAGGCGCGAATCATCCAATCCAAACCCGTAAGATATCGGTGTTGGGTCGCGGGTGAGAGATAACTCAGCGAGGCGCGGTACTCCTCCAGCCGCCAACAACGCGCATTACCCACACCCATCACCATAGTTCCTACCAGCCAGCTCGCCCTCGAACAGCCGAAGTGCGGGAGAACCTGAACCATCAGTAGCTATTGATCCCACGGTCACAGGTTAGCCTTTGAAAGGTGCCCCGAAAAACACCTCCTCCAGTTCTCCTCACATCGGCTCTCATCCTGGGTGCGCTCCTCTTGACGAGTTGTGGATCCGCAAACGCCAAGCCCGTGACCGCCAAGTCCAGCGGCGTGCTCAAACCCACTCCTACCACTGCAAGGGATCGAGCTGATGCCAAAGCATTTAGCAGCGTCAACTGGTCTAGGGTGACCTACCCTAGTCTTCTCCCCCACTGCCACGTCAACCCTGGGGCAAAAGTCGTCGAACACGGATCCGTCGTCGGCTATCTCGTGGGGTCACACGCACCTATCGCCATCGTAACGGCGACTTGTGGCATCAATGCCTCATCCCTACCGAATGGACTTTGGGCATTCGCCCCTCCCACCAGTTCGAGTAGCACCCGGCCACAGCTGCTCTCCACGCTGGTCTCCCTTCCACCAAGCCCACTGCAGCACGATTCTGCGACAAGCGTTCTCTACTTCTCAAACCTGCTCCAAGGCGACCAACAAGCAAGGGCGGTCCCAAGCCCACCTGGAACGACTCAGAGTTCAGATTATAAAGCGGCAGGTCCAGTTCTCTCGAGCATCAACTGTTACACGAGCGGCCCGCAATTTGTCCACGGGAACGCCTTCACCATCGTAGGACTTACGGGCATTGATTACTCGGTCCCCGACCAACCGCCAGCTGCCATGGAATCGCTCGAGTTCACCTTCACCCACGGCAGCTTCCGGCTCGTCAAGAAATTTATCACTGCCACCGCCCGCTATAGCTGTCCCGGCTAAACGACAACCCGCCCAACGAGATACCTCCTCAAACATCACCATTGAGCAACCGCTATCTCTCTTGGACTACCAGCGCAGGAGCCTCTTACTTTGCCGCCGCCTCCACCGCCTGGGCGATCGTGGGTGCCACCGCTGGATTAAAGACCGTTGGAACGATGTAGGCCGGTGATAACTCGTCTTCGGTAACGATCGCTGCCAGTGCGCGGGCTGCCGCCAGCTCCATCGCCTCAGTAATTTTTGTCGCGCCTGCGTCCAGAAGACCTCGGAAAAACCCTGGAAAAACCAACACATTATTGATCTGATTTGGTTCATCACTGCGACCGGTCGCAACGACAGGCGCAATACGACGAGCCACAGACGGCTCGACTTCAGGATCAGGGTTCGCAAGGGCGAAGACAATCGGATCAGGCGCCATGTGCCGCAGATCACTCTCGGTCAACAGGTTTGGCCCGGAGACCCCGATGACCACATCAGCCCCCTGGAGCGCGGTACGCAGATCCCCTCGAACGCCATCAGGGTTCGAGTGTTGAGCAACCCACAGGCGATTCTCGTCGAGCGAGCTAGACTGGGGATCAAGAACTCCGTCGCGGTCGACGGCGATCAGGTTACCAACACCCTCATTGATGAGTAGCTTGGCGATTGCCACGCCAGCTGCTCCCACCCCGAGGACGACCACCTTTGCCGTGTCCAGACGCTTCTCCACGACCCGAAGTGCATTGAGCAGGGCCGCCAGAACGACAATCGCCGTGCCATGTTGGTCGTCATGAAATACCGGGATGTCGAGGTGCTCTCGGAGGCGTCGCTCGACCTCGAAACAGCGCGGTGCGGAGATATCTTCAAGGTTGATGCCTCCAAAGACAGGTGCAATCATGCGAACTGCCTGTACGATCTCGTCGACATCTTGAGATGCCAAGCACACTGGCCAAGCATCGACATCACCAAAACGCTTGAACAGGACTGCTTTGCCCTCCATCACCGGCAGAGCCGCCTCAGGACCAAGATTACCGAGTCCGAGCACCGCTGATCCATCAGTCACCACCGCCACACTGTTGCGCTTGATAGTCAGATTTCTCGCCGCCCCATGATCGCGTGCAATCGCTAGTGATACCCGCGCAACTCCTGGCGTATAGGCCATCGAGAGATCATCGCGTGTCTTAAGCGGGACCTTGGACTCCGTCGCCAAGACACCTCCCAGGTGTAACAGAAGGGTGCGATCGCTCATGGCGCGCACGGTGACGCCTTCGATGGCCTCGACCTCCGAACGCAACCGGGATGCATGCTCTTCATCGACAGCGTTGCAGGTGATATCGACCACAAGCCGCTCTCCCCGGGACTCCACTGTGTCGAGGGCGGTAATAGCACCACCAGCTTCAGCCAACACCGTCGTGATCGCGCCGACCAGGCGCGAGTCGGAGATCTCCACCCGCAAAGTCACCGAAAACGAAGCACTCGGATTGCCCACCGTTCCACCTTTCGTTCCACACTTGCGTCTATCTAGCTGCACCTACAATAGGGCATAAGTCCGTCTACCTTCAAGTCTTCACGGATGCGACCCCTCCCTCCAGCACCAACGCGTTCATGGATTACAGACAGAACAGCCCCAGTCCGATCTTCTATCGGGCTCGGGTCTCCGAATTGGCACGCATCCAATCAGGGGTCATGGGGATCGCAGCTATTAGTGCGCCACCATGAACCGAGCGAGCATCCACGGACACGCCAGCACCACCACCGTGATGAGCACCACCGCGGGAGGACTATCTACCGTTGAAGTTACAAACGTCGCATCCCTGCGGATCTACAATCAAAACATGCATCCTCGCCACATTCGCCAGCGCCCAGGCATCATCGGGATCGTCGCTGCTGCCATTCTGTGGGGATTTTCTGGCATTGCGGCACAACAACTTTTCCAGCGTTATCACCTCGAGCCAACCTGGCTCGCCGCGGTACGAGTCACTGGGGCTGGAGTCCTCCTCGCCCTTTGGGCTGGACCCAGAGGGCGAGGAGCCGGTTTCAAGCGTTTCAGCGCCGACCGACGACGATTGGCCACCATCATCGTCTTTGGAGTGGTGGCCCTCGATGGCGTTCAACTCACCTTTTTCCTCGCCATCGCCCACGGCACCGCAGTATCCGCAACTCTTCTCCAGTTCACGAGTCCCGTTCTTATCCTTGGCTGGATCTCGTTACGGCATTTCAAGGTACCAAAGCCCTTACTGATACTCCTGATAGCAGGTGCGTTAGCTGGTGTCTTTCTCGTCGTCACCGACGGCTCCACCTCTGGACTGGCGATACCATTAGCGGGAGTCGCATGGGGACTGACCTCTGCACTCTTCACGGCGTTCTACAACCTGTTACCTACTGAACTCTTGGCACAACACAACGCAGAGGTCGTCGTCGCGGGTGCCTTCCTGATCGGGTCTGTGGTCCTGTTGCCATGGCTCATACTCGATGCACCAACCACCATGACCATGCCCGAGATCCTGCTTGTCCTCTTCATCATCGTCGGAGGAACCGCGGTCCCGTTTCTGCTCTACCTCAGTGCCCTCGCCAACATTGCTCCACTGCTCGCCAATGTGGTAGGTACGCTTGAGCCGCTCACCGCAGCCGTCGCATCGATCTTTCTCTTCAACTTGCGAGTGAGCTTGACACTCATCGCAGGAGTGGTACTCGTCCTTGGTTCGGTGATCGGCCTCTCACTCCTCGACGATGGATCCCGCCGCTCGGACGAACTGCCGACACCTCCCTCTTAGTGTCGCTCGCTCTATACAACTGATCAACCAGCCACCATATCAGAGCAGATCGCCAGCCCCCGGCCCACCAGCACTGCGCTCCCCAAGAATCATCAACTTCGCCGCAGCACTCGCTCGCACGACTCCCTGTTCATCACGGATCTCCGACTCCGCCTCGACGACTCGACGCCGTCGACCGAGGAATCGACCCTCGATCGCGAGTAGCTCATCAACTCGAATGGGCAAGGAGTATCTCACCTCGAGACGAGCCGTAACGGTGACAAAGCCCATCGAATAGGGAACGTAGCTCGCAGCCTCATCCAGCATCGTCGCGGTGATCCCTCCATGCAGGACGTCGTCCCATCCCACAAAACGCCGCTCAGCCCGGTAGGTCGCTCGAACCACGCCGTCGGAGCCACTGAACTCCAGATGAAGGCCGATCGGGTTCTTTGTGCCACACGCAAAACAGTTCTCTTCTCCCAACTCTATCTACCTTTCCCGTTGCTCATCCAGTCATGGATCCCTACCAACACCAAGCCTATTGGTACATCACTGCCCAGTACGGACTCTGATAGAAGACCTCGCTGGTCTCCACCACGACGCCCATGCGGCCCCTCACGCTACCGAATGGCAACGAGTACCAATGCTCGGGCTCGATCAAAGATCTGCGTCCGGATTGCGAAGAGCCAACGTCGCTTCTACGACACCACCACATGAGATGATCTATCTCGTGTGACCCGCCCGTGTCACGAGCGACACCGCACCACCGAGTACAATCAGAGATCCAGCGATGATCAACGACACCGAGAGTCCGGCATGAAACGAGCTGTACGCAGCACCAATGACCTTACCAACGATGGGCCCATAGATCTTGGCAGCGCCTCCTTCGTGACCAGCGACACCACCGGTTTCAACCGCGTTGATAACGACCTGACGAAACGCTGGGGGCACCCCCAATCGCGCGAGTCGACTCGATAGACCACCCGTTAATTCGCCGTTCAAGAAGCTACCCAAAATCGCTACACTCAAGGTAACCCCGAGGGCTCGCATCGTGTTGGTCGCTGCGGCCGCCATGCCAGAATGCTCTGGAGGAACGGTTGATAGGGCGATGCTTGTCACTGGCACGACTACCAGTCCAAACCCAATCCCCGCGATGGCAAGGGTCGCAGCCAGCAAGAGCGGGTGCGTTGGCCCCGAAAGCGCAAGGTCCGACAGCCCAATTCCAGCCGCTGCGAGAAGTGCGCCAAACCCAGTCGCCATCCTGGTTCCCACTTGGGTTGTCCAACGTCCAGCAACGATAGAGGCAACGATCATCGTGATCATCATCGCAGCGAAGATACCCGCTACTTGATAGGAACTGTCACCCTCGACAACCTCCAAATACAGGGCAACGAAGAAAAAGATGGCAAATATCGAGAAGTAGATGCTAAAGGCCAACATCAGCGCCCCACTGAACCGAGCATTGCGCAAAAACCTCAGCCGTAAGAGTGGATTCAAGGCTCGATGCTCCGCAAGAATGAAGCCGATCGCACCCAATAAAGCGAGGGCAAAACATGTGACGATAATGGGCGAAGCGTAACCTCGCACCTCGCCCTCGACGATGCCTACAACGAGAACCCCAAGTGCGAATGGGCCAGTCAACGAACCCAAGACGTCTACTGATCCAATCGATCGATCTGCACTCTCCGGTAGAACGCGGATCGCCATCACGATGACCACCACGCCAGCGACACAATTGAACCAAAATATCGTTGGCCAACCATCGAGTCCGACGAGGATGCCACCGAGCACCGGGCCAATCGCGAGTGCAAAGCCTGCGACTGCCGCCCACGTCCCGAGGGCCTTGGTCCGATCTGACTCCTCGGGATAGAGGTGACGGATGAGCGATAGCGTGCCGGGCTCGGAGGCTGCCGCACCGATACCCATCACAACCCTGGCAACGATCAAGATAACGGCTGAGGGGGCGAGCGCCGCGATCACCGACCCGATGACGAAGAGTCCCAGACCAGCCACCATCATCCGGCGTCGGCCGTACCTATCACCAATCGCACCAAACACCAACATGAGTGCGGCAAAGGCCACCGCGTACCCACCGATCACCCACTGCAGCTCATCGACACCCGCATGGAGATGGCTCTGGATAGGCGCTAGCGCCACCGCAACGATCGTGGTATCAAGAAAGGTGAGAAATAGCACACCGCTCAGGACCGCCAAGGCGAGGCGGCGCCGTGACTGCTCCACAAACTTAAGAGTTCTTCTCGAATGTAGCGCAGGCGGGTACTTTGGCACCCTCCAGCGAAATCAAGTTACAGAAGCTGGCATCCCCCACCTTCCATGTTCCATCCACCTTGACCGCCTCGCCATGCTGATCCTTGAGGGCGGGCTGTCCACCGAGGTAGATGGTATAGGTCACTGTTGCCGCCACAGGTGAGACCAAGGTGACGTTGGAGACCTTTGCGCTGGTACCCTTCGCGATACTTGAGCTCGCCTGTGCCTTGATCACTGGAGAGAATGCACTTCCATTTTGTAGGAGTCTGATCTTGGTAGCTGCCGCGGAGGAACCGTCAAAAAAGGTCTGGAATGTCTTGGTAATCGTGACCTTGGCCGACGGTGCCTTGGCAGGAGTTGCTGACGAACTACTCGTTCCACAGGCAGCCAACACGGTACTCGTCGTCATCATCGTCACCGCCATTAGAGCCATCTGTCTTCGTCTCACTTGGCATCCTTTCTCCATGGTGCAAGCCCTCAACGGACATCTCACACCTATCGCTACCTAGCATCCTATCGACTTGGAAGCAAATTACTTGGTACTGCCAACTAAGAGGACTATTGTCACTTCTTTCTGAGTCAAAGAGCATGAATAGACAAGTACCATCGTTGGGCAGTTCCACACTGTTGGTCACGCCCGATAATGCCTGACTTCCCAGAGGGTGCACGGGAATCAAACCTTTCACCGCTATGAACCGAATCTCCTCCAGCGGTTTTTCCATCGAGAGTTGCAAACCTTCACAAGGTGCCTCCAGGTGACCGTTTCGCCGAGAAGATCGTCAACGTGTCTGGCATCGATCTCACAACCATGTGCAGATCCGGTTCTCACATTGCTGTATTCGTCGGGGAGGAGCATCTCCGCCAGGACAGTACACCGTTACATCGAGCAGTAGAACCAGCTAGCTTCCCAACACGCCAATAGCCACCACGCCCCAAGCCGTCCTGTCTCTTCCCTGGCGCAGATACGACGGTAGTCCCCAGCTTACCACACTAGGTTGTGCGAGGCTCAAGAATCGAATTCGCTCCGTCTACCACAATGACTTGCCCGGTGATGTACGAGAGGCCTGGCAGGCAAAGGGAGGCGATCACCGCTGCCACCTCTTCAGGTGATCCAGATCGACCGACGGGACTGGCCGTTCCAAAGCGCAACTCGTCATCGCTCGCAGAGCCGCTCGCGATCCAGCCAGGCGCGACTGCATTGACGGTGATCCCCATAGAAGCGACCTCGAGCGCAAGGGATCGCGTGAGCCCCACCATCGCAGCCTTCGCGGTCGCGTACACGGCATGACCAGGCATCGCATTGACAGGCCCCGTCGTGGAAGCAACCATCACCACCCGACCCCAACCGTTCTCTTTCATGTCGCCAAAGAATGCCCGGCACACCAAGAATGCCGTATCAAGATTCCGGGAGAGCCCTAGATGCCACTCATCCAATGACAACGTTTCAACCGCACCGACCGCATCCGAACCATCTTGCACCGAGGTCATGCCAGCATTGTTCACCACAAGGTCGACACCCCCGTAAGCATCGACACATCGTTCCCGAAGCTGTTGCACCTCCTGGTCCAAGGTGAGATCAGCCACCACTCCACGTGCGTCGATCCCCCGATCCATGAGGTCAGCTGCTCGATCCTCTATACGTGCTGTCGTGGAGGTGAGAACGACCGATGCACCGAGCTCTCCAAGTGCAACCGACGTGGCAAACCCGATACCGGTGGGCGAGCCCGCCCCGGTCACAAGTGCCACTTTGCCAGTTAAGTCTCCCAAAATACTCACGGAACTCGCTCCCATCTGCGAAACTGCCCAGTACGCATTACCCTGATTGTGCTCTGTTGACGCAGCGCCGACGTGTACACCGTCCCAAGCGATCACTTCACAGCACATTGTCTTCGTCTCCATCTGATCTCATGCTGTTCCGATCCAACTTACCACGCCTCAACAGACGCTCCTCTTCGACTCGACCACGAATCACTTCCGCCCTCCGTCCCCGCAACGGAGATGAAACGACACTCGACACTCGTCCATCGTTGCCCCTGGAAGGCCCCTCGTGCATGTGGATGTTCGTAGACCCAGTATCGACGACACCACCGCTGCCACATACAACCCAGGTCTCCGAATCGGGATAGGAGGGACGCAGCTGCACGGATGCGGCCGATTGTTTACACGGTGGAAGCCGCCAAAACTGCAAGGCATGAGCGAAGCAGCGATGCAACCTAGACTCTCGGTCCCCGGTGCTCCGCGGAACTCTTAGCCTTGCGGTGACGACCAAAAAGAGACCCAGATCAACCGATACTCCGCTTTCCCACTCCACGCAACAATAGCCGAACCGCCACCGGCAGGAGCAAGACCAGTGCAGTGAATGCAGACAGCTCACCTGCCCCGGCCAGCTTCGTCGTTACCCCGCCTGCGAGGAGGATCGAAGGCGATAGCGAATGCAGCTATTTGCCACGCCTTGAGAAAAGGGCCTTACGTCGTCAAGCTGGCTAACTCAGAACGCTGAAACCTGAGCCAAGCAACGCACCAAAATCGATCTCTGGATGGTCCCGCATCACCGTCTCCAACCTGATGAGGCTCTCGAAAAGTGCCAACGTGGTACCATCTTTCCGGTGGAGTACTCGTACTCCCGGAACCCGCCCCATCTGCGTGACCCCTTCAGCCGTGATCGTTCTCGCCACGCGGTACGGCGTCGACAGGTATTCGATCAGTGCACCAAACTCGTGTTCCATGCGGTATTGGAACACCTCAAACTGCATCTGACCAACTGCGGCAAGTACAGGTAGCGGATCCCCGTCACCCTCGTAGAGCACCTGCAACACTCCCTCACGCTCCAGTTGATCCACGCCCCGACGAAACTGCTTCGCACGACCAGGGTCCTTCACTCGAACTCGTCGGAACATCTCTGGCGCGAACTGCGGAAAAGATGGGAAGACAACCGGGGTTCCCGCGTACAGCGCATCACCGATGCGCAGCTCACCTGCGTTGACGAGACCGACCACATCGCCTGGGAACGCAACATCGACTGTCGATCGATCAGCGCCGAACAGCGTACTCGCATACTTCGTAGAGAGGGTGCGTCCCGTATCAGCATGCGTGAGATTCACACCCCGCACAAATTTACCCGAACAGAGCCGAACGAACGCCACATGGTCGCGATGCGATGGGTCCATATTCGCTTGGATCTTGAAGACAAAACCCGAAATTGGTGCCTCCAACGGCCGTAGCTTTCCATCAACAGCCTGCCGCGGTCCCGGCGAAGGTACAAATTCAACCACAGCATCCAGTAAGGCGCGCACGCCAAAATTATTCATCGCAGAACCAACGAAGAGGGGGCTCGTCTTGCCTTCGAGAAAGTTCACCTGCTCGTGTGTAGCACCCACTGCGTCCAACAGGGTGCACTCTTCAACGGCGTTCACCCAATCTGAACCCGCTTCGGCCTCCGCAACCGAGGCGTCGAGCTCAACTTCAACCGCAAGCGTCTTTCCACGAACACTCCGTTCAAAGCGAGTAAAGCGCTTGTTTCGTCGATCAATAACCCCGCGAAACTCCCCAGGGATACCAACCGGCCACGTCACTGGGGTCGGTCGAACCCCAATCTTGTCCTCGATCTCATCGAGAAGCTCCAACGGCGACTTACCTGGGCGATCCAATTTATTGAGAAAGGTCAGCATCGGTAGACCCAGGGAACGACACACCTCGAACAGTTTGAGCGTCTGCGCCTCAACACCCTTGGCTACGTCAAGGACCATCACCACCGCATCTACCGCAGTCAACACCCGATAGGTATCCTCTGAAAAATCACGGTGACCAGGAGTGTCCAACAGATTGATCAGGCAGTCACGATACTCGAACTGCAGCGCGGTAGAGGTAACCGAGATGCCCCGTTCCTGCTCCATCGCCATCCAATCAGAACGGGTATCGCGCCTTCCCGCCCGTGCTTTCACGGTGCCAGCCTCAGCAATCACCCCAGCGTAGAGTAGGAACTTCTCCGTTAACGTCGTCTTCCCAGCATCAGGGTGGCTGATAATGGCAAACGTACGTCGCTTGGAAGCTTCCTCGATAATCTCCCGTCTCTCGGCATCCGCTATTGCCATATCACCGCCAAATCACCCTCTATCCCATCGAGAGCCCACGCTTCCCACGCACGCCCATGGAACATTCTACAAGCAGACAACCTTAGCCAACGAAGCGGAGAGCACCAATGGTTTAGCGGCCAGCCGTATACCATCAGTCGAGGTGACGCGGCAGATCGATCCATGAGCACCAACGAAGCCAGCAATCGAGGTCGTCATATGATCGCACCGCACAACAAAGGTCCGGCACCTCCCGGTACCGGACCTTTGGTTTAGGGCTAGCTCAACCTACCTCGTAGGCAAGCGAGGCTCAATCAGCAGACGCCGGCCTCTCAAGCTGGCTCGCACGTTCGATCGCGTCCTCAGTCTCTTGGCTCCCTGAGCCGGAGGCGACACCCCAATAGTAGAAACCAATCGCGACCACAATCACGACCACAAGGTCCCACGGATAATGAATCAGGCCATGCAGGTGGTTGTACTGGCCACCGAAACGCTTGGACCCAAAGTACGTCTCCAACAGCGAGACAGCAATGAAGGCAATCAACCAAATACCCTGTTTCCAGGCTTTCGCATTGATTTTCGCTAGATCACCACGCGCTGCAGAGACGATGAGATAGACAATGATGCCAATGGCATAGCCCACCGTGAGCTTCCAGACAGTCTCCCAACCGCTGAAGTAGATAATCAGCGCACCCATCACATAGGCAACAGGGCTGATGACACTAGCGCCACCAAGTCGATAGGGACGATGCGCTGAATCATGATGGCGTCGGAAAACAGCAAGTGACACTGGTCCCATGATGTAGGTGAACACGGTTGCCGAGGAGATGACGCCGACCAACGACTGCCATGTCGGGAACGGAAGGAGAAAGATCGCGGATGCGATAAGTGTCGTGACCATGGCATACATGGGGATACCAGTCTTGTCTGAAATCTTTCTCCAAACCTGTCCAAGGTAGCCGTTACGCGCACTACCGAGGATGACACGAGGAGTGGATGCGAAGTAGACCAGTCCAGTTCCGGATGGAGACAACACCGCGTCAGCATAGAGGATCGTTGCCAGCCAGCCCAGACCCAACGCTGAGGCAACCTGGGCAAACGGCGATGTCAGGCTCAGGGACGCCCAGCCATGCGCCAGTTCATTCTTAGGAATGGCAGCAATAAAGACCACCTGCAGAAGAACGTAGACGATCATACCTACAACGAGTGCGGTAATGATCGCACGGGGTGCATCGCGCTGTGGATGCTTTGCCTCCGCAGCCATCTCAACAGCCTGCCTGAACCCTAAGAATGAGAAGACGATTCCTGCAGTTGACACCGCCACCAATACCCCAGCAGTCCCATATGGGGCAAAACCGTGGGTGGCAGGGGCCGAGTAGTTCGACCAGTTCTTAGCCACAAACAAGATGACCAGGATGGTCAGTGTCGGAGTCAAGAACTTCAGAAAGGTAATGAAACTGTTAACCTTCGCATAGAGTTTCACCCCGTAGATATTGATCACAAAGAACAGTACAAGCAAGAGCGCTTCAACGATGTAGTCGATAGGTTGCTTGCCAGTGAAGGCACCGTTCACGGTCGAACCAAATCCCTTGATGTAGTGTGATGCGTACTGAACCACTGCTTCAGCCTCGATGGCCGGCACTGACGCGTAGGCAATAAAGGCCGCCCAACTCACAATAAAGCCGACCAGCGGGCCGTGCGAATATTGCGGATACCGTGTAGCCCCACCCGCCTCAGGCAAAAACCCTGAAAGTTCGGCGTAGACAAGAGCGATGAAAAGACACGCTATGCCACCCAATACCCAAGAGATAATTGCTGCGGGTCCGGCGGTCTGCGCGGCATAGAGCACCGCGAACAGCCACCCCGATCCAATAATTGCACCGAGCCCAGCAAAGCTCAGATCTAAGTAGGACATCTCCCTGCGGAGTCGTCCCGTCTGTCGTTGACCAGTCTGCACATGTCCCCCTTGCATATCCTGCAGCCCACCTCTTTAGAGGAGGAACCGTGCACAAAAAATACCATAACTACCTAAACTTGTCTAATCGTCACATCAGCAGTGCTACGCGATCGCCCGGTTGGCCCTCGGCATGCATCCAACCGTACACGACGAGAAGCGGTGTTCCTCCGCATAAAAATACGGCACCTTTCCATAGTTCTTCTGACATGAATAGGGTCCGCAAGTGTGCATCCCTGGCAGTCAGCATCGACCTTTAGAATCATTCCAACCTGTCCACGGTGGAACCGCTGATATCGCAGGCATGCACCTCACTGGTGCTTGGTACTGCGAACGAAGGTTATCGGCCAAGATCCACGCCAAAACCACGACAGCGGTGGGTTGCGGCACGCCCCTTCCGCGAGAAGTCCGATGCCGTCACGGCCCAACTCGTATTCTCCACGACGACATTTAAACTACTGCTGTTGCACCCAGTGCTATGGGAGTAAGGCGCGACAGTGATGCAGACACTCATCGAGTCGGGACATGCTACTGCTACACCCCAGCTAAGCACTCTTCTGGTCTAGTTGAGGCCGGTGCCCTGTTCGTTCCCGGGCTCTCATCGGGTACAGGCGGCAGTTCAGATGATGGGTTGACTTATCACCTGGAGAGAGGATGTAAGACCAGTAACAATACTGGCCGTGCTTGGAGAGACAAGAACGACTCTTGGACAAGTGAGCATGAAGTCCGAGACGAGAACCTTGTAAAAGGTGCGTCATTATGAGTGGACTCACTATTAATCACTCAGATGCAACGGTTGAACGCGGCTAACCCGTGACTTTACAGGCACATGTCTCTGAGACTCTCAACCGCCGGCGTAACAGCTCGACCGCGCTGGGCCCGCGGCTTAAGGGCTAGACCTTTCCCTAAAGCCTTCGCCTTGCCCGTGGCCCTGTCAACGCTGAGTTCAGCCACCGCGATCTTGAACTTGCGCCTCTCTGCCTTGAGCTCTTTGAGGCGCTTGACGTCAGTATCTTTCATACCGCCGTAGCTGTTCTTCCACCTATGCCAGGTGGTCTCGATCACCCGTGCGTCTGGGCCGAGTGTGCCCTTTACGACCGTTACACCCCCTTTTGGCAGCGTATCGCCCGTTGACCGATCGGCCCGTAGCACGGAGTGCTATAGTGACAATATGGCAAGAGACGTCACACAACGGGAGCTTCGAAACGAGAGCGGTCAGATCATGAGGGCGTTAGACCAGGGTGAGAGTTTCGTTGTTACCCGAAACGGCGTTCCCGTAGGCGAACTGACTCCCCTGCGACGCCATCGATTCGTGAGTGCCGAAACCGCCATCGCGATGTTCCGCAATGCTCCAAGCATTGACCTAGACCGACTTCGCGCGGACCTTGATCGCGTGGCATCCCAGGACACCGAACCTCGTGCCTGAATCTCGACGTGTCAAACGAGGAATCCTCGACACCTCCGTGGTGATCGACCTGGAACGACTTGAGGCAGAACAGCTCCCGATTGAGGTCGCGGTCAGCGCAGTTACCATGGCGGAACTCGCAGCTGGCCCTCACGCGACCCAAGACGTGAGAGAGCGCGCACGCCGACAGGACCGATTGCAGCGGGCAGAAGCGGCCTTCGATTCACTCCCGTTCGACGCAGAGGTAGCTCGCGCTTATGGCCGGGTCTACGCCGCAGAGATGGCGAGTGGACGCAAAGCACGCGGGACTCGAGCCCTGGATCTCATGATTGCCGCGACCGCCTGTGCCGCAAAGCTACCGCTCTATACACGCAACCCGGAGGACTTCCGAAGTCTGCACGGTTTGGTCGAAATCATCACGATTTAAGCTACCGCCCGAGGGGCAACGCCAGTGGGCTAATTCTAGTAGCTCACCCCACCCCACACCGACCGTCTGTCATTGCGCAACTCGCAGATGGGGAAAACTCGTAGGGTTGGGACAATAATCAGCAAATTCAATGCTTGAGCGATGAACCGCTATCTGCCTAGAGCTCTGCCGAACAACCCACCCCCAAAATGAGGAGAAAATGAGAGGGGGTTACTGGGGATTGGAAGGCCCCTCGTACCTCTGACCTGCTGGTTGTAAGCCAGCGCGAAGTTGTCCGAGTACGTAGTGATAGTGATCGAGTACGTCTCATTTTTGCAGCTCATTCATGTCCTTTAGAAAAAATGGTAAGACGTTCTCGGACGCAACTGTTGGGTGAAAAGTTGGGTGCGACGCATCGAGAGTGCTGCGGTACGGGTGGCCATCACCTCGTATGCCACAATCTGTTGTCAGCCAATCAGACCAGTCCCCATCATCAACTTGACTCCCGCAGTTCCACAACCGCTACATCTGGCTGTCCCAAATATGTCGCCAACTCTTTATGCTTCTAAATAATTGGAGAGGCCATATCCCGCCAGCGGCAATGAGATATCTGCAAGACAATCACCTTGGGTGGTGGGCCATGCAATGCGGCAAGTTCGCTAAAGTCACTATCTCTAGTTACTATGACAAAATTACTTTCACCAGCGAACGACCAAATCTCACTGTCCTTTGCACCTTCGAGTCCGACGAGGCTAACGTGAGAAC
>JAKAQR010000094.1 GCA_021819725.1 Actinomycetes bacterium
CTTGTGAATTCAAAACACAGAGCGAGCTTTCGAAAGGTCGGCTCCCTTAAGACAAGCCAAAACGGAAAACCGCGACCTGCGCCGGACCTGATCCTCTCGGGATGTGTATTTCACACCAGCTTCCTAGAACAGCTCTCGCAGGGGAGCCCCGAGGATCAAAGAGAGCAAACGCCGCCATTGTCCGAGGGGTAGATGAGCTGAGGCAAACGGTTGGGCTCGAGGCTGCTTGTCGTGCTCTTGGGATCGCCCGCTCGAGCTACTACTACCAGGTCGACCCCCCGGTGAGAGAGCCAAAGCCGAGAAACCCCAATCCACGTCGCTCAAGCGATGCCGAACGCACCCACATCTGGGAGGTGTGTCACTGCGGCGCTTGCGTGATGTAGCGGTCCGCGGAATCTATGCCACGCTTCTTGATGAGGGTATCTATTTTGCCTCAGTGGCCACCATCTATCGGATCTTGGCTGAGGCGGGTGAGACACGAGAGTGACGCATCCTGCCCGGGTCAAGCCAGAGCTCTTAGCCACGGGACCAGGCCAAGCTTGGAGTTGGGACTTAAGCAAGCTCAGGGGTCCAAAGAGGATCTACTGGCAGCTCTATGTGATCTAGGACATCTACTCCCGGGGGATTGTGAACTGGAGAATCGAGGAGAACGAGAGCTTTGAGTTCGCCACAGAGCTCATGGATGAGGCGATCACCAAAGAGGACGTCGACCCGGATCAGTTGACGATACATGCCGATAATGGCGCCTCGATGGCTCCGCAAAGCGTTGGGGAGGTCCTTGCCACCCTCGGGGTGAGAAAGAGTCATTTACGTCCCCATACCTCGAACGACAACCCTTATTCACAAGCCCAGTTCAAGACCTTGAAGTACCGAGGAGACTTCCCCGAGAGATTTGAAACCATTGAAGAGGCGAGGGAGTTCTTTGCCAAGTTCCTCCTGGAAACGCTTGACTAATCTGGCCCCACCACTTAAGACATTGTGCTCATGACTCCAGCTGATGTCCATGAAGGCTATGCCGAAGCTATCACCGAACAACGCGCCCAAGTTCTCAAAGACGCCTACGAACAACACCCGGAGCGCTTCGTGAACAAGATTCCAGAGCCACCCATTCTCAGCACCGAAGTCTGGATTAAACAACCACCTGAAGATGAGATGAAGGACACCTAAACGGCCGGGAGTCTGCGTTTTAGATATTAAACCCGTTCACATCTCGTACAATTTCTGTTGAGACCCTCCGGGTTCCATCTCAACGCCCTGTCCTCAGGGCTGCCCCTCAATGTCGACCTCGATACTACACTCACCGTGCTCGCTGGCAACTGTTATCGTCTGCTGGCCCGTAACTGCCCCGTTACGAACTCGCCACTCCTGACCGGCTCCGGCGCCACTTCCTCGACAACACTGGGACGCTAGCGATCACGTCCGGGTTGACCTAGCTCTGCGCACTTACACCCCCGCACTCGACGCTGGCTGTCCTGAGCTCGACATCCCTATCCCCTGGTGGAGTGGTAGGAGCCTTCGCTTGGGCTTCCCGCCTCGCTAAAACCTCAACGCAATTATCGCAATAACGAGTCCCGAGGATCGAGGCAAACATTCCCTGAGTTCAGAACCGAAGGAGCTATGAGCCGTTCTAGCGTTGCCGTAGGGTCCAGAAATCGAGGAGAGTCTAGGCATCAATGGTCGCGGTTAGACCGGCGTGTCTGATGTGATTCAACGATTCTGCTACTCGTCATCAGGGGAATTGAACGGTTGTTCGTCTGGGTCACCCTCGCCCAATGTCACCTCGTGACGACCCCGCGACGAATTGATGCGCTTTTTCGACTCGGAAACACTGAAACTTCATGCATAGTGATCTGTCGCGAACTGTTGTGCGCTAGAATCGGTGGCTTATTGTATCTGGGGTCAACGGGGGGGGGAACCGGATGGGTACAGATGATGAGGGTACAGTGCAGCCGGAACCAGCCGGGGGTGCGAGCTGGAAGGGGTCAGGCCTTCCTAAGTTTCCGGAATCATCGGAGCCGAGTAGGGGACAGGAGATCCCTTCCATTACCTTCGGCGCGGCCTACCTTCGCATGTGGAAGCTGTTTACTAACTTCCGGATCCGTTCGACCCGTGGAGAATACTGGAAGGCGTATCTAGTTAATGTCATCATCGCTATCGTCCTTTTCACGCTCTTCATTGCAGCACACACTGCCATCTTCGTCGTGATCTATTTCCTCTATGACATCGCGGAGATTGTCCCCTCGCTCGCGCTAACCGTTCGCCGCCTGCACGACACTGATCACAGCGGGGCGTGGATACTCATCGCTTTGATACCGCTCGTAGGTACCATCATCCTTATTGTTTTCTTGGCGCAACGATCTACGCCCGGTACGAACCGATACGGGAGTGAGGTGCAGGGATTTGCTTAGACGAGACCCTCTGTCAACGCCTGGGACGGAGACATTTCTGGTCGCTTGGTGTACGTCAATAGGAGTGTCGTGCCCACTGGGATGCGTCCTAAGATGAACGCCGTGATCGAGGTAGATCACCTCACGAAGCGCTATCGCAAGGCTACGGCGGTCGACGACCTCAGCTTCGAAGTTGAGGCTGGTACGGTCACTGGGTTTCTCGGCCCCAATGGGGCTGGTAAGACAACGACGATGCGCTGCATCCTCGGACTCGCCAGGCCAACTTCAGGGGAGGCGAGAGTAAGTGGAAAGCGTCTCTGCAACCTGGTGGATCCAGCACATCAAGTCGGCGCCGTGCTTGAATCTTCAGGGTTTCATCCTGGTCGAAGTGGACGAGCACACCTGGAGATACTAACGATGGAGAATCACTTGCCTCGCTCCAGAGTCGAGGAGGCGCTCTCGCTCGTAGGACTGGAACACGATGCAAACAAGAACGTCAAGGGATACTCGCTCGGTATGCGCCAACGACTATCTCTGGCGGGAGCACTGTTAGGAGATCCCCAAGTGTTGATCCTCGACGAGCCAGCTAATGGACTCGACCCTGCAGGTATTAGATGGATGAGACAAGTGCTTCGCTCGTATGCAGCACAAGGACGAGCCGTACTGATCTCCAGCCATCTGCTGTCAGAGATGGCGCAACTGGCCGACGATGTCGTGATTATTGCCAATGGCCGTCTCATGGTGCGATCCTCGTTGAAGGAGTTGACGGCCTCGACTACAAAGGCGGTCTACGTACGATCGCCCCAGATAGATGACCTGCGGTCGGCGCTTGAGAACCAAGGATTCACCGTGGAAGGTGCAGATCGCAGGGGGCTCAAGGTTAAGGGTGCGAGCACCGAGGAGGTCGCTTCAGTGGCCGCGCAAGCCGGTGCTCTAGTCACGGAGCTACAGCCGGAAGAGGCCAATTTGGAGGACATTTTCTTGGACCTGACGAAGGGTAAGGGACTGTGACGGGATTACTGCTGGCTGAAACGAAGAAGCTATTCAGCACCAAGTTGTGGTGGGCATTGGGCATTCCAGTCGTTGTATTCTCCGGTCTAGGTGCACTTCCGCTGGTACTCACCCCGGCGCCAGTCACTTCGACCTCGCCGCTCTTACACGGTGCCGGTGATGCATCTTTGTTCGTGGTGGCATTCGCCGCAATGTTGTTTACCTCTGAGTTCCGGTATGGGACGATTATTTCTACTGTGCTCGCGGCACCGCGACGTTTTGATATTGTAGTATCCAAGGCTCTTATCGGAGCTGTAGCTGGGTTGCTCTATGGGAGCATCGCGACGATCGTCACCTTTGTAACCGGGATCATTGCACTGACACTGAACGGCAAGGCTGTCCCAGGGACTCACAACGTGTTCCTGATCGTCGGTGGAGGTCTGTTGGCAAGTGCCCTTCTCGGAGCCTTTGCAGCCTGTATTGGCGGCGCTGTACGAAACCAGATAGCGGCGCTAGTGGCGCTATTTGTCGTATTGTTCGTCTTGAGCGGTCTGGTTACCGGTCTGAGTGTTGGGCCAAACATGTCAAGAGTACCTAGATTCTTACCGACAAACCTGGTCACATCGCTCTCTGGTGGGGTGCCCCACATTAAGGTACCGCCGGGTGTGCATGTGTTTGTCCCGTTGTATTTCTCGTTCTGGCCAGCACTTGGAATCTTCATCGTTTATGTCGCTTTGTCTGGTTTGCTCGCATGGTGGAGTCTCCAAAGGGACATCAGATGACTAAGTAGTGGATCTAAGAATACTTGGTCTTGAAGCCCGCATGGGCTCCTGTAGCCATTGTCGAGACGGATCTCAACTGCTTCAGATCTGCGCACCTCAGCCACTTACGAGGCTCGCTAAAGTCGACTTATTCGTGCGGGTCGCCTCGTGTATAGTTGCGATGGTACGTATTACTACTGATCATGACATAGACAATTGGGTGCAGCTCCTCTTATGCGTTGATGCGATACCACTAGTCACGGCTTCGAGCTGGAGGTTGTAGCCTGGCAGCACCAAGGGGTACCAGGCGCGAGGCTCTGTGAAGGGAGGAATCGGAAGCCGAGCTGAGTTAACCCTCGGTGTGTCGAGGTCTCCGAGGTGATGTCGAGGTCTCCACCGTCTCGAGCGCCTGTAGCGAGGCGATCTCGAGCTTAGTGACGAGATCCTTGAGTCGGTGGGCATTGTCGAACCACGGCCGGTAGCGCTCAAGCTGCTCTTGGCTCAGGTATCTCGTGACGGTCTTACCCTGAACTGTTCGGGTCCACTGGATGTAGGGGCCGCACGGCACGCGCAGTCGGACTTACCACAGCGCATGTGACGCACGACTACCGATCCGGGCAATAGACCGGGGAACTCAGCCATGGCCCCGGCTATCGCCTTGCGCGTTGCGGCGAACGGCGGCGTTTGTGCTGGCCTGCTCACCGCATCATCTCTTCGTGAGTTGATATTGCGGTGGTGAACCCTATGTGATCCACCTCTAATGTGAGAAGGCCGACCAAAATGGATGCGGGAGGAAGTCACATGAGGGGCAAGAAGCACACACCAGATCAAGTTGCGTAGAACGCGATCTCATCATCTGGACCATAAATGGGAAGGCCATCCCCGGCGAAGTCGACGAAGGTCTTCGCCCCCGCTACGTGGCGGCAGCGCATCGTTGGAGAGAGGGTCCTTGCGAATCGTCGGTAATACTCACAGAACTGGGTGTAGCCATAGCCATCAGGGTGAGCCTCTCGATACTCGACCCAGAGGAGCATCAACGTCATGTGGGGACGTTTGAGCTCACGGTGGAGGTAGGCAAGATCGGGCATCGGTTTGGCTTGAGCGGGCAAACAATCGAGACTCTAAGGCGTTGTCGTCAAGGTCGTCTGGAAGCGGCCAACACAGGCCAGCCTGCTTTGCCCGTTTGACATAGTCGAACACCGTGCTCTTTGGGAGCGAACAGGCCTGACTGATTTCTCGTACCGGGCGGCCCTTGGAAAGTGAGAGCCTTAAGTACTTCTCTGATTGCACGCATGATGATGCGGGGACGTGACACGACTACCTCCTCGGAAACTAGGTTGTCCGATTCAGTATGGCTACCTCAGTGGCCCACCTTTGCTAGGTGTCCGAAAACTCCGAAACGGGTGTCCGAAAACCTCCGAAATCTGCACTCGGAGCTTTGGCATCACCGAGACCACCTGGACCTGCGTAGCTCACGCGAGGAACGACTCGTCGGTGTCATCGACGCAGACGGAGACAGGCCAACGAGTGTTGCACCACGAGGTGCCTCGCTCGCGCTGGGGGTAGACTCATTCCATGCGGCGACGGCATCGGTGCAACCCAAGGGCCCTTGCTCACTTCGATGACACGCTCCTCACCGCTGCCGCCGTCTTGGCCGAGGACAATGCAGTGGTCACGACCGCACATCTGTTTGTCGCCATTGAGCACTCCGAGGAGCTATTCACATGGTGGGGGTCGGTCTCGTCTCGTGGCATGTCGCCGAGGGAGGCTGGCGGTTTCTTGACCCCAGCGGGAAAGAGCAATGACTCACCGCCGACTGCCTCTAACCCTGGTGCCAGCTTTGACTCCTTCGCATCCCAGGCCGTTGGCTCCGCATCGAAGTGGGCCAAAGAGCGCGCTGAGCAAGCCGGGGCTGCCCATCTTGTCGTGGTACTGCTCGATCACGGGAGCGCCCCAATTGCCGACGCGCTAACAGCGGCGGGTGTGGACGCTGCACCGCTGCGTGGGCGGGCACTCGCGTCGTTCGGTGTGCGAAGTGACCACCCACCTGTTGCGCTCGACCCGCTCCTGCCGAAAGGGACTTCCAACCGCCCTGTCCTTGCCGTCTCGGCTCTTCCCGAGGATGCCTGGGCAGAGTGTCTTCATCACCAGGAGGTCCTTCCGCTTGAGCGACTGCACCTGCGCTCGGATGCGGACGCGATAGTCTTGAACGAGCAAAGAGCCGTGCTACGCCTCGCCGATCGCTTGATCCTGGACGATGACCAGCGGTACTCACTGCTTCATCACCATCTTGACGAGGTTCGCCGACGAGAAGTGGCCGCTGTGCCCTCCCTGTTCGATCGGCCCCACCCGTCCCGTGCGGTGATAAGCCGCTCGCCAGAGCCATCCCAGTGGCAACCAGGCGTCGTCACCACCTTGTTCCGTCAGGTTGGCGATGCTGGTTCGCCAACCGTCATGTCAGCCTGCGGGCCCGGTGGCTGCATCCGACCGAGCAGCACGAAGAAGTAAGAAGGAGACACCATCATGCGCCGAGCCGGGAGTGCGTCGTGGCGATTCTCCCACGACATTGACCAGACGCTTCATGCCTTGCTCTACATCCGCGACGCCCTCGGCCTCACGGTCGAGCAAGCTCCGAGAGT
>JAKAQR010000095.1 GCA_021819725.1 Actinomycetes bacterium
GACTTAGAGATCGTCAACGTGCGGGCCTCTCGGTCAAAGTCGGACCATCTGAGAGCTAGTGCCTCGCCACGACGCAGCCCAAGGGTTGCAAGGATCAGAAACAACGGCCCCAACCGCTCACCCTCACAAGCCTGGCGAAAGATCCCGATTTCCGCTGCCGACCAAGCCTTGAGTTCTTTGCGTGACTGCTTGATTGCCTTGGTTCCGCTCGCTGGATCGCTCGTCATAAGTCCCTGGCTCACTCCCCACGCGCACGCTGACTGTAGCACCCGCCTCACGATCTGGCGTGATCTTGGTGACATGCCCACATCCGCGATAGCTGAGTCAAGAGTCGAGGGTCGGAGAGTGTCGAGTCGTGCGTTACGTAAGTCGGCTAGCTTCTCAACCGCCCATCGATATTGTCCCTGCGTTGCCTGGCTTACATCGGGCAGCTTCACATCGAGCCACAAGTCGAGCAACGCGCCGAGAGTCGAGGGCCTTTGCTGTTCGAGGTTCCGATCCCGCTCGGCTCTGAACTCTGCCAAGGCCTGCTCGGCCTCGCCCTTGGTATTGGTGATTCGAGTACGTGTGCGAGTTCGTCCGAGTTCATCCGTCCAGCGCAAGACTGCCCTGTAGTTATCAGGTCCGTAGAGCTTGACGCTCCCCATTCCCCTTGCCCTGCGTGTCTTGAGCTGTCCCATGCTGTTTATTGTAGTCCCATAATTCGTTAGGGGCCAGCGTAGGGGCCAGAGAGGTTTGCTAGAGGCTATACATTGATGCACATACACGCTCTGAGCTGGGGGTTTGATGGTGGAGACGAGGGGACTCGAACCCCTGACCTCCTGCGTGCAAAGCAGGCGCTCTTCCAGCTGAGCTACGCCCCCATTGTGCGATCAAGCTAATCTCGCTCAGCCCTAGAGTCTAACTGGCTCCTAAGGGCAGCCGACTGTTCTCGCTGAAGGAGGTTATCGCGAAGCTCCTCGCCCCAACCCGACCATTCTCTAGCGCCCAAACCACGGTTTCCCCTGGGTGGAGGGACGCTCCGCATCTTCACAAGGGGGCAGCAGCGTTGTAACATAAATTTCACTACTTTTCTAATCCGAATGAAAACTATCTACTATGCTCGACGTAGTTGCGGTTCGATCGCATGGCAAAGGGGGGACAAGATGGCAAATGGAGCAAAAGAGCCGGGTCGATTGCGAGCAGGTGCGATCGGTCGGCGCGAGGTTCTCTTCCAAAGCATCACCGCGATGGCACCAGGCGCCGCAATCGCAGCATCAATTCCAGCTGGCGCTGGCTTCGCTGGTGGAGCGCTGACACTCGCCGTCATAGTTGCCCTCATTGGTAGTCTGCTCACAGCCTTTTCCATCAGCGAGCTTGCCTCTCGTATCCCCTCCGCTGGGTCGTTCGCTACCTACGCCTCCAGGGCCCTGCATCCAGCGGTTGGTTTTTTCGTTGGGTGGGGATATGTGTTTGTGTATGCGCTCGTTCCTGCCCTGCTGTTTCTCCAACTTGGCTTCACCATCGCGGGAACTTTCAATTCTGAATTCGGTTACCCAAGCGACCTGTGGTGGCCATGGTCCTTGGTCGGCATCGCTTTGGTTGGCGTGCTCGCTCTGCTCGGGATCACGACCTCGGCCAAAACCGGCACAATCTTAGGAAGTGTCGAGATCATTATCTTCTTAGCGGCTGGCATCCTGTTTGTAATCCACGCGGGATCGCATAATACCCTTTCGGTTTTCACCACGAAGTACACACCAAAGGGTTTCCACGGCGTCACAGGTGTATTCGCGGGCTCCGTCTACAGCCTCTTGGCATTTGCTGGTTTTGAAGCAGCTGCCCCGCTAGCAGAAGAGGCCAAAGACCCCAAACGTACCATTCGGTTTGCAATTCTTGGTTCAACCCTCGCTATTGGCTTGATCTACGTCTTCACCACCTATGCGGCCTCTGTCGCCTACGGGCCGTCGCGCTTCGCTTCATTCGCTGGCGCAGGCTCAGCCTCCTGGATCGGTCTCAGCCGAGACTTCTACGGTCTGTTTTGGATCCTTATATTCCTCGCGATTATCAACTCCACGATCGGCAACGCCAACGCGGGCACGTCTGTTTCGACACGCATGGCCTTTGCATTGGGAAGAATTGGGGTATTCCCTGTCATCCTCGGCAAGGTACACGCGAAAACCAAGGTTCCCCACGTTGCTGTCTATTCCCAGATCATCGTTTCAGCAGCAGCCACGCTACTCCTTGGGCTTGCCTTCGGGCCAGAAAACGGTTTCGCGCTGGATGGTACGCTAATCACGATTGTAGTAGTAGCCGTCTATATCCTCATGAACCTCTCCTCAATGGTCTATTTCGCACGCGCGATCTCCGAGGAGCGCTTCAATATCCTCTCGCATGGTATCATTCCCATCCTTGCCATCGCCTTTCTACTGCCAGCCCTCCTTGCCGGCGCTGGTATTGCTGCCTTTTCGTTCATATCTCCGCTAACCGCTCCTGCCTCGTATGCCGGTCCGATTGTCGCAATCTGGCTGCTACTCGGCGTGATAGTATTCATTCGGCTTCGTGCGGCCTCTCCAGGTGCGGTCAGTCGTATCTCCGAGGTCTTCCTCGAAGAGATTATCGATGTACCGGAGGCATAATGGACAATCCAGTTATCAACTTCACTCCATCCGCAGAACAACTCTGTTGGACTTTTGGTGGTCGTAAACCAGTGATGGAGATCGAGCCAGGAACAATCCTTGAAGTGTTCACCGAAGACTGCTTCGCAGGGAAAGTTCGCTCGAGATCCGATCTCGTATCCGAAGTCTGTGAGTTTCCCTTTCTCAATCCACAGACCGGCCCCTTTTATATCAAGGGGGCACAGCCAGGCGATACAGTCGTCGCTCACTTCATCGACATCGAACCTGCCCGAGACTGGGCAGTCTCCACGACCGTACCACTTTTTGGGGCACTGACCTCGACTCACCTCACCGCTACTTTGCAGGACCCCTTACCAGAAATCGTTTGGATCTGGGAACTGGATCGAGCGACGCGCCAATGTCGATTCCGGGCCTCCGGCAGCGACTTTTCTGTCGAGCTTCCTATGGACCCGATGCACGGAACTGTAGGAGTTGCACCGGCAAATCTCGAGGTCCGATCTGCTCTTGTTCCCGACGCCCACGGAGGCAACATGGACACTCCTGAGCTACGGGCAGGAGTCACTTGTTATCTCGGAGTCAATGTTGAAGGTGCGCTCTTCTCCCTCGGTGATGGTCATGCTCGCCAAGGCGAGGGGGAGAGTTGCGGCGTGGCCGTCGAGTGTGCGATGAATACCGTTGTATATATCGATCTCATCAAAGGCGTGGCGACCCCTTGGCCCAAACTCGAATCCGACATGTACCTCATGACAACCGGCTCGGCTCGACCTCTTGAGGATGCTTTTAGGATCGCGCAAGTCGAGATGGTCGACTGGGTCGCCTCTCTGTGCGGTATCGGACGTATGGACTCCTACCAACTCGTCTCTCAACTAGTTGAGTCGCCTTTAGCGAACGTGTGTGATACCAATTACACCTCCGTCGCGAAGGTAGGTCGCAAGTATCTCGGAGACAGTGCAGCTCCCTATCAAAATGCGCATCGTCACGCAGCGCAAATTGCCAGCGAATATCGAGCAACCCACCGACTCTAATCTCGCCACAGACGTTCTTTCGTTCCTGCTCTAGGATGACCGCCATGGGAACTTCCGCCAATCGCCATCACAGCCTGGTACAACTTGACGAGTCAGACTGGCCCCTGTGGCGCTGCCTCAGACTTCAAGCACTTGAGGACGCTCCGGACGCCTTTGGTTCGACTCTTGCCCAGTGGAGCGGGGTGAACGACCTGGAAGAACGATGGCGCGATCGCCTTCGGAGTTGTGGTACCGCAATCGTCTGTATTGTCGACCAGCAGCCAGCTGGGATGGTTGCAACCACGCCACCGATAGCCACCGAAACTGAACTCCAGTCAATGTGGGTAGCTCCACAATTTCGAGGATCCGGTGTCGGCGACCAGCTCGTCGTTGCCATGCTCGACTGGGCTCGACAACACGAACTCAGACAAGTCCGACTGAGGGTTCGCCTGATGAACCTGGTGGCGCAGCGCCTCTACCAACGACATGGCTTCATCGACGCTGGCAAACCCCCAGACGAGGTGCACGGCGTGTGTGAGATAGAGATGGTGCATCTCCTGTAAGGATCACCCATCCGTCATCCTCGCTACTCGAATGGAAAACGCAGGTGATCTGGCGTCGCCAATCACCGTTGGCCGTGAACGACCATTAAAGGGACGGCAGGACATTCATCCACCGAAGTTATCGGTAATCGTTTGGACCATCCCAATCCAGCGCCAATACTGTGGTGAGAGGGTTACCGGTCGCGAACACGCCGCAGTTGTTAACCTTTCGTTCATGCTTCCATTACCGCAGCGCAACCTTTTGTTTCCCTTGTGCTCGCACTGACCTACTAACTTAATGAGCCAGAGCAAGGAACATGTTCGCGGTCAGGAGGATTGCGCAATGGCAGGGTCTGACGCATCAGTGAAGAGCCTCTATCACTCACTCGATGAGGCGAAGGTGGGCCGTAAACACTGGCTAACCGTCTTTACTTCAGGGATGGGCTTCTTCACCGACGCCTATGACCTCTTCATTATCGGCACAGTCACCGTTCTACTCACTCCGATCTTCCATCTGAACACCAACCAGATCTCACTGCTCAATTCAATCTCACTGTTGGCTTCGGTTGCTGGCGCGCTGACATTCGGACGCCTCATGGACAAGCTCGGTCGCAAGAGAATGTATGGCGTCGAGGTAGCGATTCTGGTCATCGGCGCTATTTTGAGCGCCTTCGCGTGGAACTTTACCTCCCTCATGATCTTTCGTGTCATCGTCGGCTACGGAGTAGGAGGTGACTACGCAACCTCTGCCGTCATCACCTCAGAGTACTCGAATCGCCGATCGCGGGGAAAACTAATCGGAACCGTCTTCTCGATGCAAGCGCTCGGCCTGATCGCGGGACCCGCGATAGCATCGATCTTCTTGAGCAGCGGAGTCCCTTCAGATCTCGCTTGGCGTCTCATGCTCGGGCTCGGCGCGGTGCCAGCAGCCTCAGTGATTTATCTGCGCCGCAAGATTCGCGAAACACCAAGGTACACCCTGGGGATACAGGGAGATCTTGCCGCAACCGCCACGACCGTCGAGTGGATCACTGGAGAGCACACCGTCACCGCACCAGGCATAACTACCCCAACCGCAGCACTACCTCGCCCGACTACAAGGCTCACGCAGAGACCCTTCCTGCTGCGGCTGGTAGGAACAGCAGGTGGCTGGTTCCTCCTCGACATCGCCTTCTACGGCAACTCAGTGTCTTCACCGTTAATACTGAAGCTCCTTCAGCCCAAGGGTTCGCTGCTTGACCATACGCTACTCTCATTATTGATCTTCGTTGTTGCTGCCTTCCCCGGATATTGGCTCGCGGTTTTTCTCATGGATCGTATCGGTCGTAAACGGATCCAATGGCAAGGCTTTGCAGTCATGGCCGCGGCCTTTGCACTCATCTGGCTCATACCCGACGGCGCAACCTCAGTGGCGGTCTTCTTACCGCTATTCGCGCTGAGCTACTTCTTCACCGAGTTCGGTCCAAATGTCACTACCTTCGTCTATCCGGCCGAAATTTTCCCGACTTCGATGCGTGGAACTGCTGATGGGATCTCTGCCGCCATGGGCAAGTTTGGTGGGTTCCTCGGCGCACTCCTCGTCCCCCATCTGCTTCAATCCATGGGCATCAGCGGCGTTATGGGAATCATGGCAGGCGTATCCATCGTGGGAGTCCTCCTTACCATCACGACGCTGCCAGAACCGCGGGGTCGCTCACTCGAGGACGTGTCCCAGGAGATGCCAGCACTCCAAGTATCACAGGCGTCGCAAAGTGACTCGCCGACGGCCACTGCCAGCTGAACAGGCGTGCCGCTCCAATGGCAATCCTCGGCTTATCGGGCTCTTCCACCTCTAGGCACAGGCTCGGTCTTCACATTAAGGATGACGGGGGAAGTGTCGCCTGTGTTCACCAAGTCGTCGCTCCTACTAGCGGCCGCATATCGTTGCTCGCAGCGAATCATCGATAGCGCCGAGGGGCTCCGCCCCCAGACGAGGCAGGATAGCTGCCTTGTCGCTAGGATCGTGTGATCCTACGAGGCATGACATCCACGAACGCTAACGTCCATGAGATGAGGAGCGAGTCGTTTGGTACGTGGCGATTGCTCTATCACCAGTCCCGAACTCGAACAGCCAAACTCGCTAGCAAGGCGAAGCCAATGGACCATCTGGCCAAGCAGAGGGGCCGATGTCTGGACCAAGTGCGTGAAGTGACATCTGCTCATCGACTCGAACACCAAAGACCGAGATCCTCGATGTTGGGTGAACCTGGCCAATCCAACATCACCGGTGAACTCCATAGGTTAGCTCCCCTCTGGGCCATGCAAAGGCGTACAGCCACACACGTGACGATTACGGTGAAGGCTCGCCAGAATAGACCACCGGCTCCATTCGAGCTGAGAACCAGATACGGGTATCCAACGGTGACCTGATCGTCTCAGAGGATCTCACGATCAGGTGCCAAGCTCACACCGCGTTATC
>JAKAQR010000037.1 GCA_021819725.1 Actinomycetes bacterium
TCACCCCTATTCGGTCAAGGCGCCCGCTTGAAACGGCGCTCCACCAAAAAGTTCCATCGACAGGCCGTACATACTTCAACGATGCACACGCTGAGATCACGCACACCAAGCATGGCATGGTCGTTGAGTTGCCCACCAACGACCTGTCCGCTGGCAGGTAGGCCCTTGCCAAAGCCATAAGCGACTAACCGGAGTCCATCCTCGGCGCACACAGGACAAGGATCGCGCAACATGATGCCAAAGCTCGTCGCAGCATCGACAAGCTGGCGATCGGCATCGCAAACGTCGACGGGCTGCAGGCTCCCACGGCGCAAATCCCCGAGAACGCGAGCACGCAGCAGCCTCAGGTCCAATGATGGACCATCAAACCCAACCTGCCGTGGGCGTCGCGGATCTGCTTCTCCCATGGATCCACCATACCGTGGCGCCACCAACTCTGGTCATGCAAAGCTGGACCAGCCCTCAGACTGTTCCCGAAGGGGATCAACGCTCTTTGCTCGATCGGTTGAGCGCCGCGCCGCCGGTGTCGGCACTCCGACGCTTGTCACAGGAGTTACCGACACACTATGAGCCCTTGCGATTGTGTCTGGAGACGAAAGTGCAGACAACGAGTTCGCCCGCTTGTCGATGGAGCTCTTCATGGTGAGAATGCGAAGAGAACCACCATCGACTCCTGCCCAACGACAAAGATGCGGAGTTGCGCTCAGGAGGTCGAAAGTGTCCTTGGGATACGACCGTAACGTCAGCGATGATGTTTACTACTTGTTATCCACACCGCCAAGGAGCCGGCTCAAGGTCGGCTAGCCTGAGTTGCCGATGCTGGTTAACCGCCTGTTGCCCTTGAGATCTGTAGTTGCAAGTCTCCTGGCGGCGTTCGCTGCCCTCGGTGGGATGTCCATCGTGATTACCGCGCGGTTGCATGCCAATCTACCGCCGCTGAGCGTCATCACCCACGCGCCGACGCAGATGATCGCAAGAGGTAAGCCCCTTATTGTGAAATGGCCGCCGCAAGGTCAAGCGGCGGGAACGATACCGTCGATAACCCCGACCGTCATCGCTGCCAGTGCGAATGAGCATCCAGTGCCGATCGCGAGCCTCGCAAAGCTCATGACAGCCCATCTGGTATTAGCTAGATTTCCGTTGCGACTCGGATCGGTAGGTCCGTACATTACGATCACAACCAACGACGTGTCCCAGTACTACAGGGACGTTGCCCAAGATCAGTCATCAGTCCAAGTCATCGCGGGTGAACGGCTCTCCGAATACCAACTCCTCCAAGCTCTCTTGACTCGTTCCGCTAACAACATCGCCCAGCTCCTTGCGACCTGGGTTGCCGGCTCGCAAACCAGCTTTGTCGCTGAAATGAATCACGAGGCCGCCAAACTTGGTCTGCAAGGTACTCACTTCTCTGACGCGAGCGGATTCGACCCCTCGACGCGAGCCACGGCTCGAGCAGTGACGGTCATCGCCGCGATCGATATGCGTAACCGAATATTCGACAGAATCGTGGACGAACACACCGTCACCCTGCCCGTCGCTGGCACACTTCCCAATATCGTTGCGCGCATTGGTACCGGCAATGTCGTGGGCATCAAGTCGGGGTACACGATCTGGTCCGGAGGCTGTGCTGCCATCGCGATACAACTTCCGACGAGATTCGGTACACGTCAGGCTATCGGTGTCGTCCTCGGTCAACAGGGGCCCAATTCTCTCCATCGTGCAGCCTCACTCGCGGAGGGACTCGCCACCCAACTGAGCTCGGGAGTGACTGACATGACTGCCGTACGCCAGGACCAGGTCGTCGGCTCCCTGCGGATCCCCTGGCTCCCAAAGGACCATCACCTCAAGTTGATCGCGGCCAAAACCCTGGACTTGGCCGCATGGCCTGGTCAGAAGGTAACCTACCACCTGCATCTCAACGTCAAGAATGTAGTGGCGGGAATCTCGTTGCACACCGTCGTTGGCTACCTGTCGGTAGTGTCACCCTCCCGTTCCCAGCTCGTACCAATCATCACGTCCCAGAAGGTCCCGGTACCGGGAGCCTGGTGGCGACTAGTACACGGCTGACATTTCGACCTGTGACCGAGACAGTTCAGCGAGCAAGCCGGGCATTCGGAGGTATCTTGTGCGCTAACAACTCCACCATGTGACCAAGAAATCTTCCCATTCAGGCGCCTCGTCCCATGGCGTCCATCGGAACTTCTACGCCGCAGCAGCAAAGGCGTTCTAGGCGACCTTACGTCTAAGAACTCTGACCTTGGCCAGGTGCATCCGTTCGAGAGACCTGATCACGTACCATCCGAGGTCAATCTGTGGCCGAACGAATCCAAGGTTCGCAGCCGTTGGCAGCTCGTGATGATTATTGTGCAGCCCCTCTCCGAAGGTCAACAACGCAAGCCACTGATTATTTGTAGCCAGATTATCATATGGCCTCTTGCCATAACGGTGGCCGACTGCATTCACCGTAGCGCTGAGCACCAAATATAGACTCAGGTGAACGAAGCTGATAATTATGGCAGACTCGAAGCCAAAAATTCCTACCAAGAGCGCAATGCCAAGACCAATTCCCAAATATGAGTGAGAGAACAGGTAGCGGTCCCAGCCGTCTGCGGGAAGGTCCTTGGTGTAGCGTTCGATAATCGCTCGGTTCTTCACAGCACGTCGGTAGTAAAAAACGTTATAGAGCTGGATCTTCCAATAGCTCTCTACAACTGGGGAGTGTGGGTCCCCCAAGACATCCGTGTAGGCATGATGAATACGGTGGACACCAACCCATTCGCGACGCTGGATCCCCGTCGTGAGCCACAGCAACACCCGAACGACCAACTCAACACTATGCGAAAGTTTCAGTGCCTTGTGTGACAAGGATCGGTGGAGATACACCGTGGTAAGAAGAATTGACAGCTGCGTCAAGCAAAATGCAACAACAAGAGCGAAAATCACCCACACAAGCATACTTTGTTAAGCGAGGAGTTACCGGCCGCTCTAACGTATAACCTCTCAGGATTCTAAGTAGGCAAGACATTTTATTTGGTAGATGCAAGCGATTTTTGAACTTCGGACCAAGGTGGTCAACGGTATAAAGGCGTTGATGGAGCATATTTTGTAACTGCTGCGCCACCTATTTTCTAGTCGAGTCGAAATGCGCAAAGCGGCGCTCGAGAGGGATCAAATTTAGCAGTACTGACCATCGAACACCAGTTCAGCCGGTTAAGGTTGGACACCTATCCGAGAATTGTTCACGACATGGCGATCTGGCCACACTCAAGCGCGTCGGGGTAGGAGCCACCGACACCCTCCCTGGGCGCAATCGGCACTACCCGCCTCCAGGTGCACCACCACATCCTGAACCTACGGTACCAAAGTGTTCCACCTCTCGGCTCCGATAGCTGGTTGGATCAAGCACATGAGAACTTCTCAACGCTCGCGATGACCGGGCCTCGGCCACCTCGTCAAGCGGATTAACTGAGCCTGATACCGACTCGGAGTTCCGGGCGACCATGGCGTCATGTTACAAGACGGCCTACCCGCGCGACTGGGTCCTCTCTAAGCGTCACGCGGTTCGCCAACAGCCACGGCATGGCAAAGGTCATGTCGGCCATTTGGCCTCGCGCCTGTCTCGAAACCAACGAGTCGACAACACTGGCATCAAGGCAACTCAGTAGGTCGTGCGCTACTGTCCGCGTAGCTTCCTACATAAGGCACCGGCCGGTTGTCGCCGACCTCGACCTGGAGTCCACCGCCACGTCGCCATCCAATTCGTGACGATGTGGAAATACATGCATGGCTCTCACTTTTCCTGCGATCCGTTCCGCACCCTGCCCCACCGAATCTCGCATCTGGTGGCAGGGCTCACCTATCAGTACCGACCTTGACAAGTACACCACCGCAGCGACTCAGCTCCGAGCTACATCGTGCAACTCATGCTCGCATCCCAAGTCGCGCTCCGGTCAACGATGATACGATTAGCACATGAAGTCATCTCCACCCATTCGAATCATTCGTGCCTTCGATCTATCCCCACTGCAGTCACAGGCAATTTATCACGCCGTTGCCGAGTCCTTTACAAAAGATGCTCCAGACACTATTTGTCTGGTTCGTCCAACGAAGCCGTACATCAGTATCGGCTATCACCAGGATGCCGAGCACGAGTTAGACTTGGAGCACCTCGCACAACTTGGACTCCCACTGATACGACGCCAGGTTGGCGGAGGTGCAGTTTACTTGGATGGGAACCAAATCTTCTTACAATGGATATTCTCGCCAAATTCACTGCCACGATCCATCGAGTCGCGTTATGCAATTTTTATTGATCCAATCGTCGCTACGTATCGAGATATTGGTATATCAGCTGAGATGCGCCCAATCAACGATATCCAGGTAGCGGGCAGAAAGATTGGCGGTTGTGGCGCCGCCCGTATTGGTGAAGCAGAGCTCTTGGTGTCAAGCTTCATCTTCGATATCGACCTCAATATAATGGCTTCAGTTCTCAAAGTCGACAGCAACAAGATGAGGGACAAGCTCTTTCACAACTTGAAGGAATATGTCACGTCAATTACACGAGAATTGGGATCGGCTCCTCCGCAGGATTTCGTTATTGATTCCTATCTCACCCACGTACAATCCCTACTTCAACGTGATACCTATTCCGACGAACTGAGCGCCGCTGAGATGACCAGGATGGCGAAGGCCGAAGAAGTCCTCTCGAGCGATCAGTGGACCCTCGACGGAGGGGGGCGCCGCGTTGCAGGGTTGAAAATCCAAGAAGGCGTCGTCATGCATCATGCTACATTTAAATCCCCTGGGGGCCTGATTCGCTGGGTCCTCTTCTTGGCTGACGACCAGATCGTCGACGCGACACTCGAGGGTGACTTCACGATCTACCCCCTTGACGCACCAACTCGCTTGGCGGACTCGCTCCTTGGACGACAGCTCAACGCCAAGCTTCGTGCCGACTGGGACAAACTGTTTGCATCTGTGGTCGAAGAGGCCCCAGGTGTCTCCGCTAGCGATATGTTCGCACCCATCGAAACAATTGCTGCAGCACGCAAGGCGTGATCCACCTCGCTTCAGCCAACCTCTCCGACACGACAATCGCTCCCTCCACCCTGCCAACTCGAAGAACAATGGCTAGGCTTCGCCCAGATCAGACAACCACTAGCCTGGACGCGATGGACAACGTGGAAGAGCTAAAGAAAGAGTACGAACTCCTTGTAACGGTCATGTGCAAGGCACTCAACGAGCCCAAGCGCCTCTTGATCCTAACTTTGTTGGGCGAGAGGCCGCGCACCGTCTCGGATCTCGTCGAGGAGATCGGATCTCCCCAGGCGAACGTTTCCCAGCACCTCGCTATCCTACGGGATCGCGGTCTGGTGAAGGCGACTCGCGAAGGAACATCCGTAACCTACTCGCTCTCCCACCAGCAGATTCTTACCGCCATCGCTACCCTCAGAGAGGTCATGCACGATGAACTCGATCAAAAGCGGCGGCTTCTCTCCCCCGACCAAGATCCAACCACCGCCAAAGAGGCCTCATGAGCGTTGTCGATGAATAGCTCAACTACTCCATGGATCATGACAATGGTGGACTGACGGCCCAGTAGCGGCCGCCGTCCTCCACCACCCGCAACTCCATTAATCCGCAATCCGCCGGTCCCCTGACCCGCTCGCCTCCGGCGACAAGAAACTGGCTCCCGTGAGCGGGGCAGGTAATCACCCCATCCTCGACCAAGGCCCTGCCAAGTGACTCTCCCGCGTGCGGACAAGGCCCAACGAGGCAAACCGGCTTTCCCTGCTCCTTCACGAGCATCAACTCACCTAAGTCATGCTGCACGCTCGCAATGATACCCAGACGTCCCGCAACCTCGGCGGTCCAACACAACGGAATCAACCGCTCACGCCTCTCGGAGGATCGCATCCTCCCGTCAAGCTGACGTAGCAATACGGACAGGCCCCCAGAACTGACAACTTTATCGGCGCCAGACCGCTCGGCAGCCTGCCAAAGCGCCTGGTCTTGGCGCATGGTGTGCGCAACAATTACCGCCTGTGTGCTACTCCCTCGCAGCTTCCTCAGTTCCTCGAGGTCAGACTCCTGTGATATCTCCACCACGATCACTTCGGCTGCCTCGGGTGCGTCCACCAGCGACACAACGCCAACGGCCACCGCGCGTCGCACACTGGCCAGGCCCACGCGATCCCCAGCTCGAACAAAGACTAACACTGAAGGTTAGGCTCGATGCTCATATCAACATGCTGATATCGGCCTCGACCGCCATATTGATGAAACTCGCCGCACCAATGGGTGGCTGGATGCCGTCGATAAAATCATCCTTGGTCAAACCGTAGAGATCCATGGTCATCTGGCATGGGTGTAAACGCACCTCTAGGTCCACTGCCATTTCTAACAGCTCCGTTGGTGACGCTACCTTGTGGTCTGTGGCAAGCGTTCTGATCATCTTGGTTCCCATACCCGCGAAATTAATCTTGCCTAGCTTCAAGCGATCAGTGCCCCCAGGGTCGACCAATGACTCGGCTTTTTGCATCCAGTTATCACCAGTTATTCTGATGTTATTCTTCTGAATTACACGGAGTCCCCAGAAGGTAAAGAAGACATCCACCTCGAGGCCCGATGCAGCAGCTGTCGTCGCCAAAATCAAAACGGGCCAAACTCGATCTAAGTCATTACTCCAGCAAATCATCGCCATTTTCTTTGCATCGTCACTAGACATAATCTCCCTCCCTCTCTCACTATTCAGCGCATCGAAAGCACTGAATTCCTTCGCGGTCGATGAGCTCACGATAATACTGCACCGCCGCTTCACCACCGATCAGCTCGGAAAGCTCCGACTCTTTCGAAGGCTCGATAAGATACAGCCAGCCGCGCTCATATGGATCTCTATTTGCCACGGCTACATCCGCATCAAAAGCGATTCGATTATTCTCCCGAATCACTCCAGTCAACGGCGAGATCATTGGGCCAACCCACTTTGCACTTTCTAGAACTGACAATGGTCTTCCTCGCTCCACCGTGCGACCAGGTGCCTTCCAACTCAACTGCACCAGTCTGCCCATCCGCGTTTGAGCAACATCCGTCATGCCAACTCGAGCCAAACGACCCTCGAGCTTTACCCAGACATCAGCTGTCACGTCATACTCTCGATCGGTAGGAAGCGCACACCCGGCCCAAGTTTCCATAATTACTCGCTACAAACGATACCTTCTGCGTCGAGGAACGCTCGATAGGCCTGAACGCCATCGACGCCAGTAACGAGCTCGGCTGCGTCACTGGCCCAGTCATTGGGCCGCACTCTTGCAACCCAGCCTTCTCCATACGGATCTGAATTGAGCAGCCCAGGCTGAGCGACAAGGTGTTCATTCACCGAGATCACCTCACCCTCTACCGGACAAGGAACGGGTCCGACCCACTTTCCGCTCTCAACCGTAGCAAGACTTCGGCCTCGCTTGATGGATTTACCCGCGGCCTTGAGCGATACCGAGATGATCGTCTTCGCCATGTTTTGAGCGACATCGGTCAGCCCAACGACTACCTCATCGCCATCCAAACGTGCCCAGACATGCTTCTCAACGAGATAATACAGATCTTCTGGGAGATCACAACCGTTTTCCCTACTCACGAACGTCCCCTCCCCCGTCATAGCCGACCTCGTTCGGGTGCTCCCCGATGAGATGTTGCACCAGAATATCCGTTCCCACCAGTCTGATCTCGTCTTCGAACTCCTGGATGAAGCTCGCGTCCGGATGACCGCGTTTTATCGCCTGACGATAGACATCGTCACATAGTGGACACTTGACACTGTAGGACGACCTACCCGCCGAGGAGATCTCGACCAGATCCGGATGCTCCGTGGCGAGGTGCTTATGCATTCCCTCGTAGCCGAAGCCTTGGGCCTCACACGCAGGGCACCGCATCAGACGTCCACCAATGCACTCGACAGAGTCGCTTCGGCGAACAACTCGACGATGTCGACAACCTTGAGCTTGTCTTCGATACCAACGGTCTTAACCGCATCCGAGAACATTGCATAATCCTTCGGACACGCTACGACAAAGTAGTCGACATCCAAGGTTGATGCCTCCTTGATGCGGTTCACCGAAGGACGCTCATCGAGGACCGAATCGTCCATCCAGATTCGGCCGCCTCCCGCGCCACAACAGAAGGAGTTCACGCCGTGCCGCGGCATTTCGACGAGATCACATCCAAGCGCGCTAATCACGGCCCGAGGTGCCTCAAAAATCCGATTGTACCTACCCAGGTAGCATGGGTCGTGATACGTTACCTTGCGCATCAAATTCCCCGGAGCAACCTTACCCGTGAACAGCAGTTTGGCAAGAAGCTCCGAATAATGTAAAACGGGCCTATCAAGACCGAAGGCCGGATATTCGTTGCGCAACGTATTAAAGCTATGAGGATCTGTTGTAAAGATCTTATCGAATGACGCTTTTGCAAAGGCGTTCATGTTCTGTTCGACCAACATCTCAAAGAGACCCTCTTCTCCAACACGGCGAACATCATTGCCCGCGTTCCTCTCCTCTTCGAAGAGGATGCCAAAGGAGATACCGTTCGCATGCAACACTGTGGCAAGTGTACGCGATATATCCATCAGTCGCTCGTCGAAAGAGGCGAAATCTCCAAGGAACCAGAGGTACTCCACGTGCTGGGTTCGCGCATCCACTATAGGGAAGTCGAGGCCTTTTGTCCAGCGAGCCCGCATCCGCGAACTCTTACCAAAGGAGTTACCTTGAGTTGCAATATTCTGGAGCGCAGACTGCAAGGTCGGATCCATCGCTCCTTGATCAACCAAAGTGCGACGCAACTGAACGATCAACGGCACATGTTCGATGCCGACGGGACAGATCTCCACGCAGGCCATACAGGTCGTGCACGACCAGAGTGTTTCGCCAACAACAACCTCTCCAGCCAGGCAACCATCTTCGTTCATTGGACCGGTGGGCGACGGTCTGGTCTCGGTATCAAACAGGAGTGGAATGCCATGTTTATGATCTGCCAGCTGACGCAGATCGAGTATCAGATCCCGAGGTGACAGTGGAGCACCACCCGTCCTCGCTGGGCACACAACGTGGCACCGTCCACACTTCGTACACGAATCGAGCCCAAGAAGCTCCTTGGGGGTGAGGTCATCAACTGAGCGGTAACCAGCGTTGTCCGCTGGCGGCTGAGGCAGCCGCCGAACATTGGAAAAATCCCTCACGGCAAGGTTGGCGGGCGACGCCAGCATATGCCAAGCCTTCGACCAAGGAATGTAGGCGACAAACGCCAATGCGAGGCCGACATGTACCCACCACAGCCATGCGTGCACTGCCCGCGCAGCGGCAGCCCCAACCCCTAGCCCCGCAAACCCCTTACCGATTAGGTAACCGAGCCAGGTCCACTGCTCAAACGAAGGGAAGTGCTCACCATCGATCCGCAATCCTTGGATCAACAGTCCAGTGACAAGAATCAGCAGCAGGCCGGACACAAAGACATGATCGCCGATCACGATCCTCGCTCTCGAGTAGCCACTCTCAGGCTTTTGCGCCCGGGTGTAGTCGAGTTGGGGCTCCTTGGAGAACCAACGACGAGACGCGAGCAGTACCGTTCCGACCAACGCCAGAAGGCCGGCAAAATCGAAGACCGCGTTATAGGCAAGGTAGAAGGGGCCCTGAAAGAAGCTATACGTATGTCCGGTGATAATCCGCGACGCGTTACCCAGCACGTCATAGTCCAGACTGAGAATCGACGTAGCGAGAAATAGTCCAATGAAGCCCCAGAAGAGAAGCCAGTGGCTCACTCCAACCTTGTGTTTTGTCTTGATGATTGTCTGATTCGTCGCGATCGTCACCAGCGAACTCGGTACCGTCGGTCGTTCTGAAACCTCTGGGACATCGCGAGGATCGCGTCGTCTCAGCCAGGCAAAGTTCGGTGCTCGCCTGCCACGGTTATAGACCACGAGCCGCCTGATGACCCCTACAAAGAAAATCACCAAAACGATCAGGGCCAGGACATAGAACACAATCTTTGCGACCTCAGTCTCCCCGGCAAAGATCTTCCTCGTCTCTATGATGGCGAGCAATGCACTCAGCCCCCGACGATGTCCGTCAACTCAGGCACCAGATCAAAAAGATCCAGCGTAGTTCCATAGTGTGCGACCTCGAAGATCGGTGCGCTAGGATCCGTGTTGCACGCAATGATCGTTTCGGCGCTGCGCATCCCCTCAAGATGCTCAGGAGCGCCAGAAATACCAAAGGCCAAGTACACCGTTGGCTTGACCTTCTTCCCCGACTTGCCTACTTGGTGTGGCTTGGGCAACCAACCTTGGTCGATCACCGGACGTGAGGCCGAAAGTGGAGCCTTCATCGCTTCAGCAAGCTCGGCCACAAGCTCCAAATTCTCCTTCGAACCAATACCGCGTCCTACCGAGACAAGCAGCGCCGCCGATGTAATGTCCACACCGCTGGTGTCGGGCTCGCGAAGCTCCGTGCCTCTTCCCTTGGAGAGTCGCAACTGGTCGCCGGCGTCGATGTGCTCAACCCTCGGGCTGCCTTGCGCCCTTCCCTTCTCAACAGGAAGAGAACCGGGGAGTACCGAGACAAATGCAGGGAAGGCGTCAATCTCACCCTCGGAGAGCAGTTTGCCTCCGTAGAGCTGTGAAGTCACCACGAGCTTGTCGCCTTGTGCCGTCACGTCAATCACATAGGACGCGAGCGGGGCATTGAACTTCGTTGCCAACGCACCAGCGAGGTCAATACCCACTGTTCCCGTGCTCACCAGGACCACTTGCGGGGAGACACGCTGGATCACCGCGCCTATCGCTGCCTCCCACTGTGGCGCGCTATAGCTGGCGGAATCCATGCCGTCGACGACATACAAAACATCCGCGATACCAAATTGAGCCCCCTCATCGAGGTCATTCACGACCACGACTGCTAGCTCTCCCGACAGCGCATCAGCGAGTTCGCGACCCCTCCCCAACAACTCGAAGGTGACATCCGGACTCTCCCCAGCGACACGCTCTCCTACCACCAACACTGCTATCGCCATCGAACACTCCTTATCTCCCTCATATCAGACCTATACAAGACCTTTTGACCGCAAAATGTTGACGATCTCCGTCGCCACATCCTTGGCAGATCCCGTGAGCATGGTGGCGCCTCCTTGCTTCTCTGGTGGATAAAGCCTTCGTACCGTTACCTGGGGGGTCGTTACCTCCAATGACACCTCTTGCTCTTCGATCTTCTGCGTCTGCATCGCCTGACGAATCCTCGTGATCGAGGCATAGCGAGGAGCCTGTCTTGCAGCCTGGACTCCGAGCACCGCAGGAAGCTCCAGTTCGCTGACACCAACCAGGCCACCTCCTAACTCCTGCGCAACCCGCAATGAAGAGCCGGTGAGCTCCACCCCAACCACCACCGCAGCGTGGGGGATATCGAGTGTCGACCCCAAGATGCCCGCGAGCTGGCCGTCGAGGTCATCAGCCGCCTGGACACCGGTGAGAACGAGATCAAACTCCTCGTGCGCGAGAAAGGAGGCAATTCGTTGGGCTCGTTCGCGAGTTCGAACCCAAGCCGAGGGGTCGTGCCCGGTAAGCTTCACCGCCCGATCGGCTCCCTTGGCAAGCGCTGCATACAGCGTCTGATCGACATCAGGCTCGTCAAGGGCAACGACCGTGACGCTGGCGGCACTCTCGTCCTTTATCGTCAGGGCCTCCTCTAGCGCCGCCTCATCCCACTCGTTCGACACGAACTTCACAAAGTCGCGGTCGATATCGGTGCCATCTCCATTGACCTCCAACTCTTCAACCAGATCCGCCAGCTGGCGCATGGCCACAACAATGTGCATCTCAAATCCTCCAGTCCTGTGCACGCATTGCGATATCCAACATCTCGGCTATATCCATCACTCGCAAGTGCTCGTTGCCAGTGGACTTCGCCGCATCCTCGAACCGCGACACCTCGTATGGGCAGGCAACTGCAAGAATATCGGCACCAGTTTCCGCAGCCTCTCGGACTCGCCGCTCCGAGAGACGCTCCGACGCATGATTCGCATTGAACCCATCGAGCCACATACCCCCACCGCCGCCTCCGCAGCAATACGAGTTCTCGCGACATCGCCCCATCTCCAGAAGCTCAACGCCTGGAATCGCCTCGAGCAATTTTCGCGGTGCCTCATACTCGCCGTTATGACGGCCGAGATAGCAGGGGTCATGGAATGTCACCTTCGCATCGAGTGTCCCTTGGAACTCAATACGATCGATCATCGAGGCCAGTAGCTGCGAATAGTGCATCGCTTCATAGTCGTGTCCGTACTTGGGGTAAATCTTTCGTAAGGCATTAAAGCCATGCGGATCTGGCGTGACGATCCGGTTGAACTGATACTTCGACAACACCTCGACAACCTGCTCCATCAACGACTCGAAAAGCCCCTTCTCCCCCGCCAGACGCTGCGAATCTCCCAGTGTCTTCTCCTCCGAACCCAGGATCGCGAAATCCACGTCGAGGCTGGTGAGAATTCGGGCAAAGGCCTGAGCCGCCTGCTGTCCTCGCGGATGATAGCTCCAGTAATCCTCTACATAGAAAAGCACATCGACCGGGCGTGGGTCGTTGGCGAGTACCCGCACCTCGACATCGGCTCCTTTGGTCCAGGCATGTCGCCGTCGTGGATTCTCTCCCAGGGCATTGCCATAACGGAAGGTCTTCTCCATGACCTGCTGTAACTCTTCAGGAATTGTCCCATCAGCCATGGCGACTTCGCGCACCGCAGGCATGACCTCGATCATGTTGACCTGCTTGGGGCACACCCGAAGGCAGTTGCCACATGTTGTGCACATCCACAGTTCGTCTGATCGGAAGAGATCAAGCCCAGTCTGAACCCGACGATGGATCTTTCTCGGTCCATACTCGGACACGAGGTCAACCGGACAGACCGGAACACACTTACCGCACCCGTAACAGTATTCGAGAGACTCACCACCCTCAAGCGCAGCAATCCTCGCAAAGCCCGCTGAACCGTAATCGGTGAGCACCCTCGACTCGAGCATTCTCGAGGTAGCACCAGAGACGTCCCACTCCCGCCCCGAGAGGGGCGAAACCACGATCGCCTCTTCCAACTCCGTTATCACCGGAGCCTGCTTGTTACCCCCGACTGGCATACTTCTCCCCCTTCACTCCAAGAATGCGCGCCATAAATTCCTCCAAGTCAGGAAGCAAGCTATTGAACTCCTTGGTCATACGCATCTTGATTACCGTCGCAGAATAAACTCCATACACACCCGAGAGAAACACGTCAAACGCGAACGGGCTCGCCTCCGGTTCTGGAAAGGTATTTGCCGCACCAAGCGTCTGGCGGAGGAATTCGGTGGCAAAGCGGACGCGCCCGTACGTGTCGTCGTCGTCGATCCCATAGAGCTGAGTCGGATCCTCCACGATGAGTGCCAGTGCACCCGTCTCCTGCTCGGGATCGAGCACCCATCTTCGCCACAGTGGATGCAGCTCAGGGTCGGCACAGTGAAGGACCTCCGACGCGAGGTCACGCAACAGCCCTTGATCATGAAATCCGCACTCTGATATTCTCTCGAACACGCTGGGGGGTTCAGCGCCAGAAAAGGCAATCTGAATCCCGTCGACGAGAACGTCGCGATCAGCCTCTGCCAAGATAGCCTGGCAATGCCGCCGGACTCCGAAGAATGAACCCAACAACTCGCTCAGAGCTGCCGGGGCGAGACTCAAGCGTGCCACAAGACCAAGGATGCGGGTCCGCCGCTCGGCCAACCTCCGCTCCAACATCAACTGACCCTCGATAGACACCTGCTTTGCGATCATCGCAGAAAACTCTCGTGCCGCCTCGATATCGACGATCTGAACTCCCATCATCACCCCGGCGACGGCCTAGACCAACGCGTGAAGATCGCGAACTGCCTTGGCTGCGGCCAAACCTCCGGTGGAAGCACAGTCCTCCAGGTCGCTAGGGCCGAGTGCGGCACCAACGGCATAGACGCCGTTCACGGAGGTGGAGACGGTATCTAACGGCGAATGAGCCGCCTCGATAAATCCGTACTTGTTTTGCTCGACACCGAGGAGAACGGCCATCTTGCGCGTACCAGGTGAGGCCTCCATCCCTACCGAGAGAACTACCATATCCATCAATACCTCCATTGGTCGACCCATGGTCGTGTCTTCTCCTCGCACTAGCAACTTGCCAGCCTTCGGAAGTACCTCGGTGATAATGCCTTTGACGTATTGAACATGGTGTTGTTCCTGAGCCGGCCAATAGAGCTGACTCTCCCAGTAGCCATACATGCGCATGTCAATATAGAAGATAAACACTTCAGCATTCGGGATAGCGAGCTTGACTTCGATCGCCTCCTTGGAGGCGACCCCACAACAGACCTTGGAGCAGTACTCGTTGCCGATCTGGCGATCCCGGGACCCAACGCACTGCACGAAGCAGACACGCTGGGGCGTCTCCCCGTTCGAGGGCCGAACGACCTTGCCCTCCTTCAGCATCGCCTCCAGATCCTGCAGGGCAACGACATCTTCAAATTCGTAGTATCCATACAGCTGAGTTTCGCGACCTGGATCGAAATGCGTGAAACCCGTAGCGATGATAATCGACCCCGCTTTGAGCTTCGTTGCAGTGGATCCAGTGAGGACATCCAACTCAAATGGCCGAGAATCGCCCGACTTCCCGATGACCTGCGAACTGGTGAGTATGTCGACATTATCAAAAGCTGTCAGCCTATCAATCAGCCTCCCCATCACCTCCTCGGCGCTCTCCAGATACGGCGTTAACGATGCATAGTTCTCCTCGATAGGACGACCACCCAGATAGGCATTCTTCTCAACTACCGTGACTGGTGCCCCCAACTCTGCTGCAGCAATAGCCGCTGAAATTCCGGCTGGCCCACCGCCAACGACGACTACTCTCTCCTGCATCACGCAATCCCCAATCCCTAAGCGTCAACATCTGCCCAGGTGAGAAACTCCTGTTCCCCACTCTTTAACCGTCCAGCCTCCTCTTGGAACTCTGCCCACGCTGCCCGCCAGTCGATCCCCATCTTCTCGAGCAACGGGCGATAATTGGTGGAATGCCAGTGAAGTTGGGCGACCTTGAAAGGGTGTGCGCCCATCGCCAACGCCGCGAACTGAGCCTCACTCATGACAGGAACCCCAACGTTACGCTCGTGCGCCTGCGCTGCGAATTGGCTCTTGTCAAGGGCGGTAACACAACCCGTATCGTGGGTCAGAACAACGTCCGGGTCAGCCTCCTCCTTCATCACTTCAATCTTACGCAGTGTCGAAAACGAACGAGTGAAGTCGCGCTGAACAAGAATATGTCGGAAGCCGAATCCGCAGCAATCGAAGAACGTCGAGTAATTCCTCAGGTCGGCTCCAAGCGCCATCACCAAACCGCTCACCGCTGCCGTTCGTTGCCCGTGATAGACATCGGGATCGAAGATTGCATCGCCCTCAACCAGCTTGTAATAGTGACAGGCTGGATGAACGGTAACCGCGATACCTGACACATCACGGACTGCCCTTGCACGAATCTCGTCTCGCACAGCGTAGAGCCACTCCGAGTAATGCACGATCTCCTCCGGTAGCACCAGGCGCTTCCCAAGTCGGCCCAGCACCTTGGTAACCTGCTGTCGCAAGGCAGCATCGTGAAGTAGCTCAGCCCTCACCTCCTTGTAGTGACCGTACGACGTACCGCAGTGAATCAGTGGAAAGTTGCCCGTCTCAAAGGCCGCGGCGAAATTTCTCACCGCCACAGCGGCTTGAGCAGCTTGGTTAGAAGTTGCGGATGCATAGTAATTCCAAGCAGTGCACGATGTCTGATCTTCTGGATCTACATATTCGTACCCCAGCTTACGCATGATCCAAAATATCGACGTTGAATATCCGGGAATATGACCGCATTGGCCGCAAGACTTATGGTGCCATAAATTCGACTTCTGAATCTTCTTTATGATCCCGTATTTTGTCGGAACTTCGACAAAATCCCCAGTCACCCTCTGAACAACCAGTTCACCATCGGCCTCTAACTCGAAGAGACGGTCATGAAAGTCCTCTTGCCGACGATCAGGCGTCCGTTCAAACTTCTCCTTCTTGCCGAGAATTACGGCTACTGCGCTATCGGTCATATCTCGATCCCCTCCTCTTCCAACTTCTCCTCCATTATCTCCTCCAAAATCATGTGGATTCCTTGATCTACCTGCGCGATCATATCGAGTGCTCCTGTCTCGAGCCAAATGACGTACAGCTCCACCAGGGTCCTATCTGCAACTTGCCAGCCGGTTGTCGTGGTGTGCATCGTCTCCGGAGGCAGCATTCTTCGCCATAGATCAAGATTTTCTGAGACGTCCTTGACCTCGGGTCCCCAGTCAGGGAAGGCATCAGGCTGTAGCATGTCCGGCGACACTTGTGTTCCAGTAGACATGATTTTGTAGATGATACGAGAATATCCTGCGAGAGCGTCCTTGGCTGAATGCAACCCCTCCTTTACCGCTACCTCTCGCATAATCGTGATCACTCCTCCTGGATTATTTCCTCTTGGGCAACGCAGACATGAGAAGCATTGCGAACACTCCCAAATGTCCTCCTGCATCTGCTGAAACATCAAATCGACATCTCTACGGGCTGCCGCTTGAGCAATTCTGCGCGGTGAGAAATCATAGAATCGAGCAGAGGGGCAGGCAGCCACGCAAATCCCACACTCATAACACCCGTAAAGGTAGTCACCAAAACGCGAATCAGCCATCACCTGCGAGATCAGTCGCTCCTTCGTCGCCCGATCAACGTCGCTGTGCCCGGCAACATGATCACGTTTGAGATAAGGATCCTTGGTAGCGGCGGGCATCAGAACGAAACCACCGCGTCAGCGTTCATCGCAAGATCATTAAAGGCCGCACCACCGATCATCTCTACGCCATCAACCAACTCCTCGATCGTGAGGTCGTTTAGGTCAAGTGAAGGTTGGCATACCCAAAGCCGTACTCCCAAATCGGTAGCCTGTTTTATGAAGTAGGAGAGCCGCTGGCCGCGATCACCTTTCGGACCAATCTTGTCGACCACGGACTTCTTCAAGAGCTGTGGTCCGTACATTGTAAAATAAATTCCCACTTCGACCTCCATAGCCGCCGCCGAAGCGGCGAGAAAAAATGGGGTCGCACAACGTCCCGGGTCGCTCTCTCCATGAGTTTGCACATAGAGAACCTTGCCTTCGAGTTCACCACTCCACATTGCATGTTCCTTGTCTGTTTAAAGGGCTTACAATGCCCACTCCACGTCGACCACCGCTCTGACTGAGCACAAATGCGCTATCAGCGGGTACGTCTGAGCAACACATGAAAAACGTCTCCGTCTTTCGTGATGCCTAAGAGCTCGTTACCCGTCCTCGCGGACCACGCATTCATGTCGGGCTCTACGCCAGGATCGGTTGCCAGAAGCTCCAGCACGCTCCCTATCTCAAGAGACTTCATGGCTTGGGAAGTCTTGATAACGGGCAGTGGACATTGGAGTCCGGTACAATCTAAGGTCTGTGACGGCTGATCTGTCATTGATCCCCCCTGCGGCACACCGCGACCCGGGCTCCCCAAGCCAGGGTCTGTGTTAGTGCATGCGCACTAACGAATATTAGAGTAACACACTTGGTTGCACCGTGTGAGAAATCCTCAAAATTTTTTCTCATCTGGCGTCTAGGAGTCGATGGTCGTCGGCTCACGAACACCGGTAAGTACGGTCGTATGCCCGCCGCCTACGCTATCCTTCGACCGCGGTGTGTCGATAGAATACTCGCTCAATTCCGATCTGGCATGCCATGAGAGCTACTCAAGCTTTACGCTCTGAGCGCTGCGAATCCGACTCGCTTTGGCCTATTCTTTGGCCTATTCATGAAGAACTCGTCACTCAGCCACGCAGCCAGGGCTCCTGGTTCGCCACGTCCAATGATCCAAGCCTTTCAACCCACGAGCATGTAGACTGGGCTGTTCTTCACTGGTGGTCTAGCAGTGGTTGAACAAGCGGTACTGGTTGAGTCAACGTGAGAGTGAGCCGAGTTTGAACGATCATGCTGTGTGGTATCTTCTGATCGCCAGAGCGTTGCGTGAGGTTGCCTTTGGGGTAATCGCAATTATCTTGCCGCTGTACTGGCATGAACAACACGTCTCCGCCTTGGAGATCGGAGCACTTTTTACTACTGCCCTCCTTGGTTCATCGTTAATCTCGCTTTGGATCGGTCGTCACGTTGATCACTTCGGGCGAAGGCGACTCCTGATGTTGAGCTCGCTGCTCTGGCTTGTCGCCTCCCCCTTTCTCCTCGTCACCAGGGAGCCCCTGGTTCTCGGCGCCATCATCATCTTTGGCAGCATCTCCCCGACCGGCAAAGAGATCGGCTTGTTTCTCGGCATCGAACAAGCGATGCTCTCGAAGCTCGCCAAAGGGCACGCCCGAACGAAGACGTATGCCTGGTTCACGCTTGTTGGCTATGTATCCACCGCCGCCGGTGCTTTGATCGCCGCACTTCTCGGCTTCGGTCTTGGGCGCAATGTCGAAATCTCGGCAGAGTTGTTCCGCATCATCGTACTTGCCTACTCAGGTATCGCGCTGGTCCAGCTAGTCCTCTACGCCGTGATTCCCCGGTCGGTTGAACAGACAAGGGCGACCTCCATGGAGGGAGGCGATGCAGAGCGCTATCGGCCACGAGGCGAGGTCCGCAAGGTGGTGACTACGCTCACCGCGCTCTTTAGCGTCGATGCCTTCGGCTCAGGTCTCATCGTCCAGGGGCTCTTGGTCTACTGGTTCAGAGTCAAGTTCGGATTCGACCTCGAACAACTTGGGCTTCTCTTCTTCGGCACGAACCTATTCTCGGCGCTATCATCGTTAGTCGCCGCCTCGATCTCGAAGCGTTTCGGACTGCTCAACACCATGGTGTTTACCCATCTGCCTTCGAATGTCCTGCTCATCCTCGTGCCGTTTGCTCCCACGGGGTTGCTGGCAGCGGTTGCACTTCTCGCCAGGCACATGCTCTCACAGATGGATGTGCCAACACGGCAGGCTTACACGATGGCGATCGTCGATGCCCAGGATCGAGGCTACCTAGCAACCACGACCAATGCCGCCCGAGGCCTGGGAACCGGTGCCTCTCCCTTGATCGCCGGGCTTTTCCTCTCCAATGTCGCCCTCTTTGCCTATCCGTTCGTGATCGCCGGTGGACTAAAAGCCGGATACGACGTAGTGATTTATGCGATCTTTCGAAAGGTGCCAACACCCTACAGCGAGACTCAGTAGTCGACGTACGCCGTTCAACCCGCCGAGCTGCAGGAGCCAACATGGAAGAACTACTGTTGGCGCATCAGTTCAAGGAGTTCACGCGCGGAAGGAGGCGAACCCATCGACCCGTCATCGCCTAACACGCCCTCCGCCAAGGCAAGCTTGGAAGCATGGAGATCGGTGATGGTCTCTTCGATCGTGTCCTTCGCAATCAGTCGATACGAGGTCACCGGACGGCTTTGCCCGATCCGATGCGCCCTCCCCATAGCCTGCTCCTCAACGGCAGGGTTCCACCATGGATCAGTGATGATCACGTAGTCCGCAGCAGTCAGGTTCAACCCAACACCTCCGGCCTTGATGCTCATCAGAAAGAAGTTCGAGGCACCAGCCTGGAACTCCTCCACCTCCAGGGTACGCCGCGATGCAGGTGTTGAACCGTCGAGATACCGATAACTGATTTGGGCAGCATCAAATGCTTGGCGAACCAACGTCAAAAAATCAACAAATTGGGAGAAGACGAGTGCCTGATGTCCGTTTTCCTGGATCTCGTTCGCCAGGTCGAGGAGTGCCTCAATCTTGGAGCCAGGAGCGTCAAATCGCGGTTCAATCAATCGAGGGTCGCACGCCCCTCGACGCAGTCGCGTCAATTCTGCCAGGATATGGAAACTCGCCTGCGCTTCATCCTGGGCTACGGCGAGCTCAGCCGCCTCGAGCGCGCGTTGCCGCAATGCCTCGTAGAAATACCTCTCGTCTTCACGCGGCTCTACCACCAGTGTTAGTTCCGTTCGTGAGGGCAAATCACCAAGAACGTCAGTCTTGAGTCGTCGAAGAACAAACGGGGACACGATCCTGTGTAAGCGCCTGCGCGCTGACTGATCCCTATCGCGCTCCACCGGCGTCACAAACCGCCGCCCGAACTGTGCCGGAGAGCCGAGCAACCCTGGATTGAGGAAGTTCAGAATCGAATACAGCTCAGTGAGGTGATTTTCTATTGGGGTCCCAGACAACGCCATCTTGAACTCCGCCTGGAGTCCCGCCAATGCCTGGGTACGCTTTGCAGCAATATTCTTGATGGCCTGTGCTTCATCGGCAATGAGTGTCCGCCAGACCCGCGAACTCAAAACCTCCTCGTCCTGGAGCAGCATGTTGTACGAAACGATCAGCAGATCACGTCCGGTCGCCTCGGCAACCACGCGAGCACGGTCTGCCCGGCTGTAGTTCACCGGGTTGAGGGTAGGAGCAAACCTGACGGTCTCCTTGAACCAGTTATCCACCACCGAGGTGGGACAAACCACGAGTATTGGACCAGTTTCCGTACGCGACCGCGCGAGAGCGACCGCCAGCGCTTGCAGTGTCTTACCTAACCCCATGTCATCTGCAAGACATGCTCCAAGCCCAGACTCGGCGAGGCGCATCGCCCAGACGAATCCTTCACGCTGGTATGGGCGTAGCTCTGCCTCCAGCGTCGGGGGCACCATTGGGACCAGCTGTTCACTTCGTTGTAGACGTTCGATCAACGCCATTGAACTGGCATCAAAGGTTGCCTGCGTACCCTCGCTAAGATCGAGAAGTGAACCAACTGCGAGCTTTGATGCCCTGATCTCCTTACCTGAGTCGTCGATGACTGCACCAAGTTCAAGGATCCGTTCCCTCAGGGCTCCCGTGAGCGCAAGATATTGTCCCTCCTTCAGGGTTACGAACTTAGAGCCTTGAGCAGCCGCGTTGATCAGCTCCTTCAGCGCGATCACCTTATCTTCCTCGAATTCAACACCACCCTTGACCGCCAGCCAGTCTCGCTGACTCGCCACGGTGACACGCAATGCTCGCAAGCCCGGAGACAACACCTGGATAGCCTTGCCCTTGGGCCAATCGAGCTCGACTTCGTCGAGGAAGGCGTTGAGAGTCTCCAACGCGTCAAGGGCCTCGTCAGCCGTTTCGAATTCAATCTCAGTCGCCAATTCTGTGTTGGCAACTCCAAGGGCACCTGTGATCCTGGTGCTGAGATCGGTCTCCCAATCGAGATCTCGGGTCGTCGCCACCGTCTCGCTGCCAACCCGGGTCACCACTTTGGCTCTACCGACTCCAGGGACGAATCGAGGCCCATCCGCGCCGAGAGGTGCCGAGACCAGTCGCATCGTCACACCGTCATTCCGCGGCCTGAGTTCGCAACGAAGTTTGGACGCGGCATCCACAAGTCGTCCTGCGACCACCTCGTCGGATTGGATCTCAAAGTGTGCACTCAACGCCGCCAGGGTGGAGTCGATATCACCGACAGCCTCACGAGGCAGTTGAAGACGCTTACCCATCAACTGGATCGCCTGACGCTGTGCTTTGGTCAGCCGAATCACCACGAGACGCGCTGGCGGCTCGAAGACGGCCAACAGCACCTGGCTTGTCGTCGACCGACCCCAAAACAAAGCGTTGCTTTGATTCACGAGGTCTGCCAACGGTGCCGGTCCCACACCGACTTCAAAACCATCCTCGCTCCGGCTCACGGTGACCTCAGGGCGACCCTCACTAACCTCGATGAATCGCTCAGGATCGGTCCTCAATGCGACGCGTGGATGCCCGATTAGACTCATCATCGCAGCGCCGAGGTCGAGTTCATAGCCTCGTCGCCCCCCGTCGACCTTGTGAATCGAACGCAACACTCGCGCATCTTCACCTGGCAGATCGGAATCGGCTACCAGCCTTGCCAAGGTTACACCTTTGGGCTTGCCCCAACCCCGAACTCCCTTCGTCTGCGCGAAAGGCTCAATCGCACGCAGGTTACCGTCTTGCGCCCTGTCGATCACCCAGATATATCGGCTCTCACGCTCTTGTATCTCGTCGTCCAGCGACCGTAGCGAGTCCAAGACCAACCGCCAGTGAGGGAGTTGCGAGCCAACAAAAAAGGGGGAGGGATGATCTTGCTGGGTTGCATGAGCCAGTGCCACATCGGCAAGTTCTACCAGTCGAGTGAAACCGCACTGGGCGAAAAACCAGGCAGCACGATCACGAACGGCATCGAGGGTTAACTCGACGGATGAGGTCGACTGGAACTCCGGAGCCAGCCAATTGACCAACAACAGATCGGCGAGGGCGTCAAGGCCGACGGCGTTTGCTCGCGTGAACACATTGGGGTCAAAACCTTCTTGGCCAAGTCGCACACGAATCGCATGCACCCACTTGCCAAAGAAAGTGAACCGCGATGGGTTCTTCGAACGAGAGCTCGTGACGCAGTACCTGGCGGCCCGCTCGAGATCGCTCACATTGCCGGATGCGAGTAGTGCCATCGGGTACCAGAACTGCGTGGAAGGAGCAAGGGGGGCAATTCGGCTCCTCGTCACCTTCGCATAGCGAGCCAGCGCTTCACCAAACGTCTTTGCCCCGAGATCGAACTGGCCAGTTCGAATCTGAATCAATGCGTCAAGAAACGGGGCGAAGAGCCCCCGGGCATCATCAGCACATACTCGCGCCCTAGGTTCGTCTCCCCGCAGGAACAGAATCTGAGCAAGCGCGAATCGAGACTCGTCACTGAGAGAGTCGTCGTTGATGAGAACATCCAACGAGTCCAGTACGCTCGCATCGAACGCACTCAAACAGCTTGCAAGAGCCTCATCTACCACCCAGCCACGCCACTCAGGTATGAGATGTTCCAAAAGGCGAGCATCGAATCGGTCGACAAAGGCTTCCCAAAACTGATCACTCTCCTGAACTCTCTTGGAGTAATACTGGCGAATAATGCCACGCCCCTGGCCCTGCATCGCTGCGAGTCGCATGCGCCCAACCTCGAGAAAACTATCCAGCGCATACACGCGATAGCCCGCACTTTCAAGCACATTGGCGAGCTTTGAGTAGTGTACCGTGTCGACAAGCTCGAAATAGAGATCGTTGCCGAGACTTCCATCGATCTTGGCATAACCCTCTTGGCCATAGTCCACTAGTAAACCCGCATTGCTCAGTTCAACCCAGGCAGCGTCTGACTTTGCCTTCGTGATGGACCCTGGAAGTATGTCTGATCGTATCATGAGGCTTGTCACTTCAAAGCTCAGTTTCTTTGTGGTCAAGCCCCACTGCAGAGCCATAGCCTTCGCTAAGTTTTTCGCATTCTCCGACAGCAGATTCGATCACTCCTCTCGACGATCCCAGTCATCAACACCTACACGCGGCCCAGCCCGACATAGCTGCGTACGGAGCGCAACCGCGCAGACACTGCCATCCTAGCCACCCAAAGCACGCGCACTCTGGCACAAAGGCAAAAGCCAACGATGGTACGCGCTCACCCTGCCACTAGCCCAACCACGCCTTGGAGCCACTCCGTTGCTCGCGAGCGATCTCCCGCATGCAAAGTTGATGACCCCTCGAGAGCCACCTACCATTGTGAACACGCCTCTGTCCAGTACGAACCTATTGGGACGATACCCACACGAAGAAGCACGAGCGTCAGTATCGTGAAGCACTGTTCGATGAGGAGGCACACCCGCTTGATTCGCTATCCTCCTGAACGTATTGCCGAAAAGCACACCACCCTTTACCCATGAGTACCACGAAACCTGGCACACACTGAGTGCATATAGTCCTAGAGTGGGGATGAGGCGTTTTCCTTCAGTCAAGCGGACAACACTCCGATAGGCAATCCATGGACGTCTTCAGATAGCGAGTCCGCTGTGGACCCGCTATCTGGGCATGGAATCTATGGCTTTGGTACCCAATCAATGAGTTCAACTACCAAACAGGAGCGGGCAATGATCATGGAGGAGCAGACAACCGAGCACCGTGCAGAGGTCGATATGCAAACGGAGCTCTTTCTTCAGCTAGCGGAGGTGGCGAGCACTACGACGCGTACCGGTCCTGTGCTGGCCCTGGCCTGCGAGCGACTCGCTACCATTCTCGGCTGCACGCGTGTGAGCATCTTCCTGCTCAGAGACGGTCGTCTCATTCCACGCATGTCACGCTACGCCAATGGCGTCACTGTTCCTGAGCAATGGGAGGAGTTTCGAACCGCAGCAGAAACGAACGACGCCCCTCCGATCGTTTCCAAGGTCCTGGAGACGGGAGTGCCAGTCGTGGAACCAACTTATGAAACCGACTGGTGGTCGCGGCACTTTAACCTAGCCTCGGTTTTGGCCGTACCTATTGGCAACGCATCGCACCCGCTTGGGGTGCTCTTTGCGGATTCGCAGACCCCCCAAGAGTTCCGACCTGAGCAGGTTCGACTCGCAATGGCACTCGGCGTTCAACTGGGCGGCATTGTCGTGCTAGCCCGACAGATCGAAGACCAGCATACACGTCTTGACATTGCCGAAACCAGCCGCGAGTTGTACCAGGAGAGTTCTCGTGCAGGGACAACGCTCTGCGTCGCAGAAACACTCGCTCGTGTGGCGGCCAAGGCCCTCGGATGGTCTACCACCTGGTCACTCACCGTCGATGGCACTGGCTCAATCACGGAGGTTGCGAGCTCGGGTGTCACCCCGGCTATGCATGACAAGGTGCGTCGTTCCCTCATCGGTAGGCGGCTGTGTTCGACAGCCCTCGGCGGGACGGCGGAGTCAATTTGCGTACCTATCCCGATTGAGGAGCACCCTCCTGCCGAAATCATCGAACTCTTCGGAATACAGTCAGGTTGGTGCATTCCAATACGATGCACACGAAGTGGCTTGGCAGCTATGGTCGTCGTAGGAGGACCATCCCCGGTGAGCTCCACCAGCGGGCGCCAGAGGGATCTGGTCAACTTCCTCGCCCAGGAGGCCTCCTTGATTACGGAGAACACGATGCTTCGTGAGCATGACCACTACCAAGCTACACACGACGGGCTGACAGGCCTAGCAAATCGCGCCGCATTTGAGGACTACCTCGGACACGCTCTCACGGTCGCCACCCGCACCTCACAACCGCTAGCCGTTCTCCTGCTCGACCTCAATCGGTTTAAGGATGTCAACGACACTCTCGGGCACAGTATCGGTGACGAGTTGCTCCGCGAGGTGGCAAAGCGCTTCACGTCCGTGATGCGTGAAGCCGACGTCATCGCCCGACTTGGAGGCGACGAGTTCGTCGCATTGCTCTCCACCTCGGCTGATATCGCGGGAGCAAGAGCCGCAGCCTCAAGAATCGCCAAGGCACTGGAGCAACCTCTACTAGTTGCTAATCGCTCCATCTGGATCGGGGCTAGTATAGGGATCGCTTGTTTTCCCGACCACGGCTCAGACCCACAGGCCCTCCTGCACAGGGCTGATCTCGCCATGTATGAGGCTAAACGAACGACGGTAGGAGTCGTGGTCTACGACACGAGCGTCGACCGAGCTCAGTCAAGTGTTCCTGGGCTGCTTCTCGAGTTACCAAGGGCGATCCAAAATGACGAGCTGGTTATCTACTACCAGCCCAAACTCGATCTCAACACTCATCAGGTGTTGAGTGTCGAAGCGCTAGTTCGATGGGCACACCCCACCCTAGGTCTTCTCAGCCCTGACCAGTTTGTCCCTTTGGCCGAGGCTACCGGCATGATACGGCAGTTGACGTCGTGGGTGCTTGGCACCGCACTGAGCCAAGCCGCCGCCTGGAGAGCCGGCGGGCGTAGCCTGCGCATGGCCGTGAACATCTCAGCCAGAGATCTAGCCGATGCGACGCTGCCGGACCGAGTGACCTCTGCCTTGGCGAGATCCGGGATACCCGCTGACCAACTGACGCTGGAGCTCACCGAGTCAGCCATCATGGCAGACGAAGCCCGGGGCACGGAGGTTCTGTCACAATTGCGCGAACTCGGCGTTCGAATCAGTCTTGACGACTTCGGAACTGGCTATTCATCTCTCGCCTATCTTGAGCAACTTCCACTTGACGAGGTCAAGATAGACCGTTCATTCCTAGGGGATGGTGACGGGGCAGAATCTTTCATCGTGCGTTCCATGGCCAAGATGAGCCACCATCTTGGCCTTCAGATCGTCATGGAAGGTGTTGAAAAATGGACATCGTATGACAGTGTCGCTCGAATAGGCTGTGATGAGCTTCAAGGGTTTGCTCTATCACCTCCCTTAGAAGCCCTCCAGCTTGAGGACTGGCTGGATGGGTGGGCCGTCGAAGGGTTGCCTCGACCACTGCAAAGGTAAAGAGAGGGTGTCTCTATCTCTTTGTCAAGCCGACAGAGCAACTTTCGAACGGTAGAAAGTCCCATTTCTTTGCATCGCATAGATCATGTCACATTTGCGTCGTGTCAACCCAACTTTCGCATTAGATCCACATTGTCCCTGGTAGACGGACCAGAGCCCGGGCACTTGGACACTACAAATGGGTCGCAGTAGTTCTGGTTCTCCTCAACGTGTCCTTGACGCCCAAAAGGCCGTAGATTTGGCGATGAATAGGCTCTGGAACCGAGGAGACACGAAGGTGGGTCGCCACTCCTTGGTCGTTGGTGAGCATGAGCGTGCTCCTCGTGTGAGAGGAGACCTGTTCTTTCACGGTCGACGCGGTCGACCAGCTCTTCGTGTCACCTTTGGCTCTCAAGGTCAGCTCAATAGCGGCGAGTAGATGATAGGCCAGGACGGAGATGAACAGATTGGCCACACACCGTGTCGCCAACTGGTGATATATCAGGCGAAGACCGAGATCGCTCTTTCTTTAGGGATCGAAAGGCGTTCTCGACTCGGGTAAGGGTCATATAGAGATCCCAGATCTGGTGTTCATCGAGGTGGTTGTGGGTCGTCTCAATCACACAGGCACCAAGGAGAGCCTCATCAGTTGACTTGGCTGGCTTGGGTTCGATGATGAGCTCGGCCACCCGATCGACTCGACGCCGGTTGACGAGCTTGCCCTGGTCCTCCCCATAGGTGAGGACGAAGTCATAGCGAGCAGCCACCCTCGGGCACTTGGCCTTAATGCGACCGATCCCGGAAGGTCTCAACAGAAATTGTACGAGATGTGAACGGGTCGAATATCTAAAACGCAGACTCCCGGCCGTTTAGGTGTCCTTCATCTCATCTTCAGGTGGTTGGTTAATCCAGACTTCGGTGCTGAGAATGGGTGGCTCTGGAATCTTGTTCACGAAGCGCTCCGGGTGTTGTTCGTAGGCGTCTTTGAGAACTTGGGCGCGTTGTTCGGTGATAGCTTCGGCATAGCCTTCATGGACATCAGCTGGAGTCATGAGCACAATGTCTTAAGTGGTGATGCTCGTATTGGTACCAGTGGAAGAACTTGGCAAAGTTTGACAATTGTCTCTCGAGTATGTCTCAGGTCCTAGCTGCTTGCCCTACCAATTACCCCAACGCCCTTCAATGGGGATTCAAAGTGATCGCAACTTGAACTAGTCTCCAAATTTGCAGAACTGACCGAACGCACTCCCAAAGGTTCGGACCCTGATTCTGGCTGCTCGTCAGCTTCAGCCGACCCTGGCAGATCCTGCATTGTAGTCGAAGACCCTATTAGGAAAGCATCATCCGACGAGACCATACCTTCTCCATGCGTAAACTTGTCCAGGCCCTCGACATCTTCGCTAGCCTCTGCCATCACCCCACCCTCAACTCCGCCTCATCAACCATATCGTCCTATGTTGTGCCAGCAACTGCACATTTCGCTCATTTCGGCCAAAGCCCCCGGGGCTTGCACCGGGGTTGAGGCTGTCCTGAGTAAGTCCACTGGTATCGAGCCCCTAACGCCGCGTCAAATTCCAGGTAGCAGATTCGGGGGATCGCCCAGCCCTGGTCATTGGGGATCGTGAGATTACTGTTATGGCAGGAATACTCAGTCAGGAATTTGTACAAGTTTATGTTATAATGCAGCCATGGCAGAGATGGTAGTCCCTACTAGTGAGGTCCGAGCAGCTCTCGGACAGATCACCAAGCGCTTCGACGCCGGTGACTCCGAACCGGTATTCTTCGGGTCGCATCGCCGGGTCCAGGCAGTGCTCGTCCCCATCGCGACATGGGAGAAGCTGCTCGCCCATGCCGAGGACGAGTTGGACCTTGGTGTAGCAAGACGCCGCCTTAGCGATCGTGGTGAGTGGCTCAGCGAAGAAGAACTCGATGCCGCAGTTACCCGCGCGATAGAGAAGGCTTCTGGGCAAGCGCCAGGTTGAAGCAACGGGTTCGACCAGCTCGCTATCGGGTTCTCGCCCACCCTGCAATAGCGGACGATCTTGCCATGCTTGCTAGCTACGGGCCGCAGGCGGTGATCGCCGCTCGCAAAGTGCTCGATGATCTCGCGTATGGAAGGGTAACCGGCAAGCTCCTTGGATCCCGGTATGTCACCGGCGACTTGACCGGCTACGCCAGCGTAAAGTTCGACGTCCCCGGCAGCCCTACCCGTCGCTTCAGGCTCGTCTACGGCAACATCGACAACGATACCCGTGGTGTACTCGCTATTGGAGTCCGTGACGAACACGCCATCTACCGACTTGCGCTAGAGCGTCTGCAAACTAGCAATGAGAGCTCCACGACCGACGAGTTCTGATCTAGTCGTAGCGAGTCCACCAATGCGCAGCACAACACACCTATCAGTGGTGGGTACCTAACCGCGAGGTGTCGG
>JAKAQR010000012.1:0-76733 GCA_021819725.1 Actinomycetes bacterium
AGTTCCTCATTCCCAGCGGTGGAAGTCGTTCTCTTGGTAGAGGTGACAACCACATGGGATAGATAAATCTAGTGTGCTCTACTCGGTGGGGGTGACGGTTTTGGGGAGGAAATTTGGGGGATTGGCATTTAGGCTGGTGAAGTGCTGTTTTAAGTTGGTGGCAGAGAACACGGCGGCGATGGCCATCAACGCTACCGAGAGGTAAAAGGCGTCATGAATGCCAGCGGTGAACTCGGCGCCAATGTGTGCGCTGAGCTTTGCAGTTCCAACAAAAATAGCGAATGCCTGGTTTTTCGAGATCGTACCTGACGCCACGACGATGGCAGCGGCGAAGGAAAAGACCATTCCAATGTTGGCAAAAGTCCGAAGCATCCCTGAAGCGATACCAAAGCTACCAGCAGGTGCGGCCTTCATCACGGCGGCATTGTTGGCCGGATAGAAGCCACCTGAGCCTATCGCCCCAATCACGTAAGCGCCCGAAAGTATCCAGATCGCTGAACCGGTCCCCAACTGCGCATAGATCACCAAGGCCAGCATCTGCACGAGTAATCCAATCGTCGCTGGCCAGACTGCGCCGTAGCGGTCAGCTAACCGACCACCAATGGGACCGACTACCCCACCAACCACGTACCCCGGAAGCAGCAGGAGAGACGCGTGCAGCGGAGTGTATCCCCTCACCCCCTGTAGATACATGAGCAAAAGGTAGAGAACTGAAAAGCTTGCGAGCCCTTGAAAGAGCGCCGCCAGCAGCGTGGGTGACATCGTCGGCACCCTAAACAGGGACAGATTGAGCATCGGTTCTTTCTGATGTACTTCCACAAAGGCGAAAACCCCCAGAAGAAGAAGCCCAGCTACCACGAACGCAATGATCGACGCATTCAACGATTCGCTCGTCAGCTTCGTGAGTCCCCAGAGGATACCGAAGAGACCCAATCCAAGAGTCACCGTGCCTAGATAGTCGAGTCGACGCTTTTCCCGCTCTCCATGGTCATGGAGCACCTTGACCGCAATGGCCAAAGCCACTAGCCCAATCGGCACGTTAATCCAAAAGATCCATCTCCATGAGAAGTAGGTGACAATCAGACCACCGAGCAGGACTCCGAGGACGGCCCCGATATTCCAACCGATCGCGTTATATCCATAGGCTCTCCCCCGTTGCTCCGGAGGGAAGGTATCGGCGATCACCGCACCAGAATTCGCAGCCACCAAAGCACCTCCCACTCCCTGGAGCAGTCGGAAGCCGATGATGGAAGCCTCATTCCAAGCAAGTGCACAGAGTAAGGATCCGACGATAAAGACAAAAAACCCTAGCTCATACATCCGGACCCGCCCAAACATGTCACCGAGACGCCCGAGCTGTGTGGCGAGCAAGGTGATGACCAAGAGGTAACCGATGATCACCCAGATAATGGAGGCAAGGCCGACGTGCAAACTCCGTTGGATCTCAGGGAGCGCCAGGACAACGATCGTGGTATCGACCGCTGTAATCAGTACGCCAATGACGATCACCAAAAGCGCAAGTCCGCTCCGTGTGTCCCTTGCTCTCATCTCCTCAGCCATGCCACGTTCCTCTCTGGTGAATCGACCGTCTTCGCTGACCGGGACAGCGGTATATCAGGATCCTACAACCGAAAGCACACCTCATTCCTTCCCCCCAATAACGAGATGCAGCCTCTCGACGCGTCCGCGCACCAGAGGCGACAACTCCGGAATCCGTGGTGCGTAACCTCCCTCAGCACTCGCCAAAGACACCAGTACGTCAACCGAGACACGAGTAATCAGGAAAATTCTCACGCACCGGGAATAGGGAAGTATTGCAAACAGTTCGCAACTAATGTTGAACTGTCACCCATGATCATCAAAGATGAGCTACCAGAAAGTGAAGGCATGAGCGACCAGCTAACCCCCTCGGACTCACACCCCCAAGCGTCACCGCGCAAGATGCGTCAGGTCTTCGGACTCTTTGACCTCTTTCCGCTCTCCATCTCTAGTATTGGACCCGTCTTCTCCGTGGCGGCCACAGGAGGCGTCATGGCAGCGGATGCCGGATGGTGGGCCCTACCAGCCATCGCCATCCTGGCTATCCCCTTCGTCGTCTCATCCTTCGTCTTTCGGTTGCTCAATCGCCACTTCCCAAACTCCGGTGCCTCCTATCACTGGTCCTCACGAGTGATGGGTCGCAGGGTCTCCCAGTACCAAGCCTGGATCCTCATCCTTGCCTATTTCTTCTCCATTCCTCCGATAGCGATTCCGGCAGCGACGTACACCCTCGCACTCGTAGCTCCCCACTATCACCCGAGCAACATCGTGACCATCCTGGTAACCATCTTCTGGATCATGTTTGCGGCCGTCCCCCTGCTCCTCGGTTCAAAGCCAACCGCGCAGATCACTAAGGCGTTCTTTGTGCTTGAGATGATATCACTTCTCGGCTTCGGAATTCTCGGGCTCGCTCGCTTACACGCCACCTCGGTGGGCATCCATTTTGGCGCCATTCCAGTCGGCGGCATGCTGGTCGTAGCGGTAGTCGCCGCGACTGTACTCGACGGATGGGAGATCGACTCCTATGCCGCAGAAGAGTCGGAGAAGCCTCGCAAGGATCCTGGTATCAGCGGCGTAATCGGTGCGTTCCTAGCACTGGTGTTCTATGCGATCCTCTACCCCTTGATGTTCTCTGAAACACCGATGAAGATGTTGGCAGCGCCGAATGACTCGGACCCTCTTGCGCTCTGGGCGCAACGCGTGCTCCCATCGGCGCACTGGGTGATCCTCGTCCCCATCCTCGCCTCAACAGCGGGCGGCCTTTGGCTCACCACCTACATCCTGACGCGAGCCCTCTACTCCATGGGGCGTGAGCAATTGATTCCGCAGGCGTTTGGCAAGTTGAGTAAGCGCCACGTACCGCATATCGCTACCGTTGCAGTACTGGGCTTGACCTTGGTCGTCGTCGCAGTACAACTGTTTGTCTCCTCGTTGGGTAGCTTCTTCAACTTGGTGCTCTCGGCGGCTGGGTTCTTCCTCCTGGCCGAATTCTTCTTTGACATCATGACGGCAATTATTTTTCTCACCGTCGGGCATAAAAAACTACCCGATGTCCAGTTCCAACCGCACCAACATCGTTGGCTCCTCATCGGCGCCATCTTCTCAGGTACCGTCATGGGTGCGCTCCTCGTGGCCTTCTTTATCTACGGACCAAAAGCGATTGGAGCAGGCATTGACCAAACGCTCGTAGTGCTGCTCCTCGCTGGTGTCGTCTTCGTGCTCGTTACCTTGCGTCGCGTCAAAGGTGCCTACGTCTTCCACGGCGACGACGCACCTCCGATCCCAGCTACCACCCGTGAGCAATAACTGGATCTAACCCCGTGCAAGAATGTCAAGCAGCACACGCGTGGGCAAACCCAACGACCATGACGCGAGACGTTAGTGCACCTGGTTCGCATCGGTCAAGGGGATGCGTGACCTACCGACGTCGGACTGTCACGAACCCCTCGGGGATCGACGCCACGGCTATCGCGGTGACCGCAATCCAAGGGTGGAGAACATCTCCACGATCCATAGCTCGTCCACCGCAATCCACTCGAGCACAGCACCCTACTGGCTACGGTGGAAGACCCAATGATCCTATTGAACTACCCAGCATCGAAGAGCTGGAGAGGACGTAGACGTCAAACGCTTGGCCCCCGTCGCGGGAGGAGCGCCGATGAGACCAGACCGAGGGAGACCGTCTGATGACGCAAGAGTGGGCAACCAGTGCTTCTGCACGAGCAAGGAAGCGCTCGTTCGCCGAGCTACAGCGTCAGTGGCCAACTACGCTGGGAGAGATGAGTGCAACATCCCTGGTCGCTCAGCGACGGAAAGAAGGTACTCGTCTCCTCCTCGCCGACGGCACTGACGGTCTACCGCTCGCACCTCTACGCGTTCGGTGGCTGCGGATCCTCGCTCCACCACGAACCTGTCTTGGCCCTACACCCTCTACCGTGAAGTCGTGACTATTCTCGTTGATGCCGCTACTATCACTGTGACGCGCTCTGATCGAGTGCTCTTTGCCGATCTGTCGATCACCGTCTCCGACGGAGACCGTCTGGGTGTAGTAGGCATCAATGGAACTGGAAAATCCACGCTCTTACGAGTCCTTGCGGGGGAGCAGACCCCGGAGGCCGGTGAAGTACGCAGAGGCAAGGGGGTGCGCATCTCCCTCCTCGATCAGGAGGATAACCTACCCGATGTCACGGTGCGAGAGGTGGTTGGAGCTGGATGGGAGGGTGAGGCAGTGCTCGATCGTCTCGATATGATCAACGCCATCGATCGCAACATCTCCGGCCTCTCCGGAGGACAGAAAAAACGGGTTGCTCTCGCCCGCGCCCTCTGCCGACCTGGAGATCTCTTGATCTTGGACGAGCCAACGAATCACCTTGATTTGGCGGCCATCACGTGGTTAGAGACGTGGCTTTCTCGATTTTCCGGTGGGGTCATTTTGGTCAGTCATGATCGCTATCTGCTCGATCGAGTCACCAACCGCATGCTCGAGTTGGATCGAGGAAAAGCCTACGTACACAATGGTGGTTACGCTGGCTACCTCGCGGCTGGAGCTCAACGCGACGCCCAGGCGGAGGCGGCCGACGCGGTGCGCCGGAACCTCGCGCGCCATGAACTGGCATGGTTACGGCGCGGTGCTAAGGCGCGAACCCGTAAGCCGCAGGCCAGGATCGATGCCGCACGACAGCTGATCGATACTCTTCCCCCACAAGCTGCTCGCCCTGGTGACATCGATCTCACCTTTGGTACACCTCGCTTAGGCAACAAAGTGCTCGAGGTCGTGGCTGCTAGCTATCAATACCCCAATGATCAATCCCCGACCCTTAGCGACGTCACGATGAGTCTTGCCCCACGGGAGCGCCTCGGCATCGTCGGATCGAACGGCGCGGGAAAGACAACTCTCCTCGAGATGCTCGCCGGGCTGCGTCACCCTACGCAAGGACGGATTGAAGTCGGCACCACCGTACGCATTGGCTACTACGCCCAACAAGGTCCCGATCTCGATCCGAACGCGCGGGTGCGTGATGTCGTCGCCGGCCCACATCGAGTGCCTGGAGACCCAGCAGATATTCACCTCATGGAGCGGTTCTGGTTCACTGGTGAACTCCCCTGGGCAACCGTCGGCACACTTTCGGGGGGTGAGCGTCGCCGTCTACAGCTCCTCACTGTCCTCGCAACCCGTCCGAACGTTCTGCTTCTTGACGAGCCTACGAACGATCTCGATCTCGACACACTGCGGGCGCTCGAAGACTACCTCGAAGACTGGCCCGGGGCGCTCGTCGCCGTGAGTCACGATCGCATCTTCCTCGACCGAGTGACCGACCGTATTGTGGCCTGCTTGCCAGGACGAGTCAGCGAAGTTCCTGGCGGACTCACGGCCTGGATCGCTGAGACGTCACTACGCTATACTCGCGGAACTAGCGACAACGCCTCCCAACGTGGGCGAGCTAGCGAGGCAACACCACCACCACGCTCCGCTGTTACATCGAGGAAGTCTCCGAGCACCATCCGTTTTCAACTGCGGAAACTGGAATCGCTCATCGAACGCCTCGCCCGAGAACGAGATCAACTCACCCTCGCCTTCCAAGAGCAGACCGATCACGAAGTACTCGCAAAGCTCGGTACCGATCTCGCTCGTTGTCAATCCGAGCTCGACGACGCTGAGGATCAATGGCTCGCCCTTACTGCCGAATACGATGAGGACTGAGCGCCCCACCGACCATCACCCATCGGATGTACACGCGATGACCACTGCAGCCGTTCTGTGCACGATTGCTTACGCGAGACGGGCGCGCAGTTGTTGGTACTGGGACGCAGACAGTCCAAAACCCTCACTCGATGAAGGAACGTAGCCTGCCTGGAGCGCCCATGCGTGAGTATCGGTGATCGTCGCTTCGAGTGATCTAGGTTTGAGCCCAGCCCGATACGCACGATCAGGAACGGCGGCACTTCTCCACCGCTCGGGGCTGAGACCCTCCCACAGTGGAAAGGCCTGCTCGGTAACCCCAACCTCGTTGAGGAGTGCGGGCTCAACCCATAGAAACTCAACCCCGCCCTCTGGGACGATGGTGTCACGTACACTCGTCAAGAAGCCCGCAAAGTCCAAGGGGGCCAAGGGGCTCACCGTATGATAAACCCCAGCGGTCTGCGTGTGAACCAGCGTCACCATGAACTCCGCCAAATCACGAACATCGATCACTTGAAACGGGTTATCCATCGGTCCTGGAACCAAGAGAGTGCCACCTCTTGCGATCGTCTCCACCCACCAGGTGAAACGATACGTTGGGTCATAGGGGCCGACCACATAGGTTGGTCGCACGAAAGTGAGGGGTGCCTCAGGAAAGCTCTCTTTCGCCACTCGCTCACAGAGTGCCTTGAGTCCTCCATAGGTGGACGCTGTCACCTCCTCGACATCTGGATCGACCAAGTCGCCCAACGGCGTATCCTCGGTGTACCCAGGTGCCACCGGGCCAGCATAGGCAGCAATCGATGAGACCTGTAGATAGGTACCGCCACGCGTACCCAACGCAGCGCCGAGCGCACGCACCTGTCGCGGGAAATAGGCCGAAGTGTCGATGGTAGCATCCCACTCACCCACAGCAAGGCCTCCCAGGTCACTATTCCGATCCCCGCGAATGTGTGTTACCTCTGGAAACAGTTCAGGGTTCGTCTTTCCACGGTGGAAAAGCGTGACCTCATCGCCTCTTCGTAACAGTTCCTCGGTTACGTGCCTTCCAATAAACTGCGTTCCACCGATCACAAGTATTCTCATGCTCTGATCCTAGTGAACAGTGGGTCTAGCGAACCATTAACCCACCGGCTCGAACAACGTGAAACCTTGGCCGAGACAGCAATCGCTGATCCCTATCTGCGGCACAAGACCTTACCCACGGGGCGAGCAAGGAACCCACGGGTCGATGAGTGCCCCCGGCAGGATTCGAACCTGCGCACATGGTTTAGGAAACCACTGCTCTATCCCCTGAGCTACGGGGGCATGGCCACCTAGCCTAGTCTAACGAATGTGTCGCGACGTTATTTGCGTGGCCACCACCAACCGTCCTCCTCAGCGGGAACGCCACCTAACGTCATGCCGTGGCGTCTTGGCCATCACGCATACCCCCTCTATCTGACCAAGCCTCTCGGCACGAATCAGCGAACAGATCTGGAAGAGTACAACGCCCTGAGATCATTGGGCTAGACGAAGACTTATGACGCTAGCGTGAAGCTACTCCATCGATGTCAGCGCGCCTCTCGTCCACCGGAGACGCTCCTTTAGCGATCGGTACCCGCACTATCGAGTTCTGCAATCTCATGCTCCACCGCGCCGATCCGGCGATCACATTCATCGAGCATCGCTCGAACTCTTCGTACGACCACCGCGAGCTGATCAAGACCGAACTCGCTACCGGCAAGTCGATCAATCACCGCCTGACTCTCATCACGCAACTCCTCAAAGCTTGCATTCACTAACGCTTGTCGGAATTCTTCGTCGCCGATATGAAACCAATCAACTTCGCTCACTCTCGAACGTCTCCCTCGCTTCTCATCGCCACCACACCGTCAGCCATGATAGCTCTCACCAACTTTTCACCACGCAACTCCGCCGCTGAGGTGAGCCACCGTCCTGCGCTATCTTGGAGTATTGCATACCCTAGGCGCAGTTGGCTCAGTGGATCACGATGATCCAGCATGGCATGCCGCTCGCTCATACCACGAACCTCGGCATCAAGATGCTGGTGCACTGCTCGCACAACAGCTACCGGATTCAATAGACGCGGGCGCTCATGAGCCAGGCGAAGCTGCAGGGCTGAACGTAGGCCCTGTGTCGCATGTCTTGTCTCCTCCAGCTCCCGGCGGCAACGCCCTTCAGCAAGCCGATGCAGTAGTGCCAACTCCTCGGCCTGGCTGACCCGAAGTTGGGTCAGTCCCGCATGACAAGATCCAATCACTCGCGAAGCCATCGTCTGACGGCGTGACGCTTCCTCACGCAATCGGGCACCGACCAGCTCGATTGTTCGTTCAACAAGTTCTCCCATATCCGATAGATATCGCTCGACCCTTTCCACCAGCGCGGTGGCCACGCTTTGAGGGACATCAAGCGCTCGGTGCGCCACTTCGTTGACCAAGACTTCATCGGCCGCATGGCCGATGGCACACCAGACCGGAGTCACCGCACTGACCACTGCGCGAACCACCAGCTCGGTATTGAATAGCGCGAGCTCACTCTCCGCGCCGCCTCCCCGAAGAAGGACAATCAGATCGTTGTCCTCAGTATCAGCTCGTCGTATCATCGCCGCCATTTCGTCAGCGGCTTGCGTACCAGTCACCCGCGTTGGATAGAGCCGCCAAGAGAAGTGAAAGCCGCTTCGCGCGAGGACCCGGGTGAAATCGTGCTGCACCGTGCCTGCCTCGGAGGTGACGATACCAATCGCTAACGGCACGGCGGCGAGTTCACGCCCCTTGTTGAGCTCGAAAATACCCTCCTCGATGAGGGCAGATCGCAGTCGCTCCACGTCGAGCCTTCCAAGCCGCTTCATCTCATCGTAATCGAGTTGTTCGACCACGAAACTGACCCGGCCAGCAGGACGATAGGTACTCAAACGACCGATAGCGACCACTTCCACATCGCTCTCGAGCTCACCCAATCCACGATTTTTGAGTTCTTGTCGAATCCGGCCGAGATCGTTGGCAAAAATAACCGTATTGATTTTCGCCGCCATTGTGCCAATAGTATGATCAGTCAGCGCACAGTAGAGATGACGGCGCAACGAAACATCCTGCAACGTCCCTTTTAGCCGGAAGCGGCTCGTCATCAGTGGTTCAAGGCTTCCTTCAATCATCTCCCAGAGATTCGCGACTGAAAAAACAGGGACCGGTTCGAGACTCACGCCTCTTGAGCTTAGCGCCCTCCGTGCACCACCGACGGGCGACCAGCTGACAGCCTGCAAGCACTCAACCGATCAGGTCGACGTGCCGATAGTGAGGGGCTCCATAGCGAGCCAGCGAGGTCAGACGGCGGCCAGAGCCGACGGCAAAATCAAAGCGAAGAAACGACGCTAATCCGAGTTGGAGCTCGCTCGGCGCAATGCTCATCGCTTGGGAACTGAGCATGAGCCGGGCGAGGCGACCAAGTGAAGGTGCATGCCCGCACAACACGAACGAACCAGCTGCCGCATGGGCAAGATCTGCAAGTTCGGCGAGCTCCTCGTCAGAGGCACGCTCTACGAGCCGCGAATCCTCTTCGCACGCCACCCCAAAGCGTTCACCCAGAGGAGCAACCGTCGCTTCACACCGTAGTGCAGGGCTAGTGATAATGCGAAGCGGCATATCATGGGCAAGCACCTCAGTCAGGACACTCGCCAACACGATGGCTTGCTCCATTCCCTCACGATCGAGTGTTCGCGCCAGATCGCCACCATCTCCGGCGCTTGTACGCGCCTTCGCATGCCTCAGGAGAACTGCTGCCATTGAAACCTCCCTGTCCGTGAGCCGCTACGCATGTGCACTGCGTCCGTCCTTAGCCAATGCAAACCCTCGTCAATGTGCCCGGCAGCTGCTACCAACTCACGCCGCATGCACCAATCCGAGTCTATGCTAGCGCAAGTGTGCATCCAAACCTGGGCTCAGTGACGCCGTGGGGCTAGTCACAATTGTCATGCCAAGCATGCGCGAGAACCTCCTTCCCTCGCCCAGCCATCGAACGGAGATAGCATGCCCTACTCACACAACGGCTGATATCACGGCTGATATCACGGCTGATATCATGGCAGCTGTCGCGGCGTACCTGCGACACGACATAGACCTATAAGGAGACAACCGCCAAGAAGGTCCAGGTCTCGGTAAAACATATGAATTGGTGCTCGTACCCAGACGCAGCGTGAGCATTAGTCCGTTATTCTCATTCTTGCATGGGTGGCGATGAGATGATAGGTGGACATACCGGCGCTGTGACCACGTCGTGGGCCCGTCTGCAGCAACTGTATTGGCGAGTCACGCTAGTGCTCATCCCGTCGATGATTCCCGCGCTCTATTTCGGAGCTTGGGCACTGCGGCTTGCTGTCGTGACTTTTGGTCTCTCACTGGTCATCCTCTTTCTGCTTCGCCATCGAATTCCTCGTGCAGCCATCCTCATCCATGTGGGCATCAATTACTTCACAGCCCTTGCACAGCTCGTCCTACCAGCCACTGCAGTGATAACCGTACTGACGCCATCCGAATGGCGACCGGCATTGACGATCTTTGCAACCGTCGGTATTTTTGCGCTTGGCGTCTATGGTGGCCCGATCATTGCCAGCATCGCTTTGGGCGCAAGCCTCGCAGTATTGTCCAGCCATTTGATCCCCAACATACCAACTCTCATTGCTCTAGCCCTTGGAGCTGCCGCCGGAACTGCGATCCGTGTGGTGATCGCAGAGTTGATTCGGTCACATGACCAGTGGAGCCGCCATGCCATGACCGATCCACTCACCGGACTTGGCAACCGACGTGCGATGGAGCAGGGGTACCTCGCCTTCCAAACCACTGCCAGGAAGCGGGGTTTGACGATGTTTCTCTCACTGTGGGATCTGGACAACCTAAAGCAGATCAACGACACGCACGGTCATGTCCAGGGAGACGATACGCTCCTAGCCTTTGCTGATGTCCTCCGCGGAGCCCTGAAGAAGGAGGATTCGGTCTATCGAATCGGTGGTGATGAGTTCTGTTGTCTTCACTTGGGTCTCCAAGATGGAGCCTCAATCATCGACCGTGTTCGACAAGTCTCTCCCGCCGTCTCCGTGGGCCTAGTAGAGTGCCACAACCTTCCACTCGGCGATGCACTACAACAAGTAGACAAACTGATGTACGAGGACAAGCGGCGCAGACGTGGTGGGCTCGGAGGCTGTTTACCGCCGCCAGCCTAGCCGCACTCGATAGGCAACTACCAGGTACTGCTTTCAGCCTGACCGCGACTCAACTACCCCATTGTGCATGTGACGCGAGCCATCCTTCAGGGGAGTGCCTTCGAGCATCACAAGCGATGAGCTACGCGAGTGCAGCCAAGTCCATCTGCTATGTTCCAGCCAAGTCCACCCGCAATCAGATCCGAGGCCCTAACGATGACGCTTCTTCAACAAGCGCAACGAGTATTCAATGTCACAGCAAGCCGCGAGCTCGCTCGCCACACGTTGGCTGCGCTCGTAGCTATCCATAGCCGATAGCTCTCGCACCTCGTCTACTCTCGTTATCAAGGGGGTGTTGCCGATGACGACCACAATTGCCGATCTCACACGACCCGAGTTCGAGGAACGTATTCGTAATCGGGTTCTCGTCATCCCGATTGGCTCCATCGAACAGCACGGTCCCCATCTTCCCATCGGAACTGACTCACACATCACCACAGCACTCATCGAGGAGCTTTGTCGTCTTCGGGGAGACCGACTCCTCCTTGCACCGCCACTACCGTTCGCAGCATCGGACGAACACTCGTCTTTCCAAGGGACCTTCTCGATGGGCACCAATCTCCTCGCTTCCTTGCTGAAGGTGCTCACAACGAATGACCCTATCCAATCCCGAACACTATTCGTAAGTGCCCACGGAGGTAACTTACCAGCATTCTTGACAGCGAGCCAACCCTTCTGGATACCAAGAACCCATGTACTGGTGGAGGCGGCCGCTCAGTGGGAACTACCCGCCGACGCCAGGGGGATCTGGGAGCCAGACGCCCATGCCGGTCGCACGGAGACCTCCGTCATGCTCGCACTGCGTCCAGATCTCGTGCATCTCAACCAAGCAGTGCACGGGTACAATGGCTCCCTCTCGTCGGTAGGATCTATCTTGGCGAGCGATGGTATCCGCGGGGTAAGTTCGAGCGGCGTCCTCGGTGATCCGGCCGGCGCGAACCGCGAAGAAGGTCTGGCGATCCTAGCCGCTTTGGCCGCTGACCTCGTCCGAACCTTCGATCAGGTAAGCCAGTGATCGGAACCCTCAGCGATCAAGGGCGTCCACTCGCCATCGTCACCGGCGGCGCACGTGGGATCGGACTAGCGACGGTGCAGGCACTGGCCTCCTCAGGCTTTTATGTCGTTGCGGTTGACGCTCCAAGAACATCGAGCATGCCTTACCCCCTCTCGTCCTTGCACGATCTTGAGGCCATCAAGCGAGAGCACATCCAACCAGAACCCTGCGATGTACGCGAATCAGCCCAACTCACAGCCCTTGTTGAGCGATTGGCACGCACCTTTGGTCCAGCCCAAGTCGTGGTGGCATGTGCTGGTGTCCTTGCCGGATCAACTTCATCGCTCGAGTTGGACCCAGAACAGGCCCACGAGATCTTTGCTGTCGACTATTGGGGGGTCGTCTACCTCGCCATGGCCACGATGCCATCGTTGCGGGCCACCCAGGGCGTTTTCATTGCGATCACCTCAGCTGCAGGACTACGCGGACTTCCTCAACTCGGGCACTACTGTGGAGCAAAACATGCCGTCCACGGATTCCTCGCAGCCCTCGCTCGTGAGGAGCTACCAAAAGGCGTTCATATCAATATGGTCGCCCCTGGTTCGACGGATACCGCTCTTCTTCAGGCCACCGCTGCGGTCTACAATCTGGCATCCCCAACCGAATTCCTGGCCCAACAACTCGAGCCCACACTCAACACACCCGACGACATCGCCAGCGTCGTGGCCTTCCTCGCCACTCACCCCACGAGCGGTATTAACGCCGCCACCGTCACTGTCGACCGCGGCTTTCTGGGTTGACGGCTGCCAACCCAGAACAAGGGAATCACCGAGCACGATAAGTCCGAAACCAGCTTTGCGCGCGGAATCCACCGGGTACTATCATGGCTCAACTGGACAGGGAGGACTCCCACTCCGCAAGGGAGGTCATGACAATCTGGCCCAACTCCTCTAACTGCCCCGGCTCAATGATCAGCGGCGGCGAGAAGGCGAGACCCTGACCCAACACCCGGGTGATGAGACCATTCCGGCGGACAATGCCTGCCAATCGATCAACCGCTGAGGTATCTTTGGAGCGCACCTGAGGAGCTACCTCCACGGCCGCCAGTAGACCCACACCACCGCGTACCTCGGAGATGGAGGGGAATTGCAGCGCAGGCCGCAGGCTCGCTAGTAGCGTACCCTCAAGCAGCGCACCCCGCTCCAGGATTCCCTCCTCCTCAAGTATCTGACAATTCCTCATCCCAGCCGCCGTGCAAGTGGGATGCCCACCATAGGTGGGACCATGTCGAAATACAGGAGAGTCCTTGCGAGCAAAAGGTGCGGCGACATGCTCGGCAACAACGACGCCACCAAGCGGTAAATATCCACTCGTTACCCCTTTGGCGAAGGTGATAAGGTCAGGGGAGATCTCAAAGCGCTCGACTCCAAACCAGCTCCCCAATCTTCCGAATCCGCAGATGACGGAGTCCGCGATCAAGAGCACCCCGTGTCGATCACAGATCTCCCTCAACGAGGTGAAATAACCGGGTGGAGGAGGATATACTCCGCCAGCACCGATGACTGGCTCGGCGATCACCGCCGCGACGTGCTCCTCGCCGAGGCGAACGATCTCCGCCTCAACCGCCTCAACCTCATCGTAGGGAACCCGATAGGTGTCCGGTATCAGCTCGCCAAACCCCTGGCGGTTGGCATCGATACCTCCGACCGACGTCCCAAAACCCCACGTTCCGTGATAACCATTCACCCGAGAAATAATGGCTGTTCTCTCCGGATGGCCAAGTTCAAACTGATAACGGCGTGCCAACTTAATCGCCGTCTCGACGGCATCACCCCCACCTTGCACAAAGAAAATCTGTGCATCCTTCATCGGCGCCCGCTCAGAGAGAAAAGTAGCGAGCTCCTCCGCTGGTCGATTCGAGAAGTTGCCAAAAGTCGAGTAGCCAGCAAGTTTCTTTGCCTGTGCATAGATGGCATCGGCTATCTCAGTTCGGCCGTGGCCAATGTTGGCGTACCAAAGTGCTGCAGTACCATCAAGGTAGCGTCTTCCAGCCTCGTCATAGACGTAGACGCCTTCACCATGATCAAAGATGACCGGGTCATGACTCGCCTGATAAAGTTGTCCAAAAGGATGCCAGTAGTTGCTCATAGGTTCTCCTCGCGTCGCTAGCGTGTGGCCAGATGCTTAGGAGTCTAGAACTCCTCCGAGCTGGACCCGGTTTCGCCCCCGCGCCTTAGCGTCGTAGAGAGCGGAGTCCGCCATACGCAGCAGCTCCTCGATGAGCCCCCTGGGGGAGAATCGACGCACTGTGGGAGAGGCTACCGCCACACCAATCGAGGCGGTGATCGCATCCTCCGTATTGGGCACCGAGACCGACGCGAGCACCATCCGGAGGGACTCAGCGAGGCTCAGTGCCTGAACCTGGTCAACGCCAGTCAAGAAGACGACAAACTCCTCGCCGCCAAATCGCGCGACGACATCTTGCGTGCGTAGCCGATTTTGAATATTGAGCGCAGCCTCCTTGATGACGAGGTCACCGATCGAATGCCCGAAGCGATCGTTGACCACTTTGAAGTGGTCAAGGTCAATGAACATGGCTGCCATCTCAAAACCGCCACCGCGAGCATTGACCACGAGTCGCTCAGCGAGCGACCAAAAGCTCCTACGGTTCATCAATCCCGTTAGTGGATCAGTCTCTGCAAGCTCTCGCAAGAGATCGTACTGCATCATCTGTGACACGGCAATACCTGCCTGGTCCGCAAAGAACTCCAGGGCCTGAACCTGTTCAAGGTCTGGGAACCGTCCATCGCCTGGCTCGTCGGCCGAAATCACCCCCAGGAGTTGCCCAGATTCGATGATAGGAATCGTCAGTGAGTCTCTAGGATCCCAAAGATCGCCTCCCTCCTCCACATGCGGCCGATCAGGTATCGAGAGTTGGCGACCTAGTTGATCGGGCAATGGATACTTGCGGTGATCGAAGAGGTAGGATCGTGACAGCCGCATTTGCGGTTGCATAATCTCGGCAAAGCGGCTGAGTTCGATCGGACCGCTCTCATTGAGTCGCGCTCGCTCATCCTGTTCGATCCCAGAGGTCACCCGCAGCTCTAGGTTGTCGTCACTGCGCAGATAGATGGCCGAACGGCGAAAACCACCAGCCGAGGTGACTGCGTCCGCTGTCGTCTGCAAAATCTCCTCCAGTTGACCCGCACGCTGAACATCATTACTCGCGCGGAAGAGCTCACTCAACCGCTCTCGTTGTGCAGTCAGAATCCGCAGCTGCGCATCCGCGTAGCTGCGATTCTCGTGTAGTTGAATGGCGAGCGAAGCAAAGTGCGCTAGCGTCGCGATAAGAATAGAACGCTCCAGCGTTGGCACTCTCCCATCGAGTGGATCATCAGGGAAGACCACACCAAAAATCTCAGCAGGCGGCCGGTAGAGTGGAGCGATCAACAGCGAACGCGACTGCCACTGACCGCCGGGCACCGATGGCTCCGTTGCGACCACCGAGCCACGCTCCACTAACGTCTCAAGTAACGGCTCCGAACCTTCCACCCAGTAGATCTCACCGATCCGGTGTGCCACCCCAAGAAGCTCCTCCAGCTCTCCCAGAGGCATCGAGTAGTCGTGAAAATCCTCCATCTTCAGGTCGCCACGGATACTTGTCATCGCCTTGATGCGAAAACGTCCGTCACCTTCGAGAATCGCGACAGAGGTGGACCCAAATCCCAGAACCTCGCAGGTCGTCTGCGTAATTTTGCGTAAGAGTTCATTACGATCGGTGGTCACGCTCAGATCCCGGGCAACACTAAGTACCTTTTGCAATCTTCTCTCGATATCTGAGAGCTCATCCGTCACTACATGCATTTTCATCAGTTCCCTCGGTGTACAATCGGGCAAAACAACACTTCGCTTGAATCAGACCACAAGCTTTCCTACACCGAGCCTCAGACACCATCGATTATGGCTCTTCATCGAGACCTACGAGTGACGTGACATTGGCATGCTGGCGATGATGGGGTAACAGAGCGTCTTCGCGAACCTCGGTATCACCTCGCTTGGTACGACGCGTGTGATCGAGGAGGCGTCGTGGCGTGGGAAGCATCACAGGATTCGTGACAGAGCGGACACAGGATGGGTCAGCCCCAGCCAACGACCTCCCGGTAAAGAACTTTGCCGCCAAACACCCGCCATGGCAACGCGCATACGCTGTACAGCTTCGACATCCCTCGGCTGGCGCCTCGGCACGAAGCTCTCGAAACAGTGGTGCATCACGCCATATGGTCATCAATCGATCATTACGCAGTGAACCAGCACGGAAATCAGGGTGAATCGTAAAAGGGCAAGCGTAGACGTCACCCACCGGATCGATCAAACAGACCACCCTACCGGCCCCGCAGAAATTGAGGCCGGGCAGGGAGGTCCCCAAAGGGTTCAGATGGAAAAAGGAGTCCGCCGTCTGGATCTCAGGGTGTCGAAGAAGATAGTCGTAGAGGAGGCGCTGTTCGCCATCATCGAGCGCCAACTCCTCATAACAATCCTGAGCTCTCCCCGATGGCCGAAGACGCGTCAGTCGAAGCTGCGCACCAAAGCGCGTCCCAAGCGCCTGGAGTGCATCGAGTTGAATGATCGAGCCCTTGGTGACCACAACGGAAAGTTTGGTACCTTGCACACCAGCTTTCGCAAGGTTCTCAAGTGCCCATATCGCACGGTCAAAGCTACCGACCCCCCGAATCGCGTCATTGACTGAAGCCGTCGCTCCGTCAACCGAGACCTGAACGTTACAGTACTGCAACTTCGCAATCCTGCGAGCAGCCTCCTGATTCAAACGAGTACCATTGGTCGAGAACTTCACACCAAGACCAACAGCATCCGCATACTCGATGATCTCAAAAAAACTCGGATGCAACATCGGTTCTCCACCGCCGATATTGAGGTAGAAGACGCCCATTGCGTGCAGATCATCTAACACATCTCGACATGCTTCAAAATCCAGCTCGCCAGGGTCAGGTCTCCCTGATGACGAAAGGCAATGTCGACATGAGAGGTTACATGCCCACGTCAACTCCCAAGTGAGACAGAGTGGAGATGATAGGCCTCCCATCAACGATTCACGGACACTGCTCACGGCACCTCAGCGTCCGTCAAGTACCGGGGCTCATCGTCCTCCTCCAAGGACTCCACGACGCCGGCCATCCGTAGTTGGAGTAGTACCTCTTCGACCTGACCCTCCGTCAAGTCAAGTGGTGCGAGTTCTATGATCGCCGACGCACGGCCAACAAGCAGCTCAGGAAGGTGTGCCGCCGTTGCCGACTGCAAGAGGATCAGTCGCTGCTCACTGCGGTGATAGGCGATCGCGCCGAATCGCTCTGGACGCACCTGCACAGACGGCGACCACCGCCACCGCAACTCGCCTAATGCATCGGACTGCACGGGTGTCTTCCCCTCCCCTGCATCGGGGTCAGTAGACGCCACAGATCCCATCGATATCGATGATCTCTACGACGATAACCGGCTCGTCCGCACCTCCATCAACTTGGGGCTCCGACTGCCTGCGGGCCAGCTCGGCCTCGGGCACTGCCGTCGACACTGCCTCAGACTCGGACGATCCGACGTTCCTCTCCTCGACCATACTTCGCTCCCCTCATCTTGGTCTCGCTGTTCCAACACACTCGCGCGAATGGATCCATTCGCATGCACAACCGCGCCTATTCAGCCCAGCTCGGCCGACTCTCTGCGCAGCGACTCAAGGACCGGGACGGTCGCCTGTATCGCGCTGCGCTGACTGTAAAACGGTAGTGCTCGTAGCCCCCCAAGCTCCTCCCCTCCCCCAGCCCTGCCAGGACCACCATGAATTCCCTGCGGCATAACCACACCGTGACCCGGATTGAGGGCTGCGGTAGCGCTGTTGAGCTGCGCAAGACGGCCGTGGAGTGATCCAAGAGCCACAGCCGTCTCAGCAAAGGCAGCATCGTCATCAGTTACTATCGTCGCTACAAGCGAACCTCGCCCCCTTCTCACCAACTCGATGCCCTCGCTCATACTTCGATATCCCATCAAAGCCACGCAAGGGCCAAAAACCTCAAGTTCGTGCACAAGCCTCGCTGAAGAGGGATCGCTGATCTGGATGAGTGCGGGTGCAACCACGGCTGCAACGTGCGGGTCGACGTCGATGAACTCCACCGAACTTGCCCCCGCGAGGAGGCTTTTACCCTCTTGCGCCAGCAACGCCGCACCTGCAATCACCGACTCCTGCTGCGCCCGCGACACCAGGGGACCCATCTCGACCTCTGGATTCCTCGCATCTCCGATCTTCAATGAACTCATTCGTGCTACGAGTCGTTCGCTGATCGATCCCAATAACTCATCGGGTACGATGACCCTACGGATCGCGGTACATTTTTGACCAGCTTTGATGGTCATCTCCGTCACCACCGCATCCACCAGGCTCTCCACCGATGCTGCACTCAGATCTTCCAGTGCGAAGATCGCATTCAAAGAGTCCGCTTCAGCGTTGAACCGAGCTCCATGCGTGATGAGATGCCGGTTCGACCGCAGCATGATCGCAGTATCTGCAGACCCGGTAAAGGCGAGGGTATCCTCCTCCTCAACCATCTCTACGAGGTCACGACCACCAGCGCTCAACAACGACAGAACACCGTCGGGGATCAAGTTCGCTTCATAGAGGTCGCGCACCATAAGATAGGCGACCAGTGCCGTTTGGGTCGCAGGCTTTGCCAGTGAGGGCATACCGGCCAACGTCGCGGTTGCTACCTTCTCGAACATGCCCCATGCAGGGAAGTTAAAGGCATTGATGCCGATGGCGATACCCTGGCGTGGGGTGAGTAGATGCGCTACCCGGTACTCCTCCGACCGCGTCATCTGTGCGAAGCCTGGCTCAATCAGCGTACGGCGATCGCCAAGCTCTTCACCGAGACCCGCATAGTAGCGAAGAACGGCGATGGCGCCATCGATGTCAAAGACGGCATCGCGCTTGTTCGCTCCCATGTTTGCGAGAACAGCGTCATAGTAAGCTGGTCGCCCCTCTCGAAGCTTTTCAGCAAAACGCGCGAGAAGCGCTCCCCGCTCACGAAACGTCATCGCCCGAAGCTCAGCCCCGCCGGTACGGCGCGCCCAAGCAAGAGGCCCTGCAACGTCTACCCCATCGGCTGAACTCGATGCAACAGGAGCACCCGTCGCGGGATCTCGGAGTACGGTACCCTCACCGCTACCATCAACCCACTGGCCACCTAACAGATGTTTGACTCGCATCATTGCCCTAACCTCCTTGATTAACCCATGCCACAACCGGTCGATGGCGAGAACCGAACCGTTGTATCAACCCAGTCTATTCAACACCATGAAAACGTTCGTAAATACGCCGTGCAACCCCAAAGAGCTGCGATTCCCGATGGTCGACTGCGACCAGCTGCAGAGCAAACGGAACCGAACCGGCACTTCCGCGTCCCTGCAACCCATCCGCACCAATGTGAATCGGCAGCGTCAGGGCGGGGAAACCTAAATAGTTAAAAGGAAGTGTCAACTGGTTGACACCGGAGACATCAAGTGGCCACCGAGAGGGAACAGGCCGCGCTAGCGTTGGGAGTGCCACCACACCTTCGCCCATGCCGAGCCCTCGAAACCAACGCTCTCGTTGCTCCTCTCGCCGCTGGCATACTTGGCGGTAATCGGCCTCACTCACGTGTGCTGCACCACGAAGACGTGCTAGCCCTCGCGGATCGAGCCGGTGGGCCTGGGACAGATAGGGGCGCAATTGCCGATAGGCCTCCCATAGAAGTACCGTATTACCGTCCTCCCAGAGATGACCGAGCTCGAGCACCGGTATGGTGCGGACGGACATATCGATGGCTGCAAGCACATCGGAGACGACCGCGTCAAAGGATGGCACCCCGCAGTGCACCTGTGCAATCCATGTCGGCGTTGGACCTTCCAACACACCACCAATACCGACAAAGCCCCGTTCAAGATCGGCGATCGTGCGGGCGAGCACGCCGACGGTGTCCAAGCTCGGGGCTAACGCAGCACACCCGGTCTCATCGATCAGACCATAGGTTGGTTTGAGACCTAGGACCCCACAGCACGCCGCCGGGATGCGTATGGATCCCCCGGTGTCGGTACCAACTCCAACCTCCGCCTCGCCAAGGGCGACAGCAACGGCTGAACCACTCGAGGAGCCCCCAGGGATCAGATCCGGGGAACAGGGGTTGCTTGGGGTACCGAACCACGGATTGACCCCATGCACGCCAAAGGCAAACTCAACAAGGTTCGCCTTACCACGAATGAAGACCCCCGTCGCACGCAGTCGGGCTACCGCCACTGCGTCCCGCATGGCTGGCAACGCTCCGGACGCGACCAGTCTAGAACCACAGGTGGTCGGCAATCCCTCAACGTCGAGCACGTCCTTCACAACGGCGTTTAACTTCCCTGCCTGATACGGCGCCACCTCACCGATCATCCACGGATTGCTCACGAAAGATCAGCCTGCTCGCTACCGACATGAGCGATAGTACCGATGGTCGTCAAATGAGTTATCGATGGGGATATGCCGCGCACGTAGGTGGCAAGGAACGCGAGCGAAGTTTTGAGCACTGCCTGCTCATAGGCGTTTGTCTGCGTGTACGCCTCAAGATGGTCTGCGCCGAGGAGTTGCAAATAGACCTTAGGAGCTGGTGCTTGGTCGTAGATCTGAGTCGAGAGAGCCGGAGCATTGACCGTATCCGCCGTGCCTTGCGCCACCATGAGTGGCATCGCGGGTGATGGGAAATATTCTCCCCCATACGGAGTAAATTCAGCCCCCGAGAGAATGATTGCCGCCTTCACCGCGGAGTCACGGCAGCAGGTGTTATCGGTGAAGGCTAACGTCGTGTCTCCACCATCACTCTGACCAGCGGCGGCGATCTCGTTCGTATTGACAAGCGCCGTCAACGGCGTCGATGGGTTCTGATTTAACAACGCGACCTCGGCGATGGCGGCTCGCATATCACCTGGCTGATTGAGCATGTCAGACTCAAAGGCATCTGATAGCTCCGCATCCGAAAGATTTACCCCATAATGAGCGATCGCCCACGCCGAGGAGAGAGGAAAGCGAGGTGCTGCTACTACGTATCCGTGACGCACCCATCCGCTGATCAGTGGCAGGTAGTTTGATGGATCTACGTCGAACCCAGCCGCGAACACGATCAAGGGGTATGGAGAGCCCGCGCTGGCGGGATTCGCGTCTACCACAGGATTCACACTCGTGGTCTTCGTGGAGGGATAGTAGATGTGCAGAAGATAGCTTCTTGTCGAACAGGCCCCGGTCGACGGCACGCAGAGAATCCGCCCATCTTCGACCACGGTCGTAGAGTACTCCCCAACACCACGGATAGGCGAGCTAATCGTCTGCGTCTCAACAGGCGGAATAGGTGTCGTCCCGGACGAACTTCCCGGTGCGGTCGTCGCGGTGGGGACACTCAATCGGGCGGGGACGGTAGAGGATCGATTGGCGACAAACAACGCGGCGATTAAGACGACAACCGCTCCAACGATGCCGACTAATAACGTAGAACGTGCAGGTTTACCTACTTGCATTTTGAACGAACGACACCCCTTCTTCTACCTGGTGGATCTGTTGGATCCGCCGCTCATGTCGTCCGCCGTCAAAAACACCGGACACGAAGGCCGCAACGATGGCAAGCGCAAGCTCATCTCCTAGCAATCGAGCACCAAGGGCCAGTACATTCGCATCGTTGTGTGACCGGGCGAGTCTGGCGGAGAGTTCGTTCCAACACAGCGCTGCCCGAACGCCGATCACCTTGTTGGCAACGATCTGCTCGCCTTGACCCGATCCCCCCAGGACTACCCCGAGGGTGGCGACTCCACTCGCTACTGCTCGACCGACCGGTTCGCAATAGAGCGGATAATCGACGCTCTCCTCCGAGTTTGTACCAAAGTCAATGACCACCGCACCCTCACCCTCGAGGTACTGGGCGATTGTACCCTTCAGCGGAAAACCAGCATGGTCACTGCCGATAGCGATCACGACACCATCGAGCGTCAGGTTCACAGATAGTTCCCTGGTGCTGGTGTTCCCTGTGGGAGCCCCCGATTGCGGAGCTCTTGCAACTGAGAGCGCGAATCCATCTGTTGTGCCATGAGCGTCGCTTGGATGCCGTGAAACAATCCCTCGAGCCATCCGACAAGCTGAGCCTGCGCGATGCGCAGTTCAGCCTCCGATGGTACCTCGCCACCGTGAAACGCCGGGGCGAAACCTCGGAGCTCCTCTGTGAGATCCTCCGACATCACACCCCCGAGTTCTGCCACCGAGGTGTCGTAGATCTCTGCGAGTCGGCTACGAGAACTCACGTCGAGAGGAGCCGATTTGACCTCCTCCAGAAGCGCCCGTATCATCGATCCAATCCGCAGTACCTTTGCCGGTGACATAATGACCTCGGAGTTCGCCTCCGGCGCCGCACTATCACCTGGCATCAGTAACTTGGGTTCCTCATGTGCATCTGCCATATTCGTCCTCCGTTCAACGGGTCGCCGACCCGAACACCCACCAAAAGCCTACCTGATAAACGTCAGTATCGGAATGATCACCTCATCGGCCGTTAAGCCTCCGTGTCGACATACCAACTGGAGTGCACCGACATCATCTGGATCATAAAAACTCACCGGGGCCGTCGGTACGATGGCAACGTCCCCCACCCGCGCCATCACCCCTTTTGAGGGCGTGCCTCCAAAGATACCAAGCCCCAAAACTTCCTCTCGCACCAACACACGAGCCACATCCCCATAGCGTTCCAAGACCATCGCCGCCACCCGTTCGGTGGCACCTTGCTGACAGTGAAGCCATCGGAAACGCCCCTCTCCCGAAAGAAGCTTCACGAGCTCCATGATGGTAGTATCGATGCGGATCGGAGGCGTGGGAACCTCAACCTGCCCGTGATCTGCCGTGATAACGAGTGCCGTTCTGGCCGGCAGTTGCTCAACGAGCATCCCAACGAGCACATCGACCATCAGCAACTCGCGTTCATAGGCCTCACCAAGCCCAAACTCATGAGCCACGGTATCGATGCCGTCATAGTACGCAAAAACGAGAGGCTCACCCTCCTCGAGTGCTCCAAGGACCTTGGCGACGATACTCGACATCGCGTGCCAATAGCGGAGTCTTCCGCCACGAAGATGGACCTGGGTGAAGCCGGTCTTGGCAAAAAGGTACTTCGTTACCACCGTCGGGGTTTCGCCACAAAACGGCGGCACCGGCTGAAAGTCCATGGGGATCGGCGGGGTGATCTCACGGTCAGAGGAACTCCATCGCAACGTGTTTAAGATGGCGTGCGATCCCAACCGAACCCGGTACCCCAGCACCCCGTGCTCGGCTGGCGTTGCGCCAGTCGTCAAGGAAGTGAGCGCGGTAGCCGTGGTCGTCGGCCCCACCGAGTACCCTCGACGCAGCACCCCACTCGCCAGGATCGGAAGCGACGCTAGTCGCGGCAGAAGCTGAAAATAACCCAAGCCATCAAGAGCGAGGACAACGACCCGTTCTACGTTGTCCACTCGAGTTCCCAGAAACACCTCAGCTGCCCCTTTTCGACCGCGAACGATATCTACCACCGACGGCATGAGCGTCGCCAGGCCAGGGGCTGTATAGTCTGGTAGGACGAAGGAGTCGTTCGGGGTGATCTCATCCAGTTGTATGATGCCCATCGATCCTCTTTCCTCCTCCAGGCTAGCCCACCTTAGCACATGCCGGGTCAAGCCAGAGACTCACAGGACCGGCTACGATAGTGATCAGTGAAGGTTTCAACTCGTGGAGACTACGCATCAAGGGCGCTTTTATCGCTAGCCCTACGCCAGGGTCCTGAGAAACCCACCTCGGTTGCTGAACTGTCACGCCGTACCGGCCTACCCCAGCCCTACTTGGAGCAGATCCTCTTGACTCTAAAGGGTGCGGGACTCGTCACCTCACGGAGAGGGGCCAGCGGAGGCTATGTGCTCTCCAGGGACCCCACACAGATCACTTTGGCACAGATCATCTCCGCGGTCGACGGTCCCCTGACCCTGGGCAACTTCGGCGCCCCTCATGAAAACGGGGCTTGCGCACACGAGGGCCAATGCGTGCTTCGCGACGTTTGGGCTGAGGTTGGGCATCACATGCGTGAACACTTACGCTCGTACACCCTGGCCGATATGGTCGCCCGGGCGCGTGGAATGGCCCCAGACGAACAGCAGGTCATAGGCGGATGACACCCGAAAGCCACTACCCGGCTAGCTGGGAATCGGACACGATCCTCTCGGACGGAAGAACGGTTCACCTGCGCCCAATCCGTCCTAGTGACGCCCAGGGGATCACCGAGTTGCATGCGCGACTCTCGCCTGCGACGGTCTATTACCGTTTCTTTACCCCGATGCCGCACTTGAGCGAGCCCATGCTCAATCGCTTTGTCAATGTCGATTATCAAGACCGCATGGCATTTGTCGCTGACTACCGCGGTCGCCTCATCGCGGTGGCTCGCTACGACCGAATCCCTGGCAACCCGGTGGCCGAAGTCGCGTTCCTCGTGGACGATGCCCATCAAGGACGTGGGCTCGGCTCCATCATGCTCGAGCAGTTGGCTGCCTTTGCCAAGACGAATGGCATCACTCGCTTCGTCGCCGACACACTCGCCGACAACACGAGAATGCTCAAAGTGTTTCGTGACGCCGGCTACCAGCTGATACGGCACACCGAAGAGGGTGTCGTCCAAGTTCGTTTCGATCTCACCCCCACACAACAGTCTCGGAATGCCATGGCGGCTCGAGAACATCGCGCGACGGCACGATCGATCGAGACGATATTACGACCGAACTCGGTAGCTATCGTCGGTGCAAGCAGAGTCGCTGGGAGCGTTGGCGACCTCATCTTCGCCAATCTCCTTGATGGCAATTTTTCTGGAACTATCTACCCAGTCAACAGTGAAGCCACCGCCATCCGTGGCGTTCGCTGTTACCCGAACCTTGCTTCCCTTCCCGAACCGGTCGACCTCGTCATCATCGCCGTCAATGTTGCTGAGGTCCTCAAAGTCATCGAGGATGCGATCACTACCCAAGCCAAGGGGGTGGTGATCATCTCCGCTGGATTTTCCGACACCTCCAGGGAAGGGGCAGAGGTCGAACGTCAATTAGTAGCGCTTGCACGACGCAATGGCATCCGCGTGGTCGGCCCTAACTCGATGGGAATCGCCACGCCCCCACTCGGCCTCCAGGCCACCTTGGCACCCATCAGGATCCATCAGGGAGGTGCCGGTGTCCATGCGCAGTCCGGGCCACTCTCGTTGGCGATCCTCGCGGAACTGCAACGAGCCGATATCGGAGTCTCAGGGTTTGTCAGTTCCGGCAATAAGGCGGATATCTCCGGTAACGATCTGCTCTCGTTCTGGGAGGACGACCCCCTCACGAGTGTTGTCCTCCTCTACATGGAGGGCTTTGGTAATCCACGAAGCTTCGCCCGAATTGCGCGACGAGTCTCCCTTGCTAAACCGGTGCTTGCAGTCAAGTCCCGTCGTCGAAGAGAAGGGCAGATACCCTTAGCTTTTGGCGAATTAGATGATGACGCCGCCGTCGAGGCCCTTATGCGACAGACCGGCGTCATCCGTTTGGACACGCTTGAACAACTCATACAGTTGACGCGGGCCTTCCTGGATCAACCGATACCCAACGGCAACCGAGTCGCAATCCTGACGAACACCGGCGGCACCGGACCGCTCGTTGCCGATGCCCTCACGCCTGCCGGCTTGGAACTTGCGACGTTTTCAAGCGCTGCTCCAACGGTCGGTACCAAGAACCCCATCGAACTCGCACCATCGGCAACGCCCGCAGACTGGGGGCATCATTTGGCGGCGGTCCTCGCTGATACCGGCGTCGACGCCGCCATCGTCTGCTACATTCCCACCGTCGTTGGTTCGAACGACGACCCTCGAACCTTAGCGCCACCAACTGAACGTGGTCTGAGCGGCAATCCCAACCCAGCAGTGAACGCGGCGGCAAGTGTCGCTGATGCCATCGCCCGAGCCGCTGCAGAGGAGGCGGCCAAGCCGGTCCTGGCTAACTTCCTCGCACTACCGGGTGTGCCAGCAGCGCTCTCGAGCCACGGCAACACCATCCCCTCCTACTCGTTCCCTGAGAGCGCCGCCATTGCCCTCGGCAGAATGGCTGACTACTCTCGTTGGAGACTTCGACCGAGCGGAGAGCCGATCACCACAGAACCACTAGTCGTTCCTGACGAGTTGCTGTCTACCCTAGCCGCTGGGTCGGCCCTCCTCGACGGCGATCCAGCGCGCATAGCCGCCGGGCAATTCGGCATACCAATCGATCCGCCCACCGGTGCACGTCGTGAAGAGCTGGAGGGTCGCACTGCTCTGTTACGCATCGAGCTGATCCACGATAACCGCTTCGGACCCTTTCTCCGTGGCAGCCTTTCCGGAGTTGCTTTCGACCTCTTCGGAGCCGCCTCGCTACGCGCGCTGCCCCAAACAGAACAAGACATTGAAGAGTTCATCAATTCGATACCGGGCATCACCATCACCGACGGTTACGCAAAGCTTCCGAAGATGGATCGAAGTCCCCTCTTCGCGATCACGAAAACCCTCGTCGCCATCGCGGATCAGTTCTACCCCGTCCACGCGCTTTTGCTCGACCCGATCTCGCTCACGACCAAGGGTGTCTACGTGCGTGGTGCACGAATGTTGGTGCGAGATTCCCTGCTTGAACCACAGATGGTCACACGAAGCCTACGTGCACCCGGTGCACTACACTAAGAGCCAAAAGACGCACCCACAGATCGAGTACACCAGGGCCCACCTATGTACATCGCTGCTGGACTTTCCCACCGTTGGTGGGTGCTGGACCTAGCTTGATCCAGCAGCACCGATCCGAGCGCTGTTCACCGGTGGCAGCATCGTCATGGACGGCCAGCCCACTCGACCCCACGCAGAACGATCTAAACCGAAAGCATCTCCTCGATACCTGCGACGAGCAACGCATCCTCTGGCGTCACCATCGGCCGAAAGCGCCGCACCGTCGCTCCATCGCGTGACACAAGGAACTTCTCGAAGTTCCATTGCACATCTCCCGCTACGCCTTCGCCGTCCTCAACTGAGGTGAGGGTCTGGTACAGCGGATGCCGACCTTCCCCGTTGACCTCAAGCTTGGCAAACATCGGGAAATCGACACCATAGGTCGTCGAACAGAACGTAGCAATCTCCTCGGCGGAGCCAGGTTCCTGTTCACCGAACTGATTGCACGGAAATCCGAGAACGGTAAACCCTTGATCCGCATACTTATTGTGCAGCGCCACAAGTCCCTCATACTGCGGTGTTAAACCACAACGCGATGCCACATTCACCACCAGCAAAACATCACCCCGGCGCTCACCAAGCGACTCTACTGAACCATCCAGACGTTCCATCTCTAGCTCGTACGGAAACAACATGACCTCCCTCGTTGGATACCCTTGTCAACTCAGTAAAGGGCGTACTTAATCCCGACAACGACCGATCACCCCGCACACTCGGGCAATCACCTGGCCCCAAACCACGTCAACCCTCAGTCGATGGTTAGCGAGCGCACCCATGACCCACGTTTTGGCGTACAACACAACATCCACTACCACCGCCACCGCAGCCACTCATCGATGTCCGAGGGATCTCCTCCTGACTGGGTACCCCTTGTCGGCTCTTCAACTCAGATTGAGCGCCGCGTACTTCACGTCGAGGTACTCGTTGATCCCTTCGAAGCCCCCCTCGCGGCCAAAGCCCGAGTGTTTGACGCCACCAAAGGGTGCCGCGGCGTTGGAGACCAGACCCTGATTCACACCTACCATACCCGATTGCAGGGCATCGATCGCCTGATGCACCCGTCTAAAGGACTCGGTAAAGATGTAGGAGACGAGCCCGTAGTTAGTGTCGTTGGCCACAGCGTACGCCTCGTCATCATCATCGAAGGTATAGACCGGCGCCACCGGACCAAAGATCTCCTCACGGAAAATTCTCGCACTCTTTGGAACACCTGCGATAACCGTAGGAGCATAGAAATACCCGTCCGCCCCAACTCGCGTTCCGCCGGTGAGCACGCGCCCACCTACCGCCGTCGCGTCCTCAAGGAGGCCAGTCACCTTCAGCAGAGCATCCTGGTCGATCAGCGGTCCAACCTGTGCACCGGCAACCGTACCACGAGCGACCTTCATCTTTGAGAGTTCATCGGCCAAACGCTCCGTGAATGCCTCGGCGAGATCTTTGTGAACCAGAATACGGTTCGCGCTCGTGCACGCCTCTCCACCGTTACGCATCTTGGCAAAAATCGCTCCCGGCACAGCCTTGTCCAGGTCCGCATCGGAGAAGACGATCAAGGGGGCATTGCCACCTAGCTCCATCGACAGGCGAAGCAGGTTCGTAGACGCCTTTCGCATGAGCATCTTGCCCACCTCGGTTGAACCCGTAAAGGAAAGTTTACGTAACCGAGCGTCGTCCACCAGGCGATCGGTAATCTCTCCAGGTTCTGAGGTGGTGATGATATTGAGGACACCGGCTGGCAATCCTGCGTCAAGTAGGATCGCACCAAGCGCAAGTGAACAGAGGGGTGTCTGCTCAGCTGGCTTCAGGATAACCGTGCAACCAGCTGCCAACGCAGGTCCCACCTTCCGTGTCCCCATGGCGAGCGGGAAGTTCCAGGGAGTAATCATGTAGCTAGGACCAACGGGTGACCGCGACGTCAAGACCTTCGTCATCCCATCAGGGGAGCGATAGTACTCACCCTTCATGCGAACCGCCTCCTCTGAGAACCAACGGAAGAACTCAGCCGCATAGGCGACCTCTCCCTTGGATTCAGCTACCGGCTTACCCATCTCGAGGGTCATCAAGAGCGCTAACTCCTCTTGCTGAGCCATGATCTTCTCGTAGGCCGAACGAAGAATCTCGGCACGAAAGCGAGGAGCCGTAGCCGCCCAACTCACCTGCGCACGAGTAGCAGCCTCGAGCGCATCGAGCGCATCCTCTGGGCCCGCGTCAGCAACCGACGCGATTACCTCTCCGGTCGCCGGATCCTCGACCTTGAGCTCCTTGCCAGAACGAGCATGCCGCCACTCTCCGCCGATCAACAGCCCCGTTGGGACGTCTCCTACCACCCGACTCTCTTCGACACTCATCGCCATCGTCACTCCTTATCACCGAGGTCCATAAGACCTAGTCATTACCTCAAGTCGAGGCCTGCCTTGACCGCTACCCTACTATAGCGTCCCTACAGTAACCGATCAAAGAGGCGATCCACGCCGCGCCAGCCGACCCTAGGAATGGAGCATCAGAGGCATCTCACATTCAAAGGAGGAGACCTCCGTTGCGATCCGGTTACGCCCTGTCGCGCCAGACACGAACCCACAGCCCCAAACTTCGGCTCCGGCACTCCGTCTTGCCCCCAAACGCCGCACCCCTAGGCTGCCTGCCTATCCCGGCAAAACTCCCTCGCGCAAGCCTCTCGCCTTATGCGGTGGAATCTTTGCGCCGAGACCGGCCACGTCGTAGCAGTCCAACGACTACCACAACCACCACAACGATGATCACGATGGTGGAGATCATTGAGATGAGTTTGAGGACAAAGGAGATCAAGGCAAATGCAATGATCACTCCAAGGACCCCTAGGACTACCTTGATGATGCTGCTCATAGCAACCTCCTCTCGTTACCCATTCTAGCCAGACCGAAGAGCACACCCAAAGGTGGGCTCTTCACAAAATCTGTGTCTTCCACGGCAGACGCATCGCTAGGCAGTGATATCACGCTGAGAGAAATTGAAGACTGCGAGGAGATAAAACACCGCCATCCACCCCAACTGCTCTAGCAGATCCTTGTAGATCGGTCCAGCAAGAATAGGCGAACGAAAAATATTGATGAACGCAGACCAATAATTTGACAACAGGATAGGGCGGATCTTTTCGAGCTGAGGGATGGCATCGAGCACCTCTGAAGCGATGGCCACCGTCACCGCAATCGACGTGGCTGCCAACGACGATGTGGTAAAAGTCGAGACAGCAATCCCGACCATCGTCACCGAAAAGATCGAGATACCCACCACAAGCGCCGCCAACAACGACTCGCCGATCCCATGAAGGAACGTGATCGACGCCCCTGACAACGTGACCACCTGATGGTGGGGAAAAAGGATCGAACCCATAATCAACCCAACAATCGCGATCATGAGACTCAGCGCAAGGGTATAGGCAAGGGCCGCGACAATTTTTGCATGGATGATCCGAGTTCGCGAAACTCGTCGCACCAGCAAGTAGCGCAGAGAACCATTTGCTGCATCGCCAGCCACCGAGTCGCCGGCGATGATGGCGGCGGCTAGCGGAAGGATCAACGTCTCCATCGAAGCAAGGGCGGCCAACGGCAGAAAGATTGCATTCTGGGTGATCTCGGCAAAAAAGGCCGGCCCACCGCCTCGAGGCCCTCCATGACCCGCAAAGCGAACCACCACACCCAGAAGGATGGGGACCAGCGCAATCAGTCCAAGGATAATCAGGTTTCTCGGTCTCCGAAAGACGCGTTTGAACTCCTCAACGAACATCGAAGCCCTCGCCCACTTCGGCGATGAAGATCTCCTCTAGGTTTGGCATCAACCAAGTGAACTCGGTTACATCAACGCCACCGCTGACCAATGCGTGCAGCAGGGAGGGACCATCGCTTAACTCAAGATCAACGATCACGGAAAGTCCATCGAGTCGGGCCGTCGAGCCAGCAAGCTCCAGAATCGACGCCACCGGGGTGCCAACGATCTTGAGCTGGGGTGCATAATCACTCCGTAGCTCATCAAGAGATCCCGCCTTGATGAGGCGACCCTGCGACATGAACGCCACATGCGAACAGATCTGTTCGGCCTCGGATAACAGATGGGTAGAGATAAAGATCGTCTTACCCTTGGCGGCGAGTTCGCCAATCAGACGACGCACCTCTCTCATGCCACTCGGGTCGAGCCCATTGGTCGGTTCATCAAGGATGTAAAGGTCGCGCTCACCCAAGAGCGCCTGGGCAAGCCCGAGTCGCTGTCGCATACCGAGCGAGTAGCGTCCCACTGGCTTATCAACGACCATCTCAAGCCCAACCGCCTCCAGGGCATCCCCGATCAACCGAGGTCGCCCGCTCCTCCGAATGCCTTCGGCAGCAAGGAACCGATCCAAGTTCTGACGAGCGCTGAGATAGGGCACGTAGCCAGGTCCCTCGATGAACGAGCCCACGCGGGGCAGCACCCGGTGCAACCGTGAACGCCGACTCTCACCCAAAAGAGTAAATTCACCAGCATCGGGGAAGATGAGTCCGAGGGCGATACGAATGGTAGTCGTTTTCCCAGCACCGTTGGGCCCTAAAAAACCGAACACGGAGCCTTCATCCACCGAAAACGTAACCGAATCGACGGCAAGCTGACCGCCAAAACCCTTCGTGAGGCCATCAGCCTCGAGGACAGCAACCACCTAGTGTCCCTCCTCAGAAGTTTGCGGAGAAACAATAGGCTCCAAGTATTTCTGCATAGAAGCGAAGATCTCGTCGGCGCTCTTGGTCCAGATGAAGGGCTTGGGGTTCTCGTTCCAGGCCTTGGCCCACTTGGTAATCCCTCTGTTGAGTTCGGTCACGGTGTGGTGAACGCTTCGCTGCAGGTACTTGGTGGTTAACGCTGAGAACCATCTCTCTACCTGATTCATCCAAGAAGAATAGGTCGGCGTGAAGTGGAACTCAAACCTCGGGTGGGCAAGGAGCCAGGTTCTCACCGACTCGGTCTTGTGGGCTGCGTAGTTGTCTAAAACGACGTGAACTCCCAGCTCCTTGGGTACTTGTCGGTCGATGAGCTCGAGGAACTCAATGAACTCTATCGCCCTGTGGGCTACCGTCATCTTGGTGATAACCTTGCCGGAAGCGACATCAAGGGCAGCATAGAGATTACTAATACCGTTGCGCTTGTACTCGGTCGTTCGACGCAGAGGCACCCCTGGCACCATAGGGAGCATGGGTTGGGTGCGGTTCAGTGCCTGGATCTGTGTCTTCTCGTCGACACAGAGGACGATAGCTGCCTCAGGTGGGTTGAGATAGATCCCGGCAACGTCTCTGACCTTCTCAGTGAACTCTGGGTCATTGGAGATGGTAAAGCTCTCGACCATGTGAGGTTTGAGTCCAAAGGTTCGCCAGATCCTCCCCACAGTGGAAGGCGACACACCAGCTAGGGCTGCCATGGTGTTGGTCGACCAATGGGTTGATGTGTCGGGTGGAGTGGTCGTGGTAGTGAGTTTGATGATCTCGGCGATCTTGTCATCCCCGTGGGTTCTTGGAACTCCAGGTCTTGGTGCATCACCGAGCGACTTCACGCCATAGAGGGCAAATCTTCTTACCCACTTTGAGACCGTGAAGTTGGAAATGTCCAGCTCATCAGCGATATCTCTTAGCCTGACGTGTTCATTGGCCAACAGAGCTATCTTTGCTCTGGTGACTTGAACAGCCGGAGCGCTACGTTTGGCGATGACCGAAGTGAGAAACTCTTTGTCCTCATCGCTCAACGTGACGACGTAGGTTGGTCTACGACCGGTGCGCTTCTTGGTCCCTTGTGAATCTTTTGCCGCTTGGGTTGCTTTGGATATCTGCTTAGCCATTGTCATTGCCTTTTCCTCCAAAAGAGTAGGTGAACAATGGGTTCAACAGGGGCCGAATCTTGAAAATTCCTGTTTCACAGCGAAACTTTGACTACGGACACTAGGCGATGACCGGTATGCCGTTAGTATCCAAGCGCCCCAGCATCACTCTCAAGTACTGAACCGCGCACTGCGCCAGCCAAAATGGGACCATTGTTGGGCAAGACCAACAGATTAAACAGCGCAGTATGAATAGACTCCGCCGTCTCGCCATTGGCCAATGTCACCGGGGTTTCAAGCTCCGTAAGACCCTTTGCCCCAATCGAACTTGAAAGTTGACCCAGCAGCGTCGCAGGAAGCTCATCCACCGTCTGCCAACTCGTCCCTAGGGTCACCGGCTTGGTGGAGGTACTCATTGGATCAAACATCGCCTGGAGCTGGGTGGTCGTCACCGTCTTCACCGTCGCACCTGTTGGGGGGGTGAAGTTAAAGTTCGAAGTACTCGGGTTCGAGAATGAGATCGATTGATAACCCATCTGTAGTACCGGGCTGGAAGAATACACAGAGTTCACCGACACCGCTAGCACGTGATAGTTCTTGGCATCCACAAAGACTCGTATCGAAGAGATGGTCGATCCTGACTGCAGCGGAGCGAGCGATAGCGTATACGCGGCATGACCGGCGACATAGGTGTTAGCGCCGACGGTGACGTCAGATGTTGGCGCAAGTCGCCCAACAAGCGCATCAGCCATCTCCGTCGGATTCATCTGCTGCATCGAAGAGCTTTGCTGCGTCGAGGATCCGAACGCAACATGTTCGGCAGAGGTATTCGCTGAGTTCCACGACCACGCCCCGGCGCTGTTGACATAGAGATCGCGCTCCGACTGGGCGTTGATCTCCTGAAGGCGCAGATCTGCCCCCGCGCCCCGATAGACCATCACCTGGGAGGTACCCTCAGGCAGTGCGACGCCCTGACCGACACTCGAAAGCAGGGAGGCATCTGAGCCCAATATATTGGAGGTGATTTGCAGTTGTCCCGAGTACTGCACCGGTGCAGCACCGATGACCGCGGCGATCAGCTGGGACGCTGACATTGGCTGTAACAGCGGAGTTTGTGCATTAGTAAGCGCTGGCGTGAGCGATGCCGCCCCTAGCGCCACCGCGGCACCAACGAGCGGAATTCCAAATCGATACTTCCAACGTGCCACTACTCTCTCCTTCTGTAACCAACATCTGACCCAACCATGGCCACCAGTACGTCAGTACACTCCTAGCCAAAGCGCTCCAGCTACGAATTCCCTCAAACAAGCGCCACTAACACTCGACAAGTTATCCTCATTCTAGCAGATCGCAACACCTAAGAAGTCTGGCTACCCGCGACCCTTTATTTGCCGGAAGCTAGCAGACGTCCATGTAGCTGCGTTGACTACACCCTAACTGGTTTACCTGATATTTGTCTTAACACCACCTGAAGGAGCGATATTCCAGTGGCGTCGTCGGGCACATCGATCACCGCGGTTGCGCTCGACGTTGGATACCCTCAACAGGTGGGATAGTCGGGTTCCGCTGACTATACTTGAATGCCAAGGATGTTGGACTCACCACTCAACCCACGGCCTCATGCGTGCCGATAGAACTTTGTGCCAATTTTTCAGCACGACCTTGAATATCCGGCAAATTTTTGATACGATAGTTTTGTGGTGTGCGTTGCCATATGGTGGCCACACTTCCAGTGGTTGTAGGGCATGCAGTGGTTGTTGGCATACTGAGGAGTTTCCAAACGTACATATGAATGAGAAGAGATAGCGATGGCGAACAAGCAAACGACAGCAGTGACGAGTGAGGCAAAGGGGCGTCGCCGTTCAGCGCAAGCCGAGGTCGATACGGCCTTGGCAGCGGCTGGACTCGGTGCCGACTCCATTCGCCTCTTCCTCGACGATCTCGCAAAGCACCCACTCCCCTCCTCTGCCGAACAGGTGGAGTTGGCCAAACGTGTGCGCGATGGCGATGAAGAAGCCAAGGTGGAGATGGTGGCAGCGAACTTACGGTTGGTTGTTCACTGGGCTCGCCGCTACCAGGATCGAGGGGTGGAGCTCTCTGATCTCATCCAAGAGGGCACCTTTGGGCTCATCCGTGCCGTCGAGAAGTTCGATTGGCGCCGTGGGTTCAAGTTCTCCACCTACGCGACATGGTGGGTTCGCCAGTCATTACAGAGGGCAGTGCACAACCATGGACAGGCCATACGACTCCCGATGGAGGCTGCGGAACGTTCACGTCGAGTCGATAACGTCTCCCGTGAGCTGGCTGCCGACCTCGGTCGCCCCCCGACCGAGGACGAGATTGCGGTGGCGTCGAACCTTTCGCACTCCCAATTGGCGGATGTCCGTCATGCGGCGCGTGTCGTCGCAAGCCTCGATCAAGCCGTAGGGCCTGAAGGAGAGACCAGTCTCGGCGATCTAGTCGTCGGGCCGGATACCTCCTTTGAAGACGACATCGATGACTCCATCTCCCGCGAGATGCTACGCAAGGCAGTCCAAGAGCTCGACCAACTTGAGCGAGACGTGGTCACCCTCCGTTTTGGCCTCAACGGCGATCGGCCTGCCTCCCTTGAGGCTACGGCCAGGATGCTTGGTATTGGACCGCGAAGGGCCCGTAGGCTTGAAGCTTCCGCACTCAGTCGCCTAGCGGATCACCCTGCTCTGAAGACATCTGCAGCCTGACCGCTGCCGGGGTAACGCGACCGTGTGATTGTGCGGTTCAACAATATCTTCTCAACGGATCTGTAAGGCCCGGTCGGGTACCCGACCGGGCCTCTGAGTTCGTCTGTTTGTGGAGATCCAACCCCCGGCCAGACTATCAGGCGACTACACACGCGGAGCGACCGCGCGAGTCCTGCCAACGGCCCAAACGATGCCACCCATGGAGCCCGATCACCACAGGAGCTCTCGATGACCGGATTGCGACCTTACGAAGTCATCTCTCTCGACAGATCGGGGCGCGACTCCGGCTGCTCTATCGGCGACCGGACTTTAGCTAAAACCTTGACTAGCTCGGGCGGGAGTGCTGACTGGATCGCAAGGGGAAGACCAGTAGAGGGATGGGCAAGGGCAAGCACTGAGGAGTGCAAAAAGACACGGTCCCGCAGGAGTCTGGTCTCGCCTCCATAGGTTTGATCCCCGACCAAGGGATGCCCAATTGCGCTCATATGCACGCGAATCTGATGCGTACGGCCTGTCTCTAGGCTGAGCTCTACATAGGTATACCCCTGGAACCGCTCGATAACCCGAAACCGTGTCACCGCACGTCGCCCTTCAGCGATGACAGCGATCCGTGTGCGACTTCTCTGGTCGCGACCAAGTGGGGCATCGATAACGCCCTCCTCCTCCGCAAGCTCTCCCTCGACGAGCGCTCGGTAGGTCCTACGCATTGCGTGGGTGGCGACTTGCTCCTTGAGCACTCGGAAGGCGGAATCGGTCCGTGCAACGCCCATGACCCCTGACGTCGACTTATCGAGGCGTTGATAGATTCCCGGTCGCAGCGATGGTTCGTCACCCACACCGGTCACCGCCGGATCCAACGCCACCACCGCGCTCGCTAGGGTCGGAGTGGCATCAGCGAGCGTCGTCGCATGCACAATGAGGCCTGCTGGCTTATCTACCACAAACATCGCCTCGTCAAAGTAGAGGAGTGGCAACGGGATGCGGAGACGATCTTGCTGCACAGTTGGAGCAAGGTCGATCGTTAGGTGATCACCGTGATCGAGCCGGTGCGACTTATCACGCAGTACTCGAGCGTTGACCGAGATCAACCCCTGGTCGATCATCCTTCCCGCCATCGACCGCGAGACGTCGGCGACGACCGAGACCGCACGATCAAGACGTTCTTGGGTGAGCGTGTCCCCTACCTCAACGTTGAGAACGTTCATGCCGTCCATCGATTACTCCAGCGATCAGAAGAAGAACAACACCCACCGTGATCGCGGAATCAGCGAGGTTGAAGATAGGCCAGTGTGGGAAGCGGATGAAGTCAATCACCGCTCCATGGTTATGCCGAAAGAGCCTATCCGATAGGTTGCCAAGCGCCCCACCCGTGACAAGAGAAGCCGCAATCCGTTTGAGAAGGGATGGCGTCATCAGGGCGTAGCCACCAACGGCGACGGCTAGCACCACGGCGGCAACGGTAATCAGCAGTGGGTGCCCCTGACCGATGGAGAATGAGAACCCCGAGTTAAAGGTGAGCTCGAACTTGATCGGGCCAAGAATGTCGATTGGCCCGCCCCTGAGGGCATTCTCTGCCCACGTCTTGGTGGCCTGATCGACCAAGATCACCAACACCACGACCGCACCAACGGTCAACGCTCGTGGCCGAAGGCTTGTCATCGACTTCGCGGTAAACCACCCTCCTTGCACCGGACGCAGAGCCGAGCGAAAGGAAGTGCTCGAAGCCGCGCCCGAGGAATCGGTTGCTTACAGCTCTCGCAGAGTCCATAGACGCCACGCTCCATCTTTCTGAGCGCCAAATCAACCTCTTCGATCGCTGCGAGGGCCGAACCTGCCAAGGCAAGGTCTCGTTCCCGATCGATGGCGGTCGTTCCTCCTTCACCAGACTCCTCATCAAACTGAACTTCAGCAGGCTCATTATTTTGCACCATGCTGTCCGCTTCTGCCCGCAGCTGCGCTGCCTGCTCGAGGTAGTGAGCTCGTTCTGTTTCGAGGAGGAGGCGCTGCTGAGCAACGAAGTCTTCGTCGCTAAGGGCTTCGATCGTCTCATCATCCAAATTGAGGTATGCCTCGACGGGATCAATAGGATTGCTCTGCTCTTGCGTCGTCTTCGCCATCGTCATTCCAATCTATTACGGAGCACGGCGGCACGAACCACCGTACTGCCCATTTGAATCGCTCTACTCTAGCCGCCATCAACGCACGAGCGGCAGAGGTGAGCCAAGCATAGCCGCCGATCATAGCAATTATCCCCTCAGCAGCTGCGTCACGTCGTGCAGACCCGGATCGCGAACAGAGCACTTCCCTACGCCGACTAGCGTAAATGCATGAGCGACCACGAAGAAAAGAACTCTTATCCACATCAGCCTGGTGCCCTCAACTTGCCAGCGCTAGAGCATGAAATTCTCGCCTTTTGGGAGCGAGACGACACCTTTCGGGCTTCGATTGCCCAACGGCGAGCCAGTGGTGGCAAGGCTTTTGTCTTCTATGACGGCCCTCCTTTTGCCAACGGGTCTCCCCACTATGGTCACCTCCTCACTGGCTTCGTGAAAGATGCGATCCCCCGTTACCAGACCATGAGGGGGAAGGTCGTGGAACGACGCTTTGGTTGGGACTGTCATGGCCTTCCCGCTGAGATGGCAGCAGAAAAAGAGCTCGGCGTGAGTGGTCGTGACGAGGTCGAACAGCTCGGCATCGATCGTTTCAACGACCACTGCCGATCACTGGTTCAGCGCACCACCGATGACTGGTTCCGTTATGTGACACGGCAGGCTCGTTGGGTCGACTTCATCGATTCCTATAAGACGATGGACGTGAGTTTCATGGAATCGGTGATCTGGGCCTTCAAGCGGCTACATGAGAAGGGTCTCGTCTATGAGAACTACCGCGTACTCCCCTACTGTTGGGAGTGCGAGACACCACTATCAAACTTCGAAACACGTCAAGACGACTCCTATCGTCCTCGCATCGACCCGGCTATCACAGTAGCCTTCCGCCTCCCAGCCAGCACCGAGAGCGACGCAGAGGATACACCTCTCCTCGCGGGTGAGCTGTACCTCCTCGCATGGACAACCACCCCCTGGACGCTGCCCTCAAATCTTGCCCTTGCCGTACGCCCAGACTTCGAGTACGTGCTATTTCGCGATGGTACTGACCCCCGCGTCTTTGTGATGGCCTCCGATCGTCTCACTGCCTACCGGGACCGCTTCGCAGATCCAGAGGTGCTCACCACCGTCACGGGAGAACAGCTCTTGGGCCGCTCCTTCGTCCCTCTCTTCCCCTTTTTCGCCGATGCGAAGAATGCCTTTCGCGTCATCGAAGGCGCCTTCGTCACGATCGACGAGGGGACGGGAATCGTACAAATGGCGCCGGGCTTTGGCGAAGAAGACCAGCAGGCCTGTGCCGTTGCCTCGATCGACGTGGTCTGCCCAGTCGACGAAAAGGGCCGCTATACCCGCGAAGTCAGTTGGTATGAAGGGACGCAAGTCTTTGAAGCCAACGAGGCGATCAAGACCTACCTGAACGACCAGCATGTTCTCATTGAGGCAAAGGCCTATGAACATAGCTATCCTCACTGCTGGCGGACCGACACTCCGTTGATCTACAAGGCGGTGAGTTCCTGGTTCGTCGATGTCACCGCCATCAAATCTCGTCTGCTCGAGCTCAACCAAGAGATCGAATGGGTTCCTGAGCACGTGAAGAACGGGGCCTTTGGGAAGTGGCTTGAGGGTGCGCGCGATTGGTCTATCACTCGCAATCGCTACTGGGGTTCGCCCATTCCAGTATGGAAGAGCGACGATCCCAACTATCCACGGATCGACGTCTATGGATCGCTCGATGAGCTCGAGGCGGACTTCGGCGTCCGTCCTGGGGATCTGCATCGGCCCGGTATTGATGAACTTGTGCGTCCAAACCCTGACGATCCCTCGGGTCGCTCCATGATGCGGCGCGTACCCGATGTCCTTGATTGCTGGTTCGAGTCGGGATCGATGCCTTTTGCGCAACTTCACTACCCCTACGAACATCGCCAGGAGTTCGAAGAGAACTTTCCGGCCGACTTTATCGTCGAGTTCATCGGGCAGACGCGGGGCTGGTTCTATACCTTGCACGTGCTCTCCGTCGGACTCTTTGATTCGCCGCCCTTTAAGCACTGCATGGCGCACGGCATTCTCCTTGGGAACGACGGACGCAAGCTCTCCAAGCGCCTCAAAAACTTCCCAGACCCATGGGAGGTCTTTGAAGAGATCGGCGCCGATGCCATGCGATGGTTTTTGCTCTCGTCATCGGTCCTTCGTGGGCAGGAGATGATACTGGAGCGTCAGGCCATGTTTGATACCGTCAAGCGTGTCATCAACCCGATCTGGAATGCCTTCTCCTTTTTGACGCTGTACGCCGATGCAGATGGGACCCGAGGACACTTCGCGATCACCTCAGATCACCTGCTCGACCGCTATATCCTCGCAAAGAGTTATCAGCTCACCACCGAGGTGACGGATGCCCTTGATCGTTTTGACCTCTCTCGAGCTACCAGCCGCATCGAGGAGTTCCTCGATGCCCTCAACAACTGGTACATTCGACGTAGCCGTGATCGTTTCTGGGCCGCTAAAGGCAGCGCACCAGAGATCGATGTCAGCAAGCAACAGGCCTACAATACCCTCCACACCGTGTTGGAGAACCTCGCCACTCTGACCGCACCGCTACTCCCGATGCTGAGCGAACACCTCTATCGCTCGCTCACAGGGGAACGCAGCGTACATCTCGCCGACTGGCCCTCAGCCACCTCGCTTGGAGCGAGCAATCCTCAGCTTGTAGAGGAGATGGAGTTGGTGCGGGAGATCTGCTCGCAGGTCCACAGCATCCGCAAAGCAACCGGCCATCGAGCCCGCCTTCCACTGCGCTCTATCACCGTCGCCAGCTTGGTCGACCGGGATCTAGCGCCCTACGTCGACCTCATCAAAGCAGAGACCAATGTGAAAGCGGTACACGTCACCAACGACTTCGATCGTTTTGCTCACCAACGGCTCACTGTCAACCCAGCCCTCTTAGGTCCACGCATCGGTGCCGTCACCCAACAGGTGATCCGGGCCATCCGGGAGGGAGACTACGTCATGGACAATGAGAATCCGGTCGTGGCTGGCGTCCGCCTCGCGCCAGGCGAGTATTCGCTCACCCTCGAACCAACCGATCCTCGCTCCATGCGCGTCCTCGACGACCGAGCGACGGTCGTCGCACTGGATCTCGTCACCGACGAGTCGCTTGAGCTCGAGGGTCTCGCTCGCGATCTCATCCGTGCGATCCAACAACACCGCAAGGACTCAGGCTATGATGTCAGTGACCGAATCGACCTCCTTATCGGCCTAGCAGATCCGAACCACCGGCTCAGCAAGGCACTTGGGGCGCACGCGGCCGATATCACCGCCCAAACCCTTGCTGCTACGCTTGAGGTCGTCCGCGACGAGGTGACCTCGACTGGATCCACCACCCTCGAATTAGACGGACTCACAATCGTGATCACGAGCAAACTCGCCTCGGTGTAGCTTCAACCGAGCGCAGCATGGTAGAACCTACCTGGCAGCCTCGGGAAGCCTTTGGCCATCACCGACGTTGATAACCCTGAATGCTAGAGCAACCCTTGAGAGGATAATCCCATGACGGTACCAGCAAACCAACGATCAACCACGGCCCAACTGGAACGAGCAAGCTGGCGAAAAGGTGTCCAGGTCCTTGACTCCCCAGATGCTCCCCTCTCCTTAAGCCAGCCTGCTGTACTCATTGAGCCTGAGACGCTGACACCATCGGCATTGCGTGCCATCCAAGAAGGCGCAAGGGTGTTCGTTCTTATCAACCAACATCACGGCGCGAAGCTACTCCAATCACTGCCCAACTATCGGTATCAGGAGGCCTACCCATGGGGTGAGTGGATGGTCACACCCGATCACGCGTTCAGCCCGTTAACGCGTACCCCCGATGAGTTCCCTATTCGAAGCGCCATCACCACCTTCACCCCACCCAACGATGCCACCACGTTGTTGACGGTCAACATTGCGCTCAGTGAACGTGTAGTCGCAAGTCAGCAAACGCTCGGCAAGGGTCAATTGACGATCATTGGAGTCGACCTCGACGCCCTTACCACCGGCCATTCCTGGCTCGCACGCACTATGGAACTGCTGATCGCAACGCCTCCATCGCGCACGCATGACACGCTCGGCATTGGAGTGATCGGTTATGGACCCTATGGCGGCATGGGGCTCTATCACGGTACCGGCGCCCAGGAGACTCCTGGACTCCAGCTCGTCACGGCAGTTGATGCCAACCCTTCTCGGCTTACCCAGGCACAACAGGACTTCCCGCAGCTGATCGGTTACCACAGCGCCGCCGAACTGTTCCGTGACTCCATCACCGACATCGCCATCATCGCTACTCCACCTAACACCCACTTCGAATTGGCCCTGCAAGCACTTGAGGGTGGCAAGCACGTGGTGGTCGAAAAACCTCTCTGCCTCACCACCGATGAAGCCGACAAGCTCATCGACGTCGCCGAAAGCAACGCCCGAGTCCTCACCGTCCATCAAAACCGCCGCTGGGACCAGGACTACCGTACCCTCATGCAGCTTCTTGATACCGAAGTCATTGGAGACGTGTTCAACATCGAAACCTCGGTTGGCGGCTTTGACCACCCCTGTCGCGCCTGGCACTCCGATACCACCGTCTCTGGCGGCCTCGCCTACGATTGGGGCGCACATCATATCGACTGGATTCACCAACTCTACGGGACCGCACCTGAGCGCGTCTTCGCTTTCGGACACAAACGCCGTTGGCACGAGATGACAAATCTTGACCAACTGCGCATCCATCTGCAGTTCGTCGGCGGACGAGAGGCTACGTTCTTCCAAAGCGAACTCGACGGTTTCCGACGGCCCAAGTTCTACGTACAAGGCACCGAGGGTACCATTGTTGGTAACTACGTACCATTTGAACAGCCGCGAGTGGCACCAGTGACCGGTTATCAGGTGGATCGTTATCACTACGCGGAGGCGCCTGTTGCTCTCCAAGTCGCCCTCTACGAAGGGCCCGGAAGGCTCAGTCACTATCAGCCAGAGTTACTGCCACCCGATACTTTTGGCTTTCACCGCGACTTGGCCGACCACCTCCTCGTCGGCACACCACTAGCCGTCCAGGCAGGCCAGGTACGCGAGGTCGTCGGCGTCCTTGAACTTGCGCATCGCTCAAGTGCGCTCGGCAGTATCCAGACTCTCACACCACGTTGAACGTCGCCGTCTGCGGTCTCGGCAGTTATGTCGCCCAGGCTGGAGTGATACCTGCTCTTCGACACTCCCCATGGACACGATTTCTTGGAGGGACCACGCGGTCTCCGTCTACCGCATCGCAGGTGCTCACAGCCAACGAAACGCACTATCAGGACTATACGACCATGCTCGCTGACCCTGCAGTAGAAGCGATCTACCTCCCGCTCCCTAACGATCTCCATTTCACCTACATCCAACGCGCCGTGGAAGCAGGCAAGCACGTACTCTGCGAAAAACCGTTGTTCTTGACCGAGAACGACTACACACGCCTCGATAACTTGCTCAATGATACCGGACTGCTAGTGGCCGAAGCCTTCATGAGCTCCTACCACCCGAGACTCCGTGCCGTACTCAGCTCGGTCACCTCCGGTAGCTACGGTCCCGTCATCAACGTACAAACAACGTTTACCGGCACCTTAACGCCACTGTCGGGCTATCGTCTTGACCCGACGCGTGGCGGTGGTTCCCTCTTCGATGTTGGCATCTACGCCATCCACCCTATCGTCTCGCTGCTGGGTTCCGAGCCCAGCCACATCTGGACAACCGTGATGCCATCCGAGCAGGAACACCCAGTTGACCTCACGCTCGAAGCCCTGTTGGCCTATGACGGTGGCGTGGCTGCAACCTTCACCACCTCCTTTATCGCCGGGGAGTCACAAGCCTTGCGCGTTCTCACCCGTGAGGCAACCATCGAGATGGACCATGTCTGCACTCCTCGACTCGAGGATACAACCTGGACGGTTACGACCAAACATGGAATAACAAAGCATGACATCGCCAGCGCTGACCCTTACCAAGCGATGGTCGACGAGGTCTTTGCATCCTTCTCCAACGGACACGAGCCCTCATGGAACCTTGCCGAATCGCGCCGACTTGCGCATCTGCTCTATCGCATTCACGCGACCACACAATCCGCACTGCGGGGCGACTGATCCAACCAACAGCGCTGATCAGCACTATGCTGCCGGTCAGCATGATGCTGCTGGTCAGCACTATGTTACTGCTGGTCGAAGAACACCTCGATCACCATCTGCCAACACTCGGGTACCCACAAGACCTCTTCGGCCATCTCGATACCGCCACCGGTGCCGGCGCCGACTCAACGAGGTCTACAACCGTCTCCCTCTGTCGAACCTCGACACCAAACTGGGGGCCGAAACCACCTCGCACCGGGCAATAACCAGATCAAGTGGCATGCTCAACTGTCGGCATTAGCGCTACCAAAGGACAGCAGAGAGATGGCCCACGACGACCCGATCCATTGCTCCGAATTAATCGTCTTGGCGCCAGAGCATGAAGGGTTCTTCGTCGCCAGCATCACCACTCAAGTCATGGCCGAACACAAACTCTTGAACCGGGCGCTGCTCCTCCGGCTGGGAAGGCACCACGTCGGCAAGCTGATGCCGCGTGTCATCTGCGCTATTTTGGACGTCCGCAACATTGCGCACCTCTGCGACCGTTACCGGTTCCCCAACTTCAGCATCATTGAACTCACGTGGAGGAACGCCGCCTAGCGCTGGCGTGGTGGCAAGCGACTCACCAGTGGGAACCTCAGCAGCCCGTACCAACGATAGCAAACCGCCGATCTCGTCAGTGATCCTCTGGCGAACGGCTCGGTCCCGGCTGACGATATTGGCTAGCTGCTCCTGTCGTCGAGCAAACTCGCCCTCCAACTGCGTGAGCTCCTCCAGCAAGTTCTTCCGTCGCTCCTCTTCGATGAGTCTCGATGTGGTCCTCGCCTCGCCTAAAATGCGCTCTGCCTGGCGCTGCGCCTCTGCGCGAATCTCGCGCGCCTCATTTTCTGCATCACTGCGAAGCTGGTCGGCTGCCTTCTGCGCCACAATCAGCGTCCTTTGAATGACATCATCGCCAAACTCTCCAGCGGCTGGTGCACCACTCGTGACCACAGGAGGATTCGCCTTGAGTCGTGCGAGCTCCTCTCGCGCCTGGCTGAGTTGGCCCTCAAGCACCTCAACACCCTTGGCTACCTGCTCAAGAAACTCGTCCACATCCTCTTGGTGGTAGCCTCTCATGCGCTCGCGAAACTCTACCTCGCGAATCTTTTGAGCATCGACTGCACTTGCGTCCACAGCACCCCTCCCTTACGAGTACTCACACCACCGCTCACCATCGGAACGAATCAGTGGCAGCTAGGTCTTCTATCGATTGAAGTCAGCTCCGACCTTAGATCCGGCTGACGATTGGAATCAAAATCAATTCGATCAGCAAAATGACGATGAGTGGCGCAAAGTCGAAACGAATCGAGCTACCACCCACCGACGGAATCAACCTACGAATCGGATTTAATACCGGCTCCGATAGGCGGGTGAGCAAAAAACGGAAACGATCCATCGGCCCACCCGGGTTCGTCACCGGGAACCACGTCATGACCACATAGAGCACAATAACAATGACATAGAGCTCTAGTAGTTCGACGATGATCCCATTAAGACCCATGCAGGCCAACTCCCTTCGCTACCGTACGCTGACGCATGCGAAACATCTCCTCATCGGCCACCTCAACACGAGCCGGCGAGAGCAGATACACACTCGTACTTATCTCCTTCACTTTACCACCCAATGCGTAGGTAAGCCCTGAGGAGAAGTCGATAATTCGGCGGCGCAGGTCGCGATCCACACCCTCGAGATTAATAATCACCGGTTGATCAGATTTCATCCGATCGCCAATCTCCTGCACGTCGGCGTACTTCGTGGGGAGCACGAGGTGGATCTTCGCCCGCTCTGGCTGCGGATTAAAGGGACGAAGCACGGCGGCACGGTGTTCTTGGGGATCCTCTCGAGGCTGCTCAGCCACGTTGGAAGCACCGCCAGAGACCACCTGAACACGGGGAGCCTGATCGCGCCGTTCATAGACTGGTGGAACCGACCCTTCCAGATCAGTAACCTCTCCGTCCATCTCATCGTCCTCAGTTATCCCTAGCCACGCAAGCGCACGCTTCAATCCCGGCATTTGTCCTCCTACCCCATTCGTTAACGCTCTATCGTAGCACGTTATTGACCACGTGCCCCGAATAAAACACTACCTAACCGCACCATAGTAGCACCCTGAGCGACCGCCACCTGGTAATCGGCTGACATTCCCATAGAATATTCCCGAATTCCCAAATCTTCCCCGAGACGACGGACGCTCTCGAAGTATTGGCGAGTCTGTTCCTCAGTGCCGGGGAGTGCCATGCCCATCAAACCGATCACACGAACCTCTAGATCGCGACCGAGCGCCAGCAACGATGCGACCTCGTCAACCTGGGCACCATTGCGCCCTTCGGGGTGCCCTGGAGGCGCGACCTGGATGAGTACGTCACCGCGATAATCGAGTTTGGCCAACCCCTCAAGCTCGGAGGGTCGCGAAATCGTCTCGATCACCGATGCGTATTGGCAAATGAGCTTGAGGCGCCTGCGCTGAATAGCGCCCAGATAATGCCAGCGGGGGCGAAGGCCAAGGCGCTCAGCTTCAACCGCCTTCGCCGCCAACTCCTCGGCGTAATTTTCGCCCACATCGGTCAGGCCAGCACTAAGCGCACTCGCTACCGCATCGACCGGATGGGTCTTGGTCACCGCAACGATGCGAACCATATCCGAACCGCCGTGGCGCCGTATCTCGTCTCTCACCACAGCCAAGCGCCGCCCAACCTCCTCATAGGCGGGCATCAGCGGTCACCAGCGCTCACGAGTGTCAGCTGACGCTCGAGGGTACCATCGCGACGATAGGAGTGGTACGCATCGTTACAGAAGGTACAGTGACCGACCGAAAGGACCTCTCGAACACGCTGATGCATAAGGAGACCCGACAGGGCTGCTTCGAGCGAGAGATTATCGCCTACGAAACTCGCCTCCCCAAAACGGTGCGCAACGACGTAACGCTCCGGTCCTAGAAATTCGTAACAGCAGGATCGAATGTGCGGACCGATGACCGCTACGAGGCCATCACCGCCAAGGTGCGCCAGGCCCGCCTCGACTACGCCAGCGGTCAACCCCCTCCACCCAACATGGAGTGCAACGGCATCACCCTTACGGTTGGCCACCACCAGTGGGAGGCAGTCTGCTGTCCGGATAGCGGCTACACCATGGTGTCCGGCAGGAACATAGATTCCATCCGCCTCAACGGCCCCAGGTTCGCCAAGGGTGTCGTCGATAGCCACCACTCTTGCACTGTGAACCTGCTGTAGTTGGGCCAATGGCCCACCACCACCGATCATCGCGGCGGTCTCAGCGGCGACATCCGTGCGATCGGTGAACGCCACTCTCACGCCACTCTCACGGAGCGAGAGCGCGATCATCAGCGGAGAAAGAAGGGTACGTCGCCGTCGTCTGGATCCTCCGGATCCGTGTTGACTTCAGTCGGCACTGGCTCTTGGGGCACCACCGGTACGCCAAAATCAAGCTCTTCACTGGGAGGTGGAGGCGTAACCCGAAGCTTTGGCGTATCCTCCCCCCAGACGTCGAAGCCAGCAGCGATGACCGTCACTTTGACCTCGTCCTCCATGGACTCATCGATCACACTACCGACGATAATGAGGGCGTCGCTCGAGGCAGCATTTTGGATAATGTTGGCGGCCTCATTCAACTCGAAAATACCGAGATCAGTGCCGCCAGCGACGTTCAGCAGGATACCTTGTGCACCATCGATCGAGGTCTCAAAGAGCGGCGAGGTGATCGCATTGCGAGCGGCCGTCGTCGCGCGGTTTTCACCACTGGCGATACCGATACCCATGATAGCGGTACCCGCAGAGGCCATGATGGCCCGCACATCGGCAAAGTCGGTGTTAATGACGCCCGGAGTCGTGATGAGATCGGTAATCCCCTTCACACCTGACAACAAGATATCATCAGCCATTCGGAACGCCGCGATCATTGAGGTCTTCTCATTTGCGATCGTCAAGAGCCGATCATTCGGTATCACAATCAGCGTGTCGACATGCTCACGCAGACGCTCGATACCCTCGTCGGCCTGGGTCGCTCGACGCTTTCCCTCGAAGCCGAAGGGCCGTGTGACCACACCGATCGTGAGCGCACCAATCCCTCTAGCGATCTCCGCGACGACCGGGGCACCACCAGTCCCCGTGCCACCACCCTCGCCAGCGGTGATAAAGACCATGTCCGCACCGGTGAGTGCCTCCTGGATCTCATCCTTATGCTCCTGAGCTGCAGAGCGCCCAATATCAGGGTTCGAACCTGCACCGAGCCCACGGGTGAGCTGGCGTCCAATATCGAGTCGGATATCAGCGTCGCTCATCAACAATGCCTGCGCGTCGGTGTTGATCGCGATGAACTCAACGCCCTTAAGGCCAGCCTCAATCATCCGATTCACGGCATTGCCACCGCCACCACCGACACCGACGACCTTGATCACGGCGATGTAATTCTGCGCGTCATTCATCTCGCGTCCCACCTCCGCTGCACCTTGGCTCGAACCACCACACGGCCTCCAATTACATAAAATTCGGGCAGCTCGTCGGATGATCCTCTGCGCTACCTCTGAATTTGACTAGCCTACACGATCGTTGAAGAGAACCGCTGGACTATTTGGGTTAATCGCGTCGACAACTGCCCCCGGTGCGACGAAGTGCCTGCAAGCGCTCACCTCCGCGTGCGCACGAACCCCACCCCCCAGCAAGCATTCGCCTGCATCACCCATCCGCAACACAATTCCGGACCCACGCAGCACAAAAACCGTAGCCGGTTGGCCACCCAAGGAGGAGAGGCCCTCGGACTCCATAGCCGCTACCACTGTAGCCAACCGTACCGGTATCTCATCACCTACTTGGGGCCTCCACGGACAGCCCATCGTAACGGTGCGCAGCACGAGCGGACAGAGAGAGATTAACCGTCCCGGTCGTGGGGAGCGCGCAGCGATGACGATACCCGCACTGGTCAACCCATACCCACCTCGGAGATAACCCTCGGAAGGCCGACTGGAGAGCTCCACCTCCAGGGAGGATGGCCAGCGAATGGCCCATGCGTGGAGACGGACCTCTCCACGGAGGCTGTTTTGGAGCATGAGGACAGCATCGACACTGTGGGCCGATACCGACCAGACATGGTGGCCCACTAATCGTTCGCTTAGTTGTGCAATCACCGCCGTGCGTTCGGTCTCGGTACCACCCAGAACGGTCACCGAACGGATCCGTAGAACCGGTCCTGCGTAGAGCCAGCCAACGCCCACTATGGCTACGACTACCACGACCGCCACTGCCGTTAATTTCCAGGGCCGCGCTGGGCGGTGAACATTGCGAGGTTTCGGCATGGCCGCACTTGCCACCCCGCGGGCCGGGTCGGCTGTGGTGCCAATCCACGTCGTTGGTGACATCCACCGCGATCTGCGACGTGAACGTGGCTTGACACGTGCAATCGAGCCTCTCGCTTGACCTGATTGTCTCTGCGGGCACTGTCTCATGCCGTGTCGTCCCCTTTGGATCCTATGAGAAACCGACGAGTCTGACCTCTGAGCGCAACTCAATCCCAGTTCTGCGTGCCACGTGCTCACGAACCACTTGCATCAGATGGAAGACATCATCAGCCGATCCTTGCGGATCAGCTTGAATAAAGTTTGCGTGTTTAGCCGACACCGCCGCACTCCGATATCGATGACCCTTTAGACCACTCTCCTCAATCAGAAGCGCCGCCGGGAAGCGTTCTGGGTTCACAAAGACCGAGCCAGCGTTCTGCCCTCCTGGTTGATGGGCACGACGCCAGGCGACGATGTCACTCAACTGGGTGGCAAGTTCGTGGGGGTCACCGGCTTCGAAGGCAAACCGTGCGGCGATGACGACCTGGCTCGCACCCACTGCCGAGGAACGATACTCCAGCTCCAGGGCTGCGGCGGACTGCCACGTGGGGGGCGCATCGGCCTCAAGATCGACAAGGAGCGCCGACTGCAACGTTTCCGCAAGAACATGGCCATGTCCACCAGCATTCATTCGCACCGCACCACCGACGCTACCTGGCACACCAACCGCCCAGGTGAATCCATCGAGCCCAAGCTTGGCGATCCTGCGCGCCATGACAGGAAGCGGGGAGGCGCCGCCGAGCTCGACCTGGCTATCATGCTGTTGCAACCAGGAGAACCCGGCCCCTAATGTAATGAGCAAACCAGGAAAGCCTCCGTCAGCGACGAGAACATTCGAACCACGGCCGAGCACAAAGAGAGGAATCTTCGCCACACCCTGCGACAGGATATCACGGAGACGCTCAAGCTCTTCAACTGAGGCGACCTCCACGCCAGCAGCGGCCGCGCCGCCGACCCGATAGGTCGTTCTCGCCCCGAAAGGGGCTTGTTCAAGAACAAAAAATCCACCAGCCCTCAGCTGATCGATCATCCGTGCGAGCCCTTCGGCCACCGTGCTACCACACGTCCGCGAGTTCGGTATCGAGCATAGTGATATCACCAGCACCCAGGGTCAAACAGACGTCATCCGGTTCGAGCAGACCACGCACGACTAGGGCGAGCTCGTGCCGAGAGGAGCAGTAATGGGCTCGATCTCCAAGTACCCGGCGGGCCGCCTCATAGACCGCCTCACCACTGACACCTGGGATTGGGTCCTCCCCTGCGGCATAGACATCGGTGACCACGACGATATCGGCTCCCGCCAACGCCTCACCGAGCTCCTCAGCCATGGCCTGCGTCCGTGAATACCGGTGCGGTTGGAAGACAGCCACCACCCGCCGTGCTCCGAGCTGTCGGGCCGCTGCGAGCGTCGAGACCAACTCACTCGGCAGATGCGCATAGTCATCGATAATCCGCACGGAGTCGAGGATACGACGGTGTTGGAAACGACGCGAAACACCGAGGTACCGACTGAGGGAAGGGGCGATCTCGGCCAGTGTGACACCCATGGCCGCGACGGCCGCGATCGCCGCGGTGGCATTCAAGATGTTGTGCAGCCCCAGGACCGAGAGCTCGACACTGCCGAGCCGTCGCTTATGTTCGAAGACCTCGAAGGCAGTTGACATCGGAGACATCGAGACGTTCTTGATCTGGTACATCGCCGACTCCGAAAATCCATAACTGCGACACTCCATCTGTGCAGCAAGGGCAGCCAAAAATGGATCCTCCACACAGAGCACCGGAGGGAGATGCGATCGGCGAGCGAAACGGACGAACGCCTCCTGCAGGTGATCGAAGTCGCCATAAAACTCTAAGTGATCGGGCTCAACATTGGTGATCACACTCAAAGCCGGATCGAGCTTTAAGAAGGTGCCATCACTCTCGTCAGCCTCTACCACCATCAACGGAGAAGAACCATAGTGTCCTGAGGCCCCAGCCTCGTTGAGTTCAGCACCGATCACATAGCTCGGGCTGTACCCGGCTTGGGCTAGGGAGAGGCCAATCATGGAGGTGGTAGTGGTCTTGCCATGGGTTCCAGAGATCGCAATCACCTCTCGCCCTTCCGTGAGCGCTACGAGCAGCTCCGCTCGGGAAGCTATCGGTATGCCAAGTGCCACGCTCATAGCGAGCTCGACATTACTACTAGCGATGGCACTTGAGTAGGCGACGAGTTGCGCACCCTGGACATGTACGCCGTCATGGCCAAGGAACACCGTGGCGCCGAGTAGGCGGAGCCGTTCCATGACCGCTGACTCCTTGAGATCCGAACCGGTCACGGAGTAGCCGGCCTCGAGCAGCAACGAGGCAAGTGCACTCATGCCAGCTCCACCAATACCCACGATATGGACCCGTTGTACGCCATCAAGGAGACTCATTGCCTCACCATCTCCTCCCACATCAGCCGTGCAGCCTCCGGATGAGCGAGCGTCTTAGCGGCCGTAGCCATACGAAGTCGCCGTGGTTCATCCTCGACAAGCCCCCGAATCGCCTTGGCCAACTTCGATCCCGTTAACTCATCATCCTCGATGATTATGGAGGCACCTGCACGGGCGAAGACAGCGGCATTGAGCCGTTGATGATCATTGGGCGAGTTCGGTAATGGCACCAAGATCGAAGCGCACCCGAACAGAGCGACCTCGGTCAGCGTACTCGCCCCCGCTCGAGCGACGACAAGGTCAGCTGCCATCAGATAGCGATACAACCCAGGGTCCCATCCAAGCGCGTGGTAGCGGGGGTTGCGAACGCGCGATTCAGCTTGACTCAGTCCATTCTTCGCACCCATGCTATGCACCACCTTAACACGGCTCAGGTCTACGAGTTCTTCCGCGGCCGCCACCGCCGCGATATTGACGCTTCGCGCTCCCAGAGATCCAGAGGTGACCACCACCACCAGATCGTCGACCCCAAAGCCCAAGGAGGCGCGCACATCCTCTCTATCGTTGAGGTCGGCAACCTCACGACGAGGAGGGTTACCCACCACCGCAGCTCGCCGCAGCCACGCTTTTGGCAACGGTACCGGCCAGGCCAGAAAGATGCCGGCTGACCAGAGGCCAACGAGACGGTTCGACCTCGTCAGTGCAGCATTCTGTTCGAGTAGATAGGATCGGGCGCCGCGCGTGCGCGCGAGGAGCGAGACCAGTGGCGTATGGAAACCACCAAAACTGATCACTATCTCCGGTCGAGGCAAGGAACGAAGCAGTGAGAGGTTTGCCGAGATGGCCTTGGCATTCGTCATCAGCGCCGCAACGGTTTGGCGAAGCCCTCGGGGCAACCCAGTCCCGCTGACCCGCACGATAGCGATGTCAAGACCAGCCGTCACCTCATAGTCGACTTTGCGATCCGTGGTGATAAGGATCGGTTGCACGTCGTCATCGAAGGCCTCGATCATGGAGAGGCCGGCATGGATATGGCCAGCGGTTCCACCAGCCACCACCCAAACCACTCGACTCACGCGATCTTCCTTCGACGCAGGACTCCACTGACGATGCCCAAGGCCGCGAGCGTCACCACCGTCGAGGAGCCTCCAGCAGAGATCAGTGGGAGAGGAACGCCCGTTACCGGCAACAAACCGATCACTGCCCCGATGTTGAGTGTCGTCTGTACCATCAACCAGACAGCGATCAAGAAGATGACCGCGCGCTCAGCAGGATCTGTGACATGCTCAGACAGTTGGAACATCACGATCACCAAGGCAACAATGCACAACAGGATGACCACCGAACCCAGGAGCCCAAAATCCTGGCCCACTACCGCAAAGATAAAGTCAGTTTGGGCATTGGGCACATACCCCCAGTTCGCTAAGCCTGTACCTAATCCGGTTCCAAGGAGATGGCCCGACGCGAACGAGTTGAGGGCCTGGACCTCTTGGTAGGAGTAACTCGCTCGATACCTCCACGGGTGCAAGAAGGAGAGCAGCCGCAACCGACGATAGGTGCTCGAAAAGGCGCCAATGATCCCGATAAGGACCGAGCCACCCGTCACGACCGTCAAGGCGCGACCCCGTACGCCGCCGACATAGAGCGCTCCAAGACCAAGAGAGAAGACGATCATCGCGGTGCCCATGTCCGGCTCGAGAAAGATCACCCCCGCCATCAGCGCCGTGACGACGATGACCGGCCCAACCAGCTGGGTAGGACGACGGCTGGTGACAAGACGAGCCAGAAAGAGTACGAGGGCGAGCTTGGCAAACTCTGACGGCTGCACCTGAATCGGACCAAACTGAAACCATCGATCCGCACCCCCCACGCTACGGCCTACGCCAGGAAGCATCACCGCTAACAACATCGCGGCCGCACCCAACAAGATGAGTGGCGCCAACTTCAACCAGACCCGCAACGGCACCGCCGCCATGATGACAAAGGCCAATCCTCCGATCACCAGCCAAAGGAGCTCATGGGCGACTAACGAGGTCACGGAGGCATGCGCAGCGATAGTGGCGACATAGGCTGCGGCCACCTCGAGGATGGCCCCTACTGTCAACAGGATGAGCACAAGCCAGTAAAACGCTGCCCGAAGTCGAATCTTGTCGACAGCACTGCGTAGGTACGTCGTCATCGCTTTCCCCTCTCCCCTCGTTGGCCTGACTCCTTGCCGGGGCCTTGGACACAAGACCCCTCCCCACGACCCATCACGCCGACACCCCAGTCGACGGAGTCGTCCCAGGCGCCAACTCTCTTACCACTGCCTTGAAGTCGAGCCCGCGTACGACGTAGCTGTCATACCAATCGAAGGAGGCAGCACCCGGTGCCAGCAACACTACATCTCCTGTATGCGCCTTGGTGATCGCCAAGGCAACCGCCTCGCGCATCGAGGATGCCATGGTTGTGGGGACATCGTGGGCGCGAAAAAGCTCACCGATCTCGGGCCCACATTCGCCGATGGTGATGCAGTGACCCACCCGGTCCGCCACTGCGGCCATCGGCTCGAAGGAGAGGCCCTTGCCCCGTCCTCCGGCGATGAGAATGACGTGAGCAAAGGAGCTGATGCCAGCCGCAGCCGCGACCGGCGTGGTGGCCTTGGAGTCATTGACCCAGAGAATACCGTTCCACTCACCAACGAGTTCTTGTCGGTGTTCGAGCCCCCGGAACTCCTCTAACACCGCGCGCACTCGCTCGGGATCAGCACCCGCCGCATCGGCGGTAGCCCATGCCGCCAAGGCATTGGCGACACTGATCGGGCCACCTCGCCCGAGTGAAGCGAGCGAGGTCATCACCACCCCATCTGGACCAACCAGGTTGCCCTTGGCGACGCGATAATCCGCTGCTCCCTCCAGCGAGAAGGTTCTGCGTGCTACGCCCTCGGGAAGCAGGGTCGCCGCAACCACCGGGTCATCAGCGTTGAGAATCGCCACTCCTGTGCGAGGGAGCTGTGCAAAGAGCTTCGCCTTGGCGAGCCGATAAGCCTCGAGTGTGCCGTGCCAATCAAGATGATCAGGAGTGAAGTTCGTCCACGTAGCGGACGCTGGCGCGAACGTCGGTGCCCAGGTGAGCTGGAACGAGCTCGCCTCGACCACGTATCGTGTCGCACCTGAGCGTGCCACCGCTGCGAAGGAGACTCCAGCGTTCCCGCAAAGTGTTGCCTCGGACCCGAGCATCATCTGCGTCAAGGTCGCCACCGTCGTCTTGCCGTTGGTACCGGTGATGGCACAAACCGGTGCATCCGCAAGCAGCCAACCGAGTTCAAGTTCGCCGATCACCCGGTTCGCAAGGGGTTCCATTCCGAGCCGCTCCGGTGAGATTCCAGGACTCACCACCACGAGGTCCCAGGCCTCACTGCGCAACTCAGCGATCGTCCCACTGCGTTCGAACCTCTGTTCCCCATGTGATGCAGCTTCTCTGAGTCTCGCCTTATCCTCAGCCAACGAAAGCTGCGCTCCTCGATCCGCAAGAGCCTCTGCGGCGCCGAGCCCGCTGATCCCAAAGCCAACGATCAGTACCCGAGCCCCAGCTAGGTTCATCGTCCAAAACTTCCAAGCGAGAGAAAGTCGGCATAGAAAGCCCCAACCGCGATCGCCGTAACCACACCAGCAAAGATCCACAGCCGAATCAGAACGGTGGTCTCCGGCCAGCCGTAGAGCTCAAAGTGGTGATGGATCGGGGCCATCTTGAGGATTCGCCGATGAAAAACGCGGAAGGAGAAGACCTGCGCGATGACGCTGAGCGTCTCGACAACAAAGAGACCACCGAGGAGTAAGAGCAACAGATCAAGCCGTAGCACGAGTGCAAAGGCTCCAAGACCGCTGCCGATAGCGAGTGAGCCTACATCACCCATGAAGATCTTGGCCGGCGGCGCATTCCACCAGAGAAAACCGAGAATTGCCCCGACAAAACACATCGCCAAGACTGCTAAGTCAAGCGCATCATGAACCCCATAGGCGGCGACATGGCGGAACATCCAGTAGGAGATCAGCGCGAGGGCAGCAAAGGCGAAGATACTCGCTCCCGAAGCAAGACCATCGAGACCATCCGTTAAATTAACGGCGTTGGAGGTACCCACAATGACCAGGACGGCAAAGATACACCACCCCACCGTGCCGAGACCGATACTGAGACTCCCCAGCCGCACAAACGAGATAGCCGTCGGGACATGGGCCCAGAAGTGCGCCAGCAGCGCAAAGGCAATAGCAACCAGCACTTGGCTACCAAACTTCGCCGTCTTGGTCAGGCCAAGGCTACGGCGATTGCGAACCTTGAGTAGGTCATCGATCAACCCAATAATCCCGGAGAAGATGGTGACGCCGACGACAAGGACTCCAGAGCGAGAAAAACTCACTCCGAGATGGATGTGCACAAGCAGATAGCTCAGCACGATGGCGATGAGAATAGCGATGCCACCCATCGTCGGCGTACCTGCCTTCACGAGATGTCGACTCGGTCCATCCTCGCGGATCTGCTGGCCAACGCCGCGCGAACGCTGCCGATCGATCAGGATTGGGGTGACAAAGATAGCGATGATGAGCGCGAGTCCGCTGCCGGTAAGGATAGGGATCAACGTTGGTCATCCCGCAACTCAAGCACCGCCCGCAACGCCTCATCGTAGTCATCAAAGTCATAACTCGCCAATCCAATGCGTTGGCTACGCTCATGTCCCTTACCAGCGATGACCAAGACGTCCTCATCACAGAGCTCATCCACCGCGGTACGAATCGCCAACCGACGATCGAGAATGATCCGCGGCCTTGTGGTAGCGACCCATCCCGCCGCGATATCGTCAGCGATGGTCTGGGGGTCCTCTGAGCGAGGGTTATCGCTCGTGATAATCACGACGTCAGCAAGACGTTCCGCGGTCGCGCCCATGAGTGGTCTTTTCCCGTGGTCGCGCTCCCCGCCGGCACCGAACACCACCATGAGCCTACCGGCACGGCCAAGCGACAGCCGTGCCGCCGTCAACACCTGTTCTAGCGCCCCTGGCGAGTGGGCGTAGTCGATAAAGATCGATCCATGCCGACTGGGGACACGCTCGAGCCGGCCCCGAGGTGCCTGAACCTCTCGAGCCACCTCCACCAAATCATGGAGCTCGAACCCGAGGGTCTCTAAGGCGATCAACGCCATGTGCAGATTCACGAGGTTATGGTGCCCGATTAGCGGTGCGGCAAAGCGATGGCCGCGTAGATCGAAGCTCAAGCCATAAGGACCAAGGGTGATCTGGCTCAGCTCGGCATCGGAGACACCGACGACCGGTATCTGGGCCCTCTCCAATAGACGTTGTCCCCACGTGTCATCGGCATTGATCACCCCAAGTTTGGCATAGCTTGGATGAAATAGCGAAGCCTTGGCCGCGAAGTACTCCTCCATCGATGGGTGAAAGTCAAGATGGTCTTGGCTCAAGTTGGTAAACATGGCGACCTCGACGTTAAGGTACCGGACCCGATCCATGGAGAGCGCAATCGAGGAGATCTCCATCGCCGCGTAGCTTCTCCCCTCAGCGACGAAGGTGGCGAGCCGACGGGCGATCTCCGGAGCCTCCGGTGTTGTAAGACGCCCCCACAATGTCCCCATCGTGCCTACCCCATAGCCGAGAAGACTGAGCATCTCTGAGACGAGCGAGACTGTGGTGGTCTTACCGTTGGTGCCGGTCACACCGACTACCTTGAGTCGCTTTGAGGGCTCCCCATAGACAAGCTGACTCGCCAGGGCGACACAGTCGCGCACACGAGCAGGATCGACGACAATCTGTGGTAGCGTCGTCTCCGCCACAGGCTGGGTCACCAGTAGCGCCATGGCACCCTTGCGTTCAGCCTCGCCCACAAAGATGCGTGGGTCTACGTGGGCACCCGGCACCACGGCGAAGATATCTCCAGCGTTCACAAGTCGGTGATCCATGGCGATGCCGATGGCCGTCGCACCCTCTCGACCCTGTCCTATCAGCTGTGCATGAAGCTGACGAGTCAATTCGCCCAACGTCATCGCGACATGCCTCGTCTCACCCACTCCTCCACCCCAACCCGGACCATGAACATAACTATGGTATAGGCATCGGGTGCTGGTAATAGTCACTCGCGCGACCTTGAGGAAGAAGACTTCGGTAGCTTGGGTAGTAATGCAGAGTCAACCCCACCCGTAGGAGTGACACCATAACGGGCGAGTGCGTAGCGCATAATCTGGCTAAAGACTGGTGCAGCCGTCATGCCACCATAGATCGGAACCGGTTGGTCCAACATGACCACCGCACTCAAAACAGGGTGCTGGGCTGGCACCATTCCGACGAACGTACCCCAGTATGCACCCATCTGATAGCCCGCCTGGGTATGCAACGGCTTCTGTGAGGTTCCAGTTTTGCCAGCCACCACATACCCGGGGATGTTTGCGTCCGGTGCTGTCGCATTGGCCCCCGTCACTCCAGACAAGAGATGGATCATCTCCTCATCGATCGTCTTTGGGACGATTCGACGCGGATTCGGTGAGGACATCGGAAGGAGATGACCGTTGGCACTCACGGTGCCGAGCACGAGCTTTGGTGTCACCATGACGCCACCGTTGGCGATGGCATTATACGAGTCAAGGACCTGCAGCGGCGTCACCAACTGGTCCTGCCCAATCGGGGTCGAACCAATGGCAGTCGGTGACCACTGACTCACCGGTTTCAGATAACCCTGCGTCTCCCCCGGGAACGCAAGTCCAGTTGGCTCTCCCCAACCAAAGCGTTCAAAGGAGGCCAAGAGACGAGTGGGGCCCAGGCGCCGAGCAATCTCGATCGTGCCGACGTTCGAGCTTTGCGCTAGGATCTGGCGCATCGAGAGCACCTCAGTGGGGTGAGGCTCTGCATCATGAAAGATAGAGCCATCGATGTTGAGTTGGCCCGGCACCACCTCAGTAGAGGTTGGGGTGATCAGGTGGTCCTGGAGAGCGGCGGTGAAGGTCGCGATCTTGGCCACTGATCCGGGTTCGTACGCGTAGGCCACCGCTTGATTGATCCAACTTTGGGTCGGGAGGGCACGGGTGACATCAACTGGTTGGGCTCCGTTGGCTAACGGTTGGGCTCCGGGTAGCGGTGGGGCCGTGAGAGAGACCATGGCTAAGATCTGCCCAGTAGCGACATCCATCACGACCGCGGTCCCGCCGATGGCGTTCGTCTTTTGGATCTCTCCCGCAACAGCCTGCTCTGCGTATGCCTGCAGTCTGGGGTCGATCGTCAGCTCCAGGTTCTTGCCTTGTACTGGCGCCTGCCGCTTAACGAGGGCATCCGGTAGTGGAAGATTGCCAGCCGCCGTCCGTTCGACCTCATAGCCATTTTTACCAGCGAGAAGGTTCTGATACTGGTACTCCAGACCAAAGAGACCATTGTCATTAGCCCCAACCCTTCCGATGACTGGCTCCGCGAGCGAGCCCGTTGGATAGTAGCGAGCCTGACCTGGTGTGACGTTAATCCCCGGGAGCTCTCCATTGAGTGCCATTGACTCTATGGTTGCACCAACCGATTGGGTCACCAACTGGGCTACCACAGAGTATCCCCCCTTCACGGTAAGCGCACCCTCAACCTGGGTCACCGGCAGCGCCAGGAGTTTGGCCAACGTCGCAGCTTCAGGAGCAGGATCTTTGATCAAGAGCGGGTCAGCGATGACGGTATCGCGCAGCTCCGACATCGCCAGTACCTCGCCATTGCGCCCAAGGATCGACCCACGAAGACCGGGAAGTGTCACCGTGGTCTCTGCCTCTTGCACGGCGAGGTTCGTATAGCTCGGCGAGGCGAGCAAGGTCACACGCAACAGCTGCACCACCAACGCAAGCGTCACGATCGCGCACACCAACAACGTTACGCGAGTACGTCGCGTTCTCCTTTTAGTTGCCACTGAGTACCTGCCCCGATGGGAGTGGAAGGCTTGGGTTCGTCGCCTCCGACTGAGGCAGGGGGACCGCGTTCTTGGTGCTCGTACCGGAAACGACCTCAACGGAGTTAGGTAGTGTCAGATGGAGATGGGCGCTCGCATAGCTCATGATGCGCTCTGGTGACGAGAGTTGCGCTACTTCGAGTTGGAGATCACTCTGCGTACGCTGGGCGTGGGTAATCTCTGTCTGGAGCTGTCCAACCGACGACTCCTCTAACTCGATCGCGATGCGTGCGAGCACCACCATCCCCATCAACGCAATGGCGATCAGGTAGATCACGATGTTGCGTAGCGTATGCGACTTGGCGACTCGCCGGGTCGGCTCAACTAGTACCAGCTCAGGGCGTTGGCGACGTGGTCGTTCCCTCGGCGGACTCTGTGGAAGTGCAACTACCCGTGCCACAAGGGGACCTGCTCCCAGTATCGTTTGATCGCCTCAGTGATGTCGTCATCACTACGTCGCAGCACCCGCAGACGGGCACTGCGCGAACGGGGATTATGGGTGAGCTCCTCCTCAGAGGGGACGATTGCGTGTCGGGTGAGGCGGGTGCCAACTGGCCGAGCCCCACAGGTACAACCGACTCGCGGTGGACAGAGACAACCCCCTGTCTCAACAAGACGCGCAAAGCGCTTAACCAAACGGTCCTCACCCGAGTGATAGCTGATTACCTGCAGCACACCGCCGCAATCGAGTAGGGAAAATGCGGCCGGTAGGAAGTGGACAAGCTCCTCCTCCTCCTGGTTCGCACGGATGCGTAGCGCCTGAAAGACCTTGGTGGCTGGATGAAGACGACCACCTCGGAGCCGCGCCGGCGTTGCCGTCGCAATCACCTCGGCTAATTGACCGGTGGTGACGGGCAGCTGACCCTTGAGCGCATCGGCGTATCGCCTCGCCAGGGATCCAACACCGTTCGCTCGTAACACAGCGACGAGATCCTTGGGTGCTACCGTGGTTAAATACTGTGCCACCGTCATCGAGCCGCCGTCTTGGTCCATCCGCATGTCGAGTGGTGCATCAAATCGAAAGGAAAACCCACGGTTTGGGTCATCGAGTTGCATCGACGACACTCCGAGGTCAGCCAAGACACCTGCAGCACGAGTGAGCGGCGCCGTCACGGCCGTTAGGTCGCCAAACCGTCCATGGACAAGTCGAACGCGATCACCATAGGGTGCCAACCGCTCTCGCGAGCGAGCCAACGCTTGCCGATCACGGTCAACGCCGACCACATGGGTCCAGCTGAGATCATCAAGCATTCGTTGTGTATGACCGCCGAGGCCAACGGTCGCGTCGACAATCGTGACAGAGGCACTCACACGCTCGCTAAATCCCTCAACGACACGGTCCACTAGCACTGGGGCGTGCACGAAGGGGTTCCCTCGCAGCTCCGTAGTTGCATCGCCGGCCTGGCCGGGTGACCCATCGAAGGGCTCCGCTGCCTTGGGTTCGCTACTCACTGAGAGTGCTTCCTTGGTACTCGTTCCACCGGATCGGATCCCAGAGTTCAACGGTTCCAAATGCCCCATTGACCAGAACCTCGTGATCGAGGCCCGCGAGCGTCCGTAACGGTTGCGGCAGACCAATGCGGCCGAGGCGATCAATCTCAATATCAAAGGCTTGACGGCTCCAATCACGTAGCCGACGACGCTCAAGAGACTCATCCCAACTCTGTGGTGGTACCGCATTCACGAAGCTATCAAAGTCTTCGACCGTCCAGATGACGATGCATGAGTCCCCGTATTGCGACGGTGTCGCATAACATCGATCAGAGAAGCTAGTGCGGAAGCGAGCAGGCAATGTCAAACGACCCTTGAGATCAAGAGAGTGGGTGTAGCCACCGAAAAATTTCGCCTTTACCTCACCTGTCTGCCACACCGAACGGACTGTCCTCTCCACTACCAACCAATGGGCCCCACTTTACCCCACAATTACCCACTGGCACCCGAAATTTCGGCATGAAAAGGTCAAAACATGACTATTTCTTACCCGAAACCGGTTATATACGTACTGATGTACGACTACAGCGCAGTGATGGCCCGAACAACCTGATCTTGCAGGTTTTGCCGTGAAACGCTAACTAAAGGTGATAACCCAGCCACTCGAAGTGGTTGATCCAGCATTTGATCGGCTACAAGCAGATCGCGGAGCGTACTTTGGTGCTCCCACCACAACAGCGAGAGTTGGAAACACGCTTGCCCGCGGGAACGCCGTTGTGCCAATCCAAGCACCTTGGCACCCGCAACAGTGACCTCGCCAAAGCCGAGATCACCAAAGCAGATCAATCGGCCAAGATCGGTGCGTGGCTGGCGCTCCTCGACAACGTCTGCCCTGAGTCCAAGACCGCGAAGAACGCCAGCGACTGCAGCTCCTAACCAAAGAAAAGAGGCGCCAAGGTCCCAAGGCACGAGCGGGTCGTCGAGTCGGAGATACAGCATGAGCCAGATTTGGGATCCAGGTTCGACCAGGACCGCCCCACCACCACTGCCGCGTCGCACCACCGTGAGACCGTCCCGCCTGGCACGTTCGATATCAAAAGCATGCGAAGCGGTAGATGAACCGAGGACCAACGCACGATCAATGGGCTCGCCAATCCGACAGAGTCGCTCCTCAGGGCCAAGGACCGGCCAGGCATCGTGGAGCCCCTCCGTGCTCAACGAGATCGCCTCCGTACGCCATCGAGCAGGCCGATCGGTCCTCACTCGTCCACGATTCCAGGGATCACCAATCGGCGACCGCCGGTATAGGGACAGTGTCGACAGCCAAGACTGCAGCAGATTCCTTGATCCAATAGGGTGGTAGAGCAGAGGACGGTAGCACCGGTTGCTGGATCACGATAGGATTCGAGACCATCGTCGACGGCGTCTCGATGCAGGGCGAGCCTGAGAAGCGCCAGCGGATCATCATAGTTGAAGCGACGTTCAGAGGGAAAATAACGTCTCCTTTGCTCCCACTCATCTCGGGATCCTTCCATAGCTGCAGAACTTTCTACCTACCGTCACTTTTGATACCAACCCACCGTCGCGAAGGCGAGCGACCACGACCCCCACCGACTCATAAACGCTATGGGAACTGAAGTTGCCCATGAGCGCCACGCATCGCCCTCCGACTACGGTAGTCTAGTCCCAGGGACCAGAGCAGGCAAGGAGAAGTGTGGAGGCCTACGTCTTAATCCAGACAGAGATCGGAGCGGTTGGGAAAGTACTGCCAGCCATACGGTCATTGCCCTTGGTCACCCGCGCTGATGATGTCACCGGGCCGTACGACATCATCGCGTTGCTGCAGGCAGAGACGCTCCCAGAGATCGGTAGCGAGGTTGTCGAGGGCATTCAGGTCATTGAAGGAGTAACGCGTACCCTCACTTGCCCCGTCGGCCATCTGCAGCTTGAGATGCTCCTTCCTCGCCCCTCTTAGGTTCCGTTGCGCTGGTCCGGCAGCTCCGCATAGTGTCGTCCTGGCGCGCGTTGCCCCTGACCAACCGCCGAGCGCGAACTTGCCGCCGCAACCTCATTGGAACGGATGGAGCCATCGTCGACCTCGACATGTTGGTTGCTCATCACCATGACCACACCGAGTCGCAGGGACAACGCTCGCTACAGCGTGGCAATCGCCGTCTTGGTCAATCGCTTCGGAACAGCGGCTTGTCCATAGACCGGGTTCTCTAAATAAAGCGTTTGAGGTGTGGCAATAACGGTCGCCATCGCTACGTTCTTGGTGGCCGCCAAGACGACGGCAGCCAATACACCTGGCGGAGCATAGCGACCGATGACAAGACGAGTGAAGCCACTGGTCATCTGACACGACGCCGCAACAATCGCAGTCGCCCCTTGACTAGTCTCCAAAAATCCAACCCTAATGTGTTCCACGTCACCAGTCCAGGCCTCCACCGTGTTACACAGATGCCGTGCAGCCGGCTTGATCCACGATCCCGTACCGAAATGAACGACTGCGGTACGACCATTTGGACCAAAGTCGATGATCGGTGCAGTACCAAACTGCAGTTCACTCGACCGGAGGACGACCTCCTTGGCGCCAAGAGCTTGCGCCTGCGAGAACTGATGGAGCTCAAGTGGAATCGACACAATGAGAACCGCCCCGAAGGCGAGCATCCCCCACTTCACCCATCTGCCTCGGTGGGCCTGACGCCTCTCGAAGCGTTCTTCACCAGAACGCCTCCGACGTGGAACCGGCTGATCCGTAGCCAATGACACTCCTTGATTCGCATAGAGAATCCCAATGGGACATGAGCCCGTCCACCCACCTTAGTCGACCTCGCCGAGCATCGCTTGGATCGGTCCTCAGCCCACCACCGGCTCACGTCTGTTGCTTGTTTCACCGCTCTGGCGTCGAGAGCTGGAATGTAAGATCCAATCGTGTTGGCCCTAGAATGGCAAGCGTGGCGCAAGATTTTCCCGTGGAACCAGCCAGCCTTCACCACATCGGTTGGGATCTCCTCGACCAGCACCTTACCAAACTCCTCGGGGCGTGGCCCCCCAGTGAAGATTTCCAGATTGTGCCAACACTTCGTCGCCGAGAACCGATGTGGGATGGTTCAATAAGAACGCTGCTGGGCATCTTCTCCCCCACCGCCGGGACTCTCATCTCCATGGAGCCCCTCATCCATACCGCCCCCATCGTCGACAACCCGGCACCAGGCGACCGAGATCAGTGGCGACCTCGCAATCGTCGTCAACCAACCCAAGACGGTTCGCCGAACGAAGCATTCTCTCCCAACACCGAACACCTACAATCGCAGTTCGATGGGGGACACCAAGCAAGCCCCTCCGATGTCATAGGTCATCTTGCGGATCATCTCGCAATCGAAGAGGATCATTGCTTCATGGCCTACTTTCGTTTTGCATTCCATGCACCAAACCTGGGAAGACCTGGCGTTTGGGTGCCGGCAGACAGCAGTCAAATCCCTGAGTGGCTACACCCCTTTGGGGGCAAGGTGTTGGTGGCATACGGTCAAGACGGTCGTGTCGTGGCAGGAGTTGGGCTCAAGCACCATGATCGCTTTGCCCGAGAACTCGCTGTCGTGACCGAACCAGAGGCGCGAGGTCGTGGCCTGGCCAAAGCGTTGGTTGCTCAGGCGGCAGAATGCGTGTTAGAGGGCGGAATGCTTCCTACCTACCTTCACGCCCCAAGTAACCTCGCATCCGCACGAGTCGCCGAAGCCAGCGGATTCATCGACCGTGGCTGGCGGATGGTAGGACTCACGCAGGCAGGCGAGGCACAACTGCGCGCACGATCGCTCGGCGGTGCACACGATTGGGGCTACTGACCTGCGGTTTTTTGAACAGTTGAGCGAGACAAGATCGCTCTCCTCGAACTAGCATCGTCTACATCATTGCGCTAGCATCGTCTACATGGAGACACTACGAGGACGAACAGCGATGGTCACCGGTGCATCGAGTGGCATCGGAGCCGCGATGGCTAAAGCCTTGCTCGAGCAGGGAGCCCGTGTCGCCGTCTGTGCCCGTGGCGGGACCCGGCTCACTACGACCGTTCGACACTTCGCCTCCTCAGGCTTTGACGTCTTGCCGATCGAGATGGATGTGCGCGATGTCGATGCAGTCGCCGGAGCGGTCGCGAAGGTCTACGAGCACTTCGGCGAACTCGATGTCCTCGTCAACAACGCAGGCATCGGGATGCGGACCGTCAACCCCCGCTTCTTCGAAGCGCCACTGCCATTCTGGGAAGTGCCAGTGGAGGGTTTTCGTGCAGTGATCGCTACGAACCTCACCGGGTACTTCCTCGTCGCCCGCGCTGTTGCTCCGAAAATGGTGGCCCGTGGCTCCGGCAAGATCATCATGATCTCCATGAACCGTGAGACAATGGTGCGCCAGGGCTTTGTGCCCTACGGTCCTTCCCGTGCCGGGTCTGAAGCACTTGCCGAGATCATGGCCAAGGACCTCGATGGTACCGGAGTCACCGTGAACACGCTCTTACCCGGAGGCGTCACCGTAACGGGCATGATTCCGGAGGATTCGCCCGAGGAGCTTCGCAACCAGGCGCTTCCACCTGAGATTATGGGCCCACCGATCGTCTTTCTTGCCTCCGATTCGTCCCATGGCATCAACGGAGAGCGCGTCGTTGCCATTGACTTCGACTCATGGAGAACCGCGAGGCAGGTCGCCAAAGGTCGGCCCGCACCATAAATCGCGAAACAGAGGACTCCCTGCCGATCATCGCTCCCCTTCTTACCGGACGACACTCAGCGTCCGCTGAGGTACTAAGGCGCGTCGACCAACGACATCGTATAGGGTAAACGTTTGGTTGCCAATCGCTAAACTTCCGTCATCATAACGGCAGCAACGTGTTGTTGGGAGGCAAAATACCTGAGATCGTAAGGCTCAACCGCCAGCTCTACCTCGATGTAAACCACTTTGCTATCGCTACCCCATGGGCACATGGATTCATGGCCGGATACGCTCACCTGATCGGTATTGGTCTCCTCGCGCTCCTGCTTCTCGTAGCTTGGTGGCGTGCACGCTCACGTCCTAATCCAGAACGAAGTGTAGCGAGGGTGTTGTGGGCGGCAGGCGGCACCATCATCGCCGAAGGGATCTCGCACGACGTTTTGAAACCATTGATTGCCGAGCGGCGCCCCTACCTTACTCTCGCCCATGTCGAGGTGCTCCTTACCCGCACGAATGGTTTCAGTTTTCCAAGTGGACACGCAACGATTGCTGGTGCAGTCATTGTGGGACTCTGGCTCAGCCGGGATCGGCTCATGACGTTGCTGGCGATCCTTGTTGGGGTATTCCTGGCCTTTGGCAGGGTCTATGTGGGGATGCACTACCCTGGCGATGTCGTGGCCGGACTCATCTTTGGAGGTCTTCTTGTCTGGGTTTTGTCGCCGCTCGGCGTGTGGTTGCTGACCAAGATTACCAGAGTGATTCATAAATCCTCCATGACGAGCTGGCTCGTCGCGAGTTCCACCGGTGCCCATGTGCATGCGTCATCGTAAATCTCGATCGTTACGTAGGGCCACAGGCGCGCCGATACCCTACGATTGACCGTTAGCACCCAGTCGTTCGTGTCCAATCGGACCTGCGCAACCACGGTTGAGTAGGCGCAGTTGAACACTCGCAGTTGAGCGCTCATATCGCTATCCTTCCTCTTCGCAAGTACCGGACCACCCCCGGCCTCCACAGCAAAACTCGCCGATCGAAACCATCAGGTTCTCATCAGAGGTAGTGCCAGCTGTCGAGCTCTAAGCACATCTCGCACGCATTTGTATCCTTTTTCGTGGCTCATCCGTCTATAGAGCAAGAACTTCAAAAAGGAGAACATCATGAAAAAGACCGTTGGAACCACAGACCGAATCATTCGAATCGTAATCGCAGCCGCCGCTATCGTCCTTGCTTTCATTGTTGGGGCCAGTAGCGCCTGGGGGATCGTCCTCTTTATCGTGGCAGCTGTAATGGTGGTCACGGGGTCGACGTCCTATTGCCCGCTTTATAGCATGGCTAAGATCAGCACCCGCGATGACGGCAAGAAGCACCACATCGGTCGATAGGCACTATGTCCCGGGGCCGCTAGAGCGGAATGCACAGGAGTGTGTTGATCGGGCGTAGTCTTTGCTAGATGGTTACACACGATGATCAGAAGGCTCCCGAACCAGATTTTGGGAGCCTTCTCTCACTGGAGATCCAAGGTCTCTATCGTTATGCGTACTCGCTAATCGGTCGACCCGCAGAGGCCGAGGATGTCGTCGGCGAGACGCTGCTTCGAGCCCTGGAACGTCAAACCCAGTTCCACAACCAAACACCACTGCGGAGCTGGCTTCACCAGATTCTGAGGAATATCGCGATCGATCGCAGCCGGCACCAATCACACGAAAGCTTGGTTGAAGAGGTGGAGTCGACCTGGAGTGACGAGCGTTATCGAGTGGACGCCGAGATGATCCTAGAACGACTGGAGCTGAGAGGCGAACTACAGGAGGCTCTCTTTCATCTGCCTGTCAAATACCGAGAGGTTGTCGTACTTCACGATGCGGAGGGCTGGTCCACACCCGAAATCGCAACCATGCTAGAGGTTGCACTACCCGCCATCAAACAACGACTCAGGCGCGGTCGCATGATGCTCGTGACAAGTCTCGCCAAAGGAGCAGAACGAAAAGTGGCAAATCGAAATGTGGTAATGCGTTGTGCGGATGCGCGTTACCAAGTATCTGATTACATCGACGGTGATCTCCCGGCAGAACAGGCCTCTCTCCTTGAGGCACACCTCGCCTCCTGTGCTACCTGTCCAAGCCTGTACACGTCGTTGGTCGGCGTCACCGCATCACTTGGATCCTTGCGCGATCCCAACACCGTCGTCCCATCCGATCTCGCCCAACGGATCACGATGAAGTTAGCCACCAAAGCTCGCGCTCCTGGCAAACCAGCAGCCCCTTCGTAGTCGGAACCTGCGAATCACCCCTGTGGTCCAGGCCATACGGTCTATCGCCAGCCTCAATGACAACCACTGCGCAACGGCCCCCACTTGGTTGCGGCGAACATCGTTACTCCGGCCATGTCACGGTGCTCGAGTCCACCCATGGCATCGCCCCTCTTTGTGTCAATGACCGCGGAGCGTTAGCGATCCCCGACACGAACCCGACAACCCCTATCCAGTCATCCACACACCTTCTCAACCTCCAACCTATGGATAGCAACCCGCCGATGAGAAGATCCTGTCACGCGCACCCCGTCACGATATCAGATATGGATGTTCTTCTATCTCGAAATGCCGGAGACATCAAAGCCGCACAGAATTCCCGATATCGCCCATGAACTGGTCGCTTACAAATAATGGTCGGCCACTCCGCAACCAACGACCGGCACTCATCTCATCGCCAACACACTTCGGCCCGGTAGAATGAATATACCCCAATAGGTATGAAACACACGAAGGAGGAGTCCCTTGGACCTCGAGATTCAAATTCACGAATTCGAAGCTATCCACGGCGATGAGATGGAGATCATCGATGTCCGTGAGGAGTGGGAGTATGCGGCTGGCCACGTACCAGGAGCGGTCAATGTGCCACTCTCCACCCTGGCCGATAACCTTGATGCCATCCCAAATACTCGCCACTACGTCATCTGTGCCTCAGGCGGTAGAAGTCTACGGGCTGCAGAGGCCCTCCGGAGTGCTGGCTACGAGTCAGTTTCGGTAGCAGGAGGCACCATCGCTTGGATCAATCGCGGCAATGAGGTGGTCGTCGATGACGACGAGGAGCAGTCAGCTTAGGCCGCAAGCCGCGGGCTTCTGTCATCATTCCCCGCCTGGTTGGGGCAACAAAGAAAAGTTGCTCGTGACACCGATAAGCGATAGATTGGGTCTGTTAGCGATCAGTCGCATAATCAAGGGGGGAATGATGACTTCAAACGAAAATCTGCCTGATCTACCGCCAATGGTGCGTGATAGCCAACTTGTTCCGCCGTCCCTCGCCCCTTCATCGCGGTTACCGGTCAAGACCGAGGCTGAGTTTTGGGATCTCTATCAGCGATCCCTTCGAGATCTCGGTGCCTACTGGCAGGAGGTCGCCAACAGCTTCGAGTGGATGGACGGTTGGCCATCTAGTGTCGCACTCGGTGGTGACTTTGCAACCGGATATCGTTTCTTCGATGGTGCCACGATGAATGTGAGCGTGAACTGTATCGACCGTCACGCTCGTGCCAATCCGATTAAAGTCGCGCTGTACTGGGTTGGTGAGGATGGGACCGAACGATCATGGACCTACGAGGAACTGCTCGATACCACCGCCCGCTTTGCCCAAGCACTCACCGATCTCGGTGTCACCAAGGGTGATCGGGTCGCAATATACCTACCGAATCTGCTCGAAACCTTCGCCGCCGTCCATGCGTGCTTTCGAATCGGCGCCATCTACAACATCATCTTCTCCGGCTTCTCGGCAAGCGCACTCGCCGATCGTATCGTCGATACCTCAGCAAAGGTCGTCATCACCGCTGATGAGTCAATGCGGCGCGGCCGCCCCGTACCGCTGAAAGCCACCCTTGACAGTGTGCTCGATCGCCTCGAAAGCATCGAACATGTCGTCGTCGTACGCCGAACAGGTGCCAAGGTGACGATGCGAGCCGGCAAGGACCACTACTTCGACGAACTCCTCGCCGCGACTCCCAACCGTGCAGATCCCGTCGCAATCGAGGCGAACGAACCCGCCTTTATCATCTACACGAGTGGCACAACCGCCAAACCAAAGGGCCTCGTCCACACAGGGACCGGCTTCCTGGTGGGAACGTACCATGACGTGCTCTGGTCCCTCGATCTTGGACCTGAGGATATCTATTGGTGCACGGCAGACACAGGCTGGCTCACCTTCCCGATCTTCGAACTCGTTGGTGGCCTCGCCCATGGAGCGACGATGGTGGCCTTTGAGGGAGCCCTCGACTACCCAACGCCAGACCGGGCCTATGAGCTGATTGAGAAACTTCATATTACCAAAATCTTCACCGCACCGACGTTCCTCCGGATGCTCGCTCGCAACGGCGAATCTCTCGCCAAAGCACATGATCTATCGAGCTTGAAGCTCATTGGCCTGGTCGGAGAGCCCCTCGACGCAAAGACGTGGAACTGGGTTCATGACAACGTTGGCGCCCCTGAGATCGAGATCAACAATACCTATGGCCAATCGGAGACTGGGAGCGCTTGGACCTCCTCCGCCGTGGGCGTCACTCACTCCAAGCCAGGCTCCTGCGGTCTGGCCCTCCCTGGTCATGCCTTTGAGATTGTCGATGAATCCGGTGAACCGGTCGGTCCCGGTAAGGTCGGATATCTCCTGTTGACCCAGCCCTTTCCAACGATGTTTCGTACCATTTGGAACGACCCGGAACGCTATCGCGCCCAGTACTTCACCCGCTTTGGCGCTCACCGCTACGACACTGCTGACGCGGCTCTCGTCGATGGCGATGGGCACATCTGGGTCGTCGGGCGGGTTGATGGAGTGATCAATGTCGCTGGTCACCGCCTGTCGACTATGGAGATGGAAAGCGCTCTTCTCAGCGTGCCCGGTGTCGCCGAAGCTGCCGTCGTCGGTGTCGATGACGAGACAAAGGGACAGGTGCCGGTCGCCTTCGTCTCCCTATCCGCCTCCGCGACCGACATCACTGAGGACGTGCTCAAACAAAAGATCACCGACGAGATCGGGGCGATCGCACGACCACAAAGCGTCTACCTTCTCTCCACCATGCCCCGCACACGATCTGGAAAAATCGTTCGCCGTCTACTCAAAGAATTGGTCGTAGACGGTCACACCAGCGGCGATGTCACCGGGCTCGAGGACCCCGAGGTGCTGGCAAAACTTGAGGCGGAACTTCGCTAACATCACCGCTCTCTTGGGGGCCCTAGGTCCGCTTCGGCCACACAGACAAGACGCCACGCGACCCGTTCGTATCGCATCCTGGCTGTGCCCTCGGCAAAGTTTGTGCCTACCTCTCCTATCAACTCTTGTCTGACCAGTTCGCTACAGCGCACCGGTCAGCCGATCATGCCACAGCACGGCCCAAAAGGAGCGAACCCCCACACCCTCTACAGTCGAACCCATCGTCGCCTGATCATCCATACGTCTATGGAACCAGCGGTACATCAGGAGTGAGCGGCTCTTTTGTCTTGGTTTCATCGCCGGTGGCAACGATTGGGGTGAGACTCGCCAGCGGCAAGAGCGAAGCTGCCTTCTCCCCACTCAAGAAGGAACCGAGTTCGGCGATGGTGGTCATCAATGGAGCCGGGAAGATCACGGTTGAGTTCTTATCAGCGGCGATATCCACCAAGCTCTGCAGGTTACGCAGCTGGAGGGCGAGCGGGTGCGCCATCATGATGTCCGAGGCATCGCCGAGTGCCGCTGCCGCCATCGATTCTCCCTCAGCGTTGATGATCTTGGCTCGCTTCTCGCGTTCTGCCTCTGCCTGACGCGCCATAGCCCGCTTCATGCTGTCCGGGAGTTGAATATCCTTGAGTTCAACGAGAGTTACCTCGACACCCCAATCCAATGTCGCCACATCGAGAATCTGGCGAATATCCAAGTTGATACGATCTGTCTCTGAAAGCGTCTCGTCCAACGAGTGCTGTCCAACGACCTTACGCAGAGTCGTCTGGGCAATCTGATCAATCGCCACCGCGACATTTTCGATAGCAACAACCGACTTCACTGCATCACCAACGCGGAAGTAGGCGACTGCCGAGACATCAACGCTGACATTGTCGCGCGTAATGATTCCTTGCGACTGAATTGGCATCGTCACTATACGCAGCGACACATGACGGAGGTTGTCCACGATCGGTATGATCAGATGGAGACCTGGTTCACGAGTGCCCAGCAATCGACCAAGACGGAAGACCACACCCATCTCGTATTGTTTGACGATGCGCACAGAGAGCGCTAAGGCAAGCACGATCACGAGGACTATGACGATCAGAATAACGACAAGTGTGCTCATATGCTGAGCATAGCCACATTCGTTGTCCGCCCACCGGCCAACCAGCTGTTACCGGTTCAACGCATTCACCGCCACACGCAGCGCTAGGGATTACAAGCCGCTCCCCATCGATCGACAGGCGACGATACCACGACCGGCTGGTCCCGGCGTGATGGACACGGAACCGTCGGCGACCTCAAGGCGCGAGCATAACCATCCTGTCGCGATCGCATCAGTGCGATGGCGTCATCATGAGAACCACGCTTGCACTCGATGACAGCTTGATCGTTGATGCACAACGTCTCAACGGTATCCCAGGGAAGAGCGCTCTTGTGCGCGAGGCTCTGCGTGCACTGATCGAGCGAGAGAGCGCCCGTGGTCTGGTAAGCCTCGGGGAGAGTGCACTTGGCTGCGATCGAGTGCATCGACGACGACGTCTCGGGTGATTCTCTTCGACACGTCGATATCGAGGTGGATCACCTTCGTAACAGGGACCCTTGGGTGGAGAATCTCCTCGCAAGGAATCAGCTCTTGGGCTATCCTTTGGTCGCCGGTGAGATCACACGTAGCCGGGCCGCCAATCGTAGTGAGACCCTCACTCCGCTTGCCGACCCCACCCTCCTAACAACGCACGAAGCAACCTTTCAGGCAATCAGGCCAGCACGGCTTCTAGAGGAGCGATTGCGACCAAGGAATTCTCGAGGAGGCCGGTCGAAGGTCGTGCACGGCGTGGTCACTCATCACCCTCATCGACGGGCAGGTCGACCTTGCTGGCAAGCAGGAAGAAGCCACCGGCGAGACCTAACTGGTTAACCACTACCCTGACTATTCGCGTTCCTCGCGACAACACGACGGGAGTGTCAACAATCTGCATTGATCCGTAGGGGGTGATACGAGACTCTCGAACCTCTAAGATCTCCCCTAAATCCTGACGAATAGACTCGAGCAGCGTTGCCAAAACGGGCTCGGGTAGCCCCCTCGCAAGCTGTGGATCGCTCAGCATATGACATGTTTTGAACTCTCGGGTGAAGAAAGCATCGAGAAACGTTCGGGCAACCCCGCGAGCTGATGCAACGGGGAGACGGACCGCATGCTCTTCGGTGCTGGGCTCACGCTCCGCATCGGTAGCATAGCGCTCAAAGGCCGCCTGGCGTGAGGTTCCGAGCGCCGTGCCGATCGCCGCCCATGACTGGTGTTCTATACGAGCTCGTCGAACTAGCTTCGCGATCGCGTCGTCAGTGAGTAGACGAAGACTTCGTGCCGATGCAATCACGTCGAGTGTGTCCACCTCGGCCTCCCCACGAAGCCCAGCCAGCGTCACCTCCGCCGCCATTGCCAACCCCCCAACAAACAGCACATCATTCATCATCACATCACGATCGTTCGGATTGGCCTCGGAACTGTTCATCGGCCCGACGGTACAACGATTGCGTCCATTATTCCAAACATCATGATCGCCACCTCGTCAACTCCCTCGACACACCTTTGCATGACCCACACGTTTTCCCGTCACGACCTACGTTCGATGGCGATCAGCACACCTCATCTTCGGAGGGTTCCAGCGCTTCCGTCATTGCTTGACGGAGAGCCCTGCGTCAGAGAGTGCGCGCACCGTTGCTTGTGGGTCGTCGAGCCCCACCACCCACACATCGAACGGGCCCTCGACAAGCCGGACAAACAGACCCTTGTGCTGATGAGAATGGACCGCGGCGAGTATCCGTTCGTCGCTCGTAAAGCTCCCCACGGCCACGCGGCCAGGGATTCTCTCCCCAACACGAAGGCCATGGACAGACTGAATCGGCTCATCCACCAGGCGGATCTCTTGCACGCTGGCAAGAGCAACCGATTGATCGCGATGGACCCCGAGAACGTGCTCCATCGTCGTGAAATGAAAGTGGAGCTTTCCATCCTCGACCAACACCTCAGCCATCACCAACCTCCTCTCTCACGCGCAATTGCGCAGATGCACGTCCAGCCTATCGAAGCATGAGGGTTGTGTCAAGTTACCTTGACAGCGACTTCAATCTGTCGTTCGCACCGGCCACCAAGCCGCGACTCGACCAGATCTTCCTCGGAGTCCGCCTCAACCACCATTGCAGGAGAAGATTTGACCGAGGGCACGCTCAGGCGGCTGAAACGCCCGAACGTCCAGGGAGACTCCAACTCACGGATCTCGATCCGCTCGCGCTCGGCGCAGAGGTTGGCGGATGTAGCGATCGCGGAGACCGTATGTGTAGGCGCTTTGGAACCTACCGCAACACCGAGTGCCATTGGAAGTGACAGAATAGTCGTCTTCCTTAGGGCCATCGGAGGGTATCCGTTGGCTCGCCAGCGCGGAATACTCGCTCGATCGCTCTAGGGTGTCACCTCCAGACCCATCCGCCAACTGGACTCTGATCAATTCGCATAAACTCGATAAAGGTCATACGATCGTACGTCACTTCAGAGAGGGGTGCTCAAGCATGAAAGCCGTCTTCTACAACACGTTTGGTGCTCTCGATGTCCTTGAATACGGTGAACTTGACCGTCCTGATCTCGGACCCGACAGTGTTTTAGTCCAGGTCGCTGCTGCCTCAGTCAATCCCGTGGACTGGAAGCTGATGTCGGGAGGCCTGCGATCGCGGATGACCTCGGTCTTTCCCGTCGTTCCCGGGTGGGATCTCGCTGGCATCGTGCAGGAAGTCGGCCCATCGGTCACCCAGGTACGCGTCGGCGATGAGGTTTTTGGCTACGCCCGCATGGACTTTGTCCACCATGGGACGTTTGCGGAATTTACTGCGGTCCCAGAGCGGGTATTGGCACAGCGTCCCACCTCGCTCTCCTACGGAGAGGCGGCCGCACTCCCCCTAGCTGGCCTGACCGCCTACCAAGCACTCGTCCATCGCCTTCATCTCGATGCGGAGGACCGCTTGCTTGTCATCGGAGGAGCTGGGGGCGTTGGAGGCTTTGCCATCCAGATCGCCCGGTCCCTTGGAACTGAAGTCTACGCCACCGGATCCCCTGGCAATCATGCTTACCTTGCGTCGCTTGGCGCACATCCCGTCGCACATCCCACCGACGCCCGCCAGACACTCGAGACCATTAAGCCGACGGCAGTTCTCGACCTCTACGGCGGCGAGCCACTGCAGGAGAGTATCAACCTACTCAAGGGAGCAGAACGCATAGCTACGATCGCCGACCCATCCATTGTTGCCCACGGTGGCCATTACGTATTTGTTCAACCCTCATCAAATGACCTTGATGCCCTCAGTAATCTGGTCAACTCCGGTCAACTCCACGTTGAGATTCAAGAACGCTTTGCTCTCGCGGAGACAAAAGCCGCCTTCGCGGCCTCGATGGAGGGTCATGTGCGCGGGAAGCTTGTGATCGACGTAGCAGAACTCGAGCCCCGTTGACCGTTACCCTCGTCGATGATGCCATGGTCGCCGCCCACCTCGATGCGGGATTAGCTTACCAAGCGATTGAGGAGGCACTCAGCGAGTATCAGAGTGGAACGCTGTTCGCTCCTGCCCGACAGCAGAGCTCGCTCGGGGAGGGTTCGTTCGTCTTCACCAGCGGTGCCTTTCGTCAGGGTTACGGTTTTCGAGCCTATGACACCTTTCCCAACCAGTACGATGACCAACTCACCGCTGTCTGGGACAAGACCGGCCGGCTATCCGGGGTCGTCGTGGGCCCCGAACTCGGACGACGACGCACCGGAGCGCTTGGGGCGGCAGCCGCCGTTCGCCTTCTTCCAGCTGGCGACGGACTCACCGTCGGGGTCATCGGCGCGGGAGCGCAGGCCTTTGCCCAGCTATGGGCCATTCTCGCGGTCCATTCCATCAGGGAAGTGCGTTCACACCGTCGCAACCAGGAAGCCAATCTCGCCTTTGCCCAAAGAGTCGAGCGTGAACTCGGAATCACGACTCGTGCGCTGGTGAGCGCCCAAGCCACGTGTCACGAAGTCGACCTTCTGATAATCGCCACGGGGGCATCGGAACCGGTCATCGAGGATTCATGGATCAGTGACTCCTGCACCATCTTCACCTTGGGGCCAAAGCGGCGTGACGCCTGCGAGCTTCCAGAGTCTCTCTTCGCTCGAGCCCGACGCATCACCTCGGACTCAGTCGCACAGATGCAAGCAGAGGGCCAGGAGGCAATCATTGCGGCGAGTCGGGTCGTCCCGCTGGGCTATCTCAGACCACTCACCGACAAAGCTAACCCACCACGCTGGACTGCCTACGAGCCAGCTCCGAGTGCAAGCGCCGACCCCCCTGGTCTCCAACTGTACCTCTCAACGGGCCTAGCGGGCACGGAACTCTTCGTCGCTCGGGCTCTCATCGCGAAACTCCAAGCGAACCCTCACTGATCCCTCATCACTTCGCGGTTAACCGCATACGAGCGGAGCGTTCATCGAACCTGCTCGGCGCTAGCTTCACCGCGTCAAAACAAAAGAGCCGACGGAGGTGTCCCCCAAACACCCCTGCCGACTCCGTATATCTGTAGTGTAGCGCAATGTGACGATCGACACAAATTCAGCCATACCACAGAAACCCTACAGCTATTTCTCAAATATGTGCCTGCAGGAGTTCACGACACAGCGAACACATCTGGATCCACCGGCCCTCACTCACAAGACGAGACCTGCCTTGGGACAGCGAGCTCACAGCCCAACGATAAGCCTGGTCCCTTCAACCCGGAATCGACGAGTCTTTGCGCGTGGCGGGACCAGGGACAGCCCCAGGCATCTTGCTACAGCGTGCAGCTGTACGTGCCAGAAAGTGGTGTGGCTTTGGACAACCGCTCTGTGCCAGCCTGTGCTGCCGTCGCACCACCTAGCGCCGACCAGCTCGGCTCCCGTTGCCAATGCTCATCGATGTTGGCTCGTCTGGTGTTGGCTCGTCTGGTGTTGGCTCGTCTGGTGTTGGCTCGTCTGGTGTTGGCTCGTCTGGTGTTGGCTCGTCTGGTGTTGGCTCGTCTGGTGTTGGCTCGTCTGGTGTTGGCTCGTCTGGTGTTGGCTCGTCTGG
>JAKAQR010000012.1:76743-82668 GCA_021819725.1 Actinomycetes bacterium
CGTCTGGTGTTGGCTCGTCTGGTGTTGGCTCGTCTGGTGTTGGCTCGTCTGGTGTTGGCTCGTCTGGTGTTGGCTCGTCTGGTGTTGGCTCGTCTGGTGTTGGCTCGTCTGGTGTTGGCTCGTCTGGATCCCCTGCTGAGCGAGGGTAACGCTCCAGGTCCAAGGACGGCTTGAGATGCGCCCACCACTCCTCTCGCGCGACACCGACTTCCATCAGATCAACCATTCCAAGGAGCACGGCGACAGTGTTACCAGTGTGCTCACGTCCTCAGTCAGGAACTCACACCACAAGGAGTACCGCCCAAGGCACATCTTGTCTCGCACTAGCGCCCCCAGGCAGCGCCTGCCAAACAACTTGCGCGCTCATAAACTTTGGGAACTTCAGCACAATATCGTGTAATCGTCGCCACAATGTGTTAGGTTCGTAGTTATGTTTGACGATCGTCATGGCGAACGTGGTGGCCATAGCGGGGCTAATGGTAGAGACAACCAACATCCTCCGGCTGAGGTGAGGTGGCCATCAGTCGGTGACGTACTGGCTTGGAGACTGAAAACGGTTTAGTGACCTGCGAATCCCGTTTGGCAAAGACACCTCCAGGACTGGCGGCGACAAGTAGCGGAGGGGAGGGCGCGAAGCTATCGTCGTTTACTTCGAAAGACGCTGTCGCGTCCACGAGTCTTTGCGTGCCCGAAGACCACCTCCTACTTCCCAATCTGCATCGATGCGCTCTGCGCTGTGGGGCTTGGTTTCCACGCAAGAATGGCGACTGGTACGGGCGAAGATTCAGATGTCAAAGCAACGATGTGGGCACTGCACGACACCCCAAAACGACTCATTGCGCTGACTCTGCAGTTCAAGGCGGTACGACGATCCCATCGATGCAATGTCGTGGTCGCAAGCCGGTCTTGGGCTATGCGAGGCCTGCAGGCAGCCATTCCATGCGCTCCGGAACTTTTGGAAACAAGGGATGATTAGAGCCTTCGGAAAACGTGACGGGGCCGCCTTGCCTTGTCGGACTGAAGAAATTCACATCTGGTAGCCCCATTGCATCAGGATCGAATGATTTTTACGAGAATACGACTGTTTCTACGGGGACTGCGCTTTCGTCTTGGAGCGCTCACCTTCCTCTTGATCGCTGCGGTAGTGACAATCTTTGGTGCGACCGTGGGGCCGATGTATTTGGGGTCTGCCCAAGATTCGGTCTTGATTGGCGAGCTGCGCTCTGCTTCTGTGATCAAGACGGGCCTCAAAGTGCTATCCGTCCAAGCATTCGCAAAGGCACAGCTTGTCGCAGCCGAACAAAGAGCCCCCATCTTGGATGGACGGGCACTCTTCAACAATCCGATCTACTCGGCCGAAGTCCCCGCGATGGTAACACCGCCAGAAAGCCTGCGAGGGACCTTGCTAGCGAGCGCCTTCCTTGAGCGCAGTGATAGCTGCGCTCACCTCAAGCTTGACGCTGGACACTGTCCAACCACGAGATCCGAAGTGCTCCTCTCACAACGAACGGCGGAATATCTTGGAGTCAAGGTCGGATCAGTCCTCACTGCCGCCCCCGGTCTCAGGGCGCCAGGTTCTCCAGGAGCAGCCGCAAGTGCACGCTACCGCATCGTGGGTATCTACGCGATTCCAGATATCGCAAGCCGCTACTGGTGGCACGAGGAGTACTTCACCTTTGGCTCGTCGTTTTACCCTGTATCCCTGGACCCCATGATTGTGATGCCCGGGTTCTTTGGTGGGAAAGCAACTTTTGACGCGACAACGAACGTCAGTACGAGTAGCTACGAGGGGGTCGACCGAGAGCTGCAGATGTCGCTTCGGCCAACAGTCATCAATATCGACAACTTTCGGCAACCTGCATCAGTCATTGGGCGATATCGAGACCTGGTTGCCTCTCAAGATGGCCTCACGGCTTCGTCCGGCCTGTCGTCGGAGATTCGTACGATCATTGCCACACAAAGCTCAATGGCGACGTTGGTCGGCATCATCATCGTGGAGTTAGTGCTCCTTGCGCTTGTTGTCTTTGGAACCCTCATCTGGCGGATGGTGCAATCCCGGATGATGGAGTTCCGTTTGGCCCAATTGCGAGGGGTACGGGCCAAAAGCATCATCTGGCGTGTTATTGGAGAACCACTGTTCATCCTCGTGGTCGCAAGTCCCTTCGGCTACCTCGGTGCCTACCTCACGGTTTCGGTCCTTAGTCATGCCTACTTTACTCCAGGAAGCCAGCTCTATGTCCCACCACAGACCTACCTCGCTGGTCTCATCGTCATCGTCGCTGCCCTCATCGTCACCTTGGCAGCAGCTATCAGGGCACTTCAACGAAGTATTTTCGAGTCTTCACGTTCAGCGATAAGAGATCAGGGGCGTTTTCGAACCCTCACCGATGTGCTCATTGTGGCCGTAGCCGCTGTGTTTACTGCCCAGCTCGTCATTGCCCCAACAACATCGAGCGGGGTAGACCCATTGGCGGGTGCGGCTCCAGCCCTTCTCGGTGCTGGCTTAGCGATCATCGTGGTGTCGCTGACCCGTCTTGGTCTTCGTGTGGCCCGTCGCATCACCCGTCGCGGGCGCACGATCTCCTGGTATCTCAGTGTCCGTCAACTCCTCCATCACCCAGGCATGCTCCGCCAGATCATCCCCTTTGGGATGGCTCTCGCCTTGGTCATCTTTGGTTTTGGCGCCCAGTCGGTCATAAGTAGGCACCGCAGTGTGGTAGCCCAATATGAGGTGGGGGATAGCAGAGTGCTCACCGTCTCACTACCAAAGAACCTCGGGTTGGTCGCTGCTGTTGACCGTGCGGATCCAGGGGGTCACGCAGCGATGGCGGCTGAACTCTATCGTTCCAAAAACGACACCACCTTGGCAGTACAAGCAAGCCGTTTTCATGCGGCATCCTGGCCACGTGCCCTCGATACAGTCTCAGCTACCACGATCGCACATCGTCTTGATCCATTAGGGAACAAGGCCTTCACTACGAACGCCTCGTCCTTGACTATCACCGCTAGAACCCAAGGAACCGTCCCCAAGGGTGTCCAAGTGGAGCTCACCATCTCGCTGTTCGCGCAAGCTCAGGAGACGCCTGATATTCTCGTCATTCCCATCGACGGCACTACGACCACTCAGCGGAGATCGATACCGTGCGCACAGGGTGGGTGTCTCTTGTCTGGTCTTGGTTATCTGGCCATCTCCAATGGCGGCGTCGTGAACCCCTCGGCATCCTTCACGATCGCGATCGAGCACATCGGGGGCATCAGGAACCCGGATGGCGCAGGTGTGCTCACCAGTTCCTGGAAGCAAGCCTTGAAGGCTCCCACCACGGTGCTTTCATCACAACCCGGACGCCTCTCGTTTCGCGCACTTCCCGCAACTGGTGGGGCCACCATAGCCCTCATCCCGGCGTCCTACCCCACGTACCTCCCGGCGATTGTGAGCAAAACTGCTACCACCACCCCTTCCTCCCCTAGCGTTACGGCTATTGGGACCAAGATGATCGATGGCCTTGATGGCAACCCAATCAACATCCGTCCCATCCTCTTCCTCCACGCGCTTCCCTCTGTTGGATCCGACGCCAACCTTGTCGATCTGACCCAGGCAGAGCTTTCCCAGTCATCGACCTCCTTGGCCGCCAACGAGATCTGGCTCGCTCAAGGCGCCTCCCCGACTATCTTGACATATCTTCGTCATGAGGGAGTTACCGTCGACTCCGTAACCTCGGCGCGCACCCTGTCGCTAGCCTATGCCAACGAACCCCTGGGACTTGCTGCTCGACTCTTCCCAGTCGCCGCTGTCGCTGGGATTAGTGTCGTACTCCTGGGTCTAGCCTTTGAGCTCTTGGTAGAGGGTCGAGGGAGGATCCCTGAGTTTGCTGCCATGCGGGTACTTGGTCTTCGTCGGCCCCTACTCATTCTGTCCTACGTGTTCGAGGCCACGATTCTCGTCATTGCCGCCGCAATTGCTGGGATCGCTGCCGGACTGGTGAGTGCCCGACTCGCACTTCCCGTACTCCCTGAGATCGACTCCGGTTTCGACTATCTCCACTTTGCTTACACGCTTCCAATCGCCAACGAGCTTATCGCCATCGTCTTGGTACTCCTTGGCACTCTCATCGTCGCCACCGTCACTGCCATCCGAGTCGTGGGCCGAGCGAATTTTGATGAGCTGCGCGCAGGAGATCGGTAGGTGTGACGTGAACAATCGCCGCCGAGATTGACGAGCCCGTTCATCTTGATCCCATCCCGAAAGGGGCTGTGGGGGCGGATTGGATGTCTCCTCACCTATGGTTCACCGATAGAGCGCTCGCCGAGAGGTCCGCCTCACGACATCACCTACGCCATGCCGCATCCGCGACTCGCCAGCATGACAACCGGACATCGTCGGACTTCCTTACCCACGACACTGAGCCAAAGGTTGATCCCTGTTGCTTAATCTTTGAGTCGCGCTGGAGTTGGAACAAGTATCCCTCCGATCATCGAAGCTCCGATACCCGCTCGACTGGGCTAGGTGCGAATGTATTCCCTCCAGCAGTCATCGACATGGAGGTAATCGATACACAAGCGCGAGAGCAAATACTTACATATCTGCATCCCTGCATCTCCGATCGTGCTCGTGGAGGAAAGCTTGAACAGAACCACTGCCTTGGAGCCACTACCTCGTAACCTTTGCGCTCCTTTGGGCACGAACCCATACACAATCAAGCACTTACCGATCCCCACCTAGGAGCCTGCGCTAGTGGAACTGTGAGCAGTAGGCGAGGCAACCAGAGGGTTTAGGGTTACCGTAGTTGAGCCGCGATTGCTCCCCTGCTGCTCGTTTTCCCGGCGAGCCAGCGTAGGAACCCGCACCCAAGCAGATCACGAGCCCCAACTGCTCCTCCGCGTCCACTAGTAACTCGCATAGTGCTGTCTCGGATAGCCTGGCGCTTCGAAAGTTAGGTTAGCCTACACGCATGACCACGAACGAGGGGATACCCTCACCACCTCGATGGATAACCGACCACGATGCCGCTCACTCAGCTTGGTACATCGAACGTTTTCGAACCCTCGCCGCCCGAGGTGCCGACCTGGAGGGTGAAGCGCGCCTCCTCGACACCATTATCCCTCGACACTCGCGTATCCTGGATGCAGGCTGTGGTCCAGGGAGAGTCGCGGCGGCCCTATTCGCGCGTGGCCATCGCGTGGTCGGAGTCGACGTCGACCCTCTTCTGCTCACCGCAGCAACCGAGGACCATCCTGGCCCAGTCTGGGTCAACGCCGATCTCGCCACCATGGATCTCGCCTCACTTGGAGAGGGGGAACTCTTCGACGCCGCGATCGTCGCTGGCAACGTCATGACCTATCTCGCCGTCAATACGGGTGCACGAGTTTTACATAACCTCAACATTCACCTGAAAGGGGATGCCCCGATCGCTGTCGGCTTTGGCCTCGACCGAGGCTACGACCTCGCCACCTTCGATCACGACATCCAAGAAGCCGGCCTGATCCTCGAACACCGCTTCGCCACTTGGGACCTGCGTCCTTGGTCACCGGCGGCCACCTTTGCAGTATCGATCCTACGAACTCCCTAGCCGAGCAACACCCATCCACTCGCAACTGCGGTTTCGACCGGATCCGTCTTCTCATCTTCAGGCAACAGCCCCTGCGGTCTCCGGTTTGCCAACGGCCCCAATATCCAGCGAGGCAGGCACGCCATTTGCATAGGACAGATGGCGTGAATGTTCGCTGAGCAAGCTTACCAATCACGACAAATTGATAATCAAATGCGTTAGCATTGACCGAGTAGGCAATATAGCATTGACCGAGTAGGCAATATAGCATTGACCGAGTAGGCAATATAGCATTGACCGAGTAGGCAATATAGCATTGACCGAGTAGGCAATATAGCATTGACCGAGTAGGCAATATAGCATTGACCGAGTAGGCAAT
>JAKAQR010000012.1:82678-97177 GCA_021819725.1 Actinomycetes bacterium
CGAGTAGGCAATATAGCATTGACCGAGTAGGCAATATAGCATTGACCGAGTAGGCAATATAGCATTGACCGAGTAGGCAATATAGCATTGACCGAGTAGGCAATATAGCATTGACCGAGTAGGCAATGAGATGTCCTATTGGAGTATTTGTAGGAGGCACAACCTTGTCGAATCAACGGCGACCCTGGTGGATCGTACTGGCAATTCTCGCGTTATTCCTTGCAGCCTGCGGCTCCACAACTTCACAACACGTGGCGACGAAGTCGACCGGTCGAGGGTCTACTCCGTCTCGATCCACAACCAATCCCGCTACCATCCCCACCAGCGCCACTCAAGCAGGGTGCACGACCGGTGCACTTGGCGCGACAATGAGTGGCCACCTCGCAAAGTCGTGTTACCGCATCCCCAATCTCACCTCAGGAACCTACTACCTCGGCATAGAGGCCATCCTCTCACCCCGAGGAGCGGCAGCGGCCAAAGAGGGGATCGCGGTGCCCTCTGGCCACAGTGGCCCGACGGTCAGCCTCACCGTGTCGCCATCCTCGGTTGTGCCAGGCGCTACGGTAACCATTACCGGCCGGGTCAGCACCCCACTCTCCCCGCGACCAGCCCATACCAACGTCTGCTTTGATGGCTGCGTTGACGGACTTCACTACGACGGCACCTCCGTCCATTGGATCTCTTCGACGACGTTTCAAACCTCCTTCGTCACGCCAAGCGGACCCTGGCTTGAGCGCTATCCTGTTCGGCTCCTGCTGCCGAAGGCAGGTAGCTATCCCGTTGCTATCCAGTGTCTCGAAGTACATCAAGCGTGTGGGCTTGGTCACGCGGAGGGCTCGACCACGCTCACCTTCGCACACTCCGTGAAGGCTGCCATGCCCCGGCTCACCCTCGCCGCAAGCAAGGTACTCCCGGGTGAGATGACCCCAGTGAAGGGCACGATCCCCCTCACCAACATCATCGGTGACAACCATCCCTTCGTCTTTGAATTCGATGTCATCGACCAGCCCCCCACCAAGGCAATTGCCAAGGGGGCATATCAGCTTCCCCAGACGAAGCCTGGCACTGACACTGTCCTCCTAGGTCCCGTGAAGTTCCGGGTTACTACCCCTCTCACCTACCAGTCCATCAGCCTCAAAGGTGCCACCAACATCCAACCGAGTGCTGATCCGTCGATCGTTACCGAGCGTGGAACCAACGGAGTCGCACTCACCTGTAGCGGCAGCTCGGGAGATCAAGCCAATGCGATGAGGTTGCTATCTAATGGACATATCACCGTCATCAACACCACAGACGTCGCTACTCTCTTGGAACAAAAAGAAGTGCCGCCGTCCTATCTCGCCGACAATGAGCCCTGTAGTGATCTCGCCGCCCTCCACACATCGACAGGCAAGACCTTGATTGCCGCATCCTATGCTATCGCAATCCCGAATCAGGCTCCAGATTTTGCCTACTTGCCCGTCATCTCTACCAATGATGGCGCCACGTGGGCCAAGGTCCCCTCTCCTAGTGGGGTCACTGACGCGAGCTTTGCTGGCCTTCATGCTTCAGCGTCGGGTATCCACGCTTACTTCGCTGTCCCTCATCACACCGTGATCGCCGAGACCACCAACAACGGGAGTAGCTGGACGCAGGGATCGCTGCGCTGTCCGCGTCTCGGACCATGTATTCGGTTCTCCCCCATCGCAGACCTCGCTAACTGCGCAATGAACGGTGCCCAAGAGCCGGTTCTCGTGTCAAAGAACGAGGGAAGAAGCTTCACTCAGTCAAGCTGGCCAAGTTCAGTCAACGCCTGTGGACCAAACGAGCTCTTCTCCGTCCATGGGACCGAGTATCTCATCGATCCTCAATCCAGTTACCCACTTCGCCGCAGTACCGATGGCGGTGTCAACTGGCGAGTAGTGAGCGACATACCAACCCCACCAGGGGTAAATCCGCCAGGGACGTCCTCGCTTGGACAGACCAGCTGGGGCCAGGCTACCCTCGTCCTCCCAGGGTCGGGCGACCTACTCAGTATCGGGAGCGGAATCGGCAGTTCTTTGCTCGTTCCTCATTCTCGCCAATGGTGCCGCATACCCACCACGATCATCCCAAAGAATGTTGGTGCAGCGACCACTGGTGAGCACAGTCTTTACTTCGTGACGTACGCTAGCTCAACAACCTTTACGAGTATCCCGTTGACGAGCCTGCATTGCGCGAGCTAACAACTGGCGCAACTAGGCCGTGAGGAACCGACCTATGTCGCGATCGGCTATCGCCCACCACCAACCGTGCGAGGCGAGCAGGCAGATGCTAAAGTAGACGTATGGCAGGTGATCGTCCGAGTCGAAGAGTACAACGCCCGAGTTTTCGTCAGCCCGGTCCGCCCGCAAACCCAATTGTGCTCGGTATCATCGCCGCGATTTGGATCGTCGGTGGAGTCGCCATCGGACTCTACGTGCATGGAAGCTGGCACTACATCCCTGCGATCTTTGCCTGTGGTATTGGTGTCGTCTTTTTGCGTTCAGCGGCTGGAGCATACGTCCAACGACTCAAATCCTGACAATTGACGATGGTCTCCCGTGCTAGCGTTCGTAGCATCCCTTCAGCAGTCCTGCCTCCGACCCCTGTGGGTCCCCAACCAGCACGAACAGGTGGGCAAACGCCATAGCGCATCACACGACTGGCTCAATGATGGCTGATCGTTCCTACCTCACGATTGCTCGCAACCCAGATCTCACCTCCGCGCTTGGCTATTTGATCATGATTCCAATCGATGGCGGCATGGTCGTCAAGACCTCCGGTACATGGCCACGCGAGAAGGCGCTGTACTGTCACCCAATACCGATCACCGACTGGCCGCTGGAGCCTGAGGTGGTCGAGGAGATCACCCTCCTCTCCTGTGCACGCCGGGGTGCAGCTATCGATATCGTCGCGGACCGAGCAAGAGAAAATCGATCTCAATTGGTCTTTACCCACGCACGGGGGCGCGACATGATCTTCTGGCAATCACAGCGGACGCAACGCCAAGCCAGACCTAAAGGCACGGTACCACGGGCTCGGGCTCATGGTGAGGTCGATGTGCCTATCACGGTGGACACCAGGGAGCGCTACCCCTATCAATTTCGCAATCGATCAGTCAGCACCGAACGAGGTGCGCTGCCCTGTGGCGATTATGGCATTTACCTGGGCGATGACCTCTACGCAGCGGTCGAGCGCAAGACACTCGAGGACCTCATCTCAAGCCTCTCCGACAACCGACTCCGCTACGCCATCGGTCAACTCGCCGCTCTCCCGCATGCGGCCATCGTCGTCGAAGCACGCTACTCTGCGATTCTCCAGTCCACTTATATGCGGCCTGCACTGATCTTCGATGCAGTCGCCGATTACGCTCTGCGTTGGCCCGAGGTGCCGGTCGTCTTCTGCGAAAATAGGAAGCTCGCAGAGGAATGGACCTATCGATACCTCACGTCTGCCTATCACCAGGCACTCAATGCACCCGTTGTCAGGCAAGAGACACCCCCTCCTCCCAATCCAACCTCAGCAAGCATCCGCCAATGGGCAAGCGAGCACCACATCGACATCGCCACCAAGGGTCGGATCCCACAGGTCGTACGCGAGCAGTATCTCCGGGCTCACGGACGATCAATCTCGCGGTAGCCTGCCGTCCCGACGCGCCACACCGCTGATCGACGCTCAGTGTGCTCATCACGATCGCCTGCGGTCTGGCACTGCAGCAGCGAAACCATGATCGAGTAGAGTGGAACCAGTGACGCAGGGTGCTCGACGAAGTCGGGCTGAGAAAGACCTGTTGAACCTGATCTAGTTAGTACTAGCGGAGGGACGTCAGCTATGACCAAAGAACCAGTTTTGTCGGTGTCGCCTATGCGGCGACTATTTTGCCGAAGTGTAGCCTTGCACTGGGGCAAGCATGCAGCTCACGATCGGGTCTCACACCCCAAGCCAAAGGGGATCGCAGCACCCGTCGGTATCGCATTGACGGCACTTTTGCTCGCGAGCTGTACAAATTCACAACAGTCCCAAGTATCTGCTACCAGTGCGTCTGGTGGCGTTGCCTCCTATGCACTGGGTGCGGGGGACCAGTTCAGTTGGATCCTCCCACTCGAGAACGAAGCCAACTACGAGAACTATGACTCCAACGTCTCCAACGGGCTCTATCGTCCGTTGTACTATGTCGGAGGAGCTGGCACGACCGGGATCAACTATCCACTCTCGATCGGCACCGCTCCCGTCTACTCCCACGGCGACACGATGGTGACCATCGATCTCCACCACAACTACACCTGGTCGGATGGACAACCGGTCACAACAAAGGACATCAGGTTCTTCTTCGAACTCGAGGCTGCGGGAGCCAAGAATGGCGATTATGCCCCGTACCTACCTGGTCGCATGCCATCTGACATCAAGAGCATCTCCTATCAGGGTCCCTACCAATTTACACTCCATCTCAACCACGCCTACAACCCAGTTTGGTTTACCGGCAACCAGCTGACCTGGATCTACCCACTCCCGGTTCAGACCTGGGACAAGACTTGTCCTACCTGCCACGTCACCAACGTTGCCTCAACCCCGGCGGGTGCAACGAAGGTCATCGACTTCCTTTACAAGGAATCGGCTCAGCTCAGCACCTATGCCACTAATCCGCTCTGGAAGACGATCGACGGTCCCTGGGAGATAACCAGCTACAACCCCACGAACTACCATGCAGTGTTTCGCGCCAATCCGCGCTACACCGGGGCTGGGAAACCCAAGCTGGCTGGCTATCAAATTTACTCATTTACTTCGGCGACGGCCGAACTCGACGCGCTCCGCGGAGGTGTCATCGATTTTGGCTATCTACCGACATCGGATCTCGGGCTGACCCACTACTTCCAGTCTCATGGCTATGTAGTACAACCATGGAGAGTCTTTTACGATAACATTGCGGAACTAGGCTATACCGGCCCCTATCGCCACCTTGTCGCCCAGCTCTACCTCCGACAGGCGCTTCAACACCTGGTCGACGAGCCCCTCTATCTGAAGGCTACTCTCCATGGGAACGGCATGCTCGACTATGGATCAGCGCCGATCTATCCGGGCTCGAACTACGTGAGTCCCCAGCTGCACCATGATCCCTATCCCTACTCAATCGCGGCTGCGCGGCTACTGCTAACGACACATGGATGGCAACTCTCGACCTCTGGCCCATCGACCTGCGTCAACCCGGGGACTGGTAGCAACCAATGCGGTGCTGGCATCAAGAAAGGGGCGCCGCTTGTGATCTCGATGATGTATGCGACACCGAGCGCGAGCCTGACGGCCCAGGCCCAGGCCTTTGACAGCGCTGCTCGCGCCGCGGGCATCACCATTGAACTCAACCCGCAGCCCGAGGATACTATGTATTCCACAGCGGGAGTATGCCCTCCTGGACCATGCAACTGGGGCATTGCCCTCTACGGCGCCCAGGAGGACTTCGGACAGTACGTGCTTGTGCCAACGGCAGGAGTCGAGTTTGCAAAGGGGAACTATTGGGGCGGAGGGTACTACAACCCGACCGAGCAACGCCTGCTCAATGAGGCGTATGACCTTCCGGGACTCTCCCGCCTGTACGCAGTCGAGAACTATCAAAGCCAACAGGTCGCAGGTCTGTGGTGGAGCGTCGGCGACTACGAGGTCGCCGTCGTGAACAAGCGCGTCACCGGATGGAACCCACTCAACCCGTATGCCAACTACATGCCCTCGCGCTGGAGGCTTAGCGGCTCATAAAACCCACCCACTGTCCCCCAACTAAGGTGGTCGGAGCGTGATAGTAGGTATGAGTTCGAGCTACCAACGAGACTGCACAACCGTGGATGAACAAGGATGGTCGACAGGATCGTCCGTGTTGTGCACGATCGGAACGTCGATCCTGTGAGCCGGACAAGCGAGGAGGAGTTTCGGTCCTTCTTTGATGAGAACCTGGATCGCATCATCGGGTACGCGTTCTCGATTGTCCAGAATACCCAGGAGGCCGAGGACATCGCCGTCGAGTCGCTGGCGCGCGCGTATGCTGCCTGGAGGCGCCTCAACGGAACCGATCATCGCAGGGCATGGGTGTTTCGGACAACCCTCAACCTGGGCATCGACCATCTTCGAAGACAGAAAAGATCCAAGACCATGCCTGGAATCGACGCGGCCTTTGCCGAGATCCCGCTGGGATCGGCGGCAGCGATCCTCGACACCACCGGCGACTTGGCTACGAATCGTGCGGAGCTCGTTGTGGCACTGCGACGGCTACCCGAGCGCCAACGCGAGGCGGTAGCCATGCATTACCTTGGCGGCTTTGCCGTCGCCGAGATCGCCGAGGTCATGGGCATTGGAACCGAGACCGCAAAGACTCACTTGGCTCGCGGAATGAAGGTCTTACGAACGGAGTTCGGCGTCCAAAACCGAGGAGGAGAATCATGACAAATTGGGCACCCAGTGACCGTCAAAACCTCTACGCCATCACCGTTCGACGTGGGCGCAGGCTCAAGCGCCAACGCCTCCTCTCGCGGCTCTCCGTCATCGTCGTCGTCGCTCTCGTCGCGGCAACTACCGCCACGATCATCACCCACCATGCGCTTCGTTCCCACCCAACGACTCCCCCGGTGCCTGTCGAACGGACAAAACCCGCACCAGCAAAGTCGCCATCAAAGTCGCCATCAACCGCAGACGTCCCTCAACTCGTCTCCTTCCGATCACTCCAGGGTTCCTCTATAGCACTTTCGAATGTTGACGGGACGCCCGTGACAGGAGATGGGGCGACCTGGACACTGGTCTCCACCCCTTCAGCGATCGAGCTCGTCAAGGTCTCTGGATCACCTGCTCACATCACCGGCCATATCACCATCGCTCCACGGAAGGCCGTTGGCTCAACAAACCAGATCGCTCAGCCGATCATCAGTGGGAATACCGCCTATATCGCTTCGACGCTCGGGCTCTATCGCGTTGACTTGGCCGCCGGCCACGTGACAACGACGCTTCCCGACCATCTCGGGACACCACAGTCCCGCGCCATCGTCGGGGACAATCTCTGGCTGGTTGGCAACACATTGAACGCTTCGAGGCAGATCATTGCTGTCCTGCAACGGATCGATCCAAGCGATGGATCGGTCATCCAAACCTACCACTTACCAGGAGCCTGTGCGGGACCTACGCTCATCGCACAGGGATCAACCCTTTGGACTGAGACAATACCGTGCGGTGCCTCAACACATGCTCACCTCATTGGCTTCTCCACAACGAACGCCACCGTGATCGCCAACCATACCTTCCCGGTTGCGCACGAATTCCAGCTCCAAGGGCTTCACGGAGACCTCCTCTGGGGCAGCATCTATCGATCCCATCTCGACCTAGCGGCGGTGAGAGCGACGAGCGGATCCCTCGCTCATGTGTTGCACCTCCCCTCTAGTGCCATCGGTCTTGGCGTAGCCCCCACTTCGACCAACATCTGGTCACTCGGCAACCGTGACGCCGTGCTCGTCAACCCGGCCAACGACACCATCCTGCGTACCATCATGGCACCGAGTGGATCCCTCTTTGTCACGATGGAGCTGACCCCCCACGCCCTCTGGATCCGTGACAGCACCGGACTCCTCAAGGTCCCCGTGATCGACTGAAGCCAACGATCACTGGAGCCGCGTACCATCTGCCCACCGCCAGCCGACTACTGAAACCAGAACGAGGTATCGCTCCTTCGCCCGGTTGTAACTGCACGTGGATACGATAACCTGTAGAGATATAACGGCATGCGGCCGTTGGACTAGAGGATACCAGATGAGCAAACGCCTACCTCACCGATCTCTAAGCACGGAATCTTGAGATGAACACCAACACCAGTCACCGAATTGGCATCGCCACCATCTGGATTGTGCTCGTCGTCTGGCTCCTGCCCATCCTGGTGGACATCGCCTTCGCGCGAGGCCTCACTGGCTGGGTTGCCTATGCGCCATTGAGTGGAAGACTCGCTCTTGTCCCCAACATCATCGCAGTCGTTACCATGACGAAGCTGATCCTCCTAGTCCCGCTCATCGTCTTCGCACTTTGGTGGTTACGATCACGACTTGGCCGGCTCATCCTCGGATTGACCAGCGCCTTGCTCATCATCGCCACCTACCTTCTCGTCCACCTCGACCTTCTACGGCCCACGGATACACCCACCGATATCACCCAGCGACTTCGCAACGGACTGACCTTCACGCTCGCCTTCTCGAACACGTGGCTCGCTAGCGCAACGGTCATCCTGATGGGCATCGTGCTCCTTGGCATCCTGGTCCTCGCCGTTCTCCCCACACCGTTGCGCGACCGCCGATAGCTCGCACTCAGCAGAACTCATAGCAACCGGCCAAGCATACCGAATCTGGCCAAACAAATCTCCACCGCCACACCACCATCCCCTCCGATCATGGTTCGCTCGGCGCATTCCCGAGCGAAGCAGGACAACCATTGCGAGAAACTTGCCGATAGCAATGTCTTCGTTACCCGTGATCGAGCAAACCAGTGAGCGTTCATCGAGAGATAGTTGATGAACACCTGTCATCCAAACCACTAGCTGGTAGGCGTAACTGCATGACAATCCAAGGCGTTACCCCGAGCGAGACGACTATCCAGGCCTCGGAGAAGACTCAAACGATGGAGATATTCGAGACAGCCCATCTCCATCGGACGCATCGCGCCATCCAACCCGAGGTCCCCTTGATCGGGACGTTGGTGTGCCAGTCAGAGAATGGCGGTCAAGGTACGTCTTCGAACGCCCAACGCGCCGAACAAACACGCCCCACCGGGTCGAGTTTTGTCACCGTCGGTGGATCACCATCCGCCGACGAGCTAGCCTACCTCCATGGGGGTCGGATCTCGCCTTCCAGGTCTTGGCCCATCACGACCATCTTCCACCAGGGTGCACAGCACCTGTACCTGTGAGTCAACACGTTAGCTCAAAGCACCCGGAGCTAGGCGCTCACAGCATGCGTCTCGAATGCATCCAAAAAAGAACGAATCATAATCAACGCTGCAGCACCTTCTCCAACCGCAGAGGCAATCTGCTTGGTGGAGCCAAGACGAACATCACCGGCGGCAAAGACTCCAGGCATCGAGGTCTCCATGGCTGATCTGGTGATGACGAACCCTGCCTTATCGAGCTCAACGTGGTCACGGAGGAACTCTGAGTTGGGAGTAAGACCGATGAAGACGAAGGCTCCCGCAGCAAGAATTCGCTCCTCCCCATTGCCCTCATCGATCACCACCGCACTGAGATGGTGATCATCTCCCGCCTCGAAGGCTCGCACCTTCACCCCAGTATGTACTGCAAACTTCGGATCGGCCGCGATACGTTCCTGCAGCAACGTCGAGGCACCGAGGCGATCGCGGGCCTCCAGAATCGTCACCTGGTCGACAAATTGTGACAGGAAGAGTGACTCCTCGAGAGCTGAGTTACCTCCACCAATCACCACCAAGTTTTTAGCGCCACGGTAAAACGGACCATCACAGGTGGCACAAAAGTGGACTCCGGCCCCGATTAGGTCACTCTCGCCAGGGACCTCCAAACGTCGATAGGTAGATCCTGACGCGATGAGCACCGCCTTCGCACGATAGCTCTGACCACCATCCACCGCTATCAGGAGCTCGCTGCCAGTTCGCGTAATACCAGAGACCGCCACTCCTTGAAGCATCTCAACACCGTAGCGCTTCGCATGAGCGACATAGAGTGAAGCGAGCTCCTCTCCGCTCACACCATCAGGGAAACCTGGATAGTTATCGACCCGCTCCGTTGCACCAGCCTGCCCACCAAGCGCCCCACGATCCAAGATCAGGGTAGCAATACCTTCACGGGCGGCGTAAATACCGGCGGTGAGGCCGGTTGGCCCACCACCGATGATCACCAAATCATAGAAGCTGCGCTCGCCTTGGATCCTAAGCCCCAGCAGCTGAGCGATCTCGGCATTCGACGGTTCAATGAGCTCCTGCCCGTCAGGAAAGACGACCAACGGAATGATGAGTTTGCCCTCCGATGCATCCTCAACTCGGCGGCGACCATCCTCGTCCTCTTCGACGTTGATCGAACGAAAAGGAATGCGTTGATCCTGGAGAAATTGCTTGGTCCGCTTGCAGTCTGGACACCAGTTTGCTCCGTAAACCTCCACCATGTCAAGGTTGTGTCGTGTTGAGTCCTCCGACGCAGCGTCCACATTCTTTCCTCCGCTCTCCATCGCTACCTCCTTGGTGTTTACCATCTAACCCGTTGCAACGAGCACCTATTCCTCACGACCTCCACTGCCCATGCGGTACCCAATCGAGCGAGTGACTACCTCGCACAAAACGCCCAGGCCCGAGGGTACCAGACGACACCACTATCCCAGACACCAACGCGAGAGCAAGCTAGCACCGTATCATCCCTTCGCGCACACTGGGAGCTCGGCTTCACCGCATGAGCACCGCCGACCCATACTGCTCGATCAGCACATCGAGCTCTTGAAAACCACCGACGAGATCGAGAATCTGTTGATACAGCTCAGTGGAGACCACAAGGTCCGTGGGGATAGAGGGCGGCTGCACCGTCTCCTCTGGATCAGACAGAGATCCAAAGGATGCCAGGCGGTCCGCTTGGTACGAGGAGAGAGCAACAACCGCATCGCTAAGCTCGATCATCCCGGTGAAGAACTGATGCTCATGGAGAAGTTCGGCGTTGAGCGCGAGCGCTAACAACGCACAGAAGTTGACCTGCGAAAGGATAGCACCGGCCGTCGACACCGCCTCCTGTTGTGTGCCTGGCTCCGTAGACATACCCTCGAGCAGCGTGGCGGCGAGCTGGCGAGCCGAGCGTGCGCTGACCGAAAGCACGCGTAACTCCTCCACGCCAGCGGCGTCACTCTCGTCAACCAGCGATATGTCGAAGGCGCGTAGAACGCCGCCGGCGTACGCTCCCTGGGTCCGTACCATCGAGGCGAGTGCCCCCGGTAAAAGCCGGCGACGCCACGTTGGCCACAGCAAAAAGACAGCGATCGCCACTACCCCTCCCAAAGCCGTCGCCACTGCACGCTCTTGGGCAGTCGTACCTACTGGTGAACCAATCATCGCAAACATCGCTACCACATCAGAGGTCAAAAAGATGCTATAGAGAAAATAGTTTGCCCGGTAAGTTGCATAGGTTCCCCACGTCAACAACACAATCACCACGATGAGGATCCCGTGGCTCGGCACTACCAGTGCCGCCAATTCTGTCACCGCAACCGCCCCAATAAGCGTTCCGCCGAGGCGAGCCAAGCCACGCTGTACCGTTCCGCTAAAATCCCCCTGGAGGACAACGGCAGCCGTCATGGGGACCCAGTAGCCATTTCGCAGCGAGAAGGCGTGGGCAAGGTAGGTGCCAACGACAAGCACGAGAACCAAACGACCCGCATGAAAGAGCAGCTCCGAATCCGAGGTGAGGATCTTGCGAAACCCACGCAACCTGCGTCGCACCGACTCATCGAGAGCGCCTTGACCTCGATTCAACCCTGGCAACACCACATGCGGACTCGCATCACTGACCTGGCCCACCAAGTCCATAGCCCGCTGCAATTGGCGCGCAATCAGTCCGAGAAGAGGTTTCGAGTCATCAACATCGGGGATCTCTAGTTGTGGCAAAGCCGCAACGAAGCTACGACGCCGACGACTCCAAAGATGCACCTTAGCACGAAGGGAGGTCGACAAACTGAGTTGATCACCGATGACCCCTAGTATCGCGGCACTCTGGCGGAGAAACTCCACGGCCCACCGGTTCTCTTCGCCATTGCCGCGTGATTCGAAAACCAGCGCGCTCAGCGATAGACGGATGTCTTGGGCGAGCTGGAAGAGCTCCTTCAGCGCCACAATGGCCGAGGGATCGCCCAGTGGATTAGGGTCGCCCAACCAATCCGCTCCAGAGGTCAGCTGATCTGCCGGTGGCGCCGTTTGGGGCATCGATCTCGCGTAGCTGGCCAGTCGACGGTAGACCTCACCGACCGAAGCCATCTCACCATCGAGCCTTCGTGTTGGCCAGGTGAGAAGAAGGAGGATGATTTGGAAAAGGGCACCACCCAAGACCCAAAACGCCTGTACAATCGAACTCTGGACCCCCATACCGAGCGCGCTGAAGACCACTAAAACCTCTACGGCCTGCATGGCCGCCATCGACATACCTGGTCCAAAAGCGCCAGCAAGCCCGCCCAGCAAGCCCCAGATGGCCAAGACGATAAGCAAGACAACGAGGTGAGGTGCTGCGATCGCGCCGACGAAGGCGGAGATAGTCACACCGATGCTCGCGAGCAGCATATTCCGGAGTGTGCTCCGGTAGCGGCCCTCAAAGGAGACGAACCCAACGACGAGCGCACCCACAGCAGCGCTCACCCCATCGCCGACAAAGCCAGTTGCGACGCCGATAATCAACGGAGGTAGCATACCCAGTGCGCAGCGCAACCCGACAGAGACTGCCATGCCAGAACGCTCGATGCTCGCAACATCATCGAGTAGCGCGCGCCATGGTCCATTCTTCATGCGCTCTCGACTCGTCATACCAACTTTCCCATCGACGCAGCCAGACCCACCGCCACAGCTCTGGCAACCTGTAGTGTTGCAACCAGACTAACGGCCAATTTTTGACCCTCAACAGCCCAAGCACCTACCTGTCAGAACAACTGCGCTCACTAGAGTCTCCGTGCCTCGACCGGCGAAATGATCGCGGTCACACACCTCAGTTCGTAGGCAACCGCGTCATAGTCACACGAAAAAGCCTGCGCGGCAACTCACCCTCGATAAACTCGACAACCTCGTCGATACGGAACCCTTCGGCAAGGCTGGTGACGAGATCTCGATCGAAGAAATGCACGACAAAACCACCATTCTCATAGCGATTTTCGCCATGATCGACCCCGACGCCGTAATGAGCATCACCCGTGTGGCGCACCGTGTAGATCACCACCCCACCAGGTCGGAGTACTCTCGCGACCTCTCGGCTGAGTGCCACCAACTCTGCATTCGTGAGCGCCATATTAAAAAGCATGTGGGAGTAGCAGGCATCGAAGAGGGCGTCCGCAAATGGTAAGGGATCGCGTACATCGTAAAGAACGGTCTGGAGTTGTGCGCCAAAATGTGCACCTCGTGATCGGATCTCTGTCAATCCTTCCTTCACGTAATCGAGTGCGGTGACGCTAAGACCAGCCTCTAGCATCGGGATGGTATCTCGACCCTGTCCAGCACCAAGTTCAAGCACGTTGCGAAGGCCCGAACGCGCAAAAAGCTCGATAGCATAGCCACCTGGCTCACTAGCTGACGATCCATACATCGTCGGATGTTCGCTGTAGGTCCTTTCCCAGTGCCTCTGTTGCTCCTGCCCCAGGTCTCGGTCCATCTCGTCTCCTATACCAGTCCCACTGTATCGAGGCGAGTCTACCACTTCCTCGCCGCGCGGTAATTGCCGCCGATGCGTGACCGTATTGTGTCCAATCCCCTCAGGGGTCCGTGGTTCCCGGATGCAGGCTTTGTAGCAAGATGGGCGTGACATAGCTAATCGACTCGATCCAGCAGCCACACCCAACCGGTCAGAGCCCCAACAGGCCACGGCGTGATTGGAGACTGGAATGCCCGACTACAACAGTCTGTGAGGTAGCCTATCCCGACTACGCCAGCGCTATAATCGCCGTAACGAGATCCGAGGAGAATCGAATGGACAATCCTGAGACACCACCAACTCCTGACCATAGCAGTCAAGAATCGCATGGACTTCCAAGGTTTGAAGGATCGCCCGAGGCCAATTTGGGCTTCCAGGTTCCTTCGATCTCCTTCATGCAGGCGTATCTCAGGATGTGGCGACTCTATACCAACTTCCGCATCCGCTCGACACGAGGCGAGTACTGGAAGGCGTATCTCGTCGGCGCCGTCATTGGATTCGTACTGTTGGCCGCCTTCATCGTAACACACAACCCTCTCTTCTTTATCCTGTATTACGTCTACGGAATCGCGCTCCTTATTCCATCTATTGGTATCACCCTTCGGCGCCTCCATGATACCGACCACAGTGGAGGATGGATCTTTGTGGGGTTCATACCCCTCGTTGGCACCATCATTCTCCTGGTCTTTCTGACACAACGTTCCACCCCTGGGTCCAACCGTTATGGACCGCCAGTAACCTCTCTACCATAACTCCCGCCTCCCACTAGAACCGCGAGCCAAAACCAGAGCGCGCGCCAATGGAGTGGCAAGCATATCGAAACTATGGTGATTCTCCACGAGACCGTAGCGGTGGAACTATCGTGGCGTTGGAATGGCCCATATCTTGGGTCATCCCCGCAGACGCCGACCTCGTCACCGCTAATCTTGTCGTTCTACCAGGGCCGTCCATCCCCGCTTTTGCTCGCTGGGTCTAGGGGTCTGCTGAAATACCCCTACTCGCACAGCCAGAGGGTGGGCCGTGGTCTCCCATCGGCCCCGCCGGTTCCCGGTTCCTTGCTTTGTCCTCCTTCCTTACCTCTCCCTTTGGAGGGGTAA
>JAKAQR010000038.1 GCA_021819725.1 Actinomycetes bacterium
ACGATCACGTTGATAGGCCGGAGGTGTAAGCACAGCAATGTGTTCAGCCGACCGGTACTAATCGGCCGAGGGCTTGGAGATACCCGTGCTCGCTCTTTCCTTCTTAAAGAAGTGACGACATACGCAGAGAGATCTCTCTTTGAGATGCGTCTCATTGATAGACATTGACAATTTCGAGCGGTGGCAATAGCGGTGGGGAGACACCCGTTCCCATTCCGAACACGACCAGTTAAGCCCACCCGCGCCGATGGTACTTGGGGGGAGGCCCCCTGGGAGAGTAGGGCACTGCCGCTCGTTTCAACAACCCCCCTCATTGCGAGGGGGGTTGTTCTGTTTTGCCCCCACGCCAAGGGTTGCACCGGCCGGGGCTGGGGACTCGCCCTGCTGGGTTAGGGCTAGCTGAGGAAATTCGGGGGAAATCTGCGGAACTGTCGCAAGGATTCAGCTCCAGCTGATGGGAACACAAATGCCTAACATGTCTCTAACAGGGGCCTTACCCTAGCAAGGGCATAGAGCTCTATCGTGAATTTACATGAGAGTATTACCAGCCCAAACCATATGTTCCACCTGTTGTGACTAAGAAGGGATTTGCTAAGTTTGCTCTACGGGGAGCTGCTCTTCTGCTGGTTTTTGCTATTGGGTACGTGGTCCGTGCTGAAACATCGTCTGCGGGGCGGGGTCGGTCAGCACGAACTGAACGGGTGATAACCGTTACTGATGGTACGGCGTCCCAGACAATACCCGCATCAGGAACTATTGAGCCAGCAACGGAGCGCACTGCTACTTTTGCGACCTCTGGTATTATCAATACGGTAAGTGTAGCTATTGGGCAGTCGGTTAGCGCTGGTCAGCAGTTGGCGACTCTAGAGACAGCGCCGCTCGCCGCCGCCGTAGCACAGGCTCAGGCACAACTTGCGAGTGCCCAGACCAAGTTGAGTACCGATGAGGCTGCGGGGGCAACCTCGAGCACTATCAATGCAGATGACGCTGCTGTGAGTGCAGCAAACTATTCTCTGTCTATTGCCCAGGCAAACCTAGGGGACGCTACGTTAAGAGCTCCGGTATCGGGAACGGTAGTGGCAAGTACACTTACCCCTGGCCTACAGGTATCAGGAACCGTAAATGCTGCAGGTGCAGCCCCGGGGATCACCATCATAAGCCCAAATTCATGGTTGGTCGAGGCGGCGATCAGTGACGCAAGCATCGCTGGTGTCTCCGTTGGCGAGCAGGCGACCATTACTCCGCAGGGCTCGACTACGAACGTATATGGAACCGTTTCGTCTGTCGGCCTCGTCGCGAGTGTATCTGGTGGAGTCGCGTCCTTCCCGGTTACTATCGCGATAACGGGATCACCGTCGGAGCTGTATGCGGGTCTGCCTGCGAATATCTCTCTGACCACCCGGGTGCAGGCTAACGTGATTGAGATCCCCATCTTGGCCGTACACTCGCTCGCATCGCATCCCTATGTCATTGTCGAGACAGGAAAGACCAAGGCTAATACCCCGGTCACCCTGGGTTCGGTCATTGGTGCTAACGTTATTGTATCGCACGGTCTTTCTGTCGGTACGCGTATCCTCGAGAGGAACCCCGCATTTGCGAAGTCGCTAGGGGTGCCTGGTGGCAAAGCCGGAGATGGCAAGCGCGGTGGCAAGGGCGGAGGTGGCCTTGGTGGAATCTGATCAAAACTCTGGTCAGGACCTGCTTGTCCTGAAGGACATAGGCAAGCGGTACCAACTTGGAGACCTTTTTGTCGAGGCTCTCCGAGGGGTCAGTTTCACGGTTGTTGCCAATGACTATGTCGCGATAACCGGTCCTTCGGGTTCTGGGAAGTCGACCCTTATGCATCTCATTGGATGCCTTGACGTTCCCACCTCTGGTGACCTGATCATCGCGGGAGAACTGGTCCGTGATCTTGATCAGGCTCAGCTCGCTGAGATACGGAATCGCCGCATAGGCTTTGTTTTTCAACAGTTTAACCTGTTGCGGACCATGACCGCTCAGCGCAACGTTGAACTCCCGCTCCTCTATGCCGGAGTACCCAAAAACGAGCGACGAGAGCGTGCAGCGACGCTTCTTGAGCGTGTGGGACTCGGAAACCACATGAATCATCGGCCAATGGAGCTCTCAGGCGGACAACAGCAGCGTGTCGCCATAGCGCGAGCGCTTGTCGGGGATCCTAGCATCATCCTAGCCGACGAGCCGACAGGGAATCTTGACTCCCATAGCGCTGAGGAGATCCTGGGGATTTTCGAGGAACTCAACCAACTTGGGCGCACGTTAGTTGTTATCACCCACGATGCGAGCGTTGCAGCTAGAGCTACCCGTTCGCTGCATATTCGGGATGGTCAATTGCAGGAGGTCTCATGACCTGGGGTCAACTCGTACGAAGCGCACTCGAGGCGATCCAGTGGAATCGTCTGCGCTCCCTCTTGACCGTGCTCGGCATCGTGATTGGCATAGCCGCGGTGATGGTCACGGTTGGCCTTGGTGAGGGAGCGCAGGCCAAGGTCAGCTCCAAGATTGCCGCACTCGGAAGTAACCTTCTCACCGTTGCTCCCGGAAGTACCTCTGCTGGTCCCGGTGTGCGCCGAGGTCTCGGGAGCGCATCTACTCTCACGATGGCTGATGCTGCTGCCCTGTCGTCTCGTGTTGTGGCCCCGGCGGTGGCTGCAGTTGCTCCGCTCGCAAGCCAACGCGAGACGCTTACGAATGGGGCAATCGACTGGCCAACGACGGTGGATGGAACCACTCCGTCGTGGCTCACCATTCGGTCGCGGTCGGTCGAGGTTGGACGATTTATCAGCACGCAGGACGAGGTGTCGAACGCCGACGTTGTGGTACTTGGAGCACTAACCGCCCAAGAACTCTTCAGCTCAGCTAACCCGATTGGTAGAGTCGTTGACGTTGGTCCGCTGCCTATGACCGTGATCGGTGTGTTGGCACCTGTTGGTTCTGGAACTTCGGCGACATCGAACCAAGATGACCTAGCTATTGTTCCGATCTCTACCGCGCAAGGTTCTTTGTTTGGGACTTCTGCCAACGATTCGGTCCAGTCGATTCTCTTGCAGGCCACCAGTTCATCGACGCTGTCGGCTGCCTATCAGGAGGCAGATCACGAACTTATGATGCTCCATGGAGCTACCAATCCAGCAAACGCTGATTTTACCATCACCGCAGAGCAGTCTCTCTTTAGCGCAGCAACCTCGATATCGGCCACATTGACGGCACTTCTCGCAGGGATTGCTACGGTATCGCTGCTGGTTGGCGGGATCGGTGTCATGAATATCATGCTGGTCTCTGTGACGGAACGAACGAGAGAGATAGGGCTTCGCAAGGCACTGGGCGCAAAGCCTAGCGATATTCGTCGTCAGTTCTTGGTTGAGGCTTCGGTCCTCGGAGTGTCCGGAGGTCTTGTTGGAGCTGCACTGGGTTTACTCGGACAGTTAGTGTTGCCCTCGGTCATCTCGAATCCGGTCATTATCCCTCCGATTGTCACCGTTGCTGCCGTTGCGGTGGCATTGATGATCAGTCTCCTGTTCGGTGTCTATCCAGCAGCTCGCGCGGCACAGCTCTCTCCGATCGACGCACTACGGTCTGAATAACAAGAAGGGAACACACTTTGAATCGACGCATTCTTGTTATGGTTAGCGTACTAGTAAGTGGTGTGATGCTCGCAGCTTGTGGATCCGCTGCTGCGAGCACTAGCTCTACCGCACTCCCCAAGACCTCTTCTACGCCTAAAAAGCATCCAGCAAAGATTGCTGCCAGCGGGACCATTGCTGCTGTGTCACCATCAGCATCGAGTATGCAGGTTCAGGGTACTGCTACCGGCGAAACGACGGTTGGATGGACATCTGGGACCAAATTTACACAGATTACCACGATTTCTCCGTCCTCACTTACGGTTGGATCATGCGTGGTAGCCATCGAACACACTCCGCGTGGTTCTCGTGTCCCGGTTGTTCGCTCGATAACGGTGGAGACGAACACTACTAGCTGCGCTGGTTTGCCGGCAAGCACGGGCAAAACTAAACACCATGGAACACATTCGCATAAAGGCGCTAAGGAACGCCACCTCATACGGGGAAGAATTACCCGAGTATCATCGACATCTATCACCTTGTCGGTAACCTCAGGTTCCGCTTCCCAAACTGTCACACTGCCTCTAAGAGCGACGACCGATGTTATCGCCCATCAGAGCGCCACGAGCAGCGATCTCGTAGTCGGCCGATGCGTGGTCGTTGAAGGGTCTACTAGTTCCATTGGGGTGGTGAAAGCCCATCGCATCGGTATCTCTTCGCCGACTAGCGGATCCTGTGGGGTCGCCGGGGGTGGAACGTCTTCACCGTCAGGGAATGCTGGTGCGTGACAACAAGCTCTGCCGGGTTATAAAAGTCTTGGTCGTCGTAGTGGTCGGTGGGGCGACGGGTTTTTTCATCTCCCGCCCCGCACCACCGGCCTACCAACTTGCCTACGCGGAACCAGAGACAATCACTGCAACGATTAGTGCGGTTGGTACGTTGGTGCCTGTTACCCAGGCTGCGGTTCCTCCGCCGATGAGCGGAACCGTCTCTTCGATTGGGGTGCAGGTGGGTCAGAGGGTGACGGCTGGCGAGACGTTAGCCACGGTCTCGCCGTCCGCACTGGCATCTCGGGCAAGGATCGCCGACGCGTCCGCGCTAGCCCAGGCTGAAGCTGCATTAGCTGAGGCCGAGCAGCCCACCCCAGTCCCGGCACCAAAGAGTTCCAGGTCGAGTGCCCTTCAATCCGACGTTAACGCCATCCGTAAGACGCTCGTGGAACTATGTCCAGGAGCTCATTCGTCGGTCTCGCCTGCCTGCGGATCCCTCAACACGGAACTGAGTAGGCTATCCTCTCAGTTAAGCGCCAAAACATCGGATACTAGCTCTCCTGGCCCAGAGGCAACCAGCACCTCAAGTGCTACCATCGCAGCTGACGAAGCTATCGTGACTGCCGATCAGAGTGCCCTCTCGTCAGCTTTGCAGGTCCAATCGAGTTCATTCGTATCGCCTATAGCGGGTACGGTTGCCACGCTACCACTCGCTGTTGGTCAGGTGGTCCGTGCTCAATCTAGCTCTACCGCGATCACTGTGATTCAATCGAGTAGGTCAGAGGTTGTCGTTCCCATTGCCATCGCTACCGCACGTCGACTCCATGACGGTGACCAGGCGACCATCCTTCCTCTTGGAAGTCCTCATGCAACAACTGGTGAAATCATATCCATTGGAACCGCTCCGACAACGAATCAAGTGACAGGGGCTACCACTGTCTCCGTTACCGTTGCAGTCAATCATTTGACACTCCCAGTATTTGATGGAGCGCAGGCGCTTGTGGTCATTGCTATTGCGCACAGCGCTGATGTATTAGCCGTGCCTACATCGGCGATCTTCTACAAGGGTGGACACCCAACCGTGCTCGTGGATAACCCGAGAGGAATATTTTCCGATACCGTGAGAGTCGGTATCGTAGGCGCCGACTATACGTCTATTCTTGGAGGTCTTAGCGACGGGGTACCGGTGGTGTTGGCTTCCTTGGATCGGCCCTTACCTGTCCCGGTGAAACCAATCGGTGGTTTTGGGAAAGCATTTGGCCAAGGTGGCGCCAGACGCAAAGTTCCCAGATTGTGAATCGACTCTATCAAAGAAATGGATGCTGGTAGCAGGCCCGAAGACCTGGTGGATGCGTGGTCATCACGGCATCGCGCGTGGCCGTTGCGTACAGCAGACCGTGCCTGTGGGTGCAACGAGCAATGACAAGCACCGCTCCATGAGGTAGCTGGTCCGACAGCCGGACGGCGCCAACGGCATCGAGGCGCGAGATACAGCAGTTGACTCGAGCGGCCCACTGGAACGATGCGTCATTCGTTGGTCTTTGTGCATTTTGACCTCATGTCTCTCCGACATCTTTTCCTTGGCATGCTTTTGTTGTGGGTAGGTGGCGCCTCTGCCAAGATTGATGGGCCTCTCACCAGCACGCCAAGGACGGTACCTTCTCTTGGCACTATGTGTCGGTAGGTTTTCGCAGGCCTAGCCCTCGGTTACGACCTTGGGAAAATTTGGGAGGTGTGGAGTGCCTGAGGGTTTGTTTCCATCTCGTGCAACAGATGAGGTGTCGTCGGGAAAGTATCTAGTATGGGGTTGCGGCATGCGAAGGGGATCGAGAGCGATGACGGAGTGACTGGGGAAGATCTCAGGTATGAAATCGTGGTCGGTTCGCTATTAGATCCGATCTATCGGTTTTATCGACGTCGCGTTGGGCCAGATGTGTGCGATGACCTCACCGTTGAAACCTTCGCCGTGGTGTTCTCGCGTTTGCCAAGCTATAGCTCTGAACGCGGTGCTCTCCGACCGTGGGTCTTCGGTATCGCGGCCAACGTCTTGCGGCATCATTGGAGGGACGAGCAGGCCCGTCTGGCACGCGAGGCGAGGCTGGGGGGCATGGCCATGACAGATACCCGTCCAGAAGACCCAGGCGATGGTTACCTTGAGCTTGATGCCACGATCGCCGGCGCGCTTTTAGGGCTCAATGATGAAGATCGGCTGGTGCTGTTGCTGTATGCCTGGGAGGAGCTGAGCCCCAGCGAGATCGCCCAGGCTTTGGCGTTGCCAGCGGGTACGGTTCGTTCACGCCTCTCGCGGGTCCGCGCACGGTTACGCGAGGAACTGATGCGAGATGGGGGTCCGTCGGGGACGATAGAGGATGGGCGCACGTCGACGTTGAAGGAGGATGGATGGACGAATTAGACCTGTTGCGCGGTTTTCATGCGGATCGAAGTGTGGCCTCCAGGGGCCTGAGGGATCGAGTCGTGGCGCTTGGTTCGTCCAAGACTCAGATAGGTTCCGAGGGAAACGCGCGTGTTTCTATGGCGCCTATCAGCTCAGCAAAGCCTGCCAGCTCCAGCAAGGATGGCATGGATCCATTAGCAGGACTGCAGCAGCGCCGCACTAGGGGGTTGTATCGACACAAGGTGCTTACCAGTGTTGCGGCGTTACTCCTGGTAGCCGGAGGGGTGGCCGGGTTTGCGTTGAGCCACACCCAGCAACAAGGAGGTACTGCTCTCGGTGGTGTTGGGGTGATAGAGCTTGCTTACCATCGTCTTCTCGCTGTTCGATCCCTACATTTTCAGACTATCGAACAGATTGAAGCTGGGTCGACTCCGGAGACGATTACCACGACCGGGGTAGCAACCGGAGTCGAGAATGGTCCATCGGGAGTGGCTGAACGTGCGTTGACGACATCGGTGACGCCACAGGGAAAGACAGCGGTGGAACTTATCCTCACCCATCGAGTGCTCTATGTACGACGCGTGGCACCGAGCCCAACAGCACTGGGAACGGCGACATATTTTGGATATCGAGTGAGTTCTTCGGGTCCTCCGGCAACGCTTGGCGTGCAAAACCCGATCCATGCAGGCCCGGTTACCTTGCTTCGACGCTTTGCTCAGAGTGGAGTGGTGACGACCTCGCAGTCGGCCAATATCGACGGTCAGGTGGTGACGCGTTATCAGGCCCGGGTGAAGATAGGAGCAATTTTGAAGGCCGACGCTGGTGACATTCCGTCCACCCTGCGTTCGGAGATGCAGCTTCTGGGGAAGGATGCCCCGGTTGCGCTATGGATTAACCGGCACGGCCAACTGCTACGGGAGGTGGTAACCGTCCCCTTCACGGTCAGCGGATACCAGTTCTACACCATCGACACGTTGAACTTTAGTGCGTACAACGCACCAGTTACCGTCACGGCGCCGTCGACTGCACGGGTGACCTTTGAGAGCAGCCTCACCAAGCTCGTGCAAGCTGTGGAGGGTTAGATGAGCGATAGGGATGACTCCCACATGGAGGACGTAGCGGATGAACTCGAGCCAGGCAGTTGCAAAAGTCTGATCGGATTGGCTTTTCTGGCTCCAAGCGGCGTGTTGTTTAGTGGGGTTGAGCTCTATACGATCGTGGCCCACAAGCACCTATACTCCCCAATCCTGGGCATCATAGCAATCATATGGTGCGCTTTTGGCGGTACCCTACTTGCAGTGGTTGTCCTGCGGAACCTTTTTCCAGAGCGCGATCGGTCTCGCGATGCACTCCTCGGGTGGTCGCAGCTGCCTCGCACGAAGCGATACCTCGCTCGGGTCGATCGGGGGGAGCCCGTTGTTCTGTTCGGCGCTTCGGCCGTACACAAGCTGCGGAATCTTAACCGGATCTCCATGGTCTTGGCAACCCTTGTCGTTGCTGGCTCCACTTATGGATTGATCGCTACCGATTTCGTGCCTGCTTTGGAATCGCGCTCTCAAGGATCTGATCTGAGCGCACTGGCTCTGATCGGAGTCGTGCTCGTGACCTATGTCGTGAGTCGCCTGATCCGGGGGTGGGTGAACCGTGATGCCACAAGACGGGTCCGTTCGTGTCACCAGGATGACTTATCCAGCTCCCCTTGTAACGCAAGGCATCGCACACCGGAAGGGAGAGCATGAGGATGCAAATGGTAACTAGCAAGGAGAAAAAGGGGTTGCAAAAAGTCGGTGAGCAAAGCTTGACGATCCTAGCAGCCGTCGGGTGTTATGGAGCATACGTGGTAGCACTCACGGCTGGACTGGGAGCCTTCCTGCCGACCGCAGCCGCGTTTGTCGTGTCTCTAGTGACTCTAGGGTTGCTCGCTGTTTGCTTCTCCCCCCTTGGCCGTCGGCATCATTTAGCCATTGACGATAGCGAAGCAGCCGATAGGACTAGCACAACCGACCGAGGAGAACAGGTTCAGGCTGCCTGAACGCTGACGCCTCGTTCGGTCGCAGAGGTGCTGTCCGACTCGACAAGGACTGACGCAACGGATCCTGCAAGGGTTGCACGAGCGTCCTTTCCTATTGGCAATTGACACTCGCCAAGGGCTCTCGGTCACCTTCCAAAACCCCCGTCAGTGCTGCTGTGGCCGAAGTTCCTGTGGGTGCGCTAGTGGCTCCAGTGCTCGGAGGCTTGTGGGTTGGGGCAACAGTTGCTTGAGCGAGAGTGAGACCGACTCTGATTCTGTCATGATGAGCCGGATTTAGACATCGAGTACACCGTGTCCTTATGCTGAACCAGAGCCGATCTCAAGAAGCACGACAAATGCGGTCGAAGCGCTCTGAGCGCAGAACCAACAACTCCCATGGCTCCAGCGGATGATGAACGTTTTGGGAGATCTCCAAGGTACCGTGTAGTCGAAGAAGGAGCCACGAAGTGTTCACGAGTCGTCACCACACCCTGCTGTATCATGCTCTCCTGCTAGTACATATCCTCGGCGCGATGACCTTCTTTGCTGGGGTCGTGCTCGCGGGCCTGGTGTTGGTAAGAGCGCGTCACGCCGCGATGGCATCGGAGGTCGCAAGCATTCTCTCCCTCGCGCGTATCGGCGTGTTGTTGGTCGCGATCGGTGCGCTGGTGGCTGGTGCATTTGGCTTGCTCCTCGTTTGGGTCGGTCACTATGGCTTTGGGTCTGGGTGGGTGGTCGCCGCCATCGTGACCTATGTCGGCGTTGTTGTCTTGGGGGGTTTGGGGGGCGCGATACCAAAGCGAGCAAGATTGCTAGCGACTGAACTGGGCCCGGTAGAGGTATCGCAACAGCTGCGAGATCTGCTGTGGGATACTCGGAGCCGTCTCTATAACGATGTTGCCTTTGTGCTGATGCTGGTATTGATCTACCTCATGGTATTCAAGCCCTGATATCGAGACCAGCTCCCGTGAGGTTGGAGGGGATGGCGGCCCCGGGTGGCGATATTGCGAGGGTTGCTCGCGTCGCTGATGATGGGAATACGCGGGAGACGCTTGTCGCCAGTAGGGTTTTAGTGAGGTTGTGTGTGCAAACGAAGAGGAGATTGTGGTGAGTGACGAGACGATTCGACTAGGTGCGACAGGGTTGAAGGTCTCCAGGCTGTGCCTTGGGACGATGACGTTTGGCCTGCAAAGTGACGAGGAGGAGGCCATCAAGATTTTGGATCGAGCCTTCGAAGGTGGTATCTATTTCATTGATACTGCGGATGTCTACCCGCTCGGTGGCGGGGTGCGTTTGGCGGGAACCACAGAAGAGATCGTCGGACGTTGGCTCAAAGGGAAGCGCGATAAGGTGATCCTGGCGACAAAGTGTTTTGGAGCAATGGCGAAGGAGCCTTTCCATCAGGGCAACTCGCGCAAGCACATCTTTGATGCGGTGGATGCATCGTTAAAGCGACTCGGCACTGATTACCTCGATCTCTACCAGTTGCATCGCTACGATCCAGAGACTCCTATCGAAGAGTCGTTAGGGGCCTTAGATGACCTGGTGCGTCTTGGTAAAGTTCGCTATGTAGGGTGTTCAAACTTCCCTGCATTTCGGTTGGCGAAGGCAAATGCAGTGGCCGACGGGAGGGGTCTCGCGAGATTCTCTTCGGTCCAACCCCGCTACAACTTGTTGTACCGCATCATCGAACGAGATCTTGTGGAGCTAGCGGTCGAGGAGGGAATTGGTGTCATCCCCTACAATCCGATCGCCGGTGGGCTGCTCTCCGGGAAGCACCGCTCTATCGACACGCCGACCGAGGGGACACGCTTTAACTCGACACCGGCGAGCGAACTCTACCGAGAGCGATACTGGCACGAGGAGATGTTCGCCACGGTAGCAAAGCTCCAGGCCATAGCGGCCCGCGAAGACGTTAGCCTCGTGACACTTTCCGTTGCCTGGGTTATGCGCCAGAAGGGGATCACATCACCGATCATCGGCGCCTCGAAGGTCGAGCAACTCACTGATTCCATGGCGGCATTGGAGTATCAGCTCTCGGATGCAGTAGACGTAGAGTTGAAGGCACTCACTGACCAATACCTGGCTGGACCCTCACTGGTCTGAGATCGGGTTGGATCAAAGTTTTAGCGGTGAGGTCAGGCTGGACTAGAATGCCCTCAAGCGCGGTGCGGAGGTAACCATGGGTGAAATAGGTAAGGTCGTAGGACTCGTGTTGGTTCTGGCGGCGATAGCAGGCCTGGTGGTGAGCTTTGTGGTGTGGCGCAAGCGACGGCAGCCGACCGGTCTGATGATCCTTCGATCTGCGTTGCCAGATCGAGAGCGCCAACGGGTGGCCTATGCGCATCTTCGAGCGGGCACCCTCCCCGACGATCCAGAGCTCGCCGAGGTCGTCAGAGAGGTCGCCCAAGCGACGGTAAGTCAATGGGATCCGACATTGATCTATGGGACCGTCCTTGTACTGCTCGCGGGCGAGTACCTGATGAAGCCAGATAGTATCTTGATCCTCTTTGGTTTAGGCTATTTGCTCCTCGTAGCGTGGGGTGTGCGCTCACGTCGTCAGATGCGAGATCGGGCGCGACTGATCTTGGCCAACACCGGGCAGTGATCGTCGCGTACGGATACTGCCGCCTGAATTGATGCGTTCTCGGCCAACGGGATGGCCAGGTACTGATCCCTCCGTGTCGGTCCTTTGCTTCTTCTCTTCCTGCACCGTTCCGTAGTACCCTGCAAGTCGCGTACGCGAGTCACAGGCGATGAGCAGTGTTTGACGTGCTGATCCACTGTGAGCTCAGTCGCGCACGGTTCCAGATGCGAGCAGATACACACGGATTGCAAGCGCGCTGTGGCGTGTGGTCGAATTCTCGCAGGGTTCGCACGCCTCACGAGTGGCGTGGAGATCGTCGCCTGTGATGAAGTCAGTGCGCCAACCGAGGAGTTGTTAGCGAAGGATCATCGATGAACCTCGTCTAGCTAAACTGAAGGTACGGCGGTCCGGACGCCAAACCCATAAGGGTAGCGCAATAGAGCAATAGAAGCATCGAGCAATAGAAGCATCGAGCAATAGAAGAAGAGAACTGCAGGGAAAGACAAGAAGAGAGGAGCAGAGCATGACCAAGACATGGCAGGTGGCCCTGGATGAGGCGCGTGACAATCTTCGATCGGCGATGATGGATCTACGCGGGGTGCGTGAGGATCTTCGCGAGGCAGCACTCAACGGTGGCGAGGCTGCCATCTTTGGACTTGAGGGATGGTTACTGCAATCATCCATCGTCCCCACGACCCCCTTCTTGGATCCAGAGATTTTTCCCTGGACGAAGACTCTGGAGGATGGGTGGAAAGAGATACGTGAAGAGCTCGATACGATGTTAGACCACAGGGAAGACCTGCCCAACTTTCAGGAGATTTCTCGCGATGTCGCTTCGATCTCTGATGATGATCAATGGAAGACTGTCTTCTTCATGGGGTACGGTTATCGGTCGCAGGCAAATTGGGAGCGTTGCCCAAAGACGGCAGCGCTCCTCGAACAAGTCCCTGGCCTGACGACCGCTTTTTACTCGATACTGAGTCCTGGCAAGCACCTCCCCCCTCATCGTGGGCCCTATCGAGGTGTGTTGCGTTACCATCTTGGGCTGAGAATCCCAGAGCCAGCGGAGCTCTGTGGTATCGAAGTTGGCGGTGAGACTCGCCACTGGGAAGAGGGGAAGAGTCTACTTTTTGATGATGGCTATCAGCATAGCGCCTGGAACGATGCAACGGAGCTGCGAGCAGTGCTTTTTCTCGATGTCGTCCGGCCCATGTCTGGAGCTGCCAAGGTGGTAAACGATGCGTTGTTAAAGGTGATCGCCTTGTCACCGTTTCTTCGCGACGCAAAGAAGCGACATGAGGCATGGGAGCGGCGTTTCGAGGGAAGTATCCGGCAATAGCATCGGTCGCAAGTCACGCTAGGTTCGTGGTCGCTCGATGCACCGAGTCTTGACAGGGCGGAGCGCTCGGCCTAGGATGGCAGGCAGTCGTTGTTGACTGCTAGACGTGGCGTTTGATGAATGAGAGCCCGACAGCACGTGCTGTCGGGCTTGTCGTTTTTTGGGCACGGTGTTGCTGGGCATTGCGGAGGTTGGAGGGAACGGACATGAGGGTAGTCGTCATCGGAGCGGGGGCAACGGGGCTCGGTGTTGCATGGGATCTCACCCTGCGTGGGATTGAGGTGATTGTCCTGGAGGCACAGGAGGTTGGTGCTGGGACCTCCGGGCGTTTCCATGGCCTCCTTCACAGCGGAGGCCGCTATCTGGTCACCGACCCATCGGCAGCCAAGGAGTGCTATCAGGAGAATATGTTGTTGCGTGACATCGCCAGCGAGGCCGTCGTTGTGACCGGAGGGTACTTTGTCAAAAAGTACGGCGATGACGATGTTTTCGAGAGTGATTGGCTGAATCAGGCTGAGAAGTTAGGCGTACCGGTGCATCCAGTGTCAGTTGGTGACCTGCGGAGGGAGATGGAGATGCTGACCGAGCAGATTGAGCGGTCCTACTGGGTCCCTGATGGTGTGCTCGAGGGATTCAAGATGCTCGCGATGTTGGTGCAAGCGATCCAGTCGCGCGGGTCGCAGCTCTTGGAGCACACGAAGGCGACCGGGTTACGCCTTGAGGGTGATCGTGTAAGTGGTGTCGAGGTGGAAGAGCGCTCAGGAGGCACTCGGGTCATCGATTGCGATGCGGTCGTCAACACCGCCGGTCCGTGGGCGGGTTTGGTGGCTCGTGATTGGGGACTCGATATCAAAGTCCAGCCGTCGTATGGATTGATGTTGATTTTTGCGAACCGACGGCTCGATAAGGTCGTCAATCGGCTGAAATCCCCTAGTGATGGTGACATCTTCGTCCCCCACCAGGAGGTGGTGATTCTTGGCACTACGGATGTTGCCCAGCCGTCCCCCGAGGCTCCCCTGCCACGACGAAGTGAGGCTGTCAGGCTGATGGAACTTGGAACTGAGCTCATACCAGATCTCGGCTCCTGGAGAGTGTTGCGTGGTTTCAACGGGGTGAGGCCGCTGTATGAACCCTCGGGGATTACCGGAGACTCGCGGACGGTGTCACGGGATTTTGCGGTACTCGATCATAGCGAACAAGATGGCCTGCTTGGAGCCTTCTCTGTACTAGGTGGCAAGTGGACCACTTTTCGCTTGATGGGGGAGACGCTTGGGAACCAACTCGCTAAGACCCTCAATGTCGACTCCCCAGGTCGGAGTCGCGAGATAGCGATCGATGCCAGGGCCACACGGCCTGTGACGGGTGCCGTTGGTGATCGCGGTGCTCTGCTGTGCGAATGCGAACAGGTCTACGAGGCAGATATTGAACAGACAGCGAGTTCAGCCATGCAGCGACGCTTTGGTACTTGGTTCTCTATGGGGCCATGTCAGGGCACGTTCTGTGCACATCGGGTCTTGGGAAGAGGATCGGAGGAGAGCTTTACTCAGGAGCTCACCACGCTGCGCCGCGAGCGCGAGCACGGTCTTGTGGCCGTTGGTTGGGGAGCAAACGCACGGTTGATAGCACTGGAGCAGTCGATTGCGGCCCAATCTCTCGGGGAGGAGCTATGAGCACCCCCAAGACCGCTCTTGTCGTAGGTCGGGGTCCGGCTGGACTGCTGAGTGCCAGTTACCTTGTTCAGCGGGGGTATCAGGTAAGCGTTCTTGCCGAGGCGGACGGTTCTCTAGCGATGTGGCCGGGCGATTTTAGCTTTGGCAGAGATGCCGAGGCTTTTCGAAGTTTCCCAATTGAACGGTCGTTGACCGAGTGGTTGCAGTCCTTTGATGAACTCGTGACACTCTATCAATCCTTTGGAGTCACGCTTCGATTGCCCCAACGCGAAGCGATTGCGCATACCATCACGGCCACTGGCAACCTCCGCCCAACCTTTGCTACGCCAGATTGGCAGTACGCGTCAACAGAGCCAGAGCCGCTGGTCGTTGTGGGGTTCGATGGTCTCGCGGACTCGATCGTCGAAGCGCAAGTAGCTACCTACCGGCGACAGAGTGGCCAGGAGGCCTTTGGCGTGCGCCTGTCTCGACCCCCGGGTTGGGATGCGAGTTGGGGGGCTCTCCGATTCGCCGTGTACCTCGATAGTGATGTGGGTACCGACTGGTTGGTGAAGAGTTCGCAGACGGCGCTCGAGAGTGCGCCGCCAGACATTCCGGTAGTGCTTCCCCAAATCATCGGCTTGGAGCGCACGACCAACCTGTTAGCTCGGCTGTCGGACGTATGTGGCCGTAGCGTGGGCGAGTTTCCGCTGTTATCGCCGAGCGTTGGCGGTATCAGGATCAAGGAACGCTGGGAGCGTCAGCTGCGACGTCAAGGAGTCCGGTTCGTGAGCGGTAGAGTTCAAGAGATTTTGCCCACACCGCGAGCCGTCATGGCCGACGGGAGATGTTTTGCGGCGGACCTTCTCTTGCTTGCCCATGGTGGGGTGCTTGGTGGTGGCATGCGTGTTGCCATCGATGGCGTGATCGTTGACGAGCTGGTCAATAGGGAGATAGGTAGAATGGACCGACTCGAGGCGCTAAATGAACTCGGTCACCAGAATGCCGATTGTCTCGGAGGCGGGCGAGTACTTGCCGTCGGGAGAGCAATCGGTGGATGGAATCCCAACCGCGATCATAACGGTGGGGCGATGCTGCTTGCGACGGTGCATGCGGCACTTGAGCTCAGTGAGGAGATTGATCAGTGAAGAGATTCGAATACGAGGATGCCTGCATCAAGTGCTCCCTCTGTGTCACCGCCTGTCCGGTCTATCGGGTCGATCCACAGTTCCCTGGTCCAAAGGCACTTGGCCCTGACTGGTATCGACGCCATCAGGCCGGAGAGGTCACGGCTATGGAGCACGTGAGCGACTGCACCTTCTGCCAGCTCTGCGAAAACGCTTGTCCCGTGGATGTGCCAATCGCCCATCTCATCGCAGAGCATAAACACTTCGCATCCGAATCGCCGCGGCTTGCGCTACGCGACTATCTCTTAACCCATCCCCAGTGGTTGGCGATGGCTCCGTCCCTCGTCAAGGTCCCAAAACAACTCGGCATACCGCTTGGCATCAGTGCATCGACGCAGTGGCCAGTCCCCTCACCCATCCAGCGCGCCAATCGCCATCGGTATCGGCTCCGCCGACAACAGGCTTCACCCATGCCCCAGGTCGGGATCTTCGTGGATTGCTTTACCCGAGGGTTTGACTCAGAGACGTTCGCCGCCGCCAGTGCCGTCCTTAGAGAACTCGGCTATGCGACGGTGGCGCTGCCTGTTACGAGCCATTGCTGTGGCGCGGCCGCCTATGCATCGGGTCTGCTCAGAGAGGCTGAGCGCAGCGCCCGTCGGACGTATCGCGCAATCCGGAGGGTGTCCGCAGGGCTCGAAGCTGTGGTGACCTTAAATGCGACCTGTGACGATACGCTGCGCGTGGAGTGGCCACGGTATTTTGGATTGGAGCTTGTCACGCCCATCGTACCTTTTGTGGATTTTGTGCTCGACAAGGCGAGTCCTGGCTTTTTTGAGCAGTTGCGGCGAGGATCTGGCGACGAAGTGGTCTACACACACGCAACCTGTCGGTCAAAGGTTGCCCGTGGCGAGGGGTCGCTCTTTGCTCTTATGGAGCGCGCCAGCGACCGCGCGCCAGAGATCCTCGCGATCAGCTGTTGTGGTGCCGCTGGTTCGTACGCCTTCAAGGCTGAACACACGAAGGTGGCAAGAGCTCTGGGCGGACATGCGACAGAGGTGATGGGTGCACCGGGTGTCATCCTTACCGATAGTGGCACCTGTGCGATCCATCTCCAGGAGCTCACAGGGTCCGAGACTCTCCATCCAGCGCGTTGGCTGCAGGCTCAGCTTCAGCGCCAGGCGGTGAAGCAGTGATACCGGGCAGTGGGTCGATACAAGCGGAGGAGATCCCCAAGGTGATCTTCGCGGCGCGAGAACCAGCGGACGTCCTGGTCATGTTGGCTGATGTGGAACCGAGTTGGGTCTTCTTGCTTGGCGGGAGTGCCGGCGAGGTGCTGGGCGCCTCGAAGTTACTGAGTGACCGCGGTTTTTCGGTCTATATCCACATTGACATGCTGCACGGGATCACCAACGACAGTGAAGGCATACGTCTACTAGCGAGCTTCGGTCGTCCAACCGGCATCATCACCACCCATCCGTCAACGGTGAACGCGGCGAAGAAGGTGGGACTGTTGACGATCGAGCGGATCTTTCTTCTCGATAGCTCCTCCGTTGAATCGGGACTGCGTAACGTCGTCAGGACCAAACCGGATGCGGTCGAGGTGCTGCCTGGTGTGCTGCCAGAGCAGATCACCAAGGTGGCCGATAGTATCGATGTCCCTCTCATCGCAGGTGGTCTGATCACCCATATCGATCAAGTGAAGGCGGCGCTGAAGGCTGGCGCCCTTGGTGTGTCGACAAGTTCTGGGCTGTTGTTGAGCCAAGTCCAGGAGCTAAGTTAGACCGGAGCTAAGTTAGACCGGAACCATGTTTGGCGGGGTGAATTGGCTGGCGGGGTGGATTGAGTCAATCTGTGGAAGGAAGAACAATGGCAGCAAGAACTTTTCGTGTGATCGATCCATCGGGGCTCCATGCGCGTCCCGCTGCGCAGCTGGTGAAGGCGATGCATGCTGCCGGAGCGCAAGGGACGTTAAGCAAAGGCGACCGGGTCGCTGATGTGGGCAGCATCCTCGAAATTCTCGGACTCGGTATCGACAACGGCGATGTGATCGTCCTTGATGTGAACCAGGAGGCGGAGTCGGTCTTTGCGAGTCTTGAACACCTTCTAGAACCATTGACCGATGATACTCCTCGTTAGAACGCAGAATTAGAGCTCTTTTAAAGTTAGAAATAATCAGATTGAATGAGGCGGACAACCTCATACTGATTACTCATAGAGAGAACGAGTGCTGAGGTCGAATGCTGCTTGATGTTGGAGTGCTAGCAGGCGCTTTGCTCTTTTCCGACGGCGACAGCGAGGCAATGGGTGGTAACCGTCGGCGAGCTTAGCTAGTTGCTGATGGTGGAAGAAAGGTGGTATTAATTTTGGGTTTCGCGTGCATCGTCGTGGCAAATGGTGTACCATCGAGAGTGGGTGAGAGAAACTGAGAACCCAAGTCCGTTACCCGGGCTTGGGTTTTTTGCTGTTTTCGCTCATTCTTGACTCGATGAGAAGGAGTAGGGTGTATGGCTACGAAAGTGGGCTATGGTAAGACCGGCTGGCGCGCAACGGCGTGGGGCGAGCTGCTCTCGGAGTACTTAGGTACCCTGGTGTTACTTGCTTTTGGTACAGGGTCGGTGGCGGTGGCGGTCGTTGGTCTGACCATGTCTGGCCGTACGGTAGTGATTTTCCAGGGTGCTGGCGGTTGGATGCTGATCGGCTAGGGCTGGGCAATCGCGGTCGTCATGGGCGTGTATGTCGCCGGTGGTATCTCAGGTGCGCACCTCAATCCAGCGGTCACGTTTGCGCAGGCTATCAAGGGGAACCTTCCTTGGAAGAAGGTAGTACCGTATTGGATAGCCCAGGTCCTTGGGGCTTTTAGCGGCGCCTTGATCGTCTATGCAGATTACTACAAGGCGATCGACCAGTACAACTTGGTGCATCATGTCGTCTCACGGAGTTCGAGTGGCGGGTTGACGACCTTCTCCATCTTTGCCACCTTCCCAGCCTCCTACTTCCATGGCAGCTGGGTGGGGCCGTTGGTCGACCAGGTTATCGGCACCGCCTTTCTCTTGCTCTTTATTCTCGCCATCAACGATGCCAAGAACATGGCGCCGATCTCGAACCTTGGACCCTTTATCGTCGGGTTAGCAGTGTTGGCAATCGGTCTTTCCTTTGGTACCGATGCGGGCTATGCGATTAATCCAGCGCGTGACTTTGGGCCTCGTCTGATGACATGGCTTTTTGGTTGGGGTAAGAACGCCTTCCCGGGCCCGGGGCAGGGAGGTTATTGGTGGATACCTATTCTCGGCCCACTCGTTGGGGCGGCGATTGCAGTAGGTATTTATAAGGTTTTCATTGAATTGACTCTCGACTATCGGGCGAAGCACCCCGACGAGGTGACAGCGACTGCAGAAGATAATGAGATAGAAGAAGGGATGGTAACCAGTGACTAAGTATCTACTCGCTCTTGACCAGGGCACGACGTCATCAAGGGCAATCTTGTTTAATGATGCTGGCTTGCCGGTGGCCGTTGGCCAACAGGAGTTTCGCCAGATTTATCCGCAGCCCGGTTGGGTGGAGCACGATCCGGAGGAGATTTGGCAATCGGAGTGGCAGGCCATTCAGAGTTGCATTAAGTCCTCGGGGGTCAACGTCGCCGACATCGCAGCCCTTGGCATCACCAACCAACGTGAGACGACGGTGGTCTGGAACCGGCAGACGGGGCAGGCGGTCTACAACGCTATCGTCTGGCAGTGTCGGCGTACGGCCGGAATGTGTGATCGGCTGCGGGAGGCAGGCCACACTGACATGGTGCGAGCTAAGACAGGGTTGGTCATCGACGCGTACTTCTCGGGGACGAAGGTGGCCTGGATCCTCGAGAACGTTCCCGGCGCTCGCGAGCTCGCCGAGAAGGGTGATCTCGTCTTTGGAACCATCGACTCCTGGCTGATCAACAAGCTGACTCACCAAAAGCTCCACGTCACGGACTATTCCAATGCCTCGCGTACCATGATCTACAACATCGGTGAGCTCGATTGGGATGACGAGTTGTTGGGGCTGTTAGGGATTCCGCGCTCCATGTGCCCGACCGTTGTTGACTCCTCGGGTGTCGTTGGCGAGGTCGATGAGAGCTGGTTGGGGCGCAGGATTCCGATTGCTGGGATCGCTGGTGATCAGCAAGCTGCATTGTTTGGGCAGGGGTGCTATACGCCTGGGACTGCGAAGAACACCTACGGTACCGGTTCCTTCCTCCTCATGAATACGGGCGAGGTCCCCGTCTCCTCGGAGAATGGACTGGTCACGACGCTGGCTTGGGGTATCGATCACAAGGTGACCTACGCGCTTGAGGGTTCGATCTTTATCACCGGAGCCGTTGTCCAATGGCTCCGTGATGAACTGGGGTTGATCAAGACCGCTGAGGAGACAGAGGCGCTAGCACTTTCCGTGCCTGACACCGGTGGGGTGTATCTCGTACCCGCCTTCGTCGGTCTTGGGGCGCCCTGGTGGGATAGTTACGCACGCGGAACGATCGTTGGACTGACAAGAGGATCGAATCGCGCCCATATCGCCAGAGCTGCGCTGGAGTCGATCGCCTACCAGTCGCGTGATGTCTTGGAGGCGATGCGAAGCGACAGCAAGCAGGCAGTTGATGTCCTGCGGGTTGACGGAGGAGCGATCAACAATAGCTTCCTTGCGCAGTTCCAGGCCGACATTCTCGGTGTGCGTGTCGAGCGACCAAAGGTGACAGAGACGACGGCGATGGGTGCAGCCTTCTTGGCGGGGCTCGCCGTGGGTGTATGGGATGGCTTTGAGCCCTTGACCCAGGTGTGGCAACGCGATGCGCTGTTCTACCCGTCGATGGTCGCTTCGCGTCGCGATGAGCTCGTCGCCGGCTGGGTCCGTGCGGTCGAGCGGTCCAAGAGTTGGATCGAGCAGTGAGGAGTGCAAGATGAAAAAGATTATTGATGCGGTTGCGACGATCGTTGACCAGGCACTCGACGGGATGGTGGTGGCCTACCCTGAGTACCTCGTGCGGGTGCCAGGCACCTCGGTGCTTGCTCGCAAGGTCCCAAAGGCGACGGGCAAGGTCGGTCTCGTCTCAGGGGGCGGTTCGGGCCATGAGCCCGCTCACGGTGGTTACGTCGGCTATGGTATGCTTGACGCGGCGGTGGCGGGGGAGGTCTTTACCTCCCCCACCCCGGACCAGGTCTACGCAGGTATCAAGGCCGCCGACCATGGCGTTGGTGTCCTCCTTGTGGTGAAGAACTACACCGGCGATGTGATGAACTTTGATATCGCTCGCGAACTCGCCGATGCCGACTCCATTGCGACAGAGGTCGTGTTGGTTAACGATGACATAGCGGTGCAGGATTCGCTCTACACCACCGGGCGTCGCGGGATCGCGGGAACGGTTTTGGTCCATAAGATCGCAGGTGCAGCTGCTGAAGAGGGTGCGGATCTGGCAACAGTGAAGGCGGTAGGTGATGAGGTGGTCGACAACGTCGCCTCGATGGGTTTCGCGCTGACCTCGTGTACGGTCCCAGCGAATGGCAAACCGACTTTTGAACTCGGGGAGAACGAGATCGAGATGGGTGTCGGGATCCATGGCGAGCCCGGTATTGAGCGCATTCCAATGATGAGTGCTGGGGAGCTCACTGCCTTCCTCTATGGTCGCCTTGTGGAGGAGCTCGGGCTGGTCGCCGGTGAGCGCGTCGCTGCTCTGGTCAACTCCATGGGGGCCACCCCCGGTATCGAGTTGGCCATCATGACCGGGCATCTCGCACAGCTCGTGGAGGGTTCCCAACTCTCTCTCGAGCGGGTCCTGATGGGGGAGTTCATGACCTCATTGGAGATGGCAGGAGCCTCGCTCACGCTGCTGCGTCTTGACGATACACGGGCGAGACGGTTAGGAGCGACCTGTGATACCCCAGCACTGAGAGTCGTGACGCACTAGTATGACCTCTGTGAAGCAGGAGGCCTTTCGCCAGCTCTGGCAGCGATTTGGTGAACTGATCCATGCCAACAGAGCGCTGCTCAATGAGCTCGATGCGGCCATCGGCGACGCTGACCATGGCTCCAACATGGATCGCGGGTTGACCAAGGCCGTCGAGGTGCTCAACGCTGCCCCCGAGGGTAGTCTGCGCGCTGATGCGAAGGCCATTGGCATGACACTCATGAGCACGGTCGGAGGGGCATCAGGAGCGCTCTGGGGATCAGGAATGTTGAAGTTTGCCGCGGCGTTGCCTGATGCCCCTGAGGTCAACTGGGCCGATTTTGTGGGTGCCCTTGGCGCCTTTGTCGAGGCACTCCAACAACGCGGGAAGGCGGTCGTGGGAGACAAAACCATGATGGATGTATTCCTCCCTGCCCTCGCTGAACTCCAGGCCACAGGATCCGATGGAGAGCCGGTGAGCTCCCTGGTCGTTGTGCTCGCCCAGCAGGCCAGAGCGTGGTCGGATGCCACATTGGATTTGGTGGCCAAACGTGGCCGTGCAGCCTATCTTGGCGAGCGCAGCGTCGGTCACATCGACCCAGGTTCCGTTTCCGCCGCCCTCTGGTTTGAGGCACTCGCTCGGGTCATGGGGCCGCAATGACGATGTCCACCGGGCTGATCATCGTCTCTCACTCCAAGCGCCTTGCCCTCGGCGTGGTCGACGTGGTTCGGGCCCTGGCCGGCGATGAACTGGCGATGGTTGCCGTTGGAGGCGAGGAGGCACCCGGGTCTGGGGGGCTCGGGGTGAACGCAGCGATGGTCCTCGCGGGACTCTCGGAGCTAGGCGGAGTCGACACGATTGGCATGATCGGCGACGTTGGCTCCTCCTTCCTGGCGACGAGTGCCGCGATTGAGCTGGAGGGACTTGAGGAGCGGGTACACATGATTGACTGTCCGATGGTCGAAGGCGCCATCGCGTGTGCGATGACGCTATCGATGGGTGGTTCCCTTGATGATGGTATCACGGCGGCGGAACACGCATGGGAGGTTCGTAAGGTTGGATCCTGAGGGCACAGCTTCGGCCGAGACGGAGGACGCTCGTGCGGCTCCTCCAGACGAGCGTGTCTGGGAGGGCTTTGGGATCGGGACCGATACGGTGGTAGGACGGGTGCGACACCGTCAGGGATCAGCGACGCCACCCGAGGATCATGGGGCGGCGGGAAGTACCCAAGGTGAAGTTCGTGGCCGTGGTGCCGGTGCACAGGCGCACGAATTCCCCAGTCGCGAGGAGCTTCGCCATCACCTGGAGGCGGAACTGACCAAGGCGGCAGGGGAACTTGAAGGTTTGGCCGAGGGCGCACCTCCCCAGGTCGGTGCGATCCTGGAGGCCCAAGCCATGATGGCCCAAGATCCGACGCTCGTCGATCGCTTGTTGGCACCGTTGCTGTCAACCGAGCAGGCGGATCGTCCTAGCGACGTGGCCTCGATCTCCATCGATCGGCGAGCATTAGAGGCCGCGTTCGAGACGGTTGCCGCTGAGCTGCGCACCGTAGGTGGATACATCGGCGAACGAGCTGACGATATCACCGAGATCGGTATACGGGTCGGCGACCAGCTCTTTGGGCGAGCTGAGTACTCCTGGCGATTCGATGATGATAGCATCCTGGTCCTTGAGCAACTGAGTGCGGCTGAGGCGGCGAAACTCGACCCAACGGCGTTGCGTGGTGTGATCGTGGCAACTGGAGGGCCCACGGGGCATGCGGCGCTCATCCTCCGTTCCCTTGACATTGCAGCCGTCGTCGGTTGTCGAGGAGCATCTGAACTCCCCGAGGGTTCCATGGTCCTACTCAATCCCCTCACTGGCCAGGTCTCGTTGGCCAGTGCGACCTCCGGGCATCTTGAGCGCGTGACCGAAGGGTTCACGCCTCGGCGTGATCGGCGACGAAGCCACCGTTCGGTGTTGGCGACGGGTGCGGTGCACCTTCTCGCCAATGTCGGATCACCAGGAGACGCAGTTGAGGCGCATGGGCGGGGGGCCGACGGCATCGGTCTCGTACGCACCGAGTTCTTATTTGAGGGGCAGGCACAGGAGCCAAGCGTTGACCAGCAGGTCGATGTCTATCGATCCATTCTTGATCCATTTGTCCACTCACAGAAGCCTGTCATCTTCCGCACGCTTGATGCAGGTTCCGACAAACCCTTACCCTTTATCAGGCTGCCTCGGGAGGACAACCCCGCGCTTGGGGTGCGGGGTTTTCGTCTCGTCGCCCAGGCTCCAGGGGTGCTCGAACGACAGTTGGAGGCTCTGGCGCAGGCACAGGAGTTGGTGCCAGGTGTCGAGGTGCGGGTGATGGCGCCTATGGTGAGTTCACCTGCTGAGGTGCGCTCTTTTGTGGGGATGGCGCGCTCTGCTGGCCTGGGCACCGTGGGGGTCATGATCGAAGTCCCGGCGCTCGCTTTGGGTTTTGTCCGGGTCGCGCCGTTGGTAGATTTCGCCTCAATCGGGACCAATGACTTGCTCCAATATCTGATGGGGGCCGATCGCAATGGACCCGCACTGGGCGCGCTCCTCGATCCCTGGAATCCGGTCGCGCTTGGTCTTATCGAGTCGGTGGCGCGTGCAGGGACGCGGGCGCAGGTCGGTATCTCGGTGTGTGGCGAGGCGGCGAGTGATCCGTTGCTCGCCATCGTCTTGGCCGGTCTTGGTGTCTCGAGCCTCTCAATGACGCCAGTAGCGCTGGCTGGGGTGCGAGCGGTGCTGGATGGCCTCTCGATGACGCGGGCGCGGGCGCTTGCCCGTCGGGCGCTCTCGCAGGAGGATGCCAGTAGGGCTCGAAGAACGATCGTCGACGCCCAGTAGGGCTGCATCGCGCCCCGAGAGGTGCGAGGTGACCCGGGCCGCTCAGACGAAGACACCCATCCCGCTCACTGATCTGAGGCGCGTTCGAGTTCGAACCACGCAGCTTCCGGGGTTGCTTGCCCGACGGGATAGGAGCGCGAACCTGGTGCACTTCGCGTGTCTCAAGAGCTACGCACACGGGTAGAGCGTGCACCTCGTCGGGTATCGGCAGTATAGTTGCATTGCACAAGGGATTGGAGCTCGGGTGGTGGGAGCCGTCGAACCTTGTCGCGTCTCACCATTCCACGTTCACTAGGAGCCGTGGATTCGTGGTCACGATGGTCTCTCCCCCTAGCCGGGGATAGCTGGTGGTGAGGGTATGTGAGAGAAGGAGGGAGACGATGATGTCGGCGGAGCTTGGACCTCACCTACGGTCACCGTTGAACCAGAAAGGACGGCCAGCAGCTGTAGCGGTGCAGGGTCTCGTCAAGCGCTATGGATCATTGGAGGCGGTGAGAGGCATTGATTTCGAGGTGGCCGGGGGAGAGATCTTTGGATTCCTCGGCCCCAACGGCGCGGGCAAGTCGACCACCATCAAGATTCTCTGTACGCTTGCTCAACCGACGGAGGGTGCCGCACAAGTGGCAGGATACGATGTGGTGCGAGCGAGGGAATTGGTCCGACGCAACATCGGTCTGGTCTTTCAGGATACGACGCTCGACACCTATCTGACCGCTGAACAGAACCTCCGCTTTCATGCGGAGCTCTATGCAGTGCCTAAGCAGTATGTCGAGTCACGCCTGCAACGGGTGCTCGAGATGGTTGGACTCTGGGAACGTCGTGGGAGCCTCGTCAGTACCTACTCAGGAGGTATGCAGCGTCACCTCGAGATCGCTCGTGGTCTGTTGCATGCGCCTAAGGTCCTCTTTCTTGACGAACCCACCGTCGGCCTGGATCCCCAGACGCGCTCTTCGATCTGGGAGTACATCATCGAACTCAAGCAGCGAGAGGATATCACCATCTTCTTGACGACGCACTATATGGATGAGGCGGAGAATTGTGATCGGATTGCGATCATTGACCACGGCCAAATCCAGGCGAGCGATACTCCCGAGGAACTGAAGGCAAGTGTTGGCAAGGACCGAGTACAGATTGCAACCGCGGATGATGTCGCTGCAATCGCGGCACTCGCATCGCGATTCGGAGTCGATGCAGGGATGCATGACGGGTTGGTCACCTTTTCCGTCGCCGCTGGCGAGGAGTTCGTTCCTCGACTCTTTAGTGAGCTCGGCGTCGGGATTCGTTCGGTCAGCGTCGCCCGTCCCTCTCTTGACGATGCCTTCATGTCGTACACCGGTCGGACTATCAGGGATACAGAGGCGACAAGCAGCGATTCGATGCGGGCGTTTCGACAGCGTTTTCGAGGGAGGTAGCGGTGCAACCTTCAACAGTGACAACAGGCGAGGTGGCGGCGATTCGTGTTGCGGTTCCGGCGGGTGGACTCAGTCAAGATCTTCGAGCAATCAGTATCGTGTGGCGCCGCGAGTTGATTCGCTTCTGGAGGGACAAACTCAGGATGGTGACCTCGTTGATCCAACCGATCCTCTTCCTTTTTGTACTGGGCACGGGACTCTCCGCCCTTGCCAAGCACGGGATGCCCCTGGAGTCAATCTTCGCACTTTTCTCTATCCAGGCGTCTTGGCGATGTCTGCCCTCTTTACCGCCCTCTTCTCGGCGGGCTCTATCGTGTGGGATCGAGAGTTTGGTTTCCTCCGGGAAATGCTGGTCGCACCGGTGAACCGTGGTGCGATCGTGTTCGGTAAGTGCCTTGGCGGGACCACAGTAGCGACGCTCCAGGGACTCGTTATTTTGATCCTCGCGGGATTCGCTGGGGTGCCCTATCGTCCGACGCTCCTACTGGCACTCATCGGAGAGCTCCTGTTACTCTCCTTCACTCTCACCGCCTTTGGCGTAATGATGGCGGCACGGATCCAGCAGTTCCAAGCCTTTATGGCGGTGACACAGATGTTAGTGATGCCACTGTTCTTCCTCTCCGGTGCGCTTTATCCGCTCGGCGGTCTACCGACATGGCTGACGGTGTTGACCAGGATCGATCCGCTGACCTCTATCGTAGGCCCGATGCGCAGTGTGGTTTTTAACTCCCTCAACATGGGCCAAGCGGCGCGCCACTTCCTGAGTCCAGGCGTCACCTGGGATGGATGGTTGGTACCGGTTGGGCTCTCGCTGGCGATTGTGGCCGTGATGGGGGTGGCAATGACACTCATCGGGGTCGTTGAGTTTCGAAAAAATGATTAGCCGCGTGGACTGGGATTGTTGCTCGTTGCGAGGATGTCACGGGTGTGTGCGAGGAGCTCTAGTACGTAGCCAAAGAAGAGCAGGATCCCTGCGACAACCGCCGTCGCGAAGATCTCTCCGCCTAACGTGAGCATGACGACCCAGGGCGAGGGATGGAGGGTTGCACTCGCCGCGGCGAACAGACTGATGCTGACGATGATGACGAGGACACCGAGGATGACGATCGGAATGGTAGCGTATTTGAAGAACTCAGCAAGGTCGAGTGGGCCAATGCGGTCGAACAAGGTTGGAGACGGGTCCGATTCGCTTGGAGCAGGCGTCGTTGCTACGCCCGCTCGGCGCTTGGCATACTCTCGCGGTGTCTGATCGCGGAAGACACCGAGGAGAAGGTCTTTGGCCTGTACCTGGCGATCTGAGCGATCTTCAATGTCAATCTCCAGGTAGATCTCGGCGGCGTCTTCACCGACCGGGAGGACCGTGATGCGGTACGGCAGTTGGGCGGAGGAGAGCCCGGTCTTGAGGCTACGACCCTCTATTCTTAGTTCCCCACGGTCTATCGCGAACGGATCGGTGTAGGAGTAGGCGACCTCGATGACGGCATCAAAGATGGTGTCAGCGCTATCGGGTGCCGGTATAGTTGTCGAGATGGTCTCCATCTCTATCAGGCTATCACTGCGGATTGAACAAAACGCTACATATCGTAGAGATAAAGTCGTAGAGATAAAGTCGTCGAGATAAAGCCGTAGAGATAAAGCCGTAGAGATAAAGCCGTAGAGATAAAGCCCAAGCGATACAACAGTTGAGTACCAGGTTGGCAAGAGGAACACAACAAGGTTGTCGTTGGTCGGTAAACGCACCTGGTTTGCCATCGAGCAGATGAGCGGATGCCAGGTGCCGGTTTGTACGTGCCGATTTCGTGCAAGGGTGCTGATAGCTTGGAACGATGAGGCGCCGGTGGCAGACTTGGCAGATGAGGTTCGGCGTCGTCGCGTTGTGTTCGACTCTCGCGATCTGGGCGCAGCCTTGCCTGCACGATCAGACACTGGCGAGATCAGTAAGGACCTCATACCCTGCGGTGGCGTTCGTCGACCGTGGGTATTTGCGACCCTCAACTGAACTGGGATCGTATCAGCAGCTCTGGTATGCGCCACTTCCACTCACTCCAATGGTGCCTGGAGGCCAAGTGCAACCCTGGAACCCACGGGGTGATGAGGGGGCTGGTGGCAGAGCCGTCTTTTCCACGACGTTGACCCCTCAGCTGGATGCTCCTCCGATTGCGATCGCATGGATTAACCAGCAGCAGGCGAGCGCGCAGATCTATGCGGGTACGACCCAACCGGGGGGTACATGGCCCTACCAGGCTCCCGTTGCACCATCGCGATATACGACCCTTTTGGCGGCCTTCGAAGGGGGATTCCAATTCACCCACGCTGGTGGTGGATTTTATCAGGGTGGCCGTTA
>JAKAQR010000096.1:0-1340 GCA_021819725.1 Actinomycetes bacterium
GAGTTGGCTGCCGATGATCCCGCCGGACCCGAGGGCGATGCCGATCCCTCAGTAGGGGTACACGGGGGTTTGCTGTCCGGAGCTGAGGGCACCGAGGAGGATGAAGGTGGAGAGCCCGGTGAAGGAGGTGACGAAGGTAGACAACTACGTAGCCCCGCCGATCATGCGAACCGACTCTCACAGGACGCTCTTGAGGACTGGTGCCATGAACGATCCTCCCCCGATACCGAAAACCCCGGACAGGAGGCCGACGAGAAACGGTGGCGCGCTGACCACACGCCAGCGGGTTGGAGATGATGAATCCTCGTGGCGCTGTTCTTGGCTGGACGTGACAAGGTCGGGGACGGTGTTCGCGGTGTCAGTGGGCACCGAGCCGGGCGAAGTCGAACGCCTCAAGTCACGGCTACTCCGTCGGACCCGCCATAGAAATTGAAGCGCCCAGGCAATGTGGGGCCGTCGAGCAATGGCTCGAAGACCGCTAGGTTCGCAACCACTATTGCTCGCAGTACGACGCCGACGATAATGCCGACCAGGCTTCCCAGGGCGATCGCGCCGACGACCAAAGGGTAGGAGAGGTGCGCGGCGCGACGGCAACGCCAGATCCCCGCGGGCATAGCGATTACGTTGTAGAGCAGTGGCATTGCACTAACCGCAGGGCCGAGCGCGACAAGCTGGAAGAGACGTTCACTGACCACGCTGAGAATGATCAAAATCCTCTCTTGACGCGGCGTGAATGTCAACTGATACTCGAACGGCAGACGAGTGATCGGCCCATGCGGGCACACGCTCGGGGGCTTCACCTATCAGCCGATCTCCTGACTTTGTAGGCAAAGCCTCCTGAACAATCCGGTCACTCCCTGAAAAGGTCGCCATAGCCGGGCATCAGCAAGCCATTGCCTAAGGTCAAAGTCTCCCAAACGAAACAGGTGATTCAAGAAGAAATGTCGCAGATAAGCGGCCTCAGCTGGCCTTAGGGTGAACAAGTCCATCAACTCCGACGTGCCTGGGCGATTTGTAATCGATGCATCACGAGCGACAGCAAGACTGCAACAACCACAACTACCGCTAGCCACTCAACATTGTAAATGCAATCACGTTCAGTTTGCTCATCAGCCAGACTGGCGATCTGGCGTCAGGCTGGCTCTCGCCAAACATGTGTTCGATCCTCATGACTGCACTCGTATTGTACCGACAATCCGTCCTTCCTGGAGTGCTATGACCAAAGACCCATCTTGAGAGCAAGTGATGATAACTTGGTGGGGCTCATGTCGCATTCACCAGCTCCCAACAACCTAACTACTGTAAGCCACGGACGGTCCCTTGAACGCGGTGCTCCCCCC
>JAKAQR010000096.1:1440-6363 GCA_021819725.1 Actinomycetes bacterium
GCGATGATTCCTGCCCAGAATAAGGCGGCTATCGCGAGATGAAGATCCTGGATGTCCGCAGGTGCTCGTAGCACCGCCGACAGCGCTCCAGCTACCACTTGAATCCCAAACAACGCAATGTCAACAACGATGAGGGGGCCGACACCTAAGGACCGCCAACCATTCCAGGCTCGCACGAAGAACACCAGGAGCAACAAGCCACCCACCAGCACCGTAGCGCGATGGAGATATTGGAAATCAACCAGTCTTGCTGGTGCTGCACCATACGAACAGAAGGGCCACTGGGGACATGCTTGCGCCGCATGAGAATTCACCACGATCGAACCGGTGATGATAATTCCGAGCGTTGCCAGCACGGCAAGAAGGCTCCATCTGACAACGGCGCTCTTGGCAACCCCGGAAGATGGGAACACTCGGTCAGACTGGTAAAGAGCTTTCCCATGAGCAGTGATTGCCACAACCGTCACAATCCCTAGCTCGAGTACCCCTCCAAGCAAATGCATGCCCACCGTGACAGGAGCATTGTGTGTCAGGACCGTCAGAGCGCCAAGGCCAACTTGGAGCAGGATGACTCCGCACGAAATGACCGCTGGGATGAACACTCGGCGCTGATGCCGACAGTGCCGCCATGCAAGGAAGCCGGTGTAATATACCAAGACGCTGACGATTGCGGCGCCATAGCGGTGATATTGCTCGATCGCCGAATGAAAGTTATCGAGAGGGGCAAGGTGGCCGTCGCACAGCGGCCAGCTGCGACATCCCATCCCCGAATGCGTTACCCGTACCGTGCTACCAAGCACGATCAGCAGATATGTGGTGATGAGCGCCAGCGTCGATACTCGCCGGAGAATCGCGGGACAGGCGTACGCACCCTGCGATCCGGATGGTCCTGCCATAGTGAACTCCTCCCCGCCTCCGTACCCTCTTCACCGCGGTAGCGATCAAGAACGCCAGAAACCAACAGCCAAATTCTACGCAGGTGCACGTCTCGGTTGCAAGTTTGGTCGCTGGTCAGTTGTCGGGCCGACACGACGGGTAAATCCGTGGCTATCTAGCACGCACACCTGTGATCGTCTCCCTGAATATCCACGCGTTAAGGCACTTGCACCACCGAACAATCAACGGATACTCGTCCCGTTACTGAACGCTCGACGCAGAGGCATCCATCACCTCCGCTGACAGCAGCCCGGTGCGCAAAGACACTCCCCGTAGCGCTGGCAAGCTGACTAATCTCTTGACATGTGCCGACCGGAGTCAGCTGCTTCGCTCAAGCCGGAAACTGGCGCCACTACCAGCCACCACGAACTGTGCAAGCTGGAGAATAACCCTGGAGGACTCACCGACACCCACAGGAGCTCGGGCGCACACTACCCCTGTGTCCAACTCCGTAACACTACCAACCATCCATCCTGTTAGTCCAAGACAAGACCAAGCCTTGTCGCAGCAAACACAATCTCCGCCCGGTGCGTCACGCCGAGCTTTCTACCGATACGTCGCAGGTAGTATTTGACTGTACTTTCACTCAGAAAGCACTGCTCGCCAATCTCCGGATTGCTAAATCCCTGGGCGACCAGACGAATGATCTCAATTTCGCGCTCAGACAAAGACGGCGGCTCATCCTCGATCCCAGCGCCGACCGAACCCACTAGCAACCCAACGGCCTGGTTGTCGTAGCCAACCTCACCCGCATGGACTGCTCGAACGATCCGCAGTAGTTCATCGACGTAGACGTCCTTTTGTACGTACCCTCTCGCCCCAAGGCGTATCGCTTCAAGGAGTAAGCGTCGATCGAGAAAGGCCGAGAAGACAACGACATTCGTCGTTGGAAATGCGCTTACTATGTCGTGACACAGACTGAATCCCTCGTTCGAATCCGTGCCTCCCAGCTTGAGATCCAGCAAGACGATGTCAGGGACAGCATCTGCTATCACATCCAACGCTTCTCGCTGGTGGCTCGCTTCTCCAACCACTACAATGTCCGACTCCAACTCCAAGACCGCCTGAACACCACGACGAACAATGGCGTGGTCGTCGACGATAACCACTCGCGTCAACCCACAGGAGAGACTCATGACCGCGACGCTCTGTCACTCTGATGAACGCTGTTGCCCACGGCAAGGATAAGGCGGATGCCACCACCGGGCCTAGGCTGCACCTGGATAACACCACCGAGTTCCGACGCCCGCGCTCGCATCCCGTCTATCCCACTCGAAGTTTGGTATCCCTGGCGTAGGAGCAGCGACAATTCCCGATAATCAGAGGAGCTATCGTCATCAATGGTAATCCGAAATGTTTGGGTTGAGCCCTGTAGACCTACCCAGACGTTCTTTGCATTTCCGTGACGCATTGCGTTGAAAATAGCCTCTTGGACGAAATGAAAAGCGCTGTGCTCTTCTGCTGGAGACAGAAAGTCAAGGTCACCGTTGTGGTACACCATAACCCGAACTTGGGCTCCCAACATCCGAGCTAGACCTCCAAGTGCACTGAAAAGGTCCTGGTTATCACCCGTCATGCATGACAACTCGAAGATTGTAGTGCGCACCCGTCCGAGCGCCGTCTTACTGAGCTCATGAGTCGATGCAAGTCTGTCGGACAACGCCGTCCCTAGTTCCGTTGAGCGTCGGCACCACTCTAGATTCATCCCAATACTTATCAAGTGCTGGACAACGCTGTCATGCAACTCCGTAGCAATTCGCGCACGCTCAGCAGCAATCAGGCGCTGTTGTCGCTCTCGAGAGAGTTCGAGTCTGGTCTCTTCAAGCCGTCGGTTCTGAGCCTCAAGCTCGCGAGATTTCGTGTTGGCATCCCGCCTCTCTCGTGCGACCTCCCTGCGGAGGTCTTCGCTCTCCTGGTGGTAGGCAGCGTTGTGCAACGCTACCACGAGCTGTTGAGCGAGTGTCTGTGCGATCGCGACGTCTGCACGGTCAATGATTGAGGGGCGATGGGGCAACACCACCAAGCCTCCGCCCCGTCTATCGTCGGCAGCCAATGGAACGGCAAGCCCATTGCACGAGGCTCCGACTTCGGCATCCTCGATGGTAATGATGCAATCGGAGTTTTCGATCAGCAGCACCGGGCACGCCAACTCCGCTGCAGTCGAGGCAAGACGTTTCACGAGCACCGGTAGGGTCGTGAATTCAGCGGCCTTCTCCACTCCTCCTACAAGCGCCACGGTCTCAAAGGACCCGTATCGCGCTCGCCCACTATCAGGAATGATCGCAAAGCAATCGGCATCGAAATGGTGTGCGGCGGCCAAGGCTACCGCTCTACTCAACTCATGTGCCCCGCCAGCAGTGCTACAGAGTGCCGTCGAGATCTCACGGAGTGCAGTCATCGATCGCTCGAGATCAGCTTCGCTACGACGCCAAGCAGCATAAAAGCTTGGCTTGCCCGAGCGCACTCCCGTGAGATGCTCAAACCACGCATCATCCGCTAGCTCGCCAGCACCTGGCATCGCAGTACTGTCCGCAGTCAGCCCGACGGCAAGAACCTCAGAGTGCGGCGACACAGATTTCATAGACGTCCTCTACGGTCAGGGGTCGCGGATTCGCCGTAATATACGCGTCATGGAGCGCGTTCTCCGCGAACATCGGAATATCCTCCTTCACTACTCCGATTGAACTCAGATCGCTTGGAATACCGGCGTCGGCGGCAATCTGTCGAACTCGATCGGCGAGAGCCTCGACGGTATAGCGCGGATTCACCAGATCCGTCTCAATCCCGAGTACTTCCGCGATATCGAGGTAGCGACGTGGATGTGTCTCGCCATTGAAGCGAATCACGTGTGGAAGCAAAATCGCGTTCACGAGACCGTGGTGTAGATCGAGCCAACCGCCAATCTGGTGTGAAATGGCATGCGTAGCGCCAAGAAGGGCATTGGAAAACGCGATGCCTGCCTGTAGGCTTGCCCGCGCCGTTCCCTCCCTGGCGGCCAGATCATCGGGCCTATCGAGGGTTATAGGGAGATACTTGACGATGTTGCGGACTGCCCACAGGGCGTGGGAGTCGCTCAGAAAGCTGGCACCCTTGGACACGTAGGCCTCGATTGCATGGACAAGGGTGTCGATGCCGGTATACGCCCCAATTTCCAGGGGCATTGTGGTCAAAAGGTATGGGTCGGTGATGGATACGTCAGGGACTAAGACGCGACCCCCGATCGTCAGTTTGAGTCGCCGGGCCGTATCCGTCACGACGCAGAACTGCGAAACATCAGCGCCAGTCCCAGCTGTCGTCGGCAACACGACCATAGGAGGAACTGGCGATCCAATCCGCCCAACGCCTTCGTAGTCAATGATGCTGCCTCCGTTGGTACTGAGCACGGCGATTGCCTTGGCGGCATCGATGGGGCTGCCACCACCAACCGCAACGACTGCGTCACAGCCCAACTCACGGAAGCGCTCAAATCCACGTTCAATCTCGATATCCTTGGGATTAGAACTCACTCCGTCCCACACGGCAACCTCGAAACCGCAATGACCGATGTAGGCAAGGGTACGATCCACCCAGCCCGCGGCCTCAATGCCAGGATCTGTGACGAGAAGGGGGCGCAGAGCACCCGTGCGCTCGAGCGCGTTCCCTACCTCAGATAGCGATCCGATACCGAAGATCACCTCGGGTAGTAGATATTTGAGCATGCGCTGCCTCGGATGAACTCTCGCCGCGACATCCGCTGAAACCCTGTCGATCGGATCTGTCACCGGCATAACTGTGAAGGATCGCGTCACGATGCCTCCTCTCGTGCCTCATCACAACACGATGCTAGCACACCCTTGTGCCCGAAAATAGGGCCTGAATGTTTCACCCAGCCCTTCCGCGCGGCAAACGAATGATTGCGCATCCCGAGAAGGGCGCCTGAGGAGATAGGTGTCGCTCGCTGCATCTGCCAAAACTCCGAGCGCCAACTGGGCGCGACCAGTGATTCTC
>JAKAQR010000097.1 GCA_021819725.1 Actinomycetes bacterium
CCTACTCCTCCTACTCCTCCTACTCCTCCAACTCCTCCTACTCCTCCAACTCCTCCAACTCCTCCAACTCCTCCTACTCCTCCAACTCCTCCAACTCCTCCTACCTTTAGCGTCTCCAAAACATTCGATGGCTCAACCGGTCCGACATCGATAACCCTGCCTCCCGTCCCACCGACGGGCGGCTACTCGTATGCGATCTCGGTCGAAGGAACCGGTAGGATCGCTGATCCACTTGTGGTGTCGGATCAGCTACCGTTCTACGCTGGCCTCACCTATGGATCTGCGACGATAGTCACCAGCTCTGACTTTCAAGGATCGTGTCATACCGTCACCGAGTCCAACTCTCACCAATCGGTGAGTTGCACGATCACGCCTTTGTCGGCCAACACCCCCGTCACGTTCACTGGTCAGGCATCCGTGGGAACCATCACTATTCCAGTGTTCCTCGCCTCTTCGATTCCTGCGGGTTCTTTCGCGAACACAGCGACGTTGAGCTATGACGGCACACAGGTAGCAAGCTCGAACACCGTCACCACCACGCTCACCGCCGCCCCTACACCGACGACTAGCTCGAGCCATACAACCCCTCCGTCCACCACCAGGGTCGTTGTTCATCCGGTGACGAGCCCGACGCCAGTTCACAAGGCACCCATCACCGCTTCCAAGACCGTTGCCAGTCAAGTCCCATTACCCGTCAAACTGGTGACTGGACCGCCAGCCGCCCCCACAACAAGTACACCCGCACTTGACTATGGTCTCGCGTTGATGGGTCTTGGCAGCACAGCATTCGGTTTGCAAACGATTCTCAGGAAAAGGCGAGGGCATCTCCGCTCACAGTGAGAGCACCAGCCCGATGCGTGGACTCTGCCGACAAAGGGTGGTTCGGTTACCCCCGAGTCGTGACCTTCGATCCGATGTTCGCGACCGGCGACCGAAAGCAAGCTAAGTGGATCGCCCGCTCGAGACGGCAAAGGCCGGGACACGACAGAGTGCAGCCGCGTGCCTTACCCGTGAACACCAGACACCCAGGCTCGAACCATTGCCGTGCCGATACTTGGCGTCTGCACTCGGACGCGAGATCTTGATCCAGTGGGTGATGCTGCGGTGACCACCGAACCCCTATGACTCTCAGGACTACGACGGCCCCAGCCTACCTGTGTGTCTACGCCGTAGCAACCGATACCGGCATCTATAACGAGGTCGCGCATGCGCGCAATCGTTGTTAGGCCGCGTCTGTTGAATCCTTGCCCCGGCCGGCAGGATCAGGCTCGGGTTTGGATGGTGCAACTAGCTCATCCAGGGGAATAGGCTTCGCCAAAAGGTATCCCTGTCCATACCGCACGCCCAGGCTCCGCAATGTCTCGAGCTCCCGATCCGTCTCGATCCCCTCTGCGATCACAATCGCGGCCTTCTGGGCAGCAAACCGTACCGTCACTTCAGTGAGCGACTGATGCACCCTGGTACGGTCAATGTCTTGAATCCAGGATCGATCGATCTTGATCATCTGAGGTCGAATATTCGAGAACAGCTGCAGCGAGTTGTACTCGGGAATGGTATCGTCGATTGCAACCTGCAGCCCAACGGGAAAATGCCGCATCAGCTGGGCAAGTGATGCCATTGAATCCGACTCCGCACCACCGCGGCCCGAGATCTCGAAGAACACGTCAGCGTGTCGACTCTTGAGTCGGATCAGCTGGTTCGGGTCACCCTTGAGGAGGAAGCGGTGGCTCACATTGACGCTAATCCAGAGCTCAGGCGGCAGCACCTCGACCGCAGCCAAGGAGTGTGCCAGCATTGCCCCTTCTACAACCAGCGCCGTTGCGACGTCAAGGCCCGCCAGATACGGCGTTGGAGATGCGTCATTGATACGATTCAGAATCTCGTAACCGACAATAGCGGAGCTCGTCAGATCCAGGACTGGCTGCACAAAGGTACGGATCTTGTGCTCTCCTGCTGGATGTTGAATACCCTCGGAGCGCCGCAGACGGCGTCTGATCTGTCGCGGAGAGCCCGACACCAGTCTCGGAGGGGGTTCCTTCTCGTGACCCTTGCCCGAGGGTGCCTGGGTATCGAGCAGATACTCAGAGGGGCCGTAATAGAGTACTGACTGCCAATCGGCAACCCGTGGCTCGATTATTAGTTCAGACGGCACGACGGCAACTCGTTCCTTCCTGCGACGCTGGCGTCTCGCTAACAGCGGTCGAATCTGAACGAGAATGTCTTGGATACTATGGCGAACACCGATATAGGCAATAACGGCATAGGTCGCCAACACAAGATTGATGACCGCAAAGATCGCATTGTTCCAGAGGGCACTGTAGTAGTCATGGACGAGGGTATAGATGGTCAGCGCAATCAGCGCGTACGGAGCGACCACGAATAACAATGGAGCTACCGTTCGGCTCTTTACCTTCGGGGTTCTCGCAAAAGTGCCATGCTCGCCGGTTAGAGCCTGTACGAGCGAGCTCGCCGTGCCTGCAAGATTGACCGGGATGAGGATCAAGTTGAACCCGTAGATGCGTAGTATGTCGACCCTGCGATACCCGCTAGCCTTCAGGTCGGTCGACATGGCCCAGAAGTACGGCAGCGCCAAGAGTGCGAGGTAAGGGCTCACAAGCTGATTGGCAAATGGAAAGATCAACAGAATCACGAGGGCAAGTGAGGTCCAAGTGATCGACGCAAGATAGTTCGTGCGCAAGGCGAACTCGCCAAAGCGGTGGTCGAGGTTCTTCCTGGTGGAACCCTTGAAACGCCGGCGCAGCTTAGGTAGAATGAGCAACCCGCCGTCAGCCCAACGCCTACGTTGAATAGCCAGCGAGCCAAAATCAGGGGGCGTGGCCGAATAGCTGAGTCGCTCAGGATAGTTATAGATCTTCCAACCCGCAGCGACCAGGTCGATCGATGACTCGGTGTCCTCGATCGCGGTTCGGTCACTGACGTAACGGCGGACCGGGTGGCCACCTTCGTAGGTAATACTCTCGACGGCCTCGAGTGCCGCCTTTCGAATAACTGCGTTCGCTCCAACCCAAAATGACGCCGAGTAGTTTGTCAACCCCTGGTGAACGATGTGTTGGATATCGGTTGTGGCGCCAGCGATACGCTCCAGCCGGGTACCCGCACCCGGATAGGCACTGTAAGGGGTCTGCATGACGCCGACATCTCCGAATTCGTCCTGCTCGAGAAGATAAACGAGACGAAGGCAATATTCGGGCAACAAAGTACTGTCGGCGTCCAGAGTCAGGACATAGTCAGGGTCGCGCACAATCAAGTCCGCAAGCTCAGGATCGGTTGGGATCAGAGTTCTCCCTGATAATGTCTCGACGTCGGCGTAGGCACCCCCCATGAGCCCAAGGTATGAGTTCAGGTTCATGGCCTTGTTTGACTCCTGTGACAGTGACACGTAACGCTTGCGTTCGAAGCTCGTCAGCCTCGCAGTAAAAGTGTTGATCAGGCGGGCATAGAGCTGGCGCGCTCGCTCGGTACTCAAGAACTCCCCACCCGTATTGACGGATTCGCGGAGGGCAACAGCCATCATCGAGAAGTCGGCAGCGAGTCGCTCAAATACCTGTTGCTTGAGAAAGACATCGGTATGATCTTCGATCGGTAGCGATCCTGCCTGCAACTCGAGCCAGGAAACGGCGAAATCGTAATTCTCGCCCAACCGGATCATCCCCAATGCATCGAGCTGGGCACGGTCCGCGAAGTCACGCTCAAACTCCGCGCGAGCAGCGATCAAGTGTTCCCGCGGATAAGCGAGAAGTCTCTCCAGGTCCCCCGGAAGATCTCGCGCACCTTGGAGTAATGCGATATTGCGGGCCTCAACCGGCTCTGGAGGATCGTCGATGAGCAGGACTATATCGATGTCGGGATACTCCTGGAGCGCAACGGACAACAAAGTAGAGCGAATAACTCGCGTCTCCTCTCGATACGACGGGACGATCGCCGTCAATGTCGGCTGGCGAGTGCCGAAGAACTCATCAATTACTGCTCGCGGTACTCGCCGGTGTTGGCGAGCTCGATACAGGTAACCCAACCGACTCGTGAGATAAGCAACAGAGGCGAAAATCAACAAGGTCACCATTGCGAGGTACAAGATGGCGAGGAATTTTTGCTGCAGGGTGTAAGCCTCTTGGTTGAGGAACTGAGAGCTAAACCAGTAAATCAAGTACGCGATCCAACCGACAATGGTGATCACGATCGCCAGACGCGCAAGGAGGACCCTGCGTTCTGTGATACCGCGCGGAACCGGAGGTAGCGGCTGACGCATCCGATCCGATCCGATCTGCCGCTTCATCTGAGGCTTGTTAGGTGTTCGAGACATCAGCGTCCTACTCTTCCCTGTGCCGTGGCCCAACCTGGTTGGAAAAACTGGTCACGCCACACACCGACAGCAGACAGCCTGAACTGAATGCGCGTCTGCGTACCAATATCCCGCGTGGGCCTCGTCCGTCTCCTCTCGGTGAGATCGGAACAAATCATTTGCTGGTGAAGTCGATTTTTGTGGAGGGCGCCATCACGTTCCTATATCTTTCGCTCGAGACTAAGCTGGGAAGGCCGATATTCTAATCGATCTCCATTCTAGTAGACGGGACTCGAGATGACCGATGAAGAAACACCAGACCTTCCCTCCACGCCACTTATCACTTTGGCTGATCTTATCAAGCCACACGAGGTCGATGGTGAAGACGATCGAGAGACTCGAGTGCGGCGCTCCCTCAGGGCACGGTTGTCGTACTACTCTCCCCTTCGAATCTTCATGGCCATCGTGATTCTCGCTGGCATCGGTTACTTCGGCACCAAGCAGGTACAGAACGTCATTGCGAGCTCTGTCAAAGTCAAGTCGGAGTTTTTCGCTCCCTACGTCGACACGACACTGACCCCAACGTATCAGTTCCAAGATGCGAACCAGAACGTGGCGAAGCAGACCATTCTTGGCTTCATTACTGCGCCGCCGTCTGGCACTTGTACGCCAAGTTGGGGGGGCTACTATTCGATCGCCTCTGCGGAATCGCAGATCAACCTCACGAGAAGACTGGTTGAGTATCAAAATCTCGGGGGAACCGCGATCATCTCTTTCGGTGGTCAACGCGGTCGTCACCTCTCAACCGTGTGCACCAGTCCAAGCGCCCTCGCCTCCGTCTATTCCCAGGTAATCTCGACGTATCACACTCCAGCCATCGACCTCGACACCGAAGGCAGTGCTCTCAACGATTTTGCCGCGATGAATCGCAGAGCACAGGCGCTTCGTCTGCTCGAATCCCAATACCCCAAACTCCAGGTCTGGCTCACCTTGCCGGTGGCTACCAATGGATTGCAAGAAAATGCTCTTGGGGTGGTGCGAACCATGCTCACCCATAGGGTGCGTCTCGCAGGCATCAACGTCATGACTATGGACTATGGTGTCCCCACCTCCAATATGGCCGCGACGATCGAGTCATCCCTGAAAGCGACGGAACTACAACTTGCCAACGAGTTCACCCACCACGGACTTCATCTCACCGCGAAGCAGATCTTCAACAGAATGGGTGCTACGGTCGAAATTGGACAGAACAGCGACTACGGCGAGATATTTACCACATCCGATGCACGGTCTCTGGCCGCGTTTGTGCTCAGAAACTCGCTGCGTCGACTCTCAATGTGGTCGCTTAATCGTGACGCCCCGTGCCCAACTGCCTTTGGCAACCAAGAGATCTACTCGAACACCTGCAGCGGGACGCAACAGTCAAGTCTCCAATTCTCTAACATCTTCAATCATGCCCTGACTGGCTCGATAACCAACCGTCACCAGGTAATCCTGGCACCGAATGACATCTCAACCAATCCAGCCAATGCCCCATACCCGATCTGGCAACCGAACTTCCCGTATCCGGAGCATTACAAGGTGGTTTGGAATGGCTATGTCTATCAAGCAAAGTATTACAACCAAGGCACTCAGCCAACACAGACGTACCAGTACAGCTTCCAAACACCATGGCTGCTCATCGGGCCAGTCCTCAAAACCGATCACGCACCGTCAATACCGAAACTACCGCCCGGAACTTACCCCGCATGGAACGCCAAGCAAGCGTACAGTACCGGAGCTAATGTCGAAATTGGCGGAGAGGGTTACCAGGCCAAATACTATAATCAAGGCGACAACCCAACGGCGGCGTTGATAAACCCGAGTACATCACCCTGGAAGCCACTTTTCACACTCCCTGGCGAACCTGCGCTGAACTGACGGAGATGATCCCTCAACAAACCCCAGCGACGAACAGTCATCTGGGCAGCCGA
>JAKAQR010000098.1 GCA_021819725.1 Actinomycetes bacterium
CCCTAAGTGGGGGCGAGCGCCCAGCTCCGCGCTTCTCGCGCCGACCGGCATCCACCTCGTGGATACCAACGTCGACCGGAAATCCTACGGGGCGTTGCTCACGCGTCGCAGTGATAGCAGAACGAGCGTACATACAACGTCGTCGTAGTGTCGGGCTAATACGCACCCCTAGCTCGTCCAAGCGCTCCCGTCGCGACGCCGGTCCTGTCCTAGTCAATGATGAAACACACCCGTCATCACCGAACAAACGCACCTCCAGACCATGATGCTCGACACGACGGTCATACAAGCCAAATACTCCACTACTCGGTTACACTACTTGTGGGTTCACATTTCTGTGCTTGATGCTCGTGATCCGTTGTAGATCTCGCTTGGTCCCGCCCGATTCTTCTACGACGCTGTTGGAGAGTTGGCCAACCTCGCTAGGTCACCGAATCCAGCGGCGGTGGTCAAGTGAAGATCTCGCGGACAGAAAGAGAGGGCACAGCTAAGAACCGATGGCGTTGACCCGAGTCTGGATTGGGGCCCAACTCGATGTTGGACTTAGATCTCGGTACCGGTTGGGGCGAGGTTTTTACCCGCAGTCGCGAACACTTGACGCACAGCTCTCCGAGCAACCTGCCGAATGCTAGCGCCAGAGTCTGGGGCCAGCGAGATCGAGGCGGCTATTGACGGTCGAAGCCTTGCATGCTAGAGTGCAGCCGTGGCCGCTTCGCGCTGCAACTAATTGAGAGGCTGCGTCTATAATTCTGGGATTTAATCGATTACCTGGCACAATCATGGCATCGCTCTTGGCTGCCTTCGTTCTCGCATCGTGTGGGAGTTCACCTGCTGCGAGTCCAAGCTCGAAGTCGACTACCACGGCAACATCTAAGTCAGGTTCAAAGTCAAAGTCGACTGCCACGGCAACATCAACTAAGCAACCCTGCAAGGCATCACAGCTCAGCTTCTCCATTACACATACTGGGGTGGGGATGGGAAGTGAGTATGCTGTCGGCGTTTTCAAGAATCATGGACACCATCTCTGCACACTCGAACGCTATCCGAAGCTGAAAATGATCGCCAGTACCGGGCAAACGATTTATACAACATCGCAAACGCTCGGGGGCGCCAATGGGCCTTACAAGCCTGTTGTACTTAACCCGGGCGCCTCTGCCTCGTTCCAAATCAGCATGTCCGATGGGGGAGGTACTGCTGGTCTATTAGCTGGTCCATGTCCTATAGCTCACTCTGTCGCGGTCACGTTGCCGGAGAGCTCTAGCGGGACAAATAACCTTGTCGCCATCGTGCCAGGACGCGGCTCACTGATCGCCTATCCTGACTCAGCACTACAAGCTTGTGGCAGCGTAATCGTTGGTTCACTTGGCCCCGGAGTCTCAGCATCCGGCTCGTCCATTGCTGGCCCGACCAAGAGTCAGCAACAAGGGACCTTCAGTCCAGTCTCGTTCACCGCAATCTCAGCTAGCCAGTTTTGGCTCTTAGGCACCATCGAGGGATGCACGACTGGGTCGTGTTTGACCATCCTCCATACCACCGATGGAGGTGCCCACTTCACTAAGATTTCATATCCACACGCGCAGTCCCTGGGAATCAATCCAAGCCTGCGGTTTGTCACCGCCCAGGATGGGTATGCGTTTGTTAATGGTGAATATGGTGGGAACCTATGGTTTACTACTAACGGTGGTGCATCCTGGCAGCAGAGCCGAGCCGGGGGGCAGTCGTTCACTACACTGTCGTTCACTACAAGCGACGGTTACGCCTATGCACTAAGGGGGTCCGGGGGATCCAAGGACACCTTTATGCGCTCGCCAATCGGAACAAACTCCTGGACCACGCTGCCCTTGCCGACGAGTCAGACCTCACAGGTCAACGCCCCTTTTACCATTACGGCGCGCGGACCATCGCTCTGGATCACAGCCTTCCGTGGTCAAATCGCATACTCCAGCGATTTTGGAAATCACTTCACTCAGTTGACTAATCCTTGCGGGATCTCAAGAGAGGCGCTATTGAAAGCGAGCTCCCAGAGTGTCACTTGGCTAGATTGTGCTGGTGCAATGTCATCGAAGGTATACAGGTCGACCGATGCCGGACGCCATTGGAGCGTCGTCTCAAATACCCAAGGAACGTTCAATATTCCAGCGATCATAGCTCCGGTCAGCACTACCACGGCTTACTTGGCACGTGGGAATACTCAAATAGTGAGAACCACGAATGGCGGAGCGAGTTTTAGCCCGGTCGCCTCCGGTGTAGCTCCACCAGGAAGTTACTGGGCCTGGATAGGGTTCACAACCCCCCAGGTAGGATCCGCTCTCATGGGAACCCAGCAAGGGTTCTACCAACAAGGGTCCGATCCACCAGGGACGTATGCGTATAAGCGGGTGTATCAACTCTGGCGTACAACCGATGGGGGTAATATATGGAAGGGTCCAATCAAGCTAACCGGGTGATTGCGGGAGCGAGGGACGACCTCTTGAGCGCGCAACCCCTCAGCTAGGTAGGTCATAGTCCAAACTGCGAATTACTGCACGAGATCGCGTATTACCTCTCAAGGCGCTTGACTAATTTCCACACTCGATAGCGAGAAAGAAGCAACGGCATGGCGGTTCCTGATGGACGAGTCCCAGCAAAATACTCCGGGTGAACGGCCCGACTGGTATGGCTAGGGGACTTGAGAGGATGGAGTTGCGGAACTAGCAAAGAGATGCTCGCCCGAGACAAGGAAGGCAGCTAATCGCTAGCCTGGATCACCTGAGACGCCCGCTCCCGCGTTCCAATCAACGTATTCGTGAGGACGCGCGCAACGAACTAGGCCGGGTGATCAATTGACTCATCGCCACCCGTGGGCCACCACAGAGATGCTGGATTTTCGCAACGCTTCGATAGCTCGAAAGACGAGCCGCTTACTTACTAGCGCCTGGCGAGCAGCGATATGGCAGGATCCAGCCCCCATCGCTACGACTTTCGGGATTACCATCTGCGAGCTAGACCCTGCCTACACTAACCATGTGCACTCCAGTTGTGGGTTTGCATCAAAGTCAAATATTAGGAGGGACTATGTCGCATGTGCGAGCCTCCGCCGTCAGTATCCCAATGCTGACACAAACGGATCTCGCACTACCTGTCTTGGACGTTCACGCCGGGTGAGTGATCTTGGGTTTCACAAGGAGAAGGTCCCGCGACACGTCGATGCGAGATTCGAGACACGTTGGGGTCTGAGCCTCGGCGATGCCGTGAGGCTCAAGCGCTGAGTGACGGAACGACCAGTAGCATCACGCCCTACCGAAGTCGGACTCGTTTGCCAATCGGGCAATCGGGTGAGCGGATCAACACCTTTGGGATTCGAGACTGCTATGGATTGCACATTGGGCACGTTGATGGATCGGCAAGCGAGGCGGCAGCCACCTCCTTGCGCAGATCGCAGCGCACGCAGCCCTCGATGGTCGCACGCTCGAGGCCCGTCGGTGCGCCACAGGACGCACACTCCAGGCCAATGTCATAGGCCACAATGCCAAAGCCTGGACAGGCACAACTCGGACAACGACGGCCAAGACGCTCGGCAAGTCGATCTGCCGCTTCCCGTATTACTCGTTGTCGCGTCGGACAAAGATGTGCCCTGAGGTCCGTTTCAACCACCGCATAACCATCAGCAGAACAATTGGCGACCTCTTTGATCGCCGAATGAAGCGCCTCGATCGTGACGATCCCCTTGACAATTGGGTCGAATTGGTGATCTGCTCGTCGCACGATCACGCCCTGAGGACCAAAGTCGATCTGTCTGAGGAAGCCCTCGAGGTCGTCTCCGGGTTGGGCACGTCGTGAAGCAACCGTCGTCTCAAAGCCCAACGCCTCCTCGATCAGCGTGAAACCAAGTTCGAGATCGACAAAGCCAACAAGCTCACGATCACACGTGAGCATCGGCAAGTCAGGATGGGGTCCTAACGTTCCTTCAGAGGCAACGCCTCGCGGTAAACCGGCGATCTCCAGTCCAGCACGCGCCTTAGTCAAGACAACCTGATCAGGCGGACCTGGTCGTTGGATCTCTCCTGAAAACGTGCCAAAGCGATCGGTATCGACCGCCACGACCCGAGTTACCAGACCAACTGCAGCGAGCGCCGGGCTGATCTGGTGCTCCTTCCCATGGCGAGTTGCCAAGGCGACTATGTCATGATGCCAAGGAACCTCTGACACTCCTCCCAAACTCACGATGTCCGCTCCGGGCTCAGTTCAGTCAACATCTACCTGGGCAATCTCTGTCATCGAGCAATCACGAATCCTCATATCGAGCAACGATGCCTGGCCTCGTTCACGCCCGCCTTGAGTCATGAATCCAGTCCAAACGCCTCTGGCAAGTGGGCATGCACTGAACTACTCAGGCGACGAAACCTACGCTGTGACCATCGTAGAGGGTGCGAGGAGCGAGTCAAGACACGCTCGATTGGCACCTGCATCAGGTGGTGAAGAGCAATGGCCACGAGCAGCGCGACTCCCAGAAACCCGAGAAAGACAAGCGACCCATTGAGTCCGCCGCTGTTGTTCCACAGTCCTATCGGTTGCGCCCACAGAAACAAAGGCTTGTGGACCAGGTAAAGTTCGAAGGAGACGACGCCAAGATACCCCAACGTGCGACTCGTGAGAAACGAGTGTTGCCGCCGAAGGTCCTTGCTCACCGCTGCAGCGAGCAGCCCCGCAAACGCTGGCAGTGCAGCGAGCAAGACGAGTGGACGCGGCAATCCATGGGTGTGATCCAAAGAATACACCGCACCCACGCCCACCAGTAGCGCTAACCACCCTAGCGCGGCTGCGAAGATCAACGTTGGTCTTGGCAGGCGCAAGCCCTGACTGATCGAGCGGGCCATCAGCATACCGATGAGAAAGAAGCCGAACTGGTACGGAGGGAAGACAAAGAATAGCCAATAACGCATGGGTTGTGCAGTCCCCGCGGCCGAAGCCGCCACTGGGGCAGCAACGAGCACCGTCAACGTGACACCGACCACGATCCAGAACCCGCGCGTTCGCAGGCGCCTCAGTCCAGCCAGGACAAATGGGAAAGCCAGGTAGAAGAAGATCTCGCACGATAGCGACCAGCTCACGCCGTTGCCACCGAAATAGACCCGCTGCTCAGGCCACCAAGCCTGCAGCAGGGTGAGCTCGAGAACCTTTCCCTTGGTTCCCGGAATCCGCTCGTACTGCGGCAATGCAAGATAGGCGAAGACCATCAAGACCAAGGTGATGGGATAGAGCTTTGCGACTCTGCGCCACCAGAACTGACGCAGCTCGAGTTGGCGATATTGCCACGCCCAGGTCAAGACAAACCCGGATAGCAGGAAGAAAAACTCGACACCGCTATAGCCGTACACCTCAACCTTTCGCAACACACGAACGCTGGTGAAGTAGTAACCGACGTGACAGAGCACGACTCCTACCGCCGCAAAGATCCGCAGTGCACTCAAGCGAGGAAGACGTTCGGGTCGTTCACTATGCGCAACGCCAGGGGATGATTGGGACTTTTCATCCTTGGTCGGTGCCGTTTCCATCACCGCTCCGAGGCTATTGACCCGACTTCAATGCGAACGTAGATAAACCTAGGAGTAACCGTAGCCCAGTAATTCTGGGCTTCGCGATGACCCGTAGCATGACTTATCACAGAACGTGAGTGCGCATCGGCATGAGGAAAGCTACGCCTCTACCCTGCTCCGTCACCGATGGGCCGATTCCTGGCCAAGCTAGTCACTGACGCGGCATGAGAGGTCGGCAGCTGATTCGTGTTTTGCAGGTCGGCCACTGGCGTGCACCAGTCTGGATAGCCACGGATGACATTCCGAGACAGAGCAAGCGATGCGAGGCCATCCGAGTAGAGCAGGATGAATATCGGTTGCACGGCAATGTGGGCATGTTGGGCAAGCTCGGTGATACCATGCGGCCAGCGACCAAGGAGGCGAGGACATCTTGAGCCACCGGTGCGCCAGTTCACTCGGTGCGGAGCAAGTGCTACCACTGAGCTCAGGCTCCAAAGCGTCCAACCTCATCGCTGACGACGGGGACGCAACTGTCACCTCCCAGCTACGCATACGGGGGTAGCTGTGCGTGTTTCACCCA
>JAKAQR010000039.1 GCA_021819725.1 Actinomycetes bacterium
CAACTAAACTGCAGAGGGAGAGCTGAGGATTTCAAGGCTACATGGACAACTTGGGCAGGTCTTTCGAAACGGAAGGTATGACAATCACCGACGAGGTCCAGCGTGAGGCCAGGGCTCTTGGGGATCCGACTCGCCATCGGCTATTCCGCTATATTGTTGATGCTCCCGGACCCGTCGGGGTTGCCGAACTCACCGGGTATGTACAGCTCAACCACAATGCCGTGCGCCAACACCTCGCAGTTCTCAAGGACGCTGGCCTCGTAACCGAGGAGCTGGAGAAGCGCACGCGGCCGGGGCGTCCAGGGCTACGGTATCGACCCCATCCTGAGATAGTCGGCAGGTGGGACGCCCCCGGCGCTTACTCCTGGCTCGCATCATTGCTCAGTAACGCAGTTCGCAGTGGTGAGAGTTCGCGCCAGGTGGGTCGCCGAGACGGCGGCCGCCGAGCAGCCGAACTGGTGGGTACCGGTGACAGCACTGAACTGTTTGAGGCGGAGATCACGAGACGCGGATTCCGCCCAAAGCGTGTCGAGAGGGGAAAGCGAGTCGACTTTGTGCTTCAGCGTTGCCCATTCGCCGATGTGGCTGAATCTGATCCGGAGACGGTGTGCCAGCTACATCTTGGCCTTGCCGAGGGTCTAGCCGAGGGTCTTGGCGACCTTGCGGTCGAAGGACTCGAGATGTTGAGCCCTCGCCAAGCAGGTTGTCGTCTCAGCATTCTTCGGTGTTCATCGACACTAGCCAAGACGTCTTCGTCGTCTTAGAGGAGATGGAAACTCTCTACCCACGTGCGTGGCCCCGGCTCATCGAGCCGCACCGGATGAGTGTGCTGGGCCCCATGACGATCGGTTCTCGTTGCAAGGAGGTTCCTGGCTGCGCTGCGGCGATAGCTGTGCGTTAGAGCAGGGGACGGTTTCGTTCGTGTCGTCGTCCCAGTAGTGAAATCACGCTTGTGCGCAACCCAGGCTAGTTGTTACCGAGTCGAAGGAGATTGGGCGTTCTCTTGAGCGCAGTTCGCTTTACGGGCTTGTTCACATCTGGTGGCCACTCTCGCTCAGACAAGGCGGTTTCGTTACGCACATGAGGTCTTTGCTCACCAGTTTACGAACCAGTACCTAGCACGTGTGACAGGCCAGGAGCCCGATGACAGCGAAGGGAACCTCGCGGCTCCATGAACTAATTGAGGTAGTTGAAATATTTCTCAGGACGATGTACTCTTCGAGATATCTCTCCTAACCAGTGGGGATGAACGGAGGTGTGGGGTGGAAAATTCGACAAGGCTTGACCTCTATCGGCAGATGGTGTTGATTCGGACCTTCGAGGAGACGATTTTGCGGGAGTATCACGCCGACAAGGCGCCGATATGGGACATCGGAGCGGGTCTAATTCCAGGCGAGATGCATCTGTCCGCCGGACAGGAGCCAGTTGCGGTCGCGGTATGTGCCAATCTCACTCCTGATGATGCGGTTACCGCAACGCATCGACCCCACCATTTCGCGATCGCTCATGGGATGAGCCTTGAACGACTTGCAGCGGAGATCTACGGGCGAGAGGATGGTCTCGGTCGTGGGCGAGGTGGACACATGCACCTCTTCGATCCGTCGATTCACTTTTCGTGTTCTGGCATAATTGCCGAAGGTTACCCCCCTGCATTGGGGCAGGCGTTTGCCTTCAAGAGCAAGGGCTCTCAGGCCGTTGCTGTCGCGGTTACTGGCGAAGGTGCCGCCAACCAGGGTGCATTCCATGAGTCCCTCAACTTGGCGGCAGCCTGGCGGCTCCCAGTGGTCTTTGTGATCGAGGACAACGACTGGGCGATTTCAGTGCCTCGTTCTCTCTCGACCTCTGTTGCGTCCAACGCTGAGCGGGCGAAGGCTTATGGCATACCAGGGGAGCGCATCGAGGACAACTCGCTTGAGGACATCTTTGCTGCTGCGAAGCGGGCTGTTGACCGAGCTCGCTCTGGTGGGGGTCCGACCCTTCTCGAGGTTCACACCTTGCGGCTTTGGGGACACTTCGAGGGTGATGCCCAGGGTTATCGGCCCGACCTTGATGGCGTAGCGCAACGAGATCCGCTGCCAGCGTATGAGATGCATCTTCGTGCACTCGGTGTCGCCGACGACGACGTGATCAAGGGTGCTGTGACTGAGGCTCAGGCCCGTGTCGAGGCAGCCATCTCGTTCGCCAAGTCGAGCCCGATTCCCGAACCGTCATCAGCTACTCGTTATGTATTTTCCTAAAGGAGACTCAAAATGGTAAAGATCGAAACATCCCCACAGCAGGTTACTTCGCGGAAACTCACGGTGTCCAAGGCGATGGTAGAGGGGATTGCACAAGAAATGGAGCGTGATCCTTCGGTCATTGTGCTTGGGGAGGACGTTGGTGCCTACGGTGGCATCTTCAGCTCCACGACCGGTTTGCTCGAGCGTTTTGGCCCAGGGCGTATCCTTGACACGCCAATTTCGGAGACGGCATTTATCGGACTCGGAACTGGTGCGGCGGTTGAAGGCATGCGCCCGATCGTCGAATTGATGTTTGTCGATTTCTTTGGCGTAGCGATGGACCAGATCTACAACCACATGGCAAAGATCCACTATGAATCTGGTGGCAATGTCTTGGTGCCTATGGTACTTATGACAGCCGTGGGTGGGGGCTACTCCGATGGTGCACAGCACTCCCAATGTCTTTGGGGTACTTTTGCGCACTTACCCGGGATGAAAGTGGTGGTACCAAGCTCTCCGGCCGACGCCAAGGGGCTTATGATCTCCGCGATTCGCGACGAGAATCCCGTTGTGTATATGTTCCATAAGGGAGTCATGGGTCTTCCATGGATGACCAAGAGCACGCACGCGCTTGGGGATGTACCCGAGGAGTCCTACACCGTTCCGATCGGGAAAGCGGCGATAACGCGGACCGGAACTGACGTGACGGTCGTGACGCTTTCGCTCTCGGTTCATCACAGCCTTGATGTCGCCGATGAGCTCGCCAAGGAGGGAATAGAGTGCGAAGTAGTTGATCTGCGGAGCTTGGTGCCACTGGACCGTGCGACGGTTCTTGAGTCGGTAGCGAAGACCGGTAGACTGGTCGTTGTCGACGAGGATTACCAATCGTTTGGCCTGTCAGGCGAGATTGCCGCTATCATCGCAGAGGAGGACCCACGGCTCTTGCGTTGTCCGATGAAGCGTGTCTGCGTGCCAGATACGCCAATACCGTATGCGCGTTCGTTAGAACAAGCAACTCTCCCGACGCCAACGCGCATAGCCGCTGCAATCAGGGACGTGATGGCTTGAGTACAGAGGTACTCTTCCCCAGGATTTCCAAGACTGACCCGGATCCCGAGGGGGTGGTGGTCACTTGGTTCGTCACTCCGGGGGACTTTGTTACGCAGAACCAGCTGATTGCAGAGGTGCAGGTAGACAAGCTTGATACCGAGGTACTCGCGCCAGCTGCGGGAGCGATACGAATCATCACAAACGAGGGAGAGATAGCCCGCCAGTCGAGCGTTATTGCCTACATCGAGGAGGTTTAACTGTCCAGCTGTCTCGCCGAGTGAGCATTGACGACGGCTTCGCTCAGGAGCCGCAGACGAACGATCGGCCGACTCCGTGTTGCTTTGACTTTCTCCGCTGTAGGTGACGCTGTTCTTATTCGGTCTCAACTGAGTGGGAACGACGCGAGCACCAATTCTTGTGTTGCAGGTGCATCGCGGTGGGTCTTTGTGGGGTTTGGAGGTAGCGGTGCATCGGCACGCGATGGTCAACAGAGATTGTGGTGAAATGCGCTGACTGGAACGGTCGCGCTAGTGTTCGAGCGACGGTCGTGGTGTGAATCTTTCTCTGTGGCAAATGCTGACCTCGATTGAGAGGCCAGCGCCGATGATTGCAAACTGTCCTTGGATTTCATGGACCGGGTGTGCCGAAGAGCGCGATGCATGCGATCGACGCGAAGGAGGGGTGCGTTGAGGAACTGTCGCAGAAGTCCGATTGGCATCGCGGGGCTTCAACTCACTGCGTTCGTGTGATCGGACAAGGATATCCTGTTCGTTCGTTGGGGTGGGTCGATGGTGCAACCGTCACTTTGGCTCTTGTAGCACGGCAGCGTTTGATCTGACAACAGATTCATTGACAGTCTGGTGAACGACGGCGAGTGTAGGCTTACAGCACAAGTCGTAAGCCACCGTCGAGGTCCAAGATCGAACCGGTGAGCATCTCCAGATCTTCGCTCGCCAGTAGGCCCACAAGCTTGGCGATGTCGGCCGGGGTGACCAGTCGACCCATGGGGGTTCGTGACAGGACGGACGTCCGGAGCGTATCGAAGTCCGGCAGTCGGTGCGCTGCCGAGGTCTCTACGAGGCCCGCCCTGATGCCAAAGACCGATGTGTTCGGCGCGAGTTCCACAGCGAGATATCGGAGCATGGTTTCGAGCGCTGATTTAGCAGCACCCAGTGCTCCGTAATTCTCGACGACCCTTGTGGCGCCGGTCGAGGAGATAACGATGAGTTTCCGGGGAGCCAGGCGTGCTGTGATGATCGCGAGCGAGAAGGCCGACACCTGAAAGGTCCAGCCCAGGTGGTGCATGTTGAGCTCCTTGACTGGCCTCATAACGCCTGATGCCGCCAGCCAGGCTATGACGCCTGGTTTGATGGAGAGGCCGTCAAGCCATGTTATGACCTGGTCGAGGGAGGCCTGCGTGTTGAGGCTGATCTGCTTGGTGGCAAATCTTATGTTGCGGTTCGAGAGGGTGGTGCATAGGTCGTCCATGGCCTCACGGTGCCGGAAGCCAAGTAGCGCAAGCGAATAACCCAGACCTCCCAAGTGCATGGCAACTTGTTGCCCGATTGGAGAGCTTGCGCCAGTGATAAGTGCCCAATCGTTGGTATTTTGTTGCATTGCCGTCCAAACTAGCGATCCGAGGTAGATCTTTGAGCAGCCGACACCGGTCCGGCCTGATCGGCGAGCCAACATCGCCCGATCGAATCTCCAGCAGTCGCACACGGCCATGGAACTTATGATATGATGGGTTTATTCGTGCGAATATGCGCATGTGATGGCTCTTTGTTGTGCTGCCGAGTCTGATCCAGGGGGGTGAATGGTATTCGGTGTGGAGCTGGCTGTTCATGACTTTGGTTTCGTAGACCCGATTGATTCCCAAGCGCTGTGGCACGCGCTCGTCGAAGAGGTTGAAGGTCCGACACTCACTTTTATGCGACCGAACTCCGCGTATGTGTCGCTCGGGATGCATCGCCATGTTCGCGAAATTGACGAGGCGGTCATCAGAATGCGTGGTCTTCCAGTTCTGCGCAGGTACGTGGGAGGAGGACCGGTATACCTGGACCAAAATCAGCTGTTTTTTCAGGTGTATCTGCCAAAATCGATGGCAGTCGGTCCACATGCGTTGTTGCTGACTCGGCTACTTTCTCCGGCGGTCAGTGCCTTCAGGGCGATTGGAGTTGACGCGATCCTTGATGAACACGGCGAAATTTCTGTGGGTCGCCGCAAACTTTGTGGGCATGGTGCTGGGGAGATCGGATCGGGAGTTGTGGTAGTAGGAAACTGTATCGAGAGTTTCGATGCGACAGAAGCAGCAGGCATTTTGAATGAGCCAAAACTGGTAAAGGAGTGCGCTGCTCGCCTCATGGCTCGCTATGTCGGCCCACCGGAACCAATGAAGGCGGGAGAGACTTTCACCGAGGCTGCAGTCGAAGCCTACTGCGACCTTTTTGGTGCCACGACGGTTGTCGGGATACCCGCGCGAGCGTATGAAGGTCGGTTGGCCGAAGTGAGAGCGGGGCTAACCGACCCGGCTTTCGTCGCAGGCAACGATCTGGGGCTTACACCACCGGATCGCCTTGAGGTGATCAAGGTGCGAGCAGGGGTTCTTCTCCTGGTTGGGAAGGGTAAAGACTGGCTTGCGATCGCGATCATAGCATTTGGAGAACTCGAGGAGCTGACCGTTGCCTGCGCTACGTGCGACTTGGTTGGCAAGGAGGCCGTTGACTTTTTGGCGACAGGGGACGAGGTTGGCGGGGCGTTTCTTCGTCGCCTCAGTGGACTGACAGGAGTATGAGTTATTCCAACTCGCAGCGAGCGAGCGGAGGGGAGATGAAGTTGGGAGGGTACGACGTGGCAAAAGTCAAGTGCAAAGGATATGAGATCAGGGACGACCTGTATTATGACCACGACCGCAATCTTTGGGTGGAGAGGATTGCCAGCAACAGCGTCCGGGTTGGGTTTGACCCGCTCGGTGTGGAGGTGAGTGGCACCTTGGCACAGCTGGTGATGCACCCGAATTTGGGGACTCTATGCCGTGGCGATGCCGTCGGGACGCTGGAGGCAGAGAAGTTCGTCGGCCCACTCGAGACTCCTCTTGGCGGCAGGGTGGTCGCATTCAATGAGGCGGTCATCAGCGATCCGCGACGCATCTATGCCGACTGCTTTCAGGCGTGGCTATTTGAATTGGCGGGAGTCCAATCGGAGGAGTTGGCCACACTCGTCCATCCAACCGACGTGACAAAGGATTTTGAGGAGCGGGTGGAAACATATAAAAGAGCAGGGGTATTGTCGTGGTAGACCTGTTTGAGCGGCGAGTTGATATCTTCGGGAATAGGATAGAGTTTTATGCCCCGGGGCTGAAGCGCTGGCAGACCAGCGAGTGGCGGCCGAAGAACTCTCGGCGCTTTTTGCCGATTTCGGTAACGGGTCAGAGTTGCGCACTGAACTGCGATCACTGCCAGACAAAGGTTTTGGAAGGAATGATATCCGTTCGTCTCGGCGAGAACCTGTTCGAACTGGCATCTCGCCTGAAGTCCGAAGGTACGGAGGGGATCCTGATCTCGGGTGGATCGACCAAGTCTGGAGGGGTTCCGTTACGACGTCACTTGAAACTCGTGCCTCGGATCAAGGAAGAGCTTGGCCTCAAGGTAGTTGCCCATTCCGGCGTGGTTTCTCCATCTCTGGCTGACGACCTTGCACAGGCTGGTGTGGATGCCGTGATGCTCGACATCATTGGAGCTGATGAGACGGTACAGCAGGTGTATCACCTCCCACTGGTGGCTTCCGACTTCGACTTGTCGCTCTCCCGACTCGATGCTGCCGGGCTCAGAATTATCCCCCACGTTGTCATTGGCCTCCACTATGGGAGGATTCTCGGAGAGTACCGCGCACTGGAGATGATCGCCAATCACCGAGTAGACACCGTCATACTGGTGGTGCTGACGCCGTTGATCGGGACGCCGATGGCCGACATCCCTCCGCCAAGTTGTGATGACGTCACGAAGATTTTTGTCGCTGCCAGACAATCTATGGCTGCAACCAAGGTCAACCTTGGTTGTGCGCGCCCAATGGGCGATTTGAAGATGAGGCTCGATGAGGCTGCCATCGATGTTGGTCTAAATGGGATCGCGTATCCGGCTGAAGGAGCAATAGCATATGCTCGCTCCAAGGGACTTGAGCCCGAACTCTACGAGTGGTGTTGCTCTATGAGCTGGGCACAGGCGGTTGGCGAGAAGCTCGTCGAGGTTCGGGTTTCCTAATGGTGGGTCCATTGCGGCTTATCGTTGACCATGGCGTCAGCGCCGCGGAGGGTTTGGCACTCGACGAGGCACTTGTTCGGCGGTGCGAGGAGAACGGGAACACCACTCTTCGGCTCTATACCTACTCCGACCATGCTGTCTTGGTGGGCCGGTATCAACGGGTGGAGGCGGAGATCGACCTCGATGAGGTGACGATTCGCCATCTGGACATCAACAGGCGCCCAACGGGTGGTGGCACCATTGTCATGGGATCGGGTCAGCTGGGAATCGCGTTGGTGTTCAAAGAAGAGAATCCATCGACCCCGCGTCAGGTACTCGAGTCCTTCGGCGGAGTTCTTGCGACAACGCTAGGCCACTTGGGGATCCAGGCGAGCCTAGCCGGCAAGAATGATCTCGAGGTTACTGGGAGGAAAGTAGCTGGGTTGGGAATTTTCCGCACGCCCAGAGGCGGAACACTCTGTCACGCCAGCGTGCTCGGGAGCTTGGACACTCAAGTAATGACGGCTGTCCTGAGGACACCGGCTGTTAAGGCCGAGTCGAAGCTCCAGGCAGAATTGGCTCAGCGAACCGTGACACTCAGCGAGTTGTTGAACAGGTCGGTGTTTGGATCGGACCTCATCGAGGAGTTTTCGTTAGCGCTTCCGCCTGCCATGGGCGTGACGGGAGTCAGTCGAGAGCGTCCGGACGACTACGAACTTGCGATTGCGAGTGATTTGCTGGCACACAAGTACTCACAGTCGTCGTGGATTTTTTCTCGCGATGGTGTGACCCCCGCGGAACACCTCGTGACTTTCCGGACAACACTTGGAACAGTGCAACTGGTTCTGCGGATTGCAGGGGCTGCTGTGAGGGACGCATCGGTGACCGGAGATTTCATCGATTCTGACTCCCGTCTCTCGGCATTGCCCAAGGCATTGCGGTGGCAGCCGTTGAGTAGCGTCCATCTGGCTGATGTGGTGTCAGAGGTGCTTGGTGATCTGGTTGATCGAAGAGCACTTGGTGAGGCATTCGCGGTGTCGTGGATCGGCGGAGACGCCATGCCATTTCGGATTGGTTCTTGCTATCTACCAGAGGGGGGTGTGAAGTGACGACGGGAACTGCGATGACATTACGCTCGCGAAATCGGAGGTCATCTGGCCAGGAGAGCCCTGAGTGGGTCCGAATCTCTGCGGCCTCAGCAATTGCACTGGGCTTCCGATCGGGTCGCTTTGGTCGCGACTTTGATTTTGGTGGTATCAATCTTCTGTTGAACTATGAGGATGGGTGCAGAAGTGATTGCGGCTACTGCGGCTTGGCTCGAACTCGGCCGGGAGATTATGAGGATAAGTCGTTTATACGCGTGGAGTGGCCCCTGGTACGCACTGACGACCTTGTCGATCGGATGGCGGCTGTCGAAGACAGACTCACGCGTCTTTGTATTTCGATGGTGACGTCGCCATACGCATTCGAGGATAGCTTGGAGATCACTTCGAGGATCAACGCAAAGGTTCGGACTCCGCTATCGATCTTGGTGGCGCCTCCGACGCTGAACCGACGGCGATTGGAGCGATTCTACGATGCAGGTGTCGACATGATAGGCATTGGACTCGATGCGGTCACGGAGCGACTCTTCCGGTCTATTCGCACCGATGTTCCCGCAGGGGGTGCGGGCCTTTCCTGGAAGAAGTACTGGAATGTTGTTGACGATGCTAGGGAGATCTTTGGTCCCTGGAAGGTCAACTGTCATACGCTCGTTGGGCTGGGTGAGAGCGATCAGGACTTGGTTGACCTTTTCGTTCGGCTGGTCGATCGGCAGATTTTTCCTTATCTGTTCTGTTTCAATCCGGAGCCAGACTCCCGGATGGGTCTGGTGCCCAAGTCCACGATCACGCGTTGGCGCAGGATACAACTCGTCAAGCACTTAGTCGAGAAGGAGGGCTTTCGGGGCGACGATTTCCGATTCTCAGAGGAGGGGTCCCTGACTGGTGTGCGAGCAGTGCATGCTGATCTGGTGGTAGAGACTGCGAACCAAGGACTTGCCTTCATGACCAACGGCTGTCCCGGTGAGAACGGTGAGCCAGGTTGCACGAGACCATACGGCTCATACCGGCCAACCGAACAGTTCCGTGACTTTCCATTTGAGCCAACGACAAGCGATCTGGTAAATATACGAGCCGAATTGGAGGTAGATCGACTCTTTTTCTGAGGGAAGACACCAGACGGTCACGCTCAAGGTGCCTCCACGGCGCAGTACCCCTCGAGGGAGTGAGGGTAGAGTTACGCTTCGAAACGGCGAGACCAGTTCAGTCCTTATCATCCGATCATTGACCTGGATAGATGAGATTATCCATTGGCGGGTTGTTTACGGGGCCGAAGGTGTCCATAATATTCGCACACCCATTCAGAAGTCGGTCATCCTGCCCGGGGGCCGCGGTGATTTGGACACCGATAGGGAGTCCATCGGCAGTCTTGGGTGTCGGTAGAGTAGCGGAGGGTAGTTGCATGACAGAGGTGGCCAGACTCCAACTCCAAAGAGCGTAGGCATCGTAGAGATCGCTATCGAGTCTGATTGTCATCCCGATTTCGTCGGTCCGGATTGAAGGAGTGGGTGTAGCGGGGCTCAAAAGAAGTGCGTCAGGCTCAAGTGAGTCTCGCGCAAGAGTCTTGAGTTGGAGCTGACTTTCTAGGTCGGCCAAGTAGGTGCGTACGTCTATCGGGTGGGATAGCTGCTCACTCCACTGCTCTTCGGTAAGACCGCGGGTGATCTCGGCCTTCGCCAGACGCCAACCTAAGTCGATCATCTTGTGGATTTCCATTGGAGGGCGATAAGAACGTATCCTCCATCCGTGCCTCGCTAGCAGGTCTACCGCATCAGAAATCACACTGTATGTCTCACTGTCGACTGGCAGCTCCGGAGATGGAGCCCACACATTGATGGTTGTTGGGCGTTGGTGTGAGCCAACGTAGGAGTTCCCTATCGCGCCTCGTGACAATACCCGTACTGCAAGCTGAATATCCTCGATTGAGCGGGCAATTGGACCTGCGACGGATGCCGGAGGTTCCAGCTGTCCATGGGGTGGCCAGGGGAGGTGTCCGCGTTTGGAGATAAAGCCTGGAGATGGCCGAAACCCGATGACGCCGCACCACGAGGCTGGCAATCGTATGGAACCGTGGAGATCACTTGCAAGGTCAAAGACGCTAAAACCGGAGGCAACGGCCGCGGCCGAGCCACCGGAAGAGCCACCAGCAGCTCGTCTGGTATCCCATGGGTTCTTTGTCTCCCCGTACAGCGGATTGATCGAGTGATGTCCTTGGAGTTGCGTCGGAACGTTAGATTTCCCGATGATAACCGCATCGGCTTGTCGCAGTGTGGCCACGGCGGGAGCATCCCCGATGGCCACTCGACTGCGGTAGCGCGCCATTCCGCAGGTGGCTGGTAAGCCACGACAATCAAACGCCTCTTTGATGGTGATCGGTACCCCTGCAAGGATGCCGACTGGTTCACCGTCTGCGAGTCTGGTATCTATATCGTCGGCTGTGCGGAAGGCATCAGCGCGGTCGATCGCGACGACGGCATTGACCGCATCGTTGAATCTATCAATTTGATCGAGATGGGCAGAGAGAACTTCTCTGGCGGACACATCTCCACTAAGGATCATACGAGTGATCGCCTTCGCACTTTGGAAAATTAAGTCCATCGGGAGTCCTTATTTGTAGTTTGTGTTCGAGCTCAGACAAGGAATTCCGAGCATGATGGTCATGGTTTTGGATAGCTGATCTCGCTAACGACACGCGTCCGTGAGATGACGTGGCCATTATGGATTACGATGCGCTCCTGGGAACCTGATGCAATGACGTCGGTGAGAGAGGTTCCCTTGATTGCAACCAGTTCTGCAGGATATCCTGGCTGGATTCGTATCTCCGGCGCTCCTATCGCGATACGGGCGTTTGTACTGCAGTGCTCCCATGCCTGTTGGGGATCTCGGTGGGCTGCCAGCACCATGAGCGAGGCTGTCTCAACGGGATCCAGTCGTCCGATGGGACAGAACGGATCCCGAACATTGTCTGCACCTGCGGCTACATTTACACCAACGGACGCCAAGTGTGCGGTGGGGGCCATGGCACGCGGAGGGGCTGAGGCGATGCGACGGGACTGGAGCGAAAGGTTGGTCTGTGGAAGCGTGATGACGGAGATCTTGAGCTCTGCGAGCCGATCTGCCACTGATCGTTGTACCTGCTCTGACTGCACGCCGAGACTGACACAATGACTCGCTGACACGCCTTGATCGAAGTGCAACCGTTCGACTGCCTTGATAAGGTCGATTACGGTAAGCACGGACGGGTCTAGTGTCTCGTCGGTATGAAAGTCACAAGGGATTCCAGCCTCTTGAGCGGCACGAAGGAGTAGTTCGGTTGCTGCGTATGGATTTGAGTCGAGGTATGGGCACCCTCCAACGACGTTCGCGCCGGCCGCCAATGCCGATTCCAATAGGCGACGATTTGCGTGTCCAAGTGAGCCAGTTACCTGGGAACCGAGAAGACAGGTAATCTGGATGTCCGCTAATCCTGAGCTGCGGAACTCGTTTGCCAGGGACAATAACACTTCGAGAGAGCGAATTCCGATAGGCTCTCGAACGTCGACATGTGTTCTGACGGTGGTGGCTCCGTTGCGGACAAGCGTGAGAAGGGCTGCACGCGCTCGGTTGTTGGTGTCGAGGGGATCGAAGGTGACCGAGTTGGTGATAGAGATCGCGCTGATGAGATCACCGCTTTGATTAATGGGAACGTCGGACCGGTTTGCGAGTAGCGCCTTGTCTAGGTGTGCATGGGGTTCAACGGGTGCCGGAAGAATCATCATGCCTTCACAAGACTCGACAGTGTCGTTGACGTTGATGGTGAGTCCTCCAACCTCGACAATGAGGCCCGTATCTTGCTCGATCGCGATGTCACAGCGCGAACCGTCAGCTAGGTTACCACCTCTGAGGATTAGTCGGTGGTGCGCCACTTCTGCGGGAGCACTCATGGTAGTCAACAGAGCCACGCAGATCTGTGAGGAGTGGTTGGAGACGCAGAGATCGACTGCGCTCGGAAGTGTTGGCGAATACATATTGGTGGCCGGTGGGCGATGAACTTGTCGGGGCACCTGTGTGGTGCACCAGTCGAAGTTGTTTTCTTGGCGTCAAGTGGGTTGACGGCCTTCGAGGCACGTGAGGCGAGGGTAGGTAGGTACCAGAAGGCGTCGAGCCAGAAACTCGGATATTGCATGTTTTCGATGACTCGATCGCTGATAGACCTTAGGTTTGGTGTTATGGATTGTCTGTGATACTTGAGAGCCGGGCTGCTCATGGGTTCGACAGTTTTCGCAAGGGGGTAAATCCGGGATTCGAAGACAAGTTTGGCCTCGTACCTTTTGCCACTCTTGGCATCGCGGCGGGTGCTGATATGGCTGGCTGGGGCTGCTCGGTGAGTGATCTGGAGGTTCGGTGCGTAGATTGTGAGCGAGGTGACGTTGAGAATTGGTGCTGGTTTGAATGTGTCAACCGCTTCGGATGATTTGATCTGCGGGACTGATCTTATTGTTCGGCATCTGGGTAGCTGCCTCTTCTCAGAGACTTCGCTGATTTGCCAGGGGTAGCCTGTGGCCGATGGCTTCCTCAGCGGTTCACCCCAAACAGGCCAGGACAGGACACTGGGCATGGTTCTTGCTTTGGATTTTGCGGACACGGAAATAGGCGCCATGAGCGAGGCGTATTGCCGTTGATCTCCTCTGGGGGTGCATTGCTCCGGAGTACGCATGGCACTGGTCCTTGCGGCGAGGGCTGGGCTGCGTGGGATTGCCAACTCTTGTTGGGTGCTGACTGCTTGAAGATCTTGCTTAGTCCGACACCACTGACAGCACAGAATCACGAGTAGCTTGTCGGCGCTGTCGAGAGGGGCCAGAAGACAACCATGGTTTGGCTTGAGAGGCTCGCATGTGGTCCGCTGCGGTCTGGCGCATCGCCTGTTCGTAGCAGACGAATCGCCTCTAAGGTCGATGTGCGCCGCGAAGTCCATAGATGGTTCCAGTTCGGTGATGCCAGGAGTTGCATGAATTAAGAGCCTCTCAGTAGTTCCCACAGCCCAGGTGGTCATCTGTTATTGATCGCTTGATCGATGATCTTTTGCATGGTTTCCTGCTAAACGTCAGAGAGGGCTTCGATAATGGCCGAGTGAGAACCTCGAATGTGTTCGGGTCGTGGATGAGACCCACCGTTACTGTCTGTCCGGATTCGCTCCACGGCCCCGGGTTTGGAGATGGCGATATTGATATTGTTAGCTAGATGATGCTCTTCCATTGGAAGAATCTACGACGCACATGTTGCCAGGATGTATAGGCTTTTTGAATGCTCTGTTAACCGTTCTTGTATGGCGTTGCGAGTGGTCGTACCCTCGTGTGCCGCCGATTTACACAATCGCAATGTTGTCAAGACACGCCTGTAATCTGAGTGGATCAGACTATCTACTCATGAGAGTTGATGTTCACTTCTATGGATCTGTTCCCTTTCCAGATCCAGGGGCTGGATTACCGTTACCAACCGACCGGCGGGCTTCAATTGATGATGTTGTCGCCGGCTATGAGAATCTCGTAGTCTGGGCGACTCTCGCGGACACCTTAGGTTTTGATACGATGTGGCTGACAGAGCACCACTTTCAGTATGAGGGGTATGAGGTCACACCAAACCTCATTCTCTTCGGACTGCATCTGGCTGGATTAACCAAGCGGTTGCGCTTTGGCCAGATGTTTAATATAGTACCTCAGTGGCACCCGTTGCGCCTGGCGGAGGACTTCGCTATGGCAGATATATTGACCGGAGGGCGCATGGTATTTGGCGTTGGACGAGGAACGGTCCCCCGCGAGTCTCAGACGCTTGGTGCAGTTGTGGCAAGTGGGGATAATGCAATGTCGCGTGAAGCGGACCGTATCAATCGTGAGTTATTTGAAGAAGCTATGGATGTAATACGGTTAGCTTGGGTCTCCGAGAGATTCAGTTATTCCGGTAAATATTTTGCCTTTCCACCGCCGGGAATTCCTGATAGAGGCGAAACGGTAACCGAGCTCACCCTGATCCCAAGGCCGATACATCAGCCTGTTGAGATCTTCCAACCGGTTGGGTCGCCTGCTACGTTGCGCTATGTCGCATCGCAGGGATTTACGGGTGTGTTTGCGATGGCCCCCTTCGATGCGATAAGGGAGAGTTGGGATCAGTTCGCCTTGGTAGCTCAAGAGGCTGGTAGCACGATCGGAGCCGGTGAAAGACGGTGTCTGCAGCTACCGATACACGTAGGGCGAACTAGCGCCGAGGCGCGCGCTCATGGACGTCCGGGTCATGATGAGTTCGTAAAGTTTTTGAGTCCATACGGACGCTTTTCTCGCTTCCGCACCGGAGTTCCGTTCGACTTTCGACCTTCCCTGGAGGAGTCAGTGGCGTGCGGCGCTATGGCGATTGGTTCGGTTGAAGAGGTGGCGGATCAACTGGGGCGCTGGTGCGAGGTACTTTCGCTGCAACACCTCGTTTGTTTTCCTGATCTGCCTGGACTTACCCGTGAACAGATGAACGAGCAGCTTCATCTGGTTGCCGAGGATGTTTTGCCGAGGATCGGTGTTCGTCTAGATCCACGTTCCGCGAGCGCCGGATTGAAAACTGAGGTGACCAAGTGATGCAGGCTCCATCTTTGGCGCTATCGACTGCTACTAGTCAGGATACTGCTCCGGTGGTGCCTGCGCTCCGATTCAGTCAGGTTGATTTGACCTATCCAGATGGAACCGTTGCCGTGCGCGACATCAGCCTCGATGTCGCGTCAGGCGAATTCGTAGCGATCGTGGGACCTTCGGGATGTGGGAAGTCGAGCTTGTTGCGATGCGCTTCTGGTTTGATAGCTCCCACGCGAGGCTCGGTGCAGGTAGATCTCAGTCACCTTGGCTACGTATTTCAGGACTCGACACTGCTGCCTTGGCGCAATGTTCAACAGAATGTCGAGCTCCTTGCCCAACTTCGTCGAATCCCCAAGGAGGAGCGTAACGAGCTCGCCCGGAGCGCTATCGAGCTTGTCGGACTGACAGGCTTTGAACGACATCACCCACGTCGGCTCTCTGGTGGCATGCGAATGAGGGTCTCACTGGCTCGCTCGCTCACCATCGATCCAAGAGTATTCCTCTTCGACGAACCCTTTGGGGCTCTCGATGAGATCACTCGTGAACGGCTCAACGACGAGTTGCTTTCCGTGTTCCAGTCGAAGCGCTTCGCTGCGTTGTTTGTGACCCACTCGATTTACGAGGCGGTTTACCTCGCAACTCGAGTAGTAGTGATGTCCTCGCGTCCGGGCCGGATTGTCGCCGAACATGTGGTTCCATTTTCTTATCCTCGAACCCCTGAAGTGCGGTTCTCTGCGGAGTTTTCGCGCGTCGCTGGTCAAATATCTTCCGATCTTCGAGAGGCGATTGCGTAATGCAGCTTGCAAATCCACTTGTTTCAAGGGCAGTTCGATCCCGGTCGACGGTACCGGTGGTTAGGACCTCTCGACGACGGCGCGCCTTGGTGCCTCCGGTTGCGTTTTTCTTCGTCATCCTCGGCGTCTGGGAACTCATCTCGGCCTCGCTCGCGGGCAGCCGGAAATTTCTCCTTCCCCCACCTCAGAGTGTCCTGATACATGGGCTGCTCGCACGGGATGCCTATAGCCAGATACTTCCATCCTTCCTCCGAACCGCAGGGTTGGCCCTAGGCGGCTTGATCGTTGCAATGCTTGCCGGAATGCTTGTCGCCGCTGTCATGTATCGGTTCAGTTGGCTGGAACGCGCAGGATTTCCGTATCTTGTCGCGCTGCAGGCAGTGCCTGTTCTTGCGGTCGCGCCACTCATCGCAGTCATTCTTGGCTATAGCTATGTCGCGAAAGGCATTGTGGTTGTCCTAATTGCCTTCTTTCCAATACCAGCCAACTTCCTGCTTGGACTCCGTTCAGTCGATGCGGGACTCGAGGACCTGTTTCGATTGCAGCGGACGAGTTGGTGGACTCGGTTTTGGAGGTTGGCGTTTCCCAGTGCGTTGCCACAGCTTTTTACGAGCTTTCGAATCGCAGCTGGACTGGCTGTAATCGGTGCGATCGTTGGCGAGGAATTTTTCCAAGCGGGAGTCCCTGGCCTGGGTATGCGTCTTTTGCAGTACCTAGATCAAGTTGAGTACAACCGACTGTATGGCGCTTTGATTCTTTCGTCCTTGCTCGGAATCGCATTCTATTCCATCTTCACTTGGACGAGCAGTCGCGTGCTCCGCTCATGGCACGAGTCGGCCCAGGTGGGACGCTGAGAGTGGGTTGTTGGGCACCAGAGAAAGGAGTTGGTATGCGCAGGAATGGCCATCAGAAGGGTGCTTTGAGATCCCGATTTATGCGCTGTAGTTTCACCATGGTTGCCTTTGGAGTTGTCGGCGGTAGTCTGCTTGCCGCTTGTGGGACTTCTTCGGCGACATCGGCGAGTTCGACCACTCCTGTGGCATCAGCGAGGTCGTTCCAGGCGACCCATTTCACGACGAATCTTTCCAAAGTATGTCCGAACCCACTTATTGTGCAGACGAATTGGCTACCGGAGCCTGATCATGGTGCTCTTTGGGAACTGATCGGTGCAGGGGGGAAGATGGCGCAGTATACCTATACGGGTCCACTGGGGTCCACCGGTATCAAGATGGAGATTATTGCTGGCGGGCCAGGAGACAACTATTTGCCGGAGCCTACGGCACTTTATGCAGGAAATCCGGTGATACGCGTCACGCCTGACCTTGGTATGGGTAGCCTGGATACGGTGATCCAGCTGTCGAAGAAATTCCCGGCTGTAGGAGTTGTAGCGTTACAGGAACATGACCCGCTCGTGTTCATATCGGATCCAAAGACGTTTCCAAATTTAAGCACGATACATTCTCTAATCGCTGCTGCAAAAAAGGGAGCGCATTTTTATGTAGCGTCTCTCCAGACTGCGTATGTGCAGTTCCTGATCTCTAAAGGAGTGCCTGAGAGTGCATTCATAGGTGGTTATGCTGGGGATCTTGCTAAGTTTGCTACAGGTAACGGTATGATCATCCAACAAGGATATGCTACTTCGGAAGTCTACAATCTTCAGCACAATACTCCCGCATGGAATAAGCCTGTGCACTTTAGCTTTATTTCACACTATGGTTTGAATGACTATGATGAGGTCGTTGAGGTGGCAAAGAATCGATTGCCGGCTATGTCAGCGTGTCTCACGAAGTTGGTCCCAATGATACAGCAGGCAGCAGTAGATTACATCCAGCATCCAAGCGTCGTCAACAAGGTTTTGAACAAATTCAATAGTGGTGGGTTCGGTGCAAGTTATTGGTCTACATCCCTGGCGTATAGCAAGGCGGCTGTACGGACGATGCTGAAATACGATCTGGTCGGGAACTCACAAGGAGGCAAGGGGCCTATTGGGGGTTTGAACCTTTCGAGAATTCAGGCGAACATCTCTACGCTGGTTCCGATATATGCTAAACAGGGTTCGACGAATTATCTTCCAGGGGTTAGCGCATCGGATGTAGCGACGAATCGCTTTATAGATCCCAGTGTGAAGCTGCCGGGGTAGGTCGCATGTGATGCTTGTCAAGGATTCTTGCAGGAACCACAGGGTGAGAATGAATGGGGTTCGGGATGAGTGCTAGAGTTCCGGCTGTAGTGGTTGTCAATGGCATGATATTGCCTATGGATCCGTCTATGCCGGAGGTGGTCAATGGTTGGCTGAGCGCTGGTAGCGACGGTGTGATTATTGCCCTCGGGACTGGTGATGCTCCGGCTGGCGGGGAGGTTGTAGACGCGCACGGTGCGTTTGTGGCTCCGGGGTTTGTCTCGTCGCATAGTCATTTGTTTACAAGCGGTTCTCGTGGCCTAGGTATTGAGTGTTCGTTATATGGGTGGATTGAGGCCATGACGAGATACACTCAGTACGCCTCAAGTGACGATATCTACTGGTGTACGTTGCATGGTGCACTCGATTTCATTAATAATGGGATCACAACAGCTTATGATTTCACGTCAAGCCGTTTGCCGTTTCATGCACTATCAGGCGGCGATGGGACGTATGGGGGACTGCTCAGACCGGCCGGTTTTGCGGAAGCACAGATTAGGGCAAAAGTTGACGCGGGGATTCGATTCGTTAATAGCATTATGCTTGATGACTCGACAGGTACAATCGAAGAAATTGTTGATCGGTTCACGGAGACGGTCACCTTTGCGGAACGCTATGAGAAGTTAGATACATTTCTTGGCATGGCGATTTCTGGAGGGATTCAGTGGGCGGCGTCGCGTGCAAGTGCGGAGTTGGAAACATTGTTGATGGAGCGGTATCAGATTATCAATCAGCCTCACCTATTGGAGACGCCATATTCGATCGATCAACAGCAGGAGCGGTTTTGGTGGTATCGCGATGCTGGGACGCTTGGAAGGGGGTTGATTTTTGGTCACTTTATCCATACAACTCCCGAGATTGTCGAGGTAGCGGCCGAGGCTGGATGTGCGATGTCATGGCAGCCGACTTCGAATGGGCGATTGGGGTCAGGGGTAGCGGATATTCCAGGTTATCGGAGGGCTGGCTTGCGTGTAGGGATCGGTCTTGACGACCAGTCATGCACGGATATTTCGGATCCCTGGCAGAACATGCGTATTGGCCTCTACACGCAACGAGCTTGGTATCGAGATCCGGAGGTACTCAGTGTGAAGGAGATACTTCGATTGCATACACTGGGATCCGCCGAGGTTTTAGGACTTGATGATCGAGTTGGAAGTTTGGCTCCTGGCAAGTTTGCGGATTTCGTCATTGTGGATCCGAGTACACCTGATACGGGCCCGGTGTGGAATCCCATTGCTACGTACGTACTCGCGTGTGGCTTGCGAAATCTTAAGCAGGTTTGGATTGGAGGTCGGTGCGTGAGCAAGGAAGGTGTATCGGTTAGGCTTTCGGACGCCGAGGTCGCTACGGAGATGCACGGTCGTCTTAGGGCGATTCATGACTGGGCTGCCGACGGGTGCTCAGCGTGAAGCCGAGGCTGCTCCCGAGAGGCCATCGTGCCGATCTGGGGACTGGCTTCATTGTTGGGCCCACGCTGCTTGAGCATGGCGCCGGTGATGGCCCGCTTAAGGGTGTCACCTTTGCCGCCAAGGATCTTTTTGATGTCGCTGGCGAGAGGACTGGGGCTGGGTCGCCTGAGTGGCTACAAGAGGCTCAGCCGGCGGTCTACCATTCGTCAGCTGTGGCGGGATTGCTCGGGGCTGGCGCGGATCTCTGGGGGAAGACTATCACGGATGAACTTGCTTTTAGCTTGGCGGGCACCAACGTTCATTATGGTACACCTTGTAACCCGAGGGCTCCCGGGCGGATTCCCGGCGGCTCCTCGGCCGGCTCTGCGGTAGCCGTGGCTACCGGCACCGTGCCATTGGCTCTGGGCACAGACACAGCAGGTTCCACTCGGGTCCCGGCGTCGTATTGCGGCATCATTGGTTTTCGGCCGACGTTTGGCAGGATCTCGCTGGCTGGTACCGTTCCGTTGGCCCCCAGCTTTGATACCGTCGGTATCTTCGCGGACTCGATTCGTGTGTTATCTGGAGCTCTGACGGCACTATTGGCCCCGCGGCAAGAAGAAGGAGAGGGCTCGACCAGTGTGAAGCGACTGATTTTGAGCCTTGATCTGTTCGGTAAGGCAGACTCTCGAGTCTCTGACGCAGTGCTAGAGGCAGTGTACCGTTTCGCCAAGCAGAGAGGACTGATGTTGGAGCACGGCGAACTGCTTGGCCCTGCAGCAGTGGATGCTTGCAGGGACGCTTTTCGGGCTCGCCAACTGTCAGAGGTGTGGCAAACGCACGGAGATTGGATTAGCGGGCGACGACCGAACTTTGGGCCGGGGGTTGCGGCACGCTTTGCGATGGCTAAGACGGCCCCGCGCGTGGAGGATGCCACCTTCGCTGGCCAACGACGCAGACTAGAAGCTGTGATCACAGCGCTTCTGGGTGAGGACGCGATACTAGTTTTCCCGGCAACGGGCGGTCCTGCGCCGCTTCTGGACCTTGACGACGACGAGAAGGAAAGGGTGCGTACTGCAAATTTCGCGTTGAACTCCCCAGCGAGTCTCGGTGGTGTTCCTCAACTCGTGCTACCACTGGCAGAGGTTGACGGATTGCCAGTGGGTGTGGCGTTTCTGGGTCGAGCGGGAGACGACGAGCGGTTGATCGAATTTGCTCGATGTCACGTTGATTGAGTGGTTGCGCTGAAGAACGACCGCACAATCGAATCGGAATATTGATTCATCGGGAGGAGAAGATGTCGCGCCTTGGGTGGTCGGGCAATACTTGGGAGGTGAGCGCGGAGCGAGTCTCGTTAGTTCGCGATTCGCGGATTGCCCGCGTTGTGGAAGTAGGGACCGACTCGCAGGTGGTTGAGTTGGATTTGTCCGCAGCTGCCCTGATCGTAGTCGATATGCAGAATGATTTTTGTAGCCTTGGTGGCTGGTTGGACCATATCGGGGTCGATGTTCGCGAACCCTCAGGTTTAGTACCAAAGATCAATCGAGTAACTACAGCCCTTCGAACTATGGAGGTGCCCATCATTTGGTTGAACTGGGGTAATCGAGCTGATCGGGCTAATCTTCCTCCGGGCGTGCTCCACGTATACAATCCAGATGGGGAGAGCACGGGGATAGGAGACCCGCTACCGCATTCGGGATCGGCGGTCTTACAGCGTGGAAGTTGGTCGGCGGCCCCGGTGGACGAATTGGTCCGAGCCGACAATGACATCCGAGTTGACAAGTATCGTATGAGTGGGTTTCACGATACTGAACTCGATGGTATTCTACGCAACCTGCACGTAACAACGGTCTTGTTCGCTGGAGTGAATGTCGATCAGTGTGTGTATTCCACGTTGATCGATGCCGCGAGTCTTGGATATGATGTGATCCTGCTTCGTGACTGTAGTGCCACGACGTCACCCTCGTTTTGTTCGGAGGCGACATACTATAATGTTGTTCAATGTTTCGGCTTTGTCGCATGCGGTGTGTCAATTATAGAGGCAATTAATGCTAAGTTTGGTGCTGGAGGTCGTGTATGAGGGAGCCGAGTTATGTTGACGTACGGTTGTTGCACCCCTTTCGGATTTCAGCGGACGATTCGGTGAAGCTTGCTGTTCTGAAATTTCCGACATTAGAGCACGATACGTCGGTAGTCTTTGAAGTATGGGATCCGGGCGGTGCACAACCATTGAATAGCCATCCTCGCTCATTCGAAAGTTTCTTTTTCCTTCATGGAAGTGGTACAGCCATCTGTGATGGCGATGAGATTGAGGTTTCTGCAGGTGGGTTCCTTGTGTTACCGCCTATGTCGCAACATCGAATTGTCAATAGGAGAGAGTACAAGCTCTACGCTATCACTACTATGAGCCCCGATGATGGTTTTGCGGCCTTGATCGAGTCGGGAGTGCCTACCACCTTTGACGAGGTTGATTATGAGATGTTTTCATGTCGTGCGATGTGATTAACTATGGCCTGAATTGCCGTACAAACAATGAAGTGTTCTAGGGCAGTTCAAATGGTGGATTGCAGGTTGTGTATGAGAGTGGCGCTTTCTTGGCAACGACGTGATGGATTGGATCAGTAGCTGACACACCAGTGGTTGACACAGGATGTTAGCAATAGATTGATGACCCTTGGCAACGTAGTAGTTACGAGGCTTGGTGTAGTGAGAGCGTGTTGGTTGTGGGGTTATTGTTTTGGTGTAAGATTTGCTTTGTATTGGGATCTGGTTTGACTTGATAATGGTTGAGTTTGGTCGGGTTGAAATCTACGAGCTATGAATTGAGACGAGCAAGTCTGGTGCGCGGTCCAGTATCAGAGTGAGTGGTCCTTAGGGCGCATCTGGAGTTTTGTTGTTTGGAGTGGCATTATGTATGTGTTGGGCATATCGGGAAGTGCACGGGATGGGTCGTTGAATACCGCACTCTTGCGTTCTCTATCAGAGTTTTTCCCGAAGGATATCGAGTTCGAGGTCGTTGATAATCTTTCAGTACTGCCGCTTTATGATCAGGTAAGTGAGGACGAAAATGTTCCTGCATACCTAGCAGAGCTGAGATACAAGGTTGGGCGCGCGGATGCTGTGATCTTGGCCAGTCCTGAGCATAATTATTCGTTTTCTGCCTCTATGAAGAATGCCCTTGACCTGCTTTCACGGCCTAGAGGACAGAGTGTGCTTGCCGGGAGGTTGGTTGCATTGGTTGGAGCAGCGCCCGGTCTCTATGGAACTGTTCGGGCGCAGGCTCAACTACGACAGGTTCTTCATGCGACTGGGGCTAAGGTACTTGATCGGCCGGAAATTTACGTAAATCAGGCCGATTCGAAGTTCGGTTGTGATGGGACGTTATTGGACAGGTCGGCCCGGGAGCTATGCGCACAATTGGTAGAGACTGTGTGTAATAGCGATGTGTTCGTCAGGTGGTGATGCAGTAATCGGGTTGGATGTAGTGCGTGAAAGCCTAATGTCGCCGTCTGATACGGGCGGCATCTTGTTGGCGATTAGGAGCTACGAGTTGTAGCGTCGTGGATTTACACCATGCCGGATCTGGGACGGGTACCGGTTGGGTGACTTTACGTTTGCGGAGACTCCGTTGGCTTGCCGAGGAGTTGGTTCGCAATGAGGTCTTGTGCAGGCCAAAAGCGATATTGAGTCAGGCGACTACTGAGATCGCTGGCTGTGAGAGGTTAGGGGCTTGTCTGGCGCAGGTCACCTGGTGCATCTCCAAGCTTTGTGGAGGCTTGGCCTACGTCGGTTCGGTCGATGCGAGCGAGGACTTTACGGTACTCCAATGTAGTGAGATCACAACGCAGGTGCACCTCGCTCTTAATGTCGATGGGGAAGTCGGCATTGGTGGCCTCCAGGACAAGCCGATCTTCGTCTACAACTCGGCGGCTGTAGCTATGGAAGAGTTCGTAGGGCTGGCTTGTTGAATCACCTGCAAGAGCTGAACAGCGTATGTAAATGGAGTGCGTATCGTCGACTGGTGTGGCCGTGCTGTAGAAGCAGTAATCCGGAGGGCTTCCGCCGTACTCCAAACGAATCCTTGTGTGTAGTGGTCCTAGCAGCTCGGCCTCCTGGATGCGGGAGAAAGACCGATCCTCATCCACGATTCCCATCTGCGGCCCAACTCCACCCACTTGCTGTGGGATCCTTGAGCGAAAACCCATGGTAGTTCGGTGCAACTCGTACTTAGGTACGAGTGGCGCGTTGGGGTTCCCAAAGGTGTTTTGGTGCACGAAGGCCGGATGCGACTGGTCAAGATTGTTGTCGATGATTCGAAAAGCGCTAGCATTCCAGGGTTCGAAGAAGTCGACGTGGATTTCCCACTGGAGTTCATCGGCCTCCAACCATGCCGGTGGACCTGGAACGGCTGGCCTGCCGACGCAGGTCCAGTAGAGGCCATATTTCTCGATGACCGGCCAAGTTGCTAGTTTGGCCTTTGGTGGAATCGGCAGACCAGGGTCGAGTTGTGGAATCGCTGTACAACGCCCGTTGATATCGAACTGCCACCCGTGATAGGGACAAATGAGCTTGTCTACGACGATCGCTGCTGTTGCCAGGTCGGCGCCGCGGTGTGGACAGAAGGGCTGTGTCAGCACCGGTTCACCACCTTCACTTTGCCACAAGACGTAGTCCTGACCAAAGAGGCGGACAGACTTCGGCGTGGAGTCTCCGGAGCGGGCGATCACATACCAATAGTTGCGCAGGGCGGAGAGCTGGGTTACATACATGTGACTTCCTCTTTGTGATTGACGCGGGTTGGAGTTGAAGATGCTGTCTCCATGAGACGTTTCATAGCCCTTCGGTAGGCGATTGCAACACGATCAAATCCGAGATGCAGTTCGCTCGTTAGATCGAGCGGCGCTGCGACAGGCCGTTGGCTCTCGACAATTGGTTGATCTTGTGCGGCCAGTAGCTCCTGGAACTCCACAAATGGAGAGTCGTCGGCCTCGAGGTCAAAATCTCGGGACTGGTAGCAGTACCCAGTTGCACGCCCATCGGAATGCGGTTGTATTGAGAAAAACAATACGCGGCTAGATTGCGTGTCATGGTAGTAGCTTTGGAGGTGGATCGTGTAGGGAAGATCTACGACATAGGTGTTAGTTTGGAGTCCGCTTTCGCCGCGAAAGTTGGCAACGGGTAGGCTTTCGCCTGCGTTCGGTACTACCATGGTCATCTGGTAGCGAAGCTGGTTAGCCTCCGATGTGACCTGGTGTTCCGGCACGATGAGATCATCTCGCCGCCCAAGCAGACCATCGTGTAGATATCCGAGATGACCGAAGTCGGTGAAGTTTTCGAGCATTCTCTCGGCGCTACATTCCCATGTGTACGGCGAACAGCTGACGTGGTGAAAACGCGGATTGGTCCACTCGGGGAAGCTAGGAATCGAAAAATGAGGTTCGCCGAGGCAAAGCCAGATCATCCCATAACGTTCCTCGCATGCGATGGACGTCAACGCTGCCTTGCGTGGTATAGCGGTTTCAGGTGAATTTTGAGGAACCTCTATACAACGGCCGGAGGAATCAAATCTCCACCCGTGATAGGGACAGGTTATGCAGCCTGATTCGTCTACGCTCCCCAGCGAGAGTTGGGTGCCGCGGTGAGGACACTGATCAACTGCGGCCCGGGCCCGACCGGTACCATCACGCCAGAGGACAACTCGCTCATTGAGCAGGTTTGTTCCGATTGGCTGGTCGGTGAGGCTGTGGGACCAGGAGCAGACGTACCACTGCTCTTGAAGATATGACGGCATTATTGACCTTTCGAACTATGGGGATACCGGAAGGTCTCTCGTGCGTGCTGGTGCTCCATGGATGGAAATTGTAAGATGCGGTTATTTCAAATAAGTTTCTGTTGTATGAATATTGGTTGACTAGCAATTTGGTCGCTAGGGCTGCATTCGTTCTAGCGATAGTCGAGAGGCCCTACATAGGAGGTCGGTTCCTCATGCTGTAGGTATCCGTTCAGTAGGGGATTATAGAATTGGGCTGGCGCTCAAGGGAAAGTCGTGTCGGGATTGCGGTCTAAGGTAGGCTCGCCCGAGTAGTATCTGTTGGTCAACCAATTTTGTAATCAGGCGTATACGTGCTCGAAATAGAGGGCGCCTAGGGTCCCGACATGAGACTTTGGTCAAGTTATTCGAGTATCGACCTTGAGGAGGTGGCGGGCTCAAGCCTCGTGCTTCAACCCATCGGTAGTATAGAGCAGCATGGCCCGCACCTTCCACTGGTGACCGATTCTCTTATCGCACAAGAAGTGGCGCTACAGGCGATTAGAGAAACGCCAACCGCATCGATTCTGTTGCCTATAATCTCCTACGGGCTTTCGAGTGAGCACCTGCACGCTTCCGGAACCATCAGCTTGAGCCCAACGACGCTTCTTGCGGTCCTGGACGATCTCGGAGCGTCGTTGGCTCGCGCGGGAGTAGAAAAGCTGGTCTTCCTCAATGGCCATGGAGGCAATAGCGCCTTATTGCGGGTGGCGTCGAGGGAACTTCGGGTACGTTATGGTCTGATGACGTTCCTTGTGCATCCTCATCTTCCGGTCGATCAGGTAAGTGTGGTATCCAACGATTGCGAAGGTGGATTCGCAATTCATGGCGGAGTGGCTGAGACTTCCATGATGTTGTACCTTAAGCCAGATCTTGTTCATATTGACCGTCTGGAGCGAAGCATTCCTGACTGGTTGAGTCGGTATTCAAAGATTGGGTTCGGTGGTCCGGTTACCTTTGGCTGGACCGCTGCCGATCTGTCCTCGAATGGTGTGATTGGAGATCCAACTTCTGCGTCTCCAGAGGCTGGTAAGAGAAGTTTTGAAGCGGGCGTCTCGGGTGTTGTGGCCGCACTCGAAGAAATTCAGGCATTTCAGTTTCCACAATATTGAGTGGTCTGATGGCTCGGGCGAGGATT